>JBILKM010000032.1:0-34148 GCA_044376695.1 Silvanigrellaceae bacterium
TAAGCGCCGCTGACTCGGGGACTGGAACCCGCAAAGGGTGAGCTTCGACCTCGGCGCGGTTCTGCGGCAATGTTTCTGCGGGGCATTCAATATGTGCAAGGCGCTGTACCCAAGCCAGTACTTCGATGGGTTCAGTGCAGATTTGCTTGAGTAATTGTTCAGCCACCGCTCCTGCAGCGACCCGCGCGACAGTTTCACGCGCGCTCGCACGACCACCGCCACTGCGAGCACGTCGCCCAAATTTCGCCTCATAGGTGAAATCGGCATGCCCTGGTCGATAGGCAGTGCTGCTTTCATTGTAGTCCTGCGGGCGAACGTTGGTGTTTTCCACGAGCAGGGCAATGGGTGTCCCGAGCGTGATGCCGTCTTCCACTCCCGAGAGAATACGCACGGTATCGGGTTCTGCTCGAGGGGATGTCACAGCGCTCTGCCCTGGGCGGCGGCGATCGAGTGCAGACTGTATGGCTGCAACATCGAGAGCGATGCCTGCAGGACAGCCGTCAATACAGCATCCTACGGCGGGCCCATGCGACTCACCGAAACTGCTGACCCGAAAAATAACCCCAGTATGACTTGCCATTTGCTGCCTCGATTCGAGAATGGTTGGTTCTAGCCCGAGATGCGGGCCGGCTCAACAGCGGCAGGTGGGAGAAAAGCACCAGATGACCAGTCAATCGCAGCGTTTTTGTGGTGAACTCGCAGAACAGGGGCTTTATCTTGAGCGTTTGTTGGTGCTCGATGGGGTAGGTGGGCGCGATCCACAGCCGCTTACGGCTTTCAAGGCGGCCCCTCCGGATGCTCACAAGTGCGCCGCTGTGCTCGACGCTGCTGCACGCGGCACGGCTGTGGGGGGGAAATATGTGCTTTATTTGATGACCGTCCAACGCCGCACCCAAGACAATGCCGGACTCGCGGTCGCATCGGCTTTCTCCAAAGCCTTAAGCAAGCCATTGTTGGTGGTTGAAGCCATGTCGGGCAATGCCCCTTGGTCGAGCATGCGAGTGCATTCGTTTATCGGCGAATCCGCCGCCTCGACCGCTGGACGCTTTTCGGGATACCTTTTTGTTCCTCAAGGACACGATCCTCTTGTGGAGCCAGAAAAAAACGTGTCCGCTCGAATCTCATCACATCTTAAGCCGGAAGAGGCGTTCACAACTGGGCTACTCTCCTCGCCTGAAAAAGTTGCAAACGCAGCATTGGTTCCGGCTTTGTTCGATGATGCTTCGCTTGTGGTTTGCGACTGGGCACCATTCTACATTTTTCCTGATATTGCGCTGCGCGCCCATCGCACTTTGGAAAAAAGGAATCCGAGCGCGGCTTTCGTGCTCGTCGACGATGTTGGCTTGGTACCACTCTTTAAACATCCCAAGGCCGAGGCGGCTGCGCGTTTCATTCGCCCAAAGCTGCAGGGCTACATTGCTGCAGCGGAGCGTGAGCGCACTGGTCTTGAAAAAATGATTTCCGAACGCTTAGTTTTTTCGGAGCGTTTGCCCATCAAGGGGGAACTGTTGCTCGGTGACGTGGTTGGTGAAACCAGGTTTGATGCACGCGAATATGCTCAGGCTATGTGCTCATTTGCGCGCGTGAGTGAGTCTGTTCCAGCTGTGAAGAATCTCCTGGGCGGAGAATCTGCCGCGCTAAATCAGCTTGAGAGATTTTTGCAGAAAGATTTGGGACGTTACGCTGAAGAGAGGAATCATCCCAATGAATCCTGTTCATCGAAGCTCTCGCCGTGGCTGCATTTTGGTATGATTCATCCCCGCACTGTGCTCGCGCGAGTCTCGGAAACCATGGGGGTGAATCAGGCTCTCGAGATTCATGCCGAAGCTTCTGCAGCGAAATTTGTTGATGAGCTCGTGACATGGCGTGAGCTTGGCCAGAATATGGCTCACTTTGCTTACCGGAATGGAGTTGCACTCGGTGCACCAGCGCTCGTTCCGAATTGGGCATGGGAAACACTCAAAAAATTTACGCCCCCTCCAGCAAAGCAAGTGACTCTTGAAAAGCTCGAAGCCGCAGAAAGTCCGGATCCGGTATGGAACGCAGCGCAAAAGGAGCTCCTTAAAACAGGCGTGATTCACAACTACATGCGTATGTTGTGGGGCAAGGGAATCGTACGCTGGTCGAATGGACCCGAGGAGGCTCTGCAAAGGCTTGAATATTTGAACAACAAATATTCTCTCGATGGGCGCGATCCGAATTCCTACACGGGTATCTATTGGTGCATGGGCAAATTTGATCGCCCCTGGCCACCCGCACGTGAGCCGTTTGGAATTGTACGCAGCATGTCGACCGCAGCGGCACAAAAGAAGCTGAGGATGGATAAATACCTGAAGACTTGGTGAGAGCTGTCGAATGTCTAGACACCTCGAGAAGCTTAAAATCGGCGTTTGCCAAGTAGATTGAGCTCAACGAGCTTGGCATGGCTGTTGCTGTGCGTGCCCCAAGCCGGATTCGGGTTGTACCCGCGTCGTCTTTCACTCTGGGGGGTGCACATGTACGGAAAGCAAATTTTGTTCGCAGCCGTTCTCTTTCTCGGATGCAATCCAAAATCACTTCCGCAAAGCACCGGTTTGAGCTCCCAGTACGAGAAGATCGAGGGGTTCGATGCGACCACATGCACCTTCGACAAAGACGACCCTTTTGAGACGCGTGAACGGATCAGCAAAGGTCCAAACGCGGGCTTGTGTCTTGATTCTCGCAAGGCGCGTCCTCTTGTGATTCTCAATGAGCTTCAAGCAAAAAATTACGGTGGTAGCGCGAAGGATGTGCTGACTGTGGCGAACGTTTCGCATCTGGGCCGGTTCTATGTGGCACATATTCCGGTGAGCAAAATAAAGGCTGCAATCTTCCAGCTCGAATATTTCCCTGCAGCTGTGCCTGCGGGTCACACGCAGTTGCGCATGCAATTTGAAGAGGGTTCTCCTGTGACTCTGGTTTCTCAATCCAAGGCTGGCAACACAGAGGTTCATCGTGTTCAGGATCTGGTGATGAGCGTCGAGGCATTGGGACAGCCTGGTTATAAATACGACATCTTTAAAGGGATGAAGGATCACTATTCGGCCGTGTATCGCATGACATCTCTGGATGAAAAATACGACCACATGATCACCAAACAAAAGCATCGAGTCGAACAGTGGAAGCTGAACGTGAACGCTGAAGAGGCAAGAAAAATTGTAGAGTTGTATGTTAAGGGAAGCCAAGAAAATGGAATGCGCGAAATGTACCACACATTAGAACGCAATTGTACGAACGAAATCGTTGCAGCCATCGACGCGGGAATGAAATATAATCTGTTTGAGAAGTTTGGCCGCTTCACCGCCAAAACGACCGACTTCTATCCGAACGTTATTCGTATTTCGCTTCAGAAGAGGGGCTTGCTACCACGGCTTGGCAAGGGCAACGACCTCCCCGAGCTCGATAAAGACCCGAGCATTTTGCGCAATTGATCATCAGATGTTCTCTTTTGCGACGGCCAGGAGTTTAACCTCTGGTCGTCTTTTTTATGTAAAATTCGGTAAATATTGATATTTTTATGAGCTCTTTTCTATTGACCGCTTTGGCACATCTCAGTACGGAACAGATGGTTTTGGTTGTTTTTTTCGTCTCCCTGAGTCGCGCTCGAGGCGAAAAATATTAGGGTTAAACACAAACCGGAAGGTGTAGATTGAAAGTGTTCGCGAAG
Source organism: Silvanigrellaceae bacterium (assembly GCA_044376695.1). Taxonomy (GTDB): domain Bacteria; phylum Bdellovibrionota_B; class Oligoflexia; order Silvanigrellales; family Silvanigrellaceae; genus RFOM01. Next base: position 3,686 of record JBILKM010000032.1, read on the forward strand.
AGCATCCTTCTCGCTTTTCTGTGCAGCTCGCTCTGTGCGTTCTCGCAGTCTTTTTCTTTCAAAGATTCACCAGCGTTCGTCTTCGGTCTCGCAACTGCTCCTGCCCACAGTGAGGATTCACTTCCTGATGCGTGGTTAAATTTTGCCCGCGACGGTGGTGTAGCTGCATGGAAAAACGTGGCTCGCCCCGATGAGCGCTTGCGCTTTTGGTCTGAGCCAGAGGTTGAACTCTCCTGGGCTGCAGCTTCAGGCGCAAAGTCACTGCGTATGGGGCTCGATTGGGGGCGCCTCGTTCCACATGCACCTGGCAGTTGGAAATGTGGGAATGCGGAGCCCTGCCCAGCAGGCGTTCAGGATCGTTTGGCTCTCGAGCGTTACAAAGAAATTCTTAAAGCCGTGCGTGCTTATGGACTCGAGCCGATGGTCACTCTGTTTCATCACTCACTGCCGACCTGGGCAATTGAAATGGGTGGATGGTCTAATCGCCTCGTCGTTGATGCCTTCGTGAGTTTCACTAGGGATTTGGCTGCTGAATGCGGGGATCTGGTTGATGAATGGATCACTTTCAACGAGCCCACGGTCTTCTCTCTGCTTTCAGATGTGGCTCGGATTTGGCCGCCCGGCGGCAAGCAACGGATCAGTGGTCTTGTCTCTGTGCCGCTCATTGTGCGCGGTGCTTATTGGATGTCCCTGGAAAATATGGCGGAAGCGCACAGGCGAGCTTATGAAATAATTCATTTGTTGGATCGTCAGCTTGCATCGACGCGCAACCCGTTTGCGCATGGGCGTCCAGCTCGGGTCGGTCTTGCACACAACATTAGCTACAACAATGGCGCACGCTGGTTTGATTGGCCTTCTGCTCTCTACTTTGATGCGATTTCAAAATATACATTTACCGATCGCATCGTCGGAAAGTTGGATTTTCTGGGGATCAATTATTACGGCCAGGAGGTGGTCAAGGGACTCGGCGCAGCCTTTGTAGATCGTGCAGAATACAGCGAGTCGGGGCGAGCGGTTTATCCTGAGGGCTTGTCGATCATTCTTTTGGATTATCACCAGCGCTACAACAAGAGGAAAGTTGCCCGAAGCCGGGTAGATGCTGAGCTGAAGTTTGTGATTACCGAAAATGGTGTTTCCGATAGCACCGATGCACTGAGAGGTGTTTATTTAGTCGAACATCTCGCTGCGGTGCACCATGCCATGAGCCGCGGTGTTCCTGTTCAGGGTTATTATTTTTGGACTCTCTCAGACAACTGGGAATGGGCCGATGGCTATTGTCCGAAGTTCGGTTTGCTTGAGGTAGACAGGGAGCGAAATTTGGCGCGCATACCGCGTGAGAGCTTTATCTTGTTCCGCGACGTTGTGACGCAGCGTGTTGTCTCGTCCCAGACACGTGATGCTCAGTGGAAAAGGTACATCGCAATGAAAGGGGTGGCTCGCCCGCAATGTCGTGAGCAAAACGGGCGCGATTCTCTCGATGAACCGCGGATGGACATGAGCTTTCGCGGAATTGATTTCCGTTTTCGCGCCCCTGAAGGACAAGATAGCCGTTGAATCTACTGTTCGAGCGGTTTGAACGCTTGTCTTGCTTCACTTTCCCCGTACAATCCATTCCTTGTTTCAAATCTGACCGAGGATTTTGCAATGACACATGCTCACTTCGAGGGGCCGCATTGGGACAACAGTGCGGAGTACAAAGACCTGACCGCGCCCGAATTCGTCGCTGATCTCGACAAACTTAAAAAGAACATCGAACGTCTCAGAGAGCAGAGCGCTCTGTTCGACGACGAATTGCGCAGAGCCGAGCATCTGTCCGGAAAGGAACTTGAACTCATCGAAGCCGCTGTGCGGATGCGCGGGCTGGCGGATGAGACATTTGTTCTCGGTGCAAATCTGGGAACATACGTGAGCTGTTTGTTGAGTCTCAACGGTGGTCATACCCAGGCCAGAAACATGCAGGCCGTGCTGCGTCAGCAAATGACCCGTCTTGAGGAATCGCTCACCTCGCTTGAGCTGATCATGACTCAAGCCCCAGAAGATTTTGTGAACAGCTGTTTGACGCGTCCGGAATTCCAGCCGCATCTTTTTGGAATTGAAAAGCAGCGCGAATGGCGACCTTATCTGCTGTCTCTTGCTGAAGAAAAAGTTCTCACACGGTTTTCGGTTAACGGTCCAGACGGCTGGGGTACCCTCTACGACAACATCGCTTCCTCGTTGAAGTGTGAGGTCAAGCTCGGTGAGCAAAGTATAAGCATGGGGCTGGCGCGCGCTGCTGGATGTGCACAAAGTGGCGATCCACAAGAGCGCTTGGCAGGTTATCGTGCGGTGGAAGCGGCCTGGACAACCCAGAAAGAATCGTGTGCATCGATTTTGAATGCACTCGCGGGTTGGCGTTTGGATGAATACAAAACCCGTGGGCAGAGAAGTGCTCTCCATTTTCTCGACAAACCTCTGCATGAAAGCCGTATCCAGCGGACGACCCTCGAAACAATGATGCAGGTTGTTGAGAAAAATCTTGAGGTCGGACGTGCAGCATTGCGCTTGAAGGCCAAAGACTTGCAGTGCAACAGGCTTGGACCTTGGGATCTGTTCGCGCCGGTTCCCGAGGCTGCAAATACGGGAGCGCAGGAGAAGATTTCTTTTGGTGATGCTATCGGCCTTATCCGCGATGCATTTGCAGACGTGGATCCGCAGATGGGAAGTTTTGTTGAGCTGATGGTCAAGAACCAATGGATTGAGGGAACTGTGGGTGACAGCAAACGCCCGGGTGCATACTGCACCCGTTTTGCGAAATCTCGCACCCCGCGTGTCTACATGACCTACAAAGGAACCATGGAGGACGTTGGCACGCTCGCTCATGAGTTGGGGCATGCGTTTCACAATTGGGTGATGCGCGATCTGCCTTTGCCGGAAACCTGGTATCCCATGACTCTTGCAGAAACAGCGAGTATTTTTGCGGAGACTGTGGTGAGCGATGTTATGCTCAAACGTGCGTCGAATGTAGCTGACAGACGTAAAATCCTGTGGGGTGATTTGGGGAGTGCAGAAGCGTTCCTGCTCAATATCCCCGCACGTTTTTGGTTTGAGAGCGATTTCTATGAGAAACGACAGGAGCGCACGCTTTCACCGGATGAGTTCTCTGAGCTCATGACGCATGCCTGGAAACGTGCTTACGGCAATGAGCTGAGCGAAATGAATTCACTTTTCTGGTGCAGCAAGCTTCATTTCCATATCAGCGGTACATCGTTTTACAATTATCCTTATACGTTTGGGTATTTGTTTGCTCTGGGGGTCTATGCCCAGCGTGAACGCCAGGGTCAGGATTTCTACCAAAACTATGTTCAATTGCTGCGCGACACCGGGCGAATGAGTGCTGAAGATCTTGCTCGGAAGTATCTCGGGGTCGACCTTGGACAGGAAGAGTTCTGGCAAGGGTCAGTCAACATTGTGAAACGCCAGATTGAAAGCTACCGAGCGCTGGTGTGATTCTCCTGACTCTTGTCTGCTTATCCATGTTGCAGCACACTCACTACGGTTTGGCTGAATCAGGAGAGGAGGTCGCATGCTTGCAAGCACGAAGATGGAACTGTTGGTTGTTGGGGCTTTAATCTGCGCCAGCTGCAATGAGCAGATGCCCGGTGCACAGATGGGAAATCTTGTCATCGAGAACTCTGCGACCGCAGATTCTTCGACCAACGATCTCTATAAGGTTGTGGCCTGCAAGCGTGACATTGACAACAGTGTCCTGAACGTGGAGCTGAGCGACGCAAACGAACTTGCCAATCTCAAATTGCGGATCAGTGGTTTCCGACCCAGCCCGCAGCCCTACACGTGCAGGCAGGCGCCCGACAACAGATCGGCAGGGAGTCTTGGTTCGAAGTTTGAGACGTGTTTTGTTTCCGCGCGCGTGCCCGCTTCGAACTCAGGCTCTGAGGTCAATGCTTACAGCATGTATCGCGACGAATCTGAAAAATCACAGGCACTCGTTTACGATGGAAGCTGTGTGATTGATATCGTGGATGTTGCGACCTACGTGAAGGGTACAGTGAAGTGCACCCGCATGATTCAAACATATCTCAACGGCGCACCGCGCAATCCGATCGATGCGAGTGTGACAGCCGATGTTAAGGCAGCTTTTAATTGTCCCCTGGAATGAAAGTCTTACCAGGCGGGTAAAGCGTCACTGCCTTGGTTGTTGCGGTTATTCTGCAACGCGCGGAGTTCATCGGGTAGGGTCGCGCGGATGGCCTCCGCCAGTGCTGTGATAGCTCTGCGCTTGAGCTGGCTCCGACGCCACACGAGTGAAACCTGACGCTGCGGCACGGGCGCTTTGAATGTCACGATGGTTGCATCATTTGGGTGGGGGCGCTGTGCTGCCAACCAAGGAAGAAGCGTGTATCCCGAGCCTGTTTCCACAAGACGTTGGAGAGTCTCCAGATTTCCCGCCGCAAAGTGAACATTTCGGAACACCGGCTGAGTGCTTTTCAGAGAACAGAAGCGCAAAATCTGTGAGCGCAGACAATGCCCTTCGCTGAGCAACCACATGTCTGAACCATCGAGGTCATCTTCTGAGATACTTTTTCGTTTGGCGAGTGGATGTGACTTGTGGACGTATAAAGAGAAGGGCTCTAGAAAAAGTTTCTCTTCCTCGAGCCCTTCGGCTTTAAGAGGTGTGGCGAGCAATCCAACGTCGAGGGTTTCATTCTCGAGCGAGGCGATGATCTGGTGTGTCTGTAGCTCGTCGATATTGAGAAGCAGCTTTGGGAAAGTGGTCGCCATGTGTTCCACAAAGAGTGGCACAACGTAGGGAGCAATCGTTGGAATCACTCCCAGCCTCAGCTCACCTTTGAGCTCCTTCGTGTCTTCTTTGCTGAGTTGGTTGAGCCTTCTGGCTTCCGACAAGACAATACGCGCCTGATGGATAAGTGTTGTTCCTTCGGCAGTAGGGAGGAGCGGTTGATGACTGCGGTCGAAAAACACCACTCCTAGCTCACTTTCGAGCTTTTGGATCTGCATGCTGAGCGTGGGCTGTGAAACATGGCAGGCCTTTGCTGCTTTGCCGAAGTGCCGGAACTGGTCGAGCGCGACAAGATACTCGAGTTGAGTGAGAGTGAGGGTCAGGCGGCTCATCGTGGCTCCCGGTGGTGTTCCTTGAGTCAAAAATCAACAATGTTCTCAATTTTCACATTGTGTCACGATTGTATCGAGAGACAAAGGTGGAGTTTGCTTTTGATATTCGGCACTGATTTGAAAAAGGCCTGTCTGCGGCTGTGCGCTAGTTTTTTGTTTCCAACCCCGGCCGCAGCAGCGGATGTGTTGTGGATGGAGCAAGCGCAGCGCTTGCAAGAGATTAGCGCTGCCCTGCTCGAAACCATTCCTGTTCCGCAACCGCTCGGGGTAGGGCCTGAGTTTGCACTGAAGGCAGACCTCAGTTTTTTACCATCTCCAAATCCGACGGTCGGAGCCAAACTCGAGAAGCTTCCTTCTGCTCCTGTGCAAAGCATACCCTCCGTTGCAGCTTCCTGGGGCACGACGCTGGGCGGCTCTGAGAGCCTATCCGCTGAACTCTGGGCAGGAATTTTGCCAGCAGGAGTAGAAAAGCTTTTGGGTATAAAAGCTGCGCTCTCACAAACCCACTTTGGTGCGCGTATTCAGCTGGCTAGCGCACGCCTCGGGCAAGCACGCATGACACTTGGTGCAGGCATGGCGCGCACACAGTCGACAATGACAGGACAGATCTCGAGTTCAGAGGGCAGCGATTTATTTACCGCTCATAGCACTCTGAGTTTCACAGATCTTGCATTCCAGCATCAGCGTTCGGGTCTTTGGGCTGGTCTTGCGCTCGGAAAGCGCAGAGCGGAGAGTCGCTTAAGCATTGAAGAGGATGATACTGATCTCGAAATTACTGACACTCTTTCCAATGCGAGGCAGCCTTACTGGTCTCAGCTGACTCTGGGCCTGAAGGGAAACTCGAGTTGGAGCTTCGCAGTTTCAGAATTGATTGTCCCAGACAGGATTGAGATGCCGCGTCTGACTCTGGCATGGTCTTTTCGCTTGCACTGAGTCTTTTAGCGCGCGCATGGGGTCTTTTGATGCTCGTTCAACCAGTTAAACGCTCCACATGAATGACGCCATCGAGCGCTTCGAGTTTCTCGTGAATATCACGCAGCTGAGAAATGCTGCTGACATGCACCCGGAGTGTGATAATTCCGCGTTTTTCGGGTGTCGTCTGGACGTCAGCGCCTGTGATGTTGATTTGGGTTGAAGAGATGAGTTTGGTGATGTTGGCAAGCATACCCTGTTTGTCGTGGGCAGTGATTTTTAGCCTGACATTGTGTTCTGCATTGCCTTGTTGATTCCATCGGCATTCGACCTGGCGTGCCGGATCGTTCGAGAGAGCCCAGGGGCAGCTCGCAGAGTGAATAGTTACTCCGCGACCGCGCGAGACAAATCCGGTGATGGGTTGACCAGGTAAAGGTTCGCAACACTTAGCGAGGCGGACAACGATATCCTCCATGCCTTGAACAATCACAGCATCCTCTGCTTTTTTGATGCTGCGGCTTTTCATGCGTGAGCGTGGCTGTGATTCCTGCTCAATGGATTCGAGTGATGCCAGCTCAGACAGCAGTGCCTCTTGCGACAAGCCAGAGGTCATTTCCGGTGCGACGGGTACGGGAAGCTGTGTGATGATTTTTGCGAGCGCCTGCGCAGCATCAATTTTTCCGTAGCCAATCTGCAACACAAAATCGTCGATGCTGCCAACAGGGAGAATGCGGTTTAGGTCGTTGAGCATTCCCGTTTTGATGGCACGATCATAGCTGAGATTATGGCGTTCGAGAGCAGTCTCGAGCATTTCCAGGCCAGCGCGTTTAGCCTCTTCGCGCTCTTCGCTGCGCAGATAGGCGCGGATTTTATTACGTGCCTTGCTGGTTGTGACGTAGGAAAGCCAGTCTTTGGTGGCACGGATCTTATTTCCGGAAAGAATCTCGACCACATCACCGCTGTGGAGTGTGGTACGCAGAGGGCTCATGCGGCCGTTGATTTTTGCGCCTGTTGTCCGGAGTCCCAGATCAGAATGGACTCCAAAGGCAAAGTCGAGGCAGGTAGAGCTTCTGCGTAATTCGAACACATCGCCCTTAGGTGAAAAAACATAAACTTCGTCATCGAAGAGATCGACTTTAACCGCTTCGAGAAATTCATTTGGATCTTGAAGTTCTTTCTGATGTCGGACGATCTGTTTGAGCCAATTGAATTTTTCTAAGTCCTCTTGGCTGAGTGGCTCATCCCCCGAGCGGTTCTGGTCGCGGCCGCGCTTTTCTTTGTAGGCCCAGTGCGCTGCGATACCGTTTTCAGCAATATGGTGCATTTCGGATGTTCGGATTTGAACTTCCAAGAGCTCGCCCCGTGCTGCGACCACGGTCGTGTGGAGACTCTGGTAAAGGTTCGCCTTGGGCATGGCGATGTAGTCTTTGAAACGACCGGGTACAGGGCGGTACATGCTGTGCACGATACCGAGTGTTTCATAGCACTCGCTGACACTGCTGACGAGCACGCGCAATGCAAAGAGATCATAAATGTCCTCGAACTCCATTTGTTTCTCGGACATCTTTTTGTAGATCGAATGAAAGTGTTTGGCGCGACCTTCAACTTTCGCTTTGATGTTGTGCTCTTGCAGCGCTATTTCGAGATGCTCTTTCGCACCGTTGATCACCTTCTCGCGTTCGCCTCGTTTTTGTGCCACGCGGGCAACAAGGTTCGAATAGACCGAAGGCTTGAGCTCCTTCAAGCACAGGTCTTCAAGCTCCGCTTTTATCTTGTAGATACCGAGACGGCCTGCGAGCTGTGCATAGATTTCACTGGTTTCTTCTGCGATGCGCTGCCGCTTTTCCAATGGCAGTGCTCTGAGTGTGCGCATGTTGTGGAGCCGGTCGGCGAGTTTGACCACGATGACACGAATATCGCGCGACATCGCTACAATCATTTTTCGGAAATTCTCTGCGAGCTTTTCTTGGCTCGAGCGGAATTCAACCTTTGCAAGTTTTGTGAGGCCATCGACAATAGAGGCAACGTTTATACCAAACTGTTTCTCGACCTCGTTCACGCTGACGTGGGTGTCCTCAACAACATCGTGCAATAGAGCTGCAATCAGCGAGGTTTCATCCATCCGGTATTCGGCCAGGATCTCGGCCACTGCAATCGGATGCACGATGTAAGGTTCACCACTTTTGCGCAGCTGTCCGGCGTGTAGCGAATGTGCAAAAAGATAAGCTCTGCGGAGCTTTTCAACCGAACTCTGTTCTAAGTATGTTGATGACAGCGATGCTAGACGTTGGAACGCGTCCTCCGCGACCTGGTCGACCGAAATCTCCGGGTGGGCCAAAGTAGAATTTTTGTTAGGCTGTTCGGGCGGCGTCTGGTTCACGGTGGCAGTCTCCTCCGTCGGGAGTTCTACTCCGACTCGAAAAGCTGGTAAATTGGTCTTGTTGTGAATTTACCGCATTCGGATGCAAAGTTGTGGGCGGATCTCATGGAATTGACAAATCTCCTCTGGCACCTGGGTGCGTTGATCGCTGCTCTTTGGGCAGGATTTTCCTACCGGACGCTTCTTCTCAGGCAACAGGAACTTGAGTCTGGTGTTTTGGCTTCTTTGCTGCTTCTGCAGGCAGATACTACAATTTCCCAGGCTGCACGGCCGTCGCCACGACAATTGTCGCTTTTGCGTTCGGCGCGTGTGCGGGCCCTGGGCTGGTTTGTGGATGAGTTTGCACACCGCCACGGCTGTAAGCTTGTCTGGAAAGACAGGGAACTGTTGATTGGACTTTCGGATGAGCACTGGCGCCAGGCTGTTTCTGGTCTCTACGAGCAACTTCTCAAGCCAGGCTTACTTCTGAGTTCGGCTCAACCGTGCTTGTTGGATTGGCAGCGTCCGGACAACGCTGTGGGGCAATGGATTGTTGTTTCTGAGAGTGGAAAGGATTGATGCAGATGAAGAGTTATCTGAGCGCGCGAGTGTTTGTTTGGGCAGGATGTGTTGCTGTGTTGGGTAGCTTCTGTTTGGGAAGAGCGTCTGCTGCCTCAGCGGCAGAGAAGACCCTTGTTCAAATGTGTTCCACAACTTCTTCTATTGGGACTGAAAAGTTTCAAGCTTTGTTGTCCCAGGCTTCTATGGCATCGCCTCAGGATAGAAATGCACTGCTGGAGGTGATGCGCACCAAGAACAACGGTTGTAGAAAAGAGCTCGAGACTCGTCTGTTGGCGCTGAAAGAAAAACCCTCAGATTTTAAGAGCAATACCGGACGACATGCTGCTCTCAATTTTGGGATTATGTTGGATCTGCCAGTGGCTTTGCAGCTTGTTGAAGCTGAGGCGGCGAGCAGTGGTGCTCCAGAGTGGTTGTCGATGCTGGCGCAGTGGGATGAGCGTTCGTATTCAGGGCTGTTGCGTGGCTGGGTGATGTCATCTGCCGAGACCCTGCGTCGTCGCATGTCGTTGCCAAAGACAACGAGTGAGCTCTACGGAAAATCTCAGATCGAAGAGCTTTCTCATCAAGGTGAAAAAAGTGTACTCACTCCCATTGTGCTCGAACTCTATCTCAAAAACGTACTCAACAGCTCGGCAATTTCAGCTGATGAATTTGCGGCTTTGAATATTCATTATGTTGCTGGTAATGCTGGTTCAAAGAGGTTATTTGCTGATAATTATGCAGCCTTGCTTAACAAGAGAGCTGCTCAGTGGATTCCGGTTTTTCGCGAGGAGCGGCCGTGGACACAATTTCAGATGATTGAGCTGATGGGGCGGGTCGGTGGTTCTGAAATGGTGCGTGAGCTTCTTTGGCTCAGCCAGAACCACACCGATCCCCGCATGAAGAGCCGTGCCTCCCAGGCACTCGACACCGCCTTGAAGGTGCGCTGAGCTCGGGGCACTCCTCAGGGAGTGTCGATGTTGGATTGAAGAGCGGTTTTTGCTGTTGTGCATGCAGCGCTTGCGGAATCGGCGCCGCGTGCAACGCAGGAGTCGATCACGCCTTTCTGCAGGTCATGAATCGCCTTTACCCTGTCCTTCTGATCCTGGGTGAGTGAGTCGAAGGCTGGCAATACGGTTTTGAGTTGGGCAACATATTTGTCCTGGATTACTTTTGCCTGTGCTACAAAGTCGTCGCGACTTGCAGCGACAGAGCGCGCAGCTTCGAGATCGGTGCGCATGTTCTTTAAAATTTCATCAACCTTTGTTCGGTCGATGCCCAGAACCGAATCTTTCTTGGCGTCGGCAGCTTTCATTAAGGTTTGAATTTCGACGGGCAAAGCTGAGAGCAGAGGTGGTGGTGGTTTAATTCCCTTTGAGCCATGACCTCCGCGCGGCCCATGCCGCCCCTTCGCACCATGCTTGAAATCCTCATGTTTGCCTTTTGCTCCCTCGACTCCATTGATGACGTAGGGGCGGAGGAAGTCTTCGCTTGAGCCACTGGCACTGTTGACCGAGTCGCTGATGAGTTTGCTGGATTCATCCTCATTACTGAAAGCTGAGCTTGAATCGTTTTTAGAGCCGTCCAATACGTCGGTCAGTTGGCCACAACCGATGGTTGTGGCTCCTAAGATGAAGAAGGTTAGGGTAAGTGCAGAGTGCTTTAGAAGATTTTTCATGACGTACCTCCCAAGTATGAGAAACCGGTAGGCCTCTCTCAGCCTTAACAATTCTCTTATCGGAAGAAATTTCTGTCTCTCAAGTATTTTTTTTAGATCCTGAAATTGTTGGTTTTTTTATGAGACAAAATCTGGAAATGGGGTTGTTTTTTGTCTCATTTTCCGGACTCGGAGAAGAGGTGCTGCGCTGCCCACTGCGCGTAATAGGTCACAATGAGGTCCGCACCAGCACGTTTCATTGAGATCAGTGTTTCGAATACCGCGGGCTTTTCATCGAGCCAGTTTCTTTCAACGGCAGCCTTGAGCATCGCATATTCACCACTCACGTGGTAAACCACCATCGGTTTTTGACTGTGTTGGCGAATGCGGCACAGGATATCAAGGTAACAAAGTCCTGGTTTTACCATCAACATGTCCGCTCCCTCTTGCTCATCGTATTGAGCTTCAAGAATCGCTTCGCGGACGTTTGCATAATTGAGTTGATAGGTTTTTTTGTCGAGCCCACGCGCACCTGAGCCCACGGCCTCCCGGAACGGGCCATAAAATGCAGAAGCGTATTTAGCACTGTAGGCTAATATTCCGACATTCTCGAAATTCGATTCATCGAGCTGTTTGCGGATGGCACCAATACGTCCGTCCATCATGTCGCTCGGGGCCACAAAGTGAACTCCAGCCTCTGCCAGTGTCACGGACATTTTCATCAGAGCAGCAACAGTGGTGTCGTTGAGGATTTCTCCATCGGCAGAAAGCACGCCATCGTGCCCATGACTTGTGAACGGATCCAGGGCGACATCCGCGAACACAATGAGCTCGGGAGCGGTCGCGCGAACGGTTCGAATGGCCTGTTGAAGGATACCATTCGCATTAAAAGCCTCACGGCCATCTGCGGTCTTTTTAGCCGGATCCACAACGGGAAACAGCAGAACCGACTTCAAACCGAGCGCTTGGATCTTTTTGACTTCCGCCGCTAGCTCTGAAAGCGGGATGCGTTCGACGCCGGGGAGGCTAGGAATCGGGGTGCGGCTTGTGTTTATTTCACTCACAAACACCGGGCAAATGAGGTCGGATTTGTTCAAAACGGTATCGGCAACCATCGAGCGCAAAGCCTCGTTCTGACGCAAGCGGCGCAAGCGTTGATGGGGGTGGCCGACAGGAATTTTGTGTTCACTCATTGTTTCTCTCCGCACGGACGCAGGTTGGCTCGTATCGAATTTATCTGAGATATGCTTGGCTGAAAAGATCAGTACAAGCGCAATTGCCCGGCATCAGCAAGAATCGTTTGACCTGTGATGGCGCTGCTTAACTTTGAAAATAGGAAGAGGCACAGGGAAGCGATCTCCGATGGTTCGAGGATGCGGTTGAGTGGTGAGAGTTCGGCCCAGGAGTCCTCGACCATTTTGAGGTGGGAAGAATTTGCATCACCGAAGGTTTTCTCCGCTGTGTAGTTTTGCAATTCCTGGAGTTTTTCTGTCCGCACATAGCCAGGTGCGATAGTGTTCACGCGGACTCCATTTTTGCCTAGCTCTTCTGCAAAAGCCTTGAGCAAAGCCATAAAGCCAGCACGGTATGCTCCCGACAGCGGCAGGTTGGGATTGAGCTCACGAACTGTGGTGCTCGACAAGGCGACAACACTTCCGTGGTGGTGTTCCAGTTGAGGCGCCAGGGCCTGGAGGAGCAGAGCAGGCCCGCGTAAGAGGAGTGCGTGAGCTTCGTTGTACTCGTCTGCTGAAAAATTGAGTGAACTGCCACCATGCACCCCACCGCCATTTAGCAGCACTCCGCGAAATGTTACCTTGTCTGCTTGACGACGCACCGAATCAAAGAGAAGTGGATCGGTGAGATCGAGTTCCACACAGGTTACATTTTTTGCACCAGCCAAGCGAAGTTGTTGCGCGGTTGCTTGCAGATTCTCCCTGTGTCGAGCCATGATCCACAACGAGGCTCCGTGTGTCGCGAGTTGGCGTGCGATGGCAAAGCCCATCCCTGAGGTAGCTCCGGTGATCCAGAAATTGCAGTTGTCAAATTCTGGACCTGAGGGCGGCGGGATCGGGTATGGCATCGGCGAACTCCTTCCGACAATATGCTAAGGTACCAAGTCTGGTTTGAGTGTCTCGGCAAACGGTACATCCTGCAAGTGGAGGCTGGATCTTTGCCGGGCGATTGCAAAAGAGGTTTGAAAACATGCCACTCGTTCCAATAGTCGTTGAGCAAACTAACAGAGGCGAACGCAGTTACGATATCTGGTCGAGATTGTTGAAGGACCGGATTATTTTCCTCGGAACGCCTATTTACGACGAAGTGGCGAATCTGATTGTGGCGCAGCTTCTTTTTCTTGAATCTCAAGACCCTGAGAAGGATATCAACTTCTATATTAACAGCCCGGGCGGAAGCGTCACTGCAGGTCTCGCTATCTACGATGCGATGCAGGTGATTCGTCCGCAGGTACGCACCTACTGCGTGGGGCAATGCGCAAGTGCAGCAGCTCTGCTGCTTGCTTCGGGTGCGAAGGGCAAGCGCTATGCTCTCCCGAATTCGCGCGTCATGATTCACCAGCCCTCCGGTGGAGCCGGTGGTCAGGCCAGTGACATTGCGATCCAGGCGCGCGAGATTTTGACCCTGAAAAAAAGATTGAACGAAATTATGGCGCTGCATACCGGCAAATCCGTTAAGGAAATTGAGGCCGACGCTGAGCGCGACTTCTTCATGGGTGCCAAGGAGGCTAAGGAATATGGAATTGTGGACGATTTATTGATGCCTCGTCCCGACCGGCCGGCATACACCGGACTGTAGTCGGAACTGGGCAGAATCACTTGTCTTGATTTGTTGTTTTTTGACTTTGCGAGCTATTTTGAGGGTGCAACCCTATGACAACACACGGTATTGAATTTTCAGCAGGTCGGGGCAGTGGAGGCAATCTTCACGGACTCCATTGCAGCTTTTGTGGCAAAAGCCAGCGCGAAGTTAAAAAACTAATCGCCGGGCCCAACGTCTATATATGCGATGAGTGCATTGCCCTGTGCAACGACATCATTGCTGAGGAAATGGAAAAAGACGATGTTGTCGGAGCCGTTGAAGGTGTCCCGAGCCCCTCCGAAATCAAGAGAGTGCTCGACGACTACGTCATTGGACAAGAGCGCGCAAAGAAAGTGCTTTCGGTGGCTGTTCACAACCACTACAAGCGCATCGAACATTCAAATGCTCAAAGCAAAGATGAAGTTGAGCTCTCCAAGAGCAACATTCTTCTGATTGGTCCGACCGGTTCCGGAAAAACCCTTCTTGCCCAGAGTATGGCACGTATTCTCCAGGTGCCTTTCACCATTGCGGATGCCACGAACCTCACCGAGGCGGGCTATGTGGGTGAAGACGTCGAGAATATTATTCTCAACCTGCTCCAGGCAGCTGACTTTGATGTGGAACAAGCTCAAAAGGGTATCGCCTACATCGATGAAATTGATAAAATCGCCCGCAAAGGGGAGAACACTTCCATAACCCGAGACGTATCGGGTGAAGGCGTGCAGCAAGCGCTTCTGAAGCTTCTCGAGGGTACGGTTTCCAACGTGCCACCGCGCGGCGGCCGAAAGCATCCGCAACAAGAGTTCTTGCAGGTCGACACGACCAACATCCTGTTTATTTGCGGTGGAGCTTTTGCTGGTCTTGAAGAAATCATTCGTGCACGCATGGACTCCAACTCAATGGGTTTCGGTGCCGATGTGAAGAGCCGTAACAAGCTCAACGTGACCGAACTGTTTTCAAAAGTTCGGGTCGAAGACCTTCTCAAATTCGGGATGATTCCTGAGTTCATGGGACGTCTACCGGTGGTGGTGACCCTCGCCGAGCTCGATGATGTTGCTCTGGTCAAGATTCTTTCTGAGCCAAAGAACGCCATTATCAAGCAATACCAGCGTTTGTTTGCCTATGAGCGCGTGAGTCTGGTGTTTGAGCCTGAGGCTCTCTCAGCAGTTGCGCACGAAGCTCTCAAACGCAAGACCGGTGCGCGTGGTCTGCGTGCTATTCTCGAAGATGTCATGCTTGAGACCATGTTCGAACTTCCGAGCATGAAGAACGTGAAGGAAGTGATCGTTTCGGGCGAGTGCATCAGCGACGGCAAGACACCGCAGTTCGTCTACTTCACGGAAGATGAAATTGCGGCACGCAACGAGCGGATTGCTGCAAAGGCCACGACCCCCGCAACAAACGCTCCAACGGTCAGCAAAGCTACTGCGGCAAAATCGACCAGTTCAAAAAAATAACGCCTTGTTATTTTGAAAAAGCACCCCAGACGAGCAATCCGCCTGGGGTGCTTTTTTTTCCCCTGTTTATGACATTTTCGCGACTCACCAGCTGTCCGAGCGTTCATCCACAATAAAAAAAGAGACCGTCCATCGGACAACTCAAGGAGACCGCACGGCATGCTGGCTGTTCAAGACAAACTTCCAGAGCAACTCCCCCTTCTCCCACTAAAAGATATCGTTGTTTTTCCGCAGATGATTCTTCCCGTCTTTATTGCGGAAGATGTTTGTCTGAAGGCAGTGGAAGCAGCCATGGCAAAAGACAAGTTGCTTTTGCTTTCTGCCTTCCAGGTGGATGCTCAGTCTGCGCGTGCGCCCGAGACAGTGGGTGCAACTGAATTGAGTGCGTCCTCGCCGGTTCCCTTTGACGTCTATGATGTCGGAACCGTGGCGATGGTGATGCGTACACGTCGATTGCCAGATGGACGAGTTAAGGTACTCGTCCAGGGTATGCGTAAGGCTCGCATTCAGGAGCTCTCACAGCAGGAGCCATATCCGCTGGTGCGCGTGTCTGCGGTGGCTGATCAGCCGATGTTACAGGAGCTCGCCCCTGAGGCTGAAGCGCTCATGAGAACAGTACGCGAGCAGCTCGAGAAACTTGTCGCACTTGGGAAAGCTTTGACCCCAGATATTCTCGTACTGCTCGAGGATGTTACAGACGCCGGTCGATTGGCAGACCTTGTGGCAAGCAACATGAATCTGCGGATTGCGGATGCTCAATGGGTGCTCGGAACAAGTGGCGGAATAGAACGTTTGCGTCGCGTCCATAAGCTTCTCGTACGCGAGGTTGAAGTTCACAGCGCGCAACAACGCATTCAATCTGCAGCCAAGGAAGAAGTAGGTCGAGCAAGCAGGGAAAATTATCTGCGCGAACAGCTGAGAGCTATCCGCGCTGAGCTCGGTGAACTCGATGGCAAAGATGATCTTGAAGAACTGCGCGAACGTGTTCAGCGCGCTCAGATGAGCTCGGAAGCGATGAGTGAAGCCACCAAGCAACTCAAGCGCTTGGAGAGGATGAATCAGGATTCGAGTGAGGCGACAATCACGCGTACATACATCGAGTGGTTGTGCGATCTGCCTTGGGGCAAGACGAGCGACACTAATCTCGATATTCTTCACTGCCGCAAGATTCTCGAGGAAGATCATTTCGGGCTGGATAAAGTCAAAGACCGAATTCTTGAATTCATTGCAGTGAAAAAGTTGAACCCGGATGCGAAGGGACCGATTCTGTGTTTCGTAGGCCCTCCCGGAGTGGGCAAGACCAGTCTTGGCCGTTCGATTGCGAAGTCTTTGGGTCGAAAATTCGTACGCTTGAGCCTCGGCGGCATGCGTGATGAAGCTGAAATACGCGGTCACCGCAGAACCTATGTCGGTGCGCAACCTGGTCGTTTGGTTCAGGCATTAAAGAATGTTCAGGTGAAGAACCCTGTCATCATGCTCGACGAAATAGATAAGCTCGGTTCCGATTATAAGGGTGACCCTGCTTCAGCATTGCTTGAGGTTCTTGATCCCGAGCAAAATCACAATTTCTCAGACCACTACATCAATGTGCCATTCGACTTGAGCCAGGTGATGTTCATTGCCAACGCAAATCGTCTCGACACCATTCCAGCTCCGCTGCGTGACCGCCTTGAGGTTATTGAAGTGAGTGGTTACAGCGAAGATGAAAAACGTGAGATTGCTAAGCAATACATTATTCCCAAATCTATCGAGCAGACAGGCCTGACCTCGGAGCTTGTACAAATTCAGGATGCGGCAGTTGAGCTTGTGATTAATAGCTACACGCGCGAATCCGGTCTGCGCCATCTTGAAAAACACATCGCAGCGATCACTCGCAAAATAGCACGCAACGTTGCTGAAGCTGATGCGGGCGGCAAAGATCGTAAGGTTTGGAAAGTTACACCCAAGGTTGCACGTGAGCTGCTGGGAGAAGAGCGCTATACCTCTGAAGAGCACGACGTGAAGGCTCAACGTGTGGGTGTTGCTACGGGGCTTGCCTACACGTCTGTCGGCGGCGAGATTCTCTATATCGAAGTGAATTTACTCCCTGGAAAGGGTCAGCTGATCTTAACTGGCCAGCTGGGTGATGTGATGAAGGAATCTGCACATGCTGCGTTGAGTCATATCAAGAGCCGCTCTGGACAGCTTGGTATTGACAGCAAGAAGTTCACCGAATTCGATGTGCATTTGCATTTTCCTGCTGGGGCAATTCCAAAAGATGGCCCGAGTGCCGGTGTGACGATTGCGAGTGCGCTGCTCTCGGCATTGCTCGAGAGACCTGTGCGTCAGGATGTTGCAATGACTGGTGAACTCACACTTCACGGTCGTGTGCTTCCCATTGGTGGCTTGCGTGAAAAGATTCTTGCCGCGCTGCGGGTTGGAATTAAGAATGTGTGCGTACCCGAGAAGAATCGCTCGGCAGTGAGCGAATTGCCTGCTTCTCTCCGTAAACGCGTCCAGATTCGTTTTGTTTCCTCGATCGACGAGCTTTGGAATGAGACACTGGTGGGTGGCTGGAACCCAGCGACCTTTATTCCGGGAGCAGAAGGCGCGGCATCTGCCGGACAAGTTCGGATGGTGGCAGAGTCAGTGCAGCAGGATAGCGGCAACTGAATTGAATTGCCGTTTGGGACTGCATCAAGGCTGCCAACAGGGCGGCCTTTTTGCATTCCAGACCTGATGCAGCAAGGCCAGCAATCAAACCTGCGAGCACATCACCGTGACCTGCATGGGCGAGCAGGGGTGAGGAATGCAAAATACTTGTGACCTCTCCACAGGGATGCGCAACATGACTGCGTGCGCCTTTGAGAAGAACAACTGCACCGCTGAGCTGTGCAGCCCAAGCGGCAGCCTCAAGACGGTTGAGGCGTTGTTCAAGTGAGTGAGTTTTCATCCGAGCTGCTGCTTCGGGGAAGAGTCGTGCGAATTCTCCGGTGTGTGGTGTGAGCACTGTGTTGTCTGAAAAAGATTTGCCCGAGTTCAGCCATTTTTGCGCAAAAACAAATGCTCCTGCGTCGATCACTAGCTTGGGTTTGCCGCACTGCAATGCGTGCTCAACAATCTCTTTAAAGAGAAGTTCATCTCCAGGAACCCAGCCACAGCCGAGCACGACTGCTGTGAATTGCTCCAAAGAGGGCATACGTCGCTCGAAAATAATTTCAGGCATCAGTGAGAGCAGAGCATTTTGACTGCTGTGCGGAACGCACGCATGAATCATTCCTGCGCCTGAAATTCCAGCTCCGAGGCAGGCCATCACACCTGCTCCAGGATAGCGATGCGAACCCGCAATGACGAGCACACGACCGTTTGAGATTTTGTGCGATCCACTCGGTCGTTTTGCGTAAGCAAGCATCTCGCGAAGATCGGAGCCTTCAACAGCGTTCCATGGAGGAGCATTGAGACGATGTCGTTGAGTGCTGAATTCGAGGGGTATGCAGTGCACCTGTCCAAGTTTTTCAATCACCGTGTCATCGACGTGAGCGGGTTTGAGAACGCCGAGCGCGAGGGTTTCGTTCGCCTGGATGCAGATGCCTCCCAAAGAGCCATGATCGCATGAGAGCCCCGACGGGATGTCGAGCGACACAACTCTCTTTTCTTGCTGATTGACGAACGCAATGAGCTGCGCCCCAATTCCCGTCACGGAACGGTTTAGGCCGAAGCCGAACAGCCCGTCGATCCAGAAAGACGCTTTGCTCAGATGTGGATTTTTTTGGGCATGCTGGAGATCGTTGCTGGAGGTTACTTTGATGAGATTGCCGCCGTGAGCCAGAAATTCATCTAGCATTGTCACAGTGAGCGGCTTAAGAGCTTTTCGATCAGCTTCCATCAGAGCTGTGACAGTGCGACCTTCGCGTAGGAGTTGAGTGCCAATACCGAGAGCATCGCCGCCATTGTGGCCTGTCCCAACCAGTATTGCAGCTGAAGGGAAGGTGTTTTTTGGATAATGCACTTGAATGAAGCCGGTGCATCCCTGCACAGCCGCAAGCATCAGCTCATTGAGGGTCGTTCCATTGGCAATCGTGACATTCTCGAGAGCGGCTGTGTTGCGCGCCGAAAGAATGTTGAGGCTCATTAGAACAGCCTATCACAGCGTGTTTTGAGTGCACGTGATCGTTTCAGAGAATCGCGGTAGCGTTCGGCAACGCTGCGTGGCTGTGCGTCGGAAAAAATATAACTGAATTGGCCTTGGCTTAAGGAAGCGAATGAATCGTAAAGGCCTTCTTTATGACATCCCAGAAGCTCGGCGTAGGCGCGCAGGCTCTCTCCATCTCCACGTGCAGCATCCACCCGCAAAGCATGAAAATTGGAGTCGATAAAGATCTCCTGCTCTGCTTGGGATTGTTCTTCATCTACGTCAACACAGTTGGATGTTCCTGTGCTGATCGAAAATGATTGTGGGAAGAGTCCATCATTGAGAATGGCAGCCATCCATTGTTCCGAACGCACATTGCGGGAGAACACCATGGAACCCAAACCACATCCAGCCATGCCATAGGTAGGCATCATGTAGCGATCTCCCGAGCCCGATCCGGGAGGTGAGGGTGGCAGCGTGGGTTGTCCTTGCAGGGGAAGTGGTTGTGCCCCTTGCGGCAGACTTGGTTGAGCCTGAACTGGGACTTGAACTGGAAGCTGAATTGGAGTCTGTGATTGTTGCGGCGTGCCGGATTGTTGCAGCTGCTCGGGAACCTGTACGGGTACGGGTGGTGGAATGACCATGGGTGCCGGTGGGATATACGGATCCTGTGGCTGCGGATTTTGTTTGGGTTGGTTACCTTTAACCGCATTTCCAGGCACGACGATAGGCGCTGCGGAGTCGGTTGGTGGAGAAGTTTGCAGCGAACCCGTGCCATTTTCTGGCACGCCACCCTGATTGGGAATCTGCACGGGCATAGGCGGTGCAACTGGAGAGGGAACCTGGAGACCAGGGAGATATTGTTGCTGCGGAACCTGAATGGGGGTTTGATTGGGTGCCTGAATTGGAACTCCTTGGTTCATGTTTGATGAGCCAGGAGCAGGTTGAACGGGTTGTGTGCGCGGGATGGGCTGGCCCGTGCCACCGAGCGAGCGGCTGTGCCGAACTCCTGCGCCGAGCATAGGTGCAGCCACAACGACAGTCAGGAGAGAGATATGATGGCGCGACAATTTCATGGTCATCCTCTCTAGCGGACGTTCTCTGGTGTGTTGGGCAGGGCTGCAAGAGTGCAACTGCGCACCAGTGCATTGTCCGTGCTCAACTCTTTTCTGAGTGCATGTAGGGCAGCGATAGCGCCCGGCTGTGAAAATATCTTCTGATGGTTTTTCTGCGTAAATTCAGCAAAGTCTTTTTCGGATTGTTGTGGGCAACCGAAGGTGTTTGCCAGTCCGGCTAATGTTTCTCCGTCGCCTTGCGCAGCCTCTTTAGCAATCGTTCTGAAATTATTTTTCATGAAATGTTCTTGCTCGGCACCAACCTGCTGCGTGGTGTCGCTCTGGCAATTTGATGTACCGCTCGAAATGACGAACACTTGGTTCCAGAATAGACCGTTGATGACCGAGGTCATTGCTTGTGGACCATTGGGAAGCAGCACTGAGCCGAGGCCGCAGCCGGCCATACCGTAGCGCCTTGCAGGCGCAGGAGGGCTAACCAGCGAGAAGTTTGCACCCTGCTGTGCCAGACTCTCGACGGGCAGAGCAAGCAATCCGATCAGAACGACTGTGAAACGACGCATGTGTGTTCTCCCAGCGTGGAGCTCACCTCACGTTACCATTTCTGAGATTGAATTGCTGTCGGGGTTAGTGCTGCCATGTCAAAGCCTTGGAACACGGATCAATGCGTCCGATGCACTGTTCCTTGCAATGCCTCGTGCCAGTCGGCGGAGGTGTAGAAAACTCTCTGTAGGGTTAAGGCATGTGCGGGAGCACACTGACCGATGCGGGTTCTGTCGAGGTGTTGCAGCGCATCGATGACCGCCGAACTGCAAAGTTTACCGGTAGCCACGTCAACCGCCGTGCCCACGAGGTTACGCACCATGTTTTTCAAAAAGCCTTCGCCCCAGACGTCGACAGTCAGAGCTTCGGGGTAAACGGGGTGACGCCAGACATCCACTCGTTCAACCTTCCGGACGGTTGATTTTGCAGTGCAGTCTGAGGCACGAAAGGCTGAGAAATCATGTTCCCCGACGCTTTGATTGAGGGCATTTGTGAGAATTTCTGGCTCAAACGCCCGGCTGCGCACGGCCCAGGCTGCAGTTGTGTGCGATGCATGGTGTCCACGTCCATACCACAGACGATAACGGTAGTGTTTGCCCTTCGTATCGAAACGGGCGTTGAAGTCGGGCTCGACCTCGCGTGCCTCGTAGACAGAAATGGCAACGTTGAGTTGGGTCCGCAGAATGCCGTTGAGTGAACGGTAGATCTCTTCGCACGAACGGCTGTGGCGTGTGTAAAGATTCACAAAGAATTGATTGGCATGGACACCCGCGTCGAGACGCGAGCATCCGTAGAGCACTGTTTTTTCCTGGGTCATGATCTGCCAGGCTTTTCCGAGGAGATCCTGAACAGTGACACCGTGAGGCTGGCTCTGATATCCCATGAAGCCTTCGCCCCGGTATGAGATTTCGAGGCAGATGTTTCGCACTCCCGGGAGTGCACGAAATCGCACACCACGCGGTGTCTCCTCACGGACGATGAACTCATTGCTCTGATGATTGGACATTTGAATTCAATTCTCCCGCGGCAGTACTCACCAGAAGAGCAACCTCCTTAAGGAGATTCATTTGGTCACGCAACGCGGCAGCTTCCTCGAATTCGAGTTGCTGCGATGCGCGTTGGATTTGTTTGGTGATTCGTTTGATTTCTTTTTCGAGTTTCTTTGGGTTTGTCAGAACTGATCGGTCATTAATACCCTCAAGTGCGCGCTCGATTTTGAGTTCGAGGTCATCCTCGTTTCCGGGGCCCTCGAGATTGTATATTTTGCGCAGTTGCTCGGGGATTTTCTTGATAATAGACTGCGGAGTGATGTTGTTTTCCTGGTTGTATTTGATTTGCAGTTCGCGACGGCGGTTGGTCTCATTGAGCGTTGCGGTGATGCTGTCTGTGTTTTTGTCAGCATAAAGAATCACCCGGCCTTGCGCGTTTCGTGCTGCACGACCTACGGTTTGGATGAGGCTTGTGCGCGAACGCAGGAAACCCTCTTTGTCGGCATCAAGTATGCCTACGAGTTGAACCTCGGGGAGGTCGAGCCCCTCTCTCAGAAGATTGATTCCGACCAGGACATCGTAAAGCCCGATACGCAGGTCACGTAGAATCTCGACACGTTCAATGGAGTCGATATCCGAGTGGAGGTAGCGGATGCGGATGCCAAGCTCTTTGTAATAGTTGGTGAGATCTTCGGACATCTTTTTGGTCAGCGTGGTGATCAGCACGCGTCCTTTGTTGTCGATTGTTTTTTTGATTTCCCCGAGGAGGTCATCGACCTGATGTTGAGCTGGGCGCACTTCGACAATCGGGTCGACGAGCCCTGTGGGGCGGATAATTTGCTGCACGGTTTGGTAGTTGCAGCGTTCGAGTTCGAAGCGTCCGGGAGTTGCCGAGACATAAATGGTTTGGCCCATGCGGGAGAGGAATTCGTCGAAATTGAGAGGGCGGTTGTCGAGCGCCGCAGGCAGACGAAAACCATGCTCTACAAGAGTTTCCTTGCGCGCGCGGTCGCCACGAAACATGCCTCCGATCTGCGGAATCGTGACATGACTTTCGTCGATGACGAGAAGAAAGTTTTCAGGAAAGTAGTCGAGCAAGGTTGAGGGTGGTTCACCTGGCTGGCGGTTGTCGAGATACCGACTGTAGTTCTCGATACCCTGGCAATAGCCGACCTCACGCATCATCTCGAGGTCGTGCATAACCCGCTGCTCGATCCGCTGCGCCTCTACGTGCATGCCGTTCATCCTGAACCACTCCATACGCTCAATGAGGTCGAGTGAAATGCGCTCGATGATATCGTTGAGTTGTTCTTTGTCGGTGACATGGTGCGAGCCAGGATAGATTGCGCAGCGTTTTACGCGTTCGATGATTGTTCCGCGCAGAGCATCGACCCAATGGAGCTTCTCAATTTTCTTTCCGAAAAACGAGATTCTCAAAGCCTTGTCGCGCTCATGACTGGGGATAATCTCGACAACGTCGCCACGGACGCGGAATTTGCCGCGCTCAAGGCTGATATCGTTGCGTGAATATTGGATGCTGACCAACGCAGCAAGCAGCTCATCGCGGCCAATACGCGCACCTTCCTCGACCATCACCATAGCCTTAAGATAGGCCTCAGGGTCGCCGAGCCCATAGATACAACTCACGCTTGAGACGATGATGACATCTTCGCGTTCAAGCAGTGCGCGAGTCGCAGAGTGACGCATCTTGTCGATGTCTTCGTTGATGGTTGCAACTTTGTCGATAAAGGTGTCGGTACTCGGAACGTAGGCCTCAGGTTGATAATAATCGTAGTAACTGATGAAGTACTCGACCGCATTTTCCGGAAAGAGTGTTTTGAATTCCTGGAAGAGCTGCGCTGCGAGGGTTTTGTTGTGAGCGAGAATAAGAGTAGGGCGTTGGGTTTGTTCGATCACGTTGGCAATGGTGAAGGTTTTGCCTGAACCTGTGACGCCAAGCAGAATTTGTTCGCTTACGCCCGCCTCGACGCCCTCGACCAGGCTTTCGATGGCCTGGGGTTGGTCGCCCATGGGTTCGAGCTCCCAGGACTTGACGAAACGGTCGGGGCGTTGGTTGGAGTCAGAATGCATCGGTTGAACTCTGTCGGGTGGTGTGCCAATGTATCGTTTTCTGCGTAGCATAACTTGGACTTCAGACAAAGGATTTTGAGGCATGTCGACAGCTCGAGAGGCACTGACAACAATTGCAGATATCCATGCTGAGCGTGTGGCATTGGGCAAAGTGACCATTGCTGGCTGGGTACGCACACGGCGCGGTTCCAAGAAGTTCTCGTTTTTGGAGGTCAACGACGGTACATCTGGCCGTTCGCTGCAGGTGGTCGTTGATGCCTCTTTGCCTAATTATGAGGCGGAGATTATTGCGCTCACAACGGGTGCCTCTGTCCGTATCGAAGGCCAGCTTGTCTCTAGTCCGGGCCAAGGTCAGAAATTTGAGCTACAGGCGTCGGCCGTAAAGGTTTATGGGTTCGCCGATCCCGAGAAATATCCGCTTCAGAAAAAGGACATGACCTACGAGTACCTGCGTGATGTGGCACATCTGCGCGGTCGTACCGCAACATTTGCGGGTGTGTTTCGCATTCGTGCGCGCGTTAGCCAGGCCATTCACCGGTTCTTCTCCGAGCAGGGCTTCTACTACATTCACTCCCCTTTGCTGACGACCTCCGATGCCGAAGGAGCTGGTGAAACCTTCCAGGTGACCACACTCCCCCTGAACCACCCCCCTCGCACCGACACGGGCGCCATCGACTACTCGAAAGACTTCTTTGGAGCTCAGGCCATGTTGTGTGTCACAGGTCAGCTTGAGGCAGAGGCTCTGGCTCTGGGGCTGGGCAAGGTCTATACCTTCGGCCCTACATTCCGCGCAGAAAACTCAAATACGAGTCGTCATCTCTCTGAGTTCTGGATGATCGAGCCTGAAATGGCATTCTATGAGCTTGAAGACAACATGACTCTCGCTCAAGACATGATTCGTTACGTTGTTAAAGACGTGCTCGATCATTGCGCCGATGACCTCGACAATATTGTTGCTCGCAATGGCGTTGAGACCCGTGAGTATCTACGAATGGCGCTCGAGCGTCCGTTCGTTCGAGTGACCTACACAGAGGCTGTTGAGATTCTCAAGGCTTCGGGCCGAAGCTTTGAATATCCAGTGTCCTGGGGCGAGGATCTCAAGAGCGAGCATGAGCGTTATTTATGTGAGGAACACTTCAAGGCGCCCACGATTGTCTACAATTATCCATCGGTGCTCAAGGCTTTTTACATGTACCAGAACGACGATGGAAAAACCGTACGCGCCATGGATCTCCTGATGCCAGGAATTGGCGAGGTGATTGGAGGCAGCCAGCGCGAAGATCGCGAAAATGTGCTGATTGAGAAAATGAAATCCAAGGGGCTGTCGCCCGAGCATCTCGAGTGGTACATCGACCTCCGCCGTTTTGGAGGTGTTCCGCACAGTGGCTTCGGTCTTGGACTCGAGCGTCTGCTCGTATGGATCACGGGCATGGGAAATGTGCGCGACGTTATACCGTTCCCACGTGTTCCAGGCGTCTGCAAATTCTAAATTGTAGCCCTCTCTCTTTCAGCCCGGTATTAGCGGATATAGCGCAGTAACCCGCTTGCCGGGCTTTTACGTCCCTTGAGGAGCTGCGCAACAGTTCCTGGCGACAATCCTTCCTCTACCTTGAACTGACACGGTGCAAGCTCAGGCGGGGCCTTCTTGAAAATCTTGTTGATGCGCAGGCCGTCGCTTGTCATGTGGATGTTCACATCATTGAGAGTGGTAAAAGGCAACTCGGCACATTCGCCTGGTTCAATGTGCGGTCGCGTGGTGTCGCCGCTTAATTGATTGCGCATCAGAGCCTGAAGTACGTCTGCCTCCTTACGCTTTTTTAGAAGAGCGAGAAGCGCTGCTGGTGAGGTGGTGAAGTCGGATATTTTGAGCGCTCTGCCGCTGCGCAGGTCGAAGGTTTGAATCATTTCATTTGCAGCAATGGGGTTGCACGTATCGCCTTGTCGAGTTCTGACCGTGACGAACCCACCGCGCAGGTATTCCACCATGGTCTTCTCGGACACAACCTCACAGGGCTCAGAATTACGAAGCGATTTGGTGACGTGTGTTTCAAACGCCTGGCCTCTGGCGACCCATTCTCCGAGAAGCGAAACGACGATGGGTTCTGCATTCGCAGGCACGCCCTCAACACCCAGGTGGATGGTTTCGCAGATCATCTCTGTGTTGGTTGCACCTGGTTCAAGACAGGCCGCATTGTCATAGCAAATATCAAGCGTCTTGGGTTTGTTTTCTTTGAGAGAAACAAACGCCTTCTCAAGAGAGTCCATGCGCTGAAAAAGCAATGCTCGGGGTGATGAGCAGCGAGGCGAAGCAGCGGCTGATGTGGAGCCGGATGTCGGGTTGGCTGTCAACCATGCATCAGCGAACAGTTCCCAACGTGCCTGATGACTCCGCAGAGCAGGGCGTGCGCCCGGGGGAGCAGCTTTTTCAAGTGCTTTTTGCGCCTTTGCGAGCCTGCTCAAGAACCGCGATGCAGTGGAATCAGTGCAGGCGATTTTGTCGATGGCCTTGCCATTAAAAGACGAGCAGTCGTCAGCCCAAGCCTTTGGGGTACAGACCGCAAGAACGAGCAGGGCGAAGCGTGGCACAAGGTGTGTCACAGGTGAGTCTCCTTGACGGGGGGCGGACAAATCAAGAACGTTTGAAACAATATAAATTAACGCTGGCGCAGATCAAACACGCCATCCCATTCCTCTCCTGGCGGTGCTTGTTTATTACGCACAGCACGATCCAGGTACAAAGCAGCAACTTTGTCTGCAGGATGCTCGTCGAGGATCTTTTTCCAACCTTCAATTGCGCTCTCCCATTGGCCTGCCTGAAAGGCTCGGAGTGCATTTTCGTGTTTATCGAGTGTCTTGAGCTTCATCTCGCGCGTATGAGCGCTGTCGGCATTGAAAATCTCTACAATATTGAGGCTGCGTGAAAAACCGGGCGGGCGAACGCGTCCGAGTGAGCGGAAGCAAAATTGTTTCGGGTTCTGAGCGATGAGCAGTGAGTCGTGGCTCGTGATCATTCCTACCGAGAAGATCTTGGTCATCGACTCCAAACGTGAGGCGAGATTCACGCTGTCGGCAATCACTGTGCCTTCCATACGATCCTCATTGCCCAAAGTCCCGAGCATAAGTGGCCCGAAATGCACACCAATGCCGATGCTAATTGGATTGCGGAAAGTCGTTTTTCTCTTGTTGTTGTAAGCTTCCACTTCTCTGAGTAAATCAATTCCTGCGAGCAAAGCATCGTCGGGATGATTTGCAAAGAGTGCCATCACCGCATCGCCTATGTATTTATCGATAAATCCACAATGCTTACGGATGACTGGATTGACGGTGGCAAAGTATTCGTTCAGAAAATCGAAGTTTTCTTTTGGAGACATGGATTCTGAAATTTTTGAGAACTGCCGGATGTCGAGAAACATGACAGACATCTCTCGCATAACCTGATCACCTAAGCGCACATCAATGATGTTCTCACGCCCCAGGAGTTGCAAGAAATCTTGGGGAATAAAACGCGTGTAGGCGCCATGAACTTTCGAAATTTGAAGATGGTTGCGCATGCGAGCTAGCAATTCAGATTGTGAAAAGGGCTTCATGAGAAAATCATTGGCGCCGGCTTGAAAGCAGGAAACGAGGTCGTTGATTTGATTTTTTGCTGTTAAAATAATGACTGGAAGATCCGCAGAGGATTGGCTTTTGCGAATTTCACTCAGAACCTCGAGTCCAGACATCCGAGGCATCATCAGGTCGAGTAGAACAATGTCAGGACTCGATTCGTTGAGGATTTTTAGTCCAATCATTCCATCTTCTGCAAGGAGAATTTGGTATTCCTCCGAGCGGAGCTGGTTTTCAAGCACTTTGCGATTGATAGCGTCGTCGTCGATTATCAGCACGCGGAACCCTGAGCTCGCGTTTTGGATTTGTTTCGGCGTTGCATATTCGGGGACGTCTGTCTGAGCTGATTCCCACCAGGCCGTGTCTTTTTCCAACAGCACCGGGCGTGGTTGTCGGGGTGCAAGATTGCCTTCACGTGAGAGTTCAGCTCCGAGCATACCTTCGGTCTGCGCAGCCGGCAGGGTGAATGAGAACTCCGAGCCTTTATCGGGTTCAGATTGAACCTGGATTGTGCCACCGTGCATTTCAACAAGTTGCTTTGTGATGGTTAGCCCAAGACCAGTGCCGCCGTAGACACGATTGATCTGTCCATCGGCTTGTTCGAATGAATTGAATATGCGCTGAATTTTTGAAGGATGAATTCCAATGCCCGTATCGCGGACAACAATGCGAACGAATCGCCCCTCAGCTTTGGCAGAAACCGAGATCTGACCTGTATGTGTGAACTTTATGGCGTTGCCAATGAGGTTTTGAAGAATCTGTTGGAGCCTTCCTTCGTCGCAGGATGCTGGAACCAATCCCGGCTCAACATTGTTGACGAGTTCGACACTTTTGTTGCCGAGCAGGGGCTTGCTCAGGGCCAACACAAGTTGAACCATCGGCCGAATTTCAACTAGGGCGATGCGCAGTTTTAATTCACGCTGCTTTATTTGGGAAAAGTCGAGAAGATCGTTCACCAGGTTGGTGAGACGTCGGCCAGAAATAGCAATTAAATTGAGGTTGTCTCGCAGTCGCGATGACAGTGAGCCTTCGGCCCCTGCAAGAACGCTTTCTGCAATGCCGACGATTCCATGCAATGGTGTGCGCAGCTCATGGGATGTATTTGCAAGAAAGTCATCCTTGAGTTTGTCCGCTCTCCTGAGCTCTCGAATCGCATTGAGG
Source organism: Silvanigrellaceae bacterium (assembly GCA_044376695.1). GTDB lineage: Bacteria > Bdellovibrionota_B > Oligoflexia > Silvanigrellales > Silvanigrellaceae > RFOM01. The sequence goes on from JBILKM010000032.1 coordinate 32,150, forward strand.
TTGTCGAGTGTCAGACACAGGGTTTGCTGCGTGACCTTGATGAAATTACGCTCTTCGTGAGTGAGGAACAGATTCTTGGTGCATTCAAGTGAAAGAGTCCCTAGCCAACGCGAGTCCTGAAAGAGTTGCAAAGTAAGGAAATGCCCAGAAATTTGGATAGCATCTCCGTCGGGGAGCGGATGCGTGCCCTCGCGTTCGGTGGGGACAGGAAGAGATTCAATATTGAGATCGTCGCTCAATTCAACACTGAAAGACTTATAGACACGCTGCTTCTCGGAAGGAAAGATCAGCTCAACTCGTGCATGGGCTAAGGTCTGAATTTCTTTGGCCATGATCCGCAGCGCGGTCAGGATCGCAGCTTCATGTTGCATAGAGCTTGCCAGCGTGCGACTTCCAATCATCAACTGTTCAACTCGTCTTCTCATGATTAAGGCGTACTCATTCATTTTCTGAGTGACGCTTCCGACACCGAGAACCGCACACAGGAGAAGAACAGGAACAAGGATGATCTGCCGCCAGTCGAGCGGGTCATAGAGCATAATTCCAGATGCTCCAGTTCTCAGATCGCGCAGCGAAGCGAACGTCATCAGCAATGCGGTTGTCGTGACAAGCAGGCTTCTGAACCGAAAAAAATAGAGAGGGTTGAAGAGATTTTGCTCTGAATCAAGGTTTAGAGTTTGATTCTGTTGCTCGTACTGTGGGCGTTGCCTGAAATGTGAGTAGAGGGAAAAAGAAGTGAGCAGGAAGGTTGAAGCGCCGATGATTAAGTCGGCCATGCGTTCAAGCTGCGGAGTAGGGGTTTTGAACGAGGTCATTGAGATGATTAGAATGAGATAAGTCGCGGCACAGACACCCGCAAAAATGAGTTTGTTTCTCTTGCTTGAGTGTCGTGAATTGGGATTGACCACAAGCTCAGCAATCACATAGGCCAGCCAGAACAACGCGGCCGTGATGACAGCAATCAGTGTGACACGCAAACTCGTCCACGAGATAGGCATGCCGAGTAGTGCAAACCCGCGGCCGTCGAGTGCGTTTTGGGTAGAAGTAAGTAATGCCTGCACACCACGCAGAAAGGAATAACCGCTGATGTGAAACATGATTCTGCTGCCGTCGAGAATCACGGCCATCGCCGCCGCCAGAACTGGTAGCATCAGAGCGAGTAGGGTTGCGGGCAAACTCGAAGCTTGCATTTGTTGAAGAAGCTGCAAGTAAGGGGTGGTTCGACTCGGAGTCATCAGAGCCACTGGAAGCGTTTGTGGTCCGAACTGGCGTTCAAACGATGGGGCAATGATGTCGATGTTGATTTCTGCGGCTTGAAGCAACTCCTCACGCCCGAATGTGGTCACGGCATTGACGAGTCGGCCACCATGTTGTGTTGCTCCGGCAGGGTCAGTGTAGACAAACATCAAATTCTGCGATGTGCGCGGCATCACCAGGCTGAGCAATTGAGCATCTGCAGGCTTTCCACCTTTGATCCAATCGAGTTCGTTGATTTTAAATCTGTATTTCAGCCGAGCTGAGTTCGGTATTTTCTTCTTGCCCTGCTTTTTTTCCGTCTCGTTCAACAAGTTTGGAAAAAAGTGGGAAGTCCGAGGAAATGAAATGTTAGTTTCGGTTGAAGACAAAAGCTCACAGTGTGAAAGGCTAGTGGACATGTGCGGGCAATAATAGGGAAGGCCTTGCCACTCGTCGAGCGAGATAATCTCTTTGCTTTCCTTTAGGCGCGCAAGAATGTCTTCCACATTGTTCTGGCGTTGAAGGTTGAGAATGAACGCCATGAAGAGGGCAACTGCTGCAACAAGCAGAGCCCAGGGGAGCGCCTGTGCGGTTCTGCGCGTTGCTAAGTGGTATTTGAGTTTCTCAAGAACTCTGTACACGCTCTCGCTCCTGTGCGTCGCACCGAACCTGCTCAGATTTTCGCAGAACCAGACTAGTAGAGCTCAACGGTGGCTTCAACATCACCCTGCCTTAGGGTTTCGTCTGCCGTGACTGGAATCGA
>JBILKM010000058.1:0-12050 GCA_044376695.1 Silvanigrellaceae bacterium
TCTTTCGAATGGGCGTGATGAAGGCCCACCCGAGGTTTCTGCGTCGAGCTCCTTTCACGTGCGTGCCATTGTCTCGGGTGGCACGGGACTCATGACTGGCACAATCAGCGCTGGAATATTTCCTGTGGATTGTGTCCTTGCTGCGCTTGATTCCGCGTGGCGCCAGGTCGAGAGTCGTCCGCCTGAAATTTTGAATGAGTGCATCCTCGCTGCCCGCGATCAGGTGATCTCCCATTGTGGTCAAAACCCATGGGAGAGCGTGAGTTTTGCAAAGCGCTTTCAAGCCATAAGCGAGCTTATTCAGAAATTCCACAATGAACCCCATGATGTGCGGATTCATTCGCTCAAAAGCCGATTGAACATGTCCACGGAGTATCGCTGGCAATACTTCCTTGATTCCGCTCAACAAACTTTTGTGAGTCAGATTTGCCGCATAGCCACCAACTCTACATGTGCAGAGAGTCAGGAAAAACGTGTTGCTTATGCACGTTATCTCAAGAACACTTTTCCAGAAATTGAGCCTCTTCACGATGAATTGGGTCAGCATTTCAAAAAGGTGATGCAGCAATCGCTTGATTTGCTTTCTGCCTCGCTCGTGCCGGAGGATCCAGAATATGATTATCTCGCCGTAGATGCTGACCTACTTGGTTTGATTTTGCACGAAGCTATTGGACATGCCGCAGAAGGAGATCTTATCCAGATCGGTGCATCGGGATTTGGAGAAAATGGGCAAATGAAAGATTTGCTTGTGGGGCCAGAATGGATGGATATCCTTGTGGATGGCTCGCTCGACAATTGTGGCTATCTGCCAGTCGATTGCGAAGGCGTTTTGCCGCAGCGGAAACTCATTGTGGAGCGTGGCAAACTGGTCGATGCTATTCACACACGACATACAGCCTTGGTTTCGGGGCAGAGCCCCGATGGCTCAGCACGGTTGCAGTCGCTGCAATACCCTTCACTGAACCGGATGACCAGCATTTGGGTGTGTCCATCGCAAACTAAGCCGTTGTCTGGTGCATCCGCAGCACCTGAACACTGGGATGATTTGCCTTCGGAGCTTGTTCAGACAGCACTTGAGAAAAACGGGTACCTGGATGGTGAAAAAGGAGTTTTGCTTCTGAGTGGCTGGAAAGGCGGCACGGCAAGCTGTTCCAATCTCGAATTCCGTGCGGATGTTGCACGCGTCCTTCTGTTGAAAAAAGGCGAGCAACCAGTGCGCATGCGTGAGGCCAATTTCACAGGAATTGCCACAGAATGTTTTCGCTCAGCCGTCGATGCGTTCGGGCCAACACTTTGCCGAAGTATTGGAACCTGCGGCAAAGACGGACAGGGTGTGTTGACCTCCGACGGTGGCCCCGCATTTATGGTTTTCAAGCCTCATCCCAAAGTTCGGGTCATTGGTACAGGTGATGGTGAAGGAGGTGAGGAATGAACGACACCACTGCATTGGCCATTGAGTCCTTCACTAGAGAAGTGCAGAGCCATCTCGATAGCTGTCAGCGCTCGGGTATCATTGAAGGTTATGTTTGCACGGCAACTCATCGGCGGATCTATGCGGCAACTCTTTTCAATGGAATTCGCCACACTAAAGGTCCGCTGCAGGAGAATCGTCCATTTCATTTAGACGTCTCGCTCGTATTGCCAAACCGACGCGGAGTGGGTTTCAGTCTTGAAGCACTCTCCATGCAACTCTTTGTGCACCAGCTGGAATTTGCATTGGCGCAAGCGGTTGAGTTGAGACATCGGATACAGTTCAAAAAACAGGATTCCTATCCACAACTCGCTCTGGCGTCTCAGGAACTCCTGGAATGCTTTGCAGCGGGAAACGCTGGGAGTCTGACCACCCAATTGCTAGACCAGACCGACGCCTACGCTGCTGAAGTGAAGCATCCTCGCCTAATGAACCGAGAGGTCAGTGTTTCAATTTCTATGAGCAACCGCAGATATTGCGACTCTGCTGGAAATGTAGCCAGCGAGAACTCTGCGGCCTGTTCGGTCATGGTGGCATTCTCGTTGGAGGATTCGAGTGAATCTCATTCGGATCTTTTTGGTTCCCTGCCTTCAGCTGCCGAGCTCAAAGAGATTGTCGATGAGGCGTCCAAGAATATTGTGCGCACAGCTGTCAGGCCCTTGGATACAAATACACATTATCCTGTGTTGCTGACGCACAAGGCTGCAGGTGACCTTTTTGATCAACTTGTTATTCCGAATTTAGAAACACGCGCTCTACTTGATAAAACCGGGGCCTGGGAATTCGCTGACCTCGATACAACCTTGATTCCTGGGCTTACCATCGAGGATAATCCTCATCTCGAGCAATCGCCTTTTTCAACCGTTTTTGATTTTGAGGGAACTCCAACCAAACCGGTCAAAATCATGAAGGCCGGAATTCTTGTGCACCCTCTCATGACCTCTGCTCTTTTGGCTGAGGTCGAGAGTGAGTTTCCACAATGGCAAGGTCGCTTTCGCCTCACAGGACATGCTGACAGCGCCACATCAACTTCATATACGAACCTGTTTTTTCGCGTTGAAAAGCCTCAGCTTCCCGAACTCAATCAATGTTCATTTATTCAAATTCAGAACCTGACCGGCATGTCGGTCGACCCATTGACGGGCCAATTTGCGCTCGACGCAGATGGTGCAAAAGTCATTGTCAATGGTCGTGTGGAGTACTCCACGAGTCTGACCTTACGCGGAAATTTTTTCGAAGCATTAAAGCATCCGAGCACCAAGGTAGGGCCTCTCGAAAGGCACTTCAATTCGTGGATTCCGAGCCTCTATACGGAAGCACTGAGTTGTGTCAGCAAGGAATTGGCTCAAAATTTTGAGGATGAATGAACTTGAAGAATCTGAAGATTTTTTCATGGAACGTGAATGGAATACGAGCTGCCGTGCGCAACGGATTTCTCGAATGGCTGCACAAAGAGCAACCCGATATCCTGCTTCTTCAGGAAGTGCGCTGCGCAGATGGGGATCTGAACCCAGAGTGGCTGGCCCCCTTCGGTTACAAGTCGTTCTGGCATAGCGCGGTAAAAAAGGGATACAGTGGTGTAGGAATCTACACAAAGCTTCCGATTGAGCCTGAAAACGTTCTCTATGGGCTTGGAGATCCTCAATTCGATACTGAAGGCCGCTTTCTGGCTGTTGTGCACGAGAACCTTTTGATTGCTTCGGCCTACTTCCCGAATTCACAGCGTGATACCCTGCGCCTCCCGTACAAATTGGATTATTGCAATCTGATTCTGAAATTTCTGGATCATCAGCGCACGCTTGGGCGCGAGGTTGTGCTCGGAGGCGATTTCAACATCGCGCATACACCACTCGACCTGGCCAACCCCAAGCAAAATGAAAAGAATGCGGGATACCTCCCCGAAGAGCGCGCCTGGATGAGCAAGTTTATTGAAGCGGGGTACGTGGATACCTTTCGGATGTTTGAGAAAGGGGGGGGTCACTACACCTGGTGGAGTCAACGCCCTGGCATCCGGGAACGGAACATCGGCTGGCGACTCGATTATCATTTCATTACGAATGGGCTGGTCGACAGAGTGGTTTCGGCGCGGATTTTCCCATCCGTTCTGGGGTCTGATCACTGTCCTGTGTCATTGGAGCTGAATCTAAAATGAACAAGTTGGTTGTTGGACTTGTGGCTTTGGCCTGCTGTGTGTTTGTTCCTCCCGCTGCTTTGGGGGGGATGGCTTTTCTCGAGGTTTTCACGGGCAATTACGATCACTTGAAGAGAGAAAAGATCCTCGAGATTCTCTCCAAGGAATCCATGCTCTACTACAGCGATGGCACAACCCAGCTCGGAAGCCTTTTTGGCTCTGAGCACCGGCAATATATTCGCCTTAAGGACATCCCCAAGAATCTCCAGCAGGCAGTCATCGCTGCCGAGGATGATGAATTCTACAAGCATCGCGGTGTGAACTTCGTGAGCACTGCGCGCGCGGCATTTCGTAATATTGTGATGGGAAAACGAGAAGGAGCCTCAACCATCACACAACAGACCGTGAAAAACCTGTATGGTCGGCCTGTGACAAATCTGAAGGCAAAGTTCGATGAGGCCATCAACGCCTTCAAGATGGAGCGCAAGTTCAGCAAAGACGAAATCCTTGAATTTTACCTGAATCAATTTCATGTCACTGGTAACGGACGCGGAGCCGGTGTTGCCGCCAAGTATTACTTCGACAAAGACATTCACGAACTCACTCTGACAGAAGCTGCATTCATCGCGGGCAGTGTGAAGGGTCCCGAACGCTACAATCCATTTACCAAGCGCGCTGTTCCTGCGCAGGAGCGCGCGAAAGCCGATGCGAAGGTGCGCAAGAATTATGTGCTGCGCCGCATGCTCGATACCAAGTTCATCAATAAGTCTGAATTTGATGCAGCTGTGCGCGAGGATGTTCCATTTCGTCAGGGTAAGTTTCAATTCAATGAGATTTTTATCACTGAGCTTGTTCAACGTCAGTTGAGCCGCAAGGAAGTTCTCGAAGCGGTAGGTGCGGAAACAGCTGATGAAGTGGGCTCTATGGGGCTACGGATTACCACTACGTTGGATGAGGCGGTACAGCGCGGTGCGCTCTATGGCGTGCGTCAGAACCTCAGCCGACTTGAGATGATCCTCTCCGGCTTTGAAAAGGCTAATCCATCGCAATTTGTTGCCATTCAGCGTCCCGATTTGCATTCCTTTTATGTTGGAAAAATTATTCAGTTGTCCAAGGAGAAGGGCAAAGAATCAGCAACAGTGAGTTTCGGTATTCCCGAGTGTTTTGTGCCCTCAGATGCAATCGAGCGTGTTGCAAAAATTACGGATCAGTCGCTCTACCGTGGTGTTGAAAAGTCTAAACTCGCACTGCTCAATCAGCTTGCTGTTGGAACTTTTGTTTTGACGAGTGTGCGTGAGATTCGGCCTGATGGACGTTTAGTTTGTGATATCGAAAGGCAGCCTCGCATCCAGGGAGGAGCAATAGTTCTGGACAAGGGTCAGATTGTTGCGATGGTGGGTGGATATGCACCGCACGAGTACAACCGTGCCGTCTTTGCAAAGCGCCAGCCTGGAAGTACCTTCAAAACCTTGACCTACTATCCCGCGCTACAATTGGGCTGGCACATTCTCGAACCACTTCTCAATACAAGAAATGTTTACACTTGGCAGGGACAATTCTATTACCCTCGCCCCGACCACTCACCTGATACACTGGAAACAACTTTTGCTGGCGCTGGGGCAAAATCGGAAAACCTAGCGAGTGTCTGGCTTCTGGCGCATATGCTCGATCGTCTGACCTTTTCACAGTTCAAAGAGCTGTTGCTCACCTTAGAGCTCGCAGCCCCCGGTGAGAACGAGGAGGCTCTCGCTCAGCGTCTTGCTTCCAAGTATAATGCTCGACTGAGCGAACCTTTTTTGCGCGGCGGGACGTTCAATATTGTCCGTGGTGAGCTTCTCGATGACATCGCCATTTCCCAAGATCGAAAAATGCGTTTCATTGTAAAGTCGATGAACTACGGAACCGGCTTTGATGATGAACTCGCACGCGTTGCCGCAACACGACCAAGAACCTTGCCCGAAAAGGAAAAGCAGGTTCGCCTTCATGTCCTGCGGAACAACTATTTACGCTGGGAGCGCATGCGCGAACAGGCTCTGGTTGCAGTTGAGCGCGTCAAAACACTCGTTCAATCGAAAGCGTTATTGAGCAGAGAGGATCTTGCGACACTTGCGCCGTTTCAGGCTGTGGAAGGCAAGTTGGTTTGGATGTCGGCTGAGCCTTTCAATATGGCAATTGTTTCACCTCAGCTGCAGAGTCCGACGGTTAAGGCGCTGCAACCCGAAGAGGTGTTGCGTATAGCGGAATCGAATCCAGCCCTTCTTTCCGAAGAGAATCTTCTTCTGGATGGCGTTCTGCCAATGAGCCTGATTGCAGAGCTTAGGGAACAGATTGAAGGAAAGTACAAGATTATTGCCGACTCCACATCGCTCGAGAAACTCTTCTGGCACGCTGACTTTCGGTATTCTCTTGGCATGATTTATGCACAAAAGATGACCAGGCAGATGGGCATTGAAAGTGATGTTCAATGGGTTCCTTCGTTCCCGCTCGGTGCAAATGTGGTCACACTGGCAGAGCTGGCTCTCGCCTACCAGAGTCTGCTCGAAGGCAAAACATACAGGTTCTTCAATACGGAACAGGAGAACCAACTGCTCCTCATCAAGAGGATTGAAGACGAGCAAGGTAATTTGCTGTGGGAGGCAGAAGCTCAAGAGCATCAGCTTTTCGATGAATTTTACTCCGCACCCATTCTGAGTGTGTTGCGCGGCACCGTCACCAATGGAACAGCCCGTGCAGCAAATCGAACTGTGGTCTTGCGCTCCAAAAATCCTGAAGAGGACGCACTTCTGGAAAAAGCAGCACTGCGCATTCCAAGTTTCGGGAAAACAGGAACGACCAACGATTACGTTAATGCAACCTATGTTGGGTTTCTTCCTTATCCAGAAGACAAGGGAACGAAAGCGCTCTCGCCCGAACATACCTATACGATCGCAGCTTATGTTGGGTACGACACCAACGAGCCTATGCGCCGGCGCGGTTTCAAAGTTGCTGGTGGTACGGGAGCGTTGCCGGCATGGATTGAAATCGCTCAAACTCTTATCCGCGAGCGGGGCTATTCTGAAAAGATTGTGTGGCAACCGATGCTCGAGAAGAAGATGAGCGAAGTGCCCTTCAACTACGGTGATGACACCCAGGGCATCACTGTTCCTGTCCATGGTGCGACAGCTACAAACGATGAATCCGATGGAACAGATGAATCGAAAGCGGATCTGAACTCCGTAATCGATGACTACGCTGCAAGTGGCAATGCAGTTGTACGTTTGGCCTTGCGCGGAAAATCCAGCGATGGGGTGTTCTCACCCATTCGGCGTGTTGTACCGTTCACGGCACGCGTCAAAGATGCGACACCTTCCACGCAGCTGCCCGTGGCTGGGAACTCCAATGCTCCCGGCGATGCAGCTGGTCCACTGGGGGACAAGAAAGACGCGCAACCTCCAAACATTGTTCAGCCCACGGGTTCAGCTCCAGGTGACATGGCAAAAAATGCAGAGCCAGCAGCGCAGCCAACTCCGGCCAAGGAAAATCTGACACCAGATTTCCCTATTCCCAAGTTCAAGATCGACGATACGTTCAATAGCGAGGATCCAGTGAACTGAGCTTTTGCACAGTGATTGCGATTCCTCGCGGAGAAAACTCCTTTCTTCCGGGGATGCGAAATGCACTGTGATTTCGAAAACAGCAGCTCAGCTCGGGACAAAGCCGTTCTCGAGGACACCCGATTGGGCATGCTCCCGCGTGAGTTTGCTGCGGTGACTTCTGCATCGGCCCGACAGCCCATCAATGCCGAAAGCGCTCTCTTCTGCATTTCGGCAATGGTCTTCCTCACCGGATTTTTTACGCCTTTCTTCTCTAAGCCATTTTTGTCGGCCACACCGGCACTCCGCGCTGTCAGTCTGGATGGAGCCGAGGCCATGGGTTTTGTGACCTTCATGGATGTGCTCGAGGAAAATTCGGGAAATCAGATGAAAGATGTGTTCGGTTGGGGAGGTCTTGATTTAGTTTCGCGGGCCTCGCAGGCACTTGCTCCACATTTGCAGGCCTGTCGGGCTCAGCTTCAAGGCCCACCAGCGGGATTATCTTTTCGTTTTGATGTCAAAGTCGATGTAAACAAGCCAGGATTCACGGTGAGCGGACTGCTGGACGGGGCTGAGCGCGAGCCTGCGATGGCCACTTGCTTGAGAGATAAGATCAACTCACTCGCCATCGCTGATTTCAAGACTCTTCGATCTGCAGCACCCAAGTCTTACAAACTTCGCTTGGGCGTGCAGATGGCACATGGCGCCGACGGCGGCGCACCCTGAGTCTTTATTCTTTTGCCTTGCCTTCGTTCTCAGCCTTGTCGCTCTTGTTGTTCTGGCCAGGAATCAGAGGTGGCTTTGCAACAGAGCTTGCAAGCACCTCCTTGCTCCAAACCAGTGGCTGATACTTCTTGATTCGCTCCTGAACCAGAGCCACATGCTTTTCGCTCTTCATCACAAAGTGCGATGTGACCTGCGACTGCGCCATGAAGCTTGCCAATGCACCCGCTCCGGTGCCTGAAACGAATTCGATCGGATGCAGGCGTGTAGCTGAGTTCACGTGGAAGGTTTGGGCCATCGTTTTTCCGGCCACCAGGAGATTCGGTATGGTGGAGTTGGTGTGAGCCCGCATCGGCAAAGTGAATGGCCTGGGGTATGCCGTAAAGCCAGCTGGATAGTTGCTTGAGAAGCAACGCTCGCCGTTGAAGTTTGGATTGCGGCTCGGGTGCCTGTCGGCCACATACGCGCCAATACCAACAGAATCTGGGAACTCAACGCCTGTGAACATTTCACCGTATTTATAAACAAAGGGTGAACCGTCACTGCCATATCCAATGCTGCGGCGAGTGTCGCGGATATAGGGAACCTTGCTCAAACCGTAGGGAGTCCCCAGTGCTTCTGAAAGCACGATGTGCTGTCCAATATCACGCTTCTGTCCATTCCAATTGACGGTTGCATTCTTGCGGAGGTGATCCACCCATCCCCAAGCCTGCAGTTCGGCTTCATCAAGAGCCTTGACGTCGATACCACCTGTCCAGTCTCCAGAGCGTGCCTGGCTACGGGCTTCACTGATGGGCAAAAACAAATATCGGTAGGGATAGTCGTTGCCGAGTTCCCAGTTCTGGTTGGTAATGTCGCCTATCTGTGCTGAAGGAAAGAACCCGTAGACTTTCTCGCTTGTACGTTCAACAGGTCCCACCACCAAACGACGGTAGCTCCAGACCTCATCAAAGGTGAATGCACGGTTGTGGGTTGCAATGCTGTAGAGAGACTTTCCTGCATCCAGAAGTCCGCGCTTCACGAGAGACTGTTTGTAGGCCTCGATTTTGGGTTGAAAATCTTTGCTCCAGCGTCCTCTGGCAAGTGCAGAATCGGGGACAGGGGTTTCATTCATGCGGAGGGTCATGGGGTAGACGATGGCCTGGCCGCAAGTTTCCTGTGCTCCTTGTCCGACTGGTGCATTCTCGTTGCGCTCCATGCCTTGAAGATAGGAGGAGCCACTCAGCACGAGCACCTCACCCCATTCGGTCGCATCGATAACAACCGGGAAATACTTTTGCCCGTTGGCAGCAGACTTCTGTGGTGCTGCGAGTGTGATGACCTTCTTTTTGAAGTTCGGTGAGTCCTTTGTGCTGTACCAGTCTTCCACCTGCTCGGAGAGACGGCTCGGCGGAGTGCCAATGTTGCTGCGTTGAATAACTGTTACGGCGGTTATCCGTTCATTTTCGGTACGCACAGATTTTACAACGGTGTTGCGGAAGACCTTGAGGCGTCCGGAAGCTTCATAGGTTGCTGCCAATGCATTGATGGTTCCAAGAATGCTGGTGGGCGGAAAGCAGCGCACAGAAACCCAACAAGTCGCCGGTTGTGGGAAGTCGAGCTTGTCGTTTTTCACAGGTCCTAGCTGCTTCATCCATTCGCCGAAAAATTTGTTTTGTGATGCCATATGTCGGCTGGCGTCGGAGGTTTTGACTTTGCCAATGCCGGGAACTTCAATGTCGTGGTGTGCATAATCTACTGCCGGAACACCACTGCTTGTGAGCTGTCCCCCAAGCCAATCCGTAGGCTCCGTCAGGCAGGCTACTTCACCGGGTTGAAGATTGTCGGCAGCTGTAATTGCAGCGGAGAATGCCGCGGTTGTACCACCCACGACAATCACATCACACTGAACATTCTGAGTGCCACTGGATGACTGTTGGGTTTCACTGGCGGACTTGTTTTGCTTGCAGCCCGACAAGGCAATGCATTGCAGGATCGACAGAGCGGCTGGCAATTTCATTTTTCTCGTGAGCATTGATTCTCCGTTTGTAAGTAGAGTGTTTGAGCCTTCTGTCCCTAGGAAGGCGTCCGTGTTGAACACGACCAGTTTAGCCTGATTTGGAATGCAGTTGTGCTGCAGCGGAGAAGACAAAATTCTGTCTTAAATTCAGGCCTCGCACCGAAGAATGAAGATGGTGTCATTTTGCCGTATGTTGCTAAATTGACACTCAAAGATCCTATGCTACCCTCAAAAAGCATCCCTTAAGAAACTGTTTTGTGGTTTTTATCAAAGGAGTTGTCATGAGAACTGTTTTCCAAGTCGTTGCAACAATGGTCGCAGCCAATGCAGCTGTCGCTCTGGCTGCCGATGCCAAAGCTGCTACTTCCAAAATTAAAGCCGGTGCAGCTGCCACTGCAGCTGATGCCAAAGCAAAGGCATCGGAAGTGAAAGCCGGAGCAAAGACCCAGGCAACGGATGCGAAAGCAGCCGCACAAGAAGCCGCAGCAGCTGCTGCGAAGAAGGTTGAAGAGCAAAAGGCTGCTTCTGCAGCTCCGACTGCCCCTGCTGCTGCCCCAGCCGCTCCAGCTGCTGCTGAAGCTAAGGAAGCTGTGAAGGATGCAATGGCAGCTCAACCAAAAGATTCTGCTGAGCTCGCAGGCACAACCAAGTCGCTCATTATTCCAGAATCTGCTGTTCTTCCTGAGAGCGTTCTTCGCTTCCGCGCAATCTATGCAGGCGCGAAGTCTGAAAAGGGCTACGATGGCGCTGGTAATAAGGTTGAGAATGGCGTGAAGATCAGCGCGAACATCGGCACTGCAGTTTTGGAATACGGAATTACCGAAAAGATCTCTGCACAGCTTCTGATTCCATACCGTTTGGATGGCAAGGCTGAGGTTTCTGATAAAGAGACTTTTATTACTAAAGCTGCCGCACCTGGCTTAATAGCTGACCCTGTTGCTGGTCCAAAGTTACTTGGAGCAAAGGCGCTGGTGTTGCAGAATCCACAACTGAGCGGTGCATATGCAATCAATGCTTTAACTCCAACAGCAATTCCTTTGACAGGCACGGGTGTTACTATTCCCGCAGGTGCAAAGGTCAAAGATTTCATGGATAACGAATTTATCCCTCAGCTTGCTTTGGTTCAGGCACGTGCAAATTACGATGAAATTAAGAAAACGAAAGTAGATGACACCAAATTTCAAAAGGGTCTTGGCGACATCGAAATAGGTGCTAAGTACGCGCTCTCCACAGTCAAAGAACCATGGTTCGATGGCGTTCCTCTCTACACTTCCGTGGCTGCCGGTGTGCGTCTCGATTCGAGCAATTACACTGAAGCGACCAAGAAGGGTGAGATTCCTGTGGGCCGCGGAACCATGGACGGTGCGATCCGCCTGAACGCCGACTACGAATTCATCAACGGCGTGCAGCTCCAGTTGGAAAACCAGTCTGAAATCATGCTTGCTAAGGGCAAGGCTTGGAACAAGTCAGAGGCTACGGGTGGTAAAGAGCTTGATCTCGAGCGCAAGGGCGCTCGTCAGGCAGGCTACTCCAAGCTCATGGTCGCTCCTGGCACTTGGATTCCCTCTGTTGACTTCCTCATGTTGAACGCACGCTACAGCTGGAACAACGAATCCGAAACCAAACTCGGCGATGCTAAAACCGCTGGCTCCGTGGGTCGCAGTGCGCAGCTCGGCGTGAGCTTTGATGGTCTTAAGCTCAAGCTTCCCGTGCAGCTCGACTACGATTACGTCCTCGCAGCGCGCGGTCGTAGCGTCACCAGCGCATTCGATGCGAATGTTGTCACACTGAAACTGTTCTACAAGTTCTGATGAAAACGCTCCAGGACGGAGCGGCTTCACAGGATTGTGTGGTGGGCGGCCTGCGGGCCGCCTTTTTTTTGGCTCCGATCCTTGAACAGTGCTGAAAGGTCAGCGAACAATAGGGCCATTGCATTGTGCAGGCAGGTGAGGGGGGCCACAATGACTTTTGCAAATCACAAACGCGCACTGATCACAGGTGCATCCGCAGGTTTAGGGCGCGAGTTTGCACTTCAAATCGCGCGCCAGGGTACCGATGTTGTGCTGGTTGCGCGTCGTGAGGACAAGCTCAAGGAACTCTCTCAAGAAATCCGCAAAATGGGCGTGATGGCAGAATGTATTTCCTGTGATCTGG
>JBILKM010000109.1:0-4056 GCA_044376695.1 Silvanigrellaceae bacterium
GGATTGTCCTGAATCTTTTCCACCTTGTTTCCACTTGGCCATTCACGCTTGTCGCGGCTGAAGGTGAAGTTCACGTTATTGTTCTCATAGAGCAGCTGGTCGTTCACAAGAATCTTGATGGACGACACGCTGCGGCGGTTGGTTTCGTAGCGGCGGAAGCTGCGGTCGGTGCAGGTCTTTAACCCAAGAAATCCGCAGCTTCGACTAGTGGTGAATTCTTCGTTGTCATACGAACTTCCCCCGCGCGTAATGCGCAGAAAGCTTAGCTCCTGAATTTCTTTGCCTGCGAAATCGGTCGTGATAAATCCGCCGCCGGGTTTGAAGACTCCGTTTTCCTCGGAGATGGCATGAGTGAGGCCACGGCCGAAATAGAAGTTATAAGCTTTGGCGTTGCCTTCGGATTTCAGCTGGTCACCGTTGCCCAATGATGCTCGCGCAACCGCTGCACCATCGATCTTGACTTCAAGTTTTTCAATTTTAGCAAATGCCCAGCATCCGAGTTTTTCCTGGCCGGTAAGTGCAAGACGCAAACTCTGATTCCTGGCGGTTTCACGGGCATGTTCATCGTCCACAGTTGGGGGTATAGCGGCGGAGGCTTTCGGCGCTGCCACACTGTTTTTTGCCTCATCAAAGAGAGCCTGAAGTTCGGTGGTTGGCACAACACATTTCGGGTTGTTTAGATATCTGTCCAGCGCCGCGAGGCTTACAGAATAGCTTCCACTGCCGAAACTCAGATCTGGTCTTCTGAAAACGACTTCGTTGTTGACCGAGAGTTCAAACGCCCCAAATTCGTTGAGGCGGTTGCGCGTCGAATAGCACTGGCTCTTGTCATCGGGAACAACAACCACTTCGAGATCCGAGAGCTCCAGCAGCTTGGGTGCACGCAAACTTGCTTGGATACTCGCCGGGTTCACACGGAGATTCGGGTTGCAACTGTCCGGTGATTTTGGCCCCCAAACAAGCTTCTGCCCTGTGCCAGCACCAATCTCTTGGGTGCGCCAGGTTCCACCTTTGGTGCTCAGATAAATTTTTGTGCCCGGAGGCGGCTGTACATCGAGTTTGAATTCGGTGCCGACAGTTGCTCCGTCCGCAACGCCAGAAACACAGCCCAGAACCTTCTCGCTGTCGCCAGACACGAGTGGAATAGCAAGCGGACATTCGACACGCTGTTTTTGCACACGCAGGCACATCGCGTCATTCTCAGCCTTTAATTTGAGCAGGTCATCGAAACGCAGGCTGCGCTGTTTTGTAAGCGACACTTCGCTGTCCTTCGCTGCTACAGCTTGAGCCTCGCGTTTTGCCTTCAAGGCGGCTTCGGGCAGATCGCCAGAACATCCGAGAAGCAATAACGGGAGTAGGTGGAGTCCTCTTTTCATGAATTCCTCCGAGCAGAAACACCGCGAGCCAAACAAGTAATTTCTTTTCGGATTTTCTGACGTCATCTTTAGGAATTATGGATAACTTACTGAATTTATGATTATAACTCCAGAAATATTAAGTTTTTTCAGATTGGAATTTAGGCATTTATCTGAATCAGACAACTTGAATGTCGTCACCACACTCAGTGGGGTAGGTGTCCCAGGTTACAAAAACATTGTTTTGCTGGTGGTCGTCGACAGTATTCGAAATAGAGTTGACATTTTTAAAATGAAACATCTAGCTTCGTGCAATTTAACTTCAGCATGAGGTGATGCAGCATGCGTGCAAGCTTGTTGATGGACGATGGAACCTTTGTTGTTGGTGAAGCGTTGGGTGCTGCGTGCGAGACCGTCGCCGAAGTTGTATTTAACACAGCGATGAGCGGATACGAAGAGGTTCTCACAGACCCCTCGTACGCTGGTCAGTTCGTGTTATTCACCACGAGTCATATTGGTAACACAGGCATTACTCACCTCGATTCCGAATCGCGCACTCTTTGTGCCGAAGGTTTTCTCTGCCGAGATTTTTCGTTTGAACACGATAACTGGCGAGCCCGGGAATCCCTCGAGGAGTTTTTGAAGAATTCGGGAAAGTGCGCCGTCACTGGCATTGACACCCGCTTCCTCGCGCAGCGTTTGCGGCAGCGTGGAGCTATGAAGGCCATTCTCTCGACTTCCGATTTCGACCCTGCATCGCTTCAGCGCAAACTCGAGAAAAGCGCCGATATTTCTCAGCGAGACCTCGTTTCACAAACGAGGTCTTTTTCTTGGCAGAAGGGGCGCAATCAAAACGGTTCTAGTTCGCCTGCGAAATCATTCCGCGTAGTCGCTGTTGATTGCGGGATGAAGCGAGGAATTTTCGACGATCTCGAGGCCCTTGGGCTTGAGCTTTTTGTCGTGGGCCCTGATGCCCGTGTTGCAGATATTGAGGCCATCCGTCCGGATGGCCTTTTTTTTGGAAATGGTCCTGGATGTCCGCGGCAGCTGGCAGAACATTCCGGTGTGCTTGAACTCATCCGTGAATTTTCGCCGAGGCTGCCAACCTTTGGAATCTGCCTTGGGCATCAGCTGATTGCCTTGGCCTTCGGCGGAGAAACCGCCAAGCTCGAGTTTGGTCATCATGCAGTCAATCATCCTGTTGTGAGCTTGGTTGCCCTTCCTGGTCTACAGGCGGGCACAGTGATGATCACCTCACAGAATCATAATTACTATGTGATTGAATCCTCCATCACAGATTCATTCGAAGTGACTCACCGCCATATGAACGATTCCACCGTAGCTGGGATGCGTCATCGCCTGCATCCGATCTTCTCGGTTCAGTTTCATCCCGAGTGCAATCCTGGCCCTGAAGACGCGAAGCCGCTGTTCCAAGTCTTTCTGCACATGCTGAAGGAGCATCACCATGCCCATGCGTACTGATATCAAAAAGATTCTCGTTCTTGGTTCAGGCCCAATCCAAATTGGTCAGGGGTGTGAGTTCGACTACTCCGGAACTCAAGCATGTGTCGCCTTGCGTGAGCTGGGTTACACCGTTGTGCTCGTGAATTCGAACCCCGCCACCATCATGACCGATTCCTCCACCGCCGAGCGTGTCTATATTGAACCACTCACTGTCGAGAGCGTGCTCGCCATTTTGGAAATTGAGAAGCCCGATGCGCTCTTGCCTACAGTGGGCGGGCAGGTCGCACTCAATCTTTTCCTCGAGCTCAACCGGCTCGGGCACCTGGAACGTTTGGGTGTGAAGGCTCTCGGCGTGTGCGCTGAGACCGTGATTCTCACGGAAGACCGGCGCGCATTTCGGAATATGCTGATTGAGTTGGGCTACGACGTGATTCGGGGCGGTGTTGCTTCAAGCTCCGCTGAAGCTCGGAATATCGCAGATGGCCTTTCTTTTCCTCTCGTTGTTCGTTCGTCTTTTACGCTGGGAGGAGCGGGCGGCGGTGTTGTGCATTCGCTTGAGGAGTTCGATGCTCTGCTTGGGCGTGTTTTTCTTCCCAATGTTGCCGCTGAGGTTGTGGTTGAGGAATCGATCGTCGGCTGGAAGGAATATGAGCTTGAAGTCATGCGCGACGCCGCGGGAACCTTCGTGGTTGTTTGCGGGGTCGAGAATATTAATCCCATGGGTGTACACACCGGCGACAGCATCACCTGTGCACCCTGCATGACTCTGACCGATCGCGAATATCAACAGCTGCGCAACCAAGCTAAGAGTATTTTTGAGCGGGTTGGTATGGAGACAGGCGGCGCGAATATTCAGTTCGCAATTCATCCCACCACCGGAAAAATTGTGGTTGTGGAAATGAATCCGAGAGTCTCACGCAGTTCTGCATTGGTTTCAAAGGCTACGGGTTACCCGATTGCGCGTCTTGCGGCCAAATTGGCTGTGGGTTTGTCTCTTTCTGAATTAAAGAACGAAATCACCGGGAAAACCACTGCAGCCTTTGAACCTTCAATCGACTATGTTGTTGTGAAAATTCCGCGCTGGGATTTCGGCAAGTATCAGGGAGCTTCGCAGACTCTAGGTGTACAGATGAAATCTGTTGGTGAGGTGTTGGCCTTTGGCCGCACATTCCGCGATGCCTTTCAAAAGGCCTGGCGCTCACTGGAGCTGGGATATGAGGGTTGGCCCGACGCACCT
>JBILKM010000110.1:0-4052 GCA_044376695.1 Silvanigrellaceae bacterium
GACCTGGCGCCACGCGGAATCAAGCGCAGCAAGGACACAATCCACAGGAAATATTCCAGCGCTGATTGTGCCAGTCATGAGTCCCGTGCCACCCGAGACAATGGCACGCACGTGAAAGGAGCTCGAAGCAGAGACCTCGGGTGGGCCTTCATCACGCCCATTCGAAAGAGCTCGCGAAGCAGCTTCTCGAGTTCCCAGCAACACTGCGACGTCTTCCACGAAAGCTTGCGGATGACTCATTAGAAACTGAGCAATTGCGGTCTCCACAGAGCGAGCCCAAATTTTTGCCGGATGTGCAGTCATGACGCCTTCGAAACCCAGCAGGAAAGTGGGTGAGAAGTTCTCGGGAATCAGGGGTGCCGCCACACTTGCATTGCCTCTGCAACAGACATCCGCTGTTTCAATCAAATGCCCTCGGTATTCTGCGAGCAGATTCTGTGCGAGCTCTGCACTCGCTGCAGCAACCACATTACCAGCACGAAAGCGAGTCTTTCCCTGGCGCCCATGAAGATTCGTAAACACAACTCCAGGTGTCTCGTCGAAGAGCACTTGCAAGGCCGCTACATCGTAGGGGGCAACAATCGGATCGAGCATTGCATCAATCCCGCCACAGAGAATCCGCGTATAACCAAACGCATCGCTGTGACTACGGCACTCGAGCGACTTTTCTTGCAGAACATTTAGAAATGAATCTATCCCGCGCCAGGCAAAGGTCTTCGCAGTTGAGTAGGAAACAACGGCCTCGCCCAACTGTTTTGTTCCTCTTGCAGCGCACTTTTTCCAATCTTGATTAAAAATATCTGCAGCACCTGTTGGTGCAATTTTTCCCCAACGCGCCCCTTGCCCCTCACTCGCAATGAAAATTTCATTCAGAGCAGGAAAAGAAACGACACCCAACACTGGCCGTCCTTTGTGCACGAGTGCCAGGAGTGTCGACCAAGTGGGGGATTGTGATAGAAAATTTATTGTCCCATCAATCGGATCGAGAATCCAATAAGTATCTTGGTCGAGATTGACCCGCCCGGACGGACGTTCCTGCAGGTTCTTTTCAAAATGATTCAAACCCGCAATGGTCTGAGCGCCATGGGTAGGACGAGTTGCTTCCTCAGATTCAACATCCGCAAGGCGACCCAAGCTGCCAAACTCTTCTCCAACAAAACCCCATTGAGGAGTGACATTGGCAAGCAGACGCCGAGCCTCTTTTTCAAGGGCTCGATCGGCCTCGGAGACAAGACTCTTGTCGGCCTTTTTCTCGGGCTGAAGAGCTTTCTGATAAAACGACATGCCGAGCGGTGCCAGAGCAGTTGCCAGGGAAAGTGCATGCCGCTCAAGTGTGCACAGTTGCTCAGCCGTCAGATTCTCTGAGTTCATGAAGCCTCCATCGGAAAATTGACAACCAAGTCAGAAATGCAAGCCGGAGCGCATCTTACCGTCCTTGTGTCACTTTGGACATGTGTCCATCGCGGAGAATTCAAGGTAGACTCCAGGTGCCGCGAAACGGAAGACCGCTGGGAGATTTTGCTTTGAAACTGCGCATGTTTGGGGCAACTGATAAAGGACTTGTTCGCGCACAGAACCAGGATGCCTATTCATGTGATGCAAGCACCGGAATCGTGGTTCTTTCCGACGGTATGGGCGGCCACGCAGCTGGCGAAATTGCCAGCAACATGGTTGTTGAAGGCCTTGTGGAAGCGATGAGCATCGGCAGTGAAAACTCTATTTCTGATATCCCAAGTCGCATAGACGCAGCCATCCAGGGCGTGAACGCAAAGCTACTGTCCCGCAGCCAGGAAGATTCCTCCTGCAGAGGCATGGGCGCAACGGTCAATGTTTTGTATTTTACTGGTGGTTTTGTCACGATAGGACATGTGGGTGACTCACGTACGTATCTCATCCGTGCGTTCAGGTCACCCGACTCCAAACCCCGATATGGCAGTTGGCAGCTCACGATTGATCACAACCTTGGTACGTTTGTCGACCGGGGCATTCTCAACCTACGGGACGCATCGAAGGATGAGCCAATGTCGAGCCGCGAGCGTTCTAAGCTCACACGCGGCATGGGCGTGATGACGGATCCCAAACCCGATATCTACACAAAGCAACTTTGCGAAGGGGATGTTTTTCTCACATGCAGCGATGGCCTGCATGGCTTTGTGAGCGACCGCGATGTGGTCAAATCACTTGTTTCCGGCCCAATCCACGAGGCCCCTCAGCGGCTGATTGAAATTGCAAAAGCAGCTGGTGCACCTGACAATGTCACTGTGGTGTTGTCGATCGTGAGTAATCTCGAAGAGCCCCTTCGGGAATTCTCCGGGCCGGTTTTCGAATCGCGTCCCTATCTCATTCGGCATCCGAGCGGTGAAATCCAGGGGCCGCTGACAGCCAACGACATCATTCAGATTTGGCTCAAAAGAGAATTACCCGGCGAAACTGAACTCGCCTCCGGCTTCGGAGACTGGGTTTTGCTGCGCAACAAAGATCAGGTTTCAACCACCTATCCGGAATTCAAGCAAGACGCTTATCTCAAGCACATCTACTACGAAACAAGTATTGACACAGTTGCAAAAACCGATCCCAAAGACCACATGGCAGACGCAACCCCTGTCCAAGGCCCTAACCGAGTTCTGCTGTGGGCTGTCCTTTTTTTGATTGCACTCGCTGTTGCGCTGGCACTTTTGGTTCTTCCTGAACTCCCCAACGTACTCTTGCCAGCCTACTGACACACGGCATCTCGCAGCCTTAGCCAACCCCCTGAAATAGCCGAAAACACGACTACAAGCGGGGGATCTGCAACTTGCAGACAACGGCCAAATATCTGATTGTCATGGCACTCATGTTGGTTCTTTTCGAACCAACAAAGATATTTGCTGGGCAAAATATTCCTCTCCGATCCGCGGCAGGCCAGGCCGCAATCGGGAGCTCCGGACTCGATAGGCTGACGCTCTCACTCGTCGACAGGCTTCCGACCGATTCAGAACGCGAATTCGTCCGGGCTCATGGGTCTAGAGGGCCTTTCGAGCTTGCGAACCAGTTGGTGGGAGGGCGAGAGTTTTTCGATCGGATCAGCCTCTATTGGCAATCTCAGCTCAACCAGACACCAGCCTGGCTCTGGGAAAACAAATCTGGAGGCCAAGCACTTTTTGTCTCTGCGCTTCAGAATCTTCACACAAACAACAAAATCGTTTGGTACGTGCGACCTACCGGATACCCGAGCCAGCACTCATGCACGGGACTCTGGACGCTTCTCGATGAAAACCAGGCCCCCCGAACGTGCAGCTGCGAAGAACTTGTCGATGCGCTTCCCGCTTGGGACACATCAACATCGATGCGAGTCTGCCCGATTGTTAAGAACGAGGAGTATTGCGGGAGTAGTTTACAGAACTGTGTACCCGCAGACGCACGCATCAACCCTAAAAATCCCTTTCTTGCAGTTGATTCACATTCGGCAGGAGGCCGGGCAATTACGCGACTCCTGAGCGACATCTCCCTCTCACAAGGTCGTTCCTTGGCTGCCGCAGTTGTGGCGCGTCGCAAATGGAGCGAACTGACGGTTGCCGATGCTCAAGGCGTTCAGTCGCGCAGCAGTATCGAACTTTTGAGAAAGTGGTCGGAGCTGACAGCATCCGAGACACTGCGGGGCATACATATTGCATTGAATCTAAGCCAACAGAGCCGCCCCCTGAAAGACATTATCAACCAAACTCCAACAGCGAACGGGAGGCGTTACAACCGTCCGATGGGCGAATCTCCTGCAGAGGAGCTGCTGCTCACATCAGGTGTGCATCCGCGCACCAACTTCCGACCACTGCGCGCAACAGCATTGAATGAGCGGGTCTGGCAGTGGAATACCCAGCTTCTTCTGAATTGTCAGATTCCGCACCTGGCGCCTCAACAATTCTCATTGCCACTACCGCACCCGAATCTTGCGAAAGAGGGCTCATATTTCTGTTCGAGTTGCCATCTTTCGCTCGACAAAGCTCTTCAGGGAAATTCTCAAAATCAACGTCGAGAATTGACAGCGGCGGCCGTTCAACTTTCGGCGGACAGCCAGA
>JBILKM010000059.1:0-11819 GCA_044376695.1 Silvanigrellaceae bacterium
GGATTGCACGCCGACAGAAGATCGCTGACGTGCCATTCTTTATTGAATTCATTCCGTTCGCTGAGACCAAAACGTACGTGCAAAGGGTTCTCAGGAATTACTACAACATCAAGTGGATTTATCAGGACCCTGAGCCGAAGTGAGCGCTGATGTTGACTCAGCAGGGCTCTCGTCGAGTTGACCCCGTGCAAGTGCCCCCTGCGCGGGCCGTGCTTGAGGAGTTATGCTCTCCTCCTGCTCATAAGATTCAAATATTGTGTTTTCGCTGATGGCCTCTGGGCGGGGAGAGGAATCCGCAGAACTCTCTAGCGCGGATGAATCTGCTTGAGACAACGCGCTTTGTGGAGCGTTTTCTGAAGCATCCGGCGGTGTCTGATGAGCCGGGTCTACCGGAGAGACTGGTGGTCTTTCGGTCATAATATCGCGCGTGACCTGATCCCGTACATCCAACCAGCTGCGCTGGAGATCGTTGGTGACACCCCGAAAGTCATTCCAGGCCTTCATGAACTTGCGCATGTTCTTTGGCAAATCATCGGTGCCGAAAAGAAGCAGCGCCACAAGCGCAATGACCAGAATTTCTCCACCACCTACACCAAACATGCAGACCTGTACTCCGTCGCTGCCGGATTATTTCTTGGCCAGCTCTTCGTCGATCAGACGGGAGAACTCGGCCTCATTGACCGCACCGCCCAGTTTTCTGCCGTTCACAAAGTAGGCAGGCGTTCCGTTGATCCCCAGGTTTTGTCCTTCCTGAGCATCCTTCAACACCTCATTTTCAGCCTTTGGATCCTTCATGCACTCGTCAAACTTGCCCGCATCGAGACCGATCTTTGCTGCGAGATCCTTGTACAACTGAGAGCCCAGGCGTTGGTAGTTGTCGAACAACGCATGATGCATCTCAAAATACTTGCCCTGAGTGCCTGCACAATTCGCGGCAACCGCAGCGGGCAAAGCTTCAGGGTGAATTTCGCGCAGCGGAAAATCCCGGTAAACCCAGCGCACCTTGCCCTCATATTTTTTTACGATGCGGTTGAGCGTAGGAACCATACGCGCACAGAATGGGCATTGAAAATCGGCAAATTCAACAATCGTAACCTTGGCATCTTTCGGTCCGACGAAAAAGTTTCCGCCATCATCGACTTCAAGCTTCGGTTCCCTTGGGCGCCGCACAGCAACGCGAATGGCTCCGGATGCTTTTGCTTCATCAATGAGTTCACGAAACACGCCCTCACGTGCACGTCCCTCGAGATAATTTTTTACCTGTGGAATGCGTTGTTCCTGCGGAATTCGCTGAAGTGCAGGGTTGTCTTTGTTTTCATCGAGAAAGCTCTTTACTTCATCGTCGGAAACTTTGACCTTCTCTGCGAAATAAGCAGCCTGAGCTTCATCTGCGGAAGCAAGTTTGCGCTCCACCTTCATCTTTTCGAAGTAGTCCATCACATAACGCTGCACGAGAATCTGCTCTGCAGCTGTATAAACCTGCATTTCAGCTTCGTAGAGTTTCTGAGCTTCGCTTCCGTTCAGCTTGTTCATCTGAACCTGCGTTCCGCCGAAAGATCCCAAAATTCCACCTTCACCAGCAATCGGAGCTGCCGCGGCTTCAGTTGCACCTTGAGAAGCGAACGATGCACGTCCTGCGAGCCGATCTTTGTCGAGTGTGAAGAGGGGAACAAGTCCCAGCAAACCACCCAGGACGAACGCTGCGCCAATCAAAACCTTGCTTTTAGACATTGAGACCCTCACTTGAGTTCTTAACGGAACTTGTTCTCCAACTCAGAAATATCTCTACGATACGCCGCCTCTTCGGCAACTCCAACAACATCGGGCAAAGATCTTGCGTATTCGAGAGTTTTCAGAGCTTCAGCCTTGGATTGAATCTTGGCCTGAACTTCAGCCATGTAAACGTGATTGAGTTTGCTCTCGGGTGCGAGAGAAATGGCTTTTCTCAGGTCATCAGCCGCTTTCTGGTTATCGCCGAATGAAATGACGCCAGGAATTTTGTTGTAGAGACGTCCACGAATGCGATGAGGTCCAGCAAAATGGTATTTGGGATCAATTTTAATGGCCTCGGTCAAGGCATCACGCATCGGTCCAGCTGAGCTCAGGGCCTTGAGTATGCCCTTCGCAATTCCCCAGCCTCCGAGTGTCACTGCATACCAGTAATGACCCTCGACCCGGGTTGGCTCGAGCTTACGTGCTTTGTCACCTGTTTCGCTTCCCACCAAGAAGACGGCCATTTTGTCTTCATTGGATGCATCTTTAGGCAACGCGAAAAAGCCACCATAATACGAAAGCCGGGACATCCGCCAAAGAACCTCGTAATTCTCCTGTAGAGTGTGCTTTTTTTTCAAAAACTCAACAATCTGTGGATGAACCTCATGCCGCACTGCCCAAATTGCATCGAGCGATTTGACCGTTGGTTCATAGACAAGTGAGGAGGCAGTTGGATTTGATGCGGGCGCCGACGCGCTCGGCGAGGAGGACTGTGGTGCTGGGGTGGAAGACGAGGCCCAAGCCTCGCTTTGAATTCCACCGACCGTGCTCAGTGATGAAATCGCCAAACAAAAACCAACAACCACAAAGCTTGCAAGTGAGCGAAGGAACATATCTTTGATCTCCTTTGGCAGAGATCAAAGATATTGCTTGAGTGCCTCAACCTTGTCGAGCTTCTCCCAGGGAAACTGGGAACGACCAAAGTGACCATAGGCGGCAGTTTCGCGGTAGCTGAAGCTGTTACGGGATGGGTGCTTCAGATCGAACTGGGCGATGATATCTGCTGGTTTCATGCGGAATGTTTCACGAACGGCGGTCTCGATACGAGTGCGTGCAACCTTCTCGGTACCAAATGTCTGAACATTGACACTCACAGGATCGGCTACGCCAATTGCATAGGCAATTTGCACCAGTGCGCGATCGGCCAGACCGGCAGCAACAACGTTTTTTGCAATGTAGCGACCGAGATACGCAGCCGAGCGGTCGACCTTGCTCGGATCCTTGCCCGAGAATGCACCACCACCATGCGCACCGTGTCCACCGTAAGTGTCGACGATGATCTTGCGCCCCGTGAGACCGCAGTCACCTTGTGGGCCGCCGGTCACGAAACGACCAGTTGGGTTGATGTAGTAGCGGGTTTTGCTGTCGAGCAGATTGGCTGGAATTGTCTTCTTGATGACTTCTTCGACAACATATTGATGGAGCTTCTCGAGGGAGACATCGGGAGTGTGCATGGTGCTGACAACAACCGTGTCAACACGCTTAATGACACCGTTATGATACTCGACCGTCACCTGCGACTTTGCGTCGGGACGCAAGAAAGGAACCTTCTCGACCTTCCGCTTGTGAGCCAGGTTGCGCAAAATGTTTTGCGCATATTGCAGGGTTGCTGGCATCAGCTCAGGTGTTTCATTGATGGCATAACCAAACATCATTCCTTGGTCGCCTGCACCCATTTCCTTGTGCAGACCTTCGCCCTCATTCACTCCCACAGCAATATCGTGCGACTGGGCATCCACTGCAACAATCACACCGCAGCTGCGGTAGTCGAAACCGTTCTCGGGATCGTCGTATCCAATTTCTTTGATTGTCTCGCGCGCGATGTCAGCGTACTTGCGAGCTTTCATTTTACATTCGTCGCTTGTGGTGATCTCTCCCGCGATGACCACGAGTCCAGTTTTGACAAGAGTTTCGCAAGCCACGCGCGCATGGGGATCGTACTTTAGGAGTTCATCAAGAATGGCATCCGAGACCTGATCTGCGACTTTGTCGGGGTGTCCTTCCGACACGCTTTCGGAGGTGAAATAGGTAATTTCGGGCTGCGAGGATTGAAAAATGCTGGATCTGTGAAACATGAGGCACCTCACGAGGGTGAACTGGAAAAAATCTCCAAAATAAAAA
Organism: Silvanigrellaceae bacterium; assembly: GCA_044376695.1. Classification (GTDB taxonomy): domain Bacteria; phylum Bdellovibrionota_B; class Oligoflexia; order Silvanigrellales; family Silvanigrellaceae; genus RFOM01. The sequence goes on from JBILKM010000059.1 coordinate 3,895, forward strand.
TGCGAGGAGAACCTGTAAGCCGGATTCTGTCGACGACTACAATTTCTCTTGCTCCAACCGTTACCGGAGGAGTCTTTGCAACCAACCCGGGCGTAAAACGGATCGAGCCAATCCTCCGCCCCTATTTGGTTTTGCTTCGAGTGGGGTTTGCCAAGCGCCGTGTCGCCACGGACACCCGTGAGCTCTTACCTCACGATTTCACCATTGCCGGGTTTGCACCTTAGGCTTTGTATTTTCTGTTGCACTTTCCGTCGGGTTACCCCGCCTGGTCGTTAACCAGCACTCTGCTCTACGAAGTCCGGACTTTCCTCACTCATGAACAAAAAAGCCCATGGCGCTGTAGCCCAGCTCTCCTCGCGAGGCACACATAGCCCAGCACCCCCCCGACTTCAAGCGCCAACTCTCAGCCGGCCGATGACGAGGTTTCGCTGCGGAATACCGACCGAATCTGCGAGGCACAGACCTTGAGGAACAATAACCCAAGAAGAGTGTTCACAAACAAACCCAAAGCACTCTGGAGAACCCCTGCCGACGCAACGACTGAGGGTGAGACTGAGAAAATCCCGAAGACAGTCGCCATGATAAGCTGGTAGCCACCGATTCCCGCGAAGCCCAGAGGCAGCAGCGAGGCAACCGAAATGATGGGGAAAACGCAGACGATCTGGAAGAAGTCCAGGCGCACGGAAAGGGCACGGGCCGCAAGGTACAGTGTCGCACTGGCCGCGAGAAGATTTACCACACTGAGTAGAACAGGCCCGGCCAGGCGTGTGGGATGGCGAGTGCCAGCCTCAACGTCGTGGCGAAGCGGCTCAAGCTGACGCAGTGCGGCTTGAATTATGCCGGCAATCCTCCCCACTGGAATGTGAGACTTTTGAGACCATCTGCGACAGAACTGACGCACTATCTTCAGGCGCACGAACAAAGGAAGCATCACAAGCGAAACAGCTCCCATGCCCGAGGTGATCATGAGAAACAGGACACCCCTGGATTCGCTCTCACCACTCGATGAGATCTGAACAAAGAGATAGCCGGAAAAAAAGAAACCCATAAGGAGAATTCCGAGAAAGCCGACCAAACGATCAACAAGCGAAACGATTGCCAATCTCGCCTTAAGTCCAGCACCACTCCCCGCCGTATTCAACGGCCTGTGCGGGTCGTTACCAAACATGAGGCCGATTCTAAGCACCTCAACCACCGCCATTGAACCCGGAAACCACTGCCCCAATGCAGTGGAAACAAATGTTGCCGAAGAGGCCTGTGAGATAGGCGTTTCTACCCCAAAAAGATTCAAAAGCTTCCAATACCGCACCATCATGATGACAGCGCAGAACCCCTGAACAACGCACACACCAATGATGGTCTTTGGATGCGCAACGAATGCATCAACGATATCAGCCCAGCGGAGCAGCCCAAGCTTTTGCATAATGCTCAGAAATACCACAGCAAGAACAAGCAGCAGCAACGAACGAAGGATGGCCTTCACTCCAATTCCTCCGTGACATCGGCGCGCCGATCCAATTCGGACTCAATACCGTAGGTCTTCAATTTTCGATAAAGATGACTCCGCTCGAGACCAATGTTCTCTGCGGTTCTTGAGACGTTGAACTCGTTCTGCTTGAGCTTCTGCAAAATAAACAACTTTTCGAATTCTGAACGCGCGTCTCGGATTTTCTCAAAGTGAAATGGTGCATTGTTTTCGCTCTCGGGCGAACGCTTTGTACCACAGATTTCGGATGGTAGATGCCCTTCCTCAATCAGATCGTCTCGCACAAGAATGCTGAGGCGTTCCATAATGTTTTTGAGCTCACGGATGTTTCCAGGCCAATGATAGGCCATCAAAGCGCGCTGAGCTGAGAGCGAAAAAGTCTTCGACTTCACACCCTCCTCAGAGCTGAAGGCCGTAAGATAGTGATTGGCAATAGAAAGGACATCATCGCCACGCTCACGCAATGGTGGCAGAAGAATAGGGATCACGTTGAGACGATAATAGAGATCTTCCCGGAACTCGCCCTTCTTTATGGCCTCTTCAAGGTTTTTGTTGGTCGCAGCAATCACGCGCACATCCACTTCAACCGTTTCATCGCTGCCAATCCGCTCAAACCGCTGTTCCTGCAGGACACGCAAAACCTTGCTCTGCACCTTGAGCGACATGTCACCGATTTCATCGAGGAACAATGTGCCTGAATGTGCCTGCTCAAATTTTCCACGTTTACTCTGCATGGCACCTGTAAACGAACCTTTCTCAAACCCGAAAAGTTCTGATTCGATCAATTCTTCGGGAATTGCAGCGCAGTTGATGGCAATAAAGGGCTTTCGACTGCGCAGGCTCTTTTCGTGAATGAGACGCGCGACATTCTCTTTACCAGTGCCATTTTCCCCTGTGATAAGAACAGTGGAATTCTTGCTGGCAACAACATCAATCGTATCCCGAACATGTAACATGGCCTTGGATTCACCGATGAGCTTGTAGCGCTTCTCCATTCGCATTCTGAGGTTCGCGTTTTCGGCGCGTAGTTGTCGGAATCGGAGTGCGTTTTCCACACTCATAACCAGCTTCTCGAGACTCAAGGGCTTCTCAAGGAAATCAACTGCACCCAGACGAGTGGCCTTCACTGCTGTCTCGATATTTGCATGGCCTGAGATCATCACGACACAGACATCACTGCCCAAATTCCTTATTTTCTCGAGAACAGCGAGTCCATCCTGATCGGGAAGCCAAACATCGAGAAGACAGACCTCAGGCATCTCTTTGGTCAGAAGCTTGAGTCCGGTTGAAGCATCGTGTGCGACACTGACACGATGACCTTCATCGCGAAGGATGTCGGACATGGCTTTGCAGATGTCGCGCTCATCATCGATGATGAGTATTTTTCCCGTACTGGAACCCACCAAATCGTTCACAGAGCTGTTCATTAGGACTCCAGGCTTCTCAGGTCGACAGGGTCATGGTGAACACACTACCACGAGGCTGATTGGCGGCCACTCGCAACTGCCCTCCATGCTCGTGGACAATTTGTTGCACGATCACAAGTCCAAGCCCCGTGCCCGTGCGTTTCGTGCTAAAATAAGGTTCAAAAAGTCTGTCACGCACTGCCTCGGGGACTCCCTGACCCCAGTCGAGCACGGAAATTTCGAGTGTACCAGAGGCAAGCAGCGGAGAGCCCGCGCGGATAACAACCCGAGGAGCATCTGCAACACCAACAGACGCTGAAATCGCATTTGCTACGAGGTTGATAAGTGCTCGACCAATCTGCTCTGGATCGAACTTATAAAAATAGGAGTCATCAGCTAAACCTGAGCCCAATGTCTGATAGGTTTTTTCTTTCTCGTTCCAGTACTCAATACAGAGTGTCACCTGCTCAGGGTTTTCTGAAAACGCAGTCGCTGCAAATCGAAGAGTCTCAAGAATGTTGGCCTGCTGCATGCGGGCACCAGGCATGCGTGCGACAGAGACAAATTCATCCACAAGGCGTTTGATGGTATCGGACGACTGGACAATGACTCCCAGACTCTCCTTGAGCACATCGTGGTCTTGCCCCTCCACACGTCCGAGAAGTCGTCGTTCTAGCCGCTGTGCACCAAGCTTGATGGGTGTGAGTGGGTTCTTGATTTCATGCGCCACCTTGCGTGCAACCTCACGCCAGGCAGCCGAGCGTTGAGCTCTTGCTATGTGGGTTACATCCTCTGCGATAACGAGTATTGCTTTCTCGCCATTGGGCTTAGTGAGAGCAATGGCTGCCACCACGAGTTGAAAGTCAGCAAGACCGAGACGTCCAGAATATTCACCCTCTACCCGACGTTCGCCACCTTCGAGTAGTGGCATGATAAGCGGCTTGAGCCAGTGCAGGTAGAAATCCTCTGGCAGCAATTGAGACAGGGTGAGTCCTTTGGCGGCGTCTTCACGCAGCGAAAACAATCTCTCTGCAGCAGGATTGCAAGCTTCAAGCTTCAGGTCACTACCGACAGAAAAAACTGCCGCCTGTACCTCCGTAAGAACGGAGGCGTAATATTCAGTCTTTTCAGAAAGCTGTCCTGCTTTGAATTCGAGCTCCGCGGCAGACGCGCGCGCACGACTCTGTGCGTCACGGAGATCCCCAACCATTGAGCGAAAACTTCGTGCGAGTTGTCCAAGTTCGTCGTCGGAGACGACATCATCAATATTCACATCGTAATTGCCCTGTGCAACGGAGTTCGTAGCATGCGCCAGTGTTTGAAGTGGCCCTGTAAGTTCGCGCGCGATTGTCACACCTAACCAGAGAGCAGAGAAAATCAGAAGAACGGTCAGTGCACCCAACAAAATATAGTAACTCAATCGAACCAACTCGACTCCCGGATGGGCTTCTGCCAGCTCTTGCGTAAGGAGACCCCATTGAGAGTGGAAGGAAGGCGGAGACACGTGCCCGACAAAAAATAATCCCTGTCGAGCAGCTACGATGTATCGTTCATGGTTCAAATTAAATGCACCAGCCTTCTCGGAGAGTTTGCCGGTTTCCAGATCGAGACGCGCATGGATTTGATCCTTAAGTGAGACGTGTTCTTGCTTAACTAGAGATTTATTGCGATCCGCGCGATCAATTGGAATAATGAAGTCGAAGCTTTCCAATGTTTTCGGTGTTTGAACCTGATGGTTCAGGAGCTCGAGCATTTTGTCGCGGTAAACATTTTCCGTTTTGGAAGTTTGACTTGCAGTTTCAGCAATGCTTGGTGGCATCCAAGTCTCAAAACGAACATTCACAAATTTTGTTGAAATATAGAGAAGAATCAGAGTTGGAACGAGTGAGAAAAACAAAAATAGGGTCACAAGGCGTGTGCGCAGTGAACTCCCAAAAACTGCGCGCTGTCTTTCTACAACAAGTTTGACAGCATTTCTAAAACTCAGAAAGATCAACACAAATGCCAGCACAGCATTGATGTTTACGATACTGAAAAATAAAATCACGGAGAGAAAGGTCTGGTTTTTGAGGATATTGGTCAGACCGTCGAAAATTTTGGTTTCCAACCATGTGCCCACAACAAACAGCGCGAGAGCAAAGATCAATCCTGTTGCAAGACCGATGACTCGAGCCCTGTTGTTCATGCGTGCCTCCGTGACCTTCAGCCGTTATCTTGAGTAAACGGCAGCAGACGCACATCCGAGAGCTCGGGCCGCAGGGTGAGAGCCTCAGCGCTGGGGCACCCTGCCGCGTTCCGCAAGTGTTCTGGGAGGTTTATGGGTCGGGCATCCTGAAGATTCACGGCGACAAGGCGCAGTTGCGCGAAAAAACAAGGTCTTCCCGAATTTGAGAAGAAATCCAAATCAGCTGCGAGAAGCTCTTGTGACGGGGGCTCAACCACGATTTTCTGAAAAACCTTCAGGCTGCTTTTTCGCAAGGCGACCAGGCGCGTCAAAACGAAGACTCTCTGTCCAAACTGAAGTGGCCGCAGATATTTTGAATTTAACTCCGCGACGACAAAAGCAACGCCATCTTTCAGACACTGCTCAAATGGAACGCCAATTTCACGCATAGCCTGACATCGTGCGCGCTCCAAATATCTGAGATAGTTGGGGTGGTGAACGACACCGCCCCCATCAATGTCCTCAAACTGGACGTCTACAACGAACTGGGAGGTGGAGTTCCAACGCATTGATGGATCCTTGCTCGGGGCAATGTGAATGAATTTTGTAAAAGCATTGGAGTGCTTACTACCAGTCGTCGACTCAGTCCATGCGCACTGGGTGGCGGATCGCGACAACCTCTATGCCAACCATAGCGCGCGGCCCGAGACTCCTCGTGTCACCTGCAAGAAGGGCTGCGGGGCCTGCTGCCATTTTCCGATTATTCCAGCAACTGCCGGGGAAGCTTTTGTGGTGCTGGCCCGACTATTGGCTGAGGGCCAAACTCTCGAGGAGCTGAGAGCTAAATTTATCCCCTATGCGAGCAGATATCTCGAGCATGCGCGTCGTACTGGCTCACTTCCACTCACCGACGAACAACAGCGCTTGTTTCTCAATGAGAAGCTCCCCTGCCCACTGTTCGTGTCCACACCCGAGACCGGTCCATTGGGTGGGCACTGCGGGATATTCAACGCTCGTCCATTGATCTGCGACTTTTACCATAATCTGGATTCGCCCGAGCTTTGTCTCCTCAAGAAACCGCATGCGTCGTTCTCTGATGTGTCGGAGCGTGGCCATGAGGCGCTCGATGCCCTGCGCACCGAGGAAAGACGAATTTTTGGGAGAAGCGCCCTCGGACATCTGCCTCTCTTGTTGGCAGCGTTGCTCACCGAAGACGGAATGAACACCTTTCTGACCGTTGCAAAGCCTGTCGATGATCAAGAAAACAGCCAAGATATCGAGGATTTTGGCCTCTACATGGAACTCATTGCTTGTCTCGGCTACCGCTGGGGCGAAGGAGAATGGGACTCGCTTGCCAAAGCGCAGTCTGAAGTGCTTTAGTCGGCAATACATTTGCTTTGGAAGGAGCAGACAATATGGGTCAAAAACAAAAGGTCACGCTTATCCCGGGAGACGGGATTGGACCAGAAATTAGTGCAGCGGTCACCAAGATTCTTGCAGCCACTGGAGCGGAGATCGAATGGGAAACACATGAAGGCGGCGAAGCTAGCGCTTTAGCCGGCCAGGGTGTGATGCCAGACGCAACCATCGAATCGATCGCACGGAACAAGATTTCTCTCAAAGGTCCAACAACAACACCCACAGGTGGTGGACACCAGAGTGCCAACGTAACGCTCCGAAAGCGGCTCGACCTTTATGCCAACGTACGTCCAGCAAAAAGCCTTCCGGGCTACAAGACCCGCTTCGACAACGTAGACATGATTATCGTGCGAGAAAACACCGAGGATACTTATGCCGGTGTTGAGCACATGGTTGCACCTAACGTTGCACAATGCCTCAAGGTGATCACTTGGGAGGGCAGCGAACGTGTTGCAAAGTATGCCTTTGAGATGGCTCGCAAACTCAAAAGAAAGCGGGTGACCTGCGTTCACAAAGCCAACATCCATAAACTGAGCGATGGTCTGTTCCTGAAGGCTCACGAACACGTCGCGAAAGAATTCCCCGATCTAAGCTTCGACAGCATCATTGTAGACAATCTCTGCATGCAGCTCGTCACACGCCCGGAGGAGTTCGACGTACTGGTTCTGCCTAATCTCTATGGCGATATCGTCTCCGACCTCTGTGCAGGACTGGTGGGAGGCCTCGGTGTTGCTCCAGGAGCAAATATCGGCTCTACGGGTGCTGTGTTTGAGGCCGTTCATGGTTCTGCGCCAGACATTGCAGGTAAAGGCCTCGCAAACCCAACAGCGCTGTTGCTTTCAGCGGTCATGATGTTGCAGCACATGGGTGAGCTTGAGAAGGCGTCTCGGATTGAAAAGGCGCTTCACGCGGTGCTTGCAGAAGGAAAACATCTGACACGCGACCTGAAAGGCTCGGCAAGCACAACGCAGTTTGCTGACGCAATCATCGCAAAAATGAATTGAAAAAAAGGAATCAGACCATGATCTCTAGCACAGATAATCGACTGCTGGCTGGTATTGATATTTTTGTTGAGGCGCCTTTCTCAGCTCTGCTGCCAAAACAAGTGGGCGCGATGAAACTCGAGCACATCTCGAGCCGCGGTACAAAACTCAAGGGCAGTGAACTCGAAAAGAGAATTTTGGATGTGAATTGGCTCTGCGCACGCTACGTCTTTGACGGCAGCCGTCCGCTCACTTCCGAGACGGAGGCGAGTATTCTGCAGGTCATTCAGACCGTGGGTAGCCAGTACAAGTGGTCAAGCGTAATCAAGCTTTATACACTGGATGGCAAACCTCAGTACTCCTGACGCCCTTCAGGCTTGTGAGAAACAACAAGGCCCACGGCCATCAATGCGATGACCGTGGGCCTGTTTCTTTGTGAGTTCTCACATGTGGGCGCAAATTGCTTT
>JBILKM010000111.1:0-3960 GCA_044376695.1 Silvanigrellaceae bacterium
CAGAAAGGCAAGATTGGCCATGCACAACGTGTACCCTCCCCATCAAGTCTTTGATGCCATCGTTTTTGGAAGTGGTCTGGCTGGTTTGTCCTTCGCTCGGCGGGCTGCCGTGAAGGGTAAAAAGGTGTTGCTGCTTGAGAAGAGCAACCACTTAGGTGGCCATCTGTTACCTTTTGAGCGCGCAGGCGCCGTTTTTGAAGTTGGAATACATTACATCGCAGACACCGCTCGAGGTAGCCATTTCGCATCGGCGCTCGAGCGCTTGGATATTGAACTTGAACCGATTTCTCTCGATCCTCAATTCGAAGTTCTGCGCTTTGAAGGACGAGTGAATGATTGCAGTGAAGAAATTTCCTATTGTCGACCAATCTCACAGTTTGCTGCAGAGCTTGAGCGCGTTTTTCCTGAAAAAAGCCTTGCGATAAAAAAATATTTTGAGGCTCTCGAGGTCGTCTGGCAGTTTATGCGTTCGGTGGATTTTCCGCTCACAACGAAAAAAACAGTACGGGCTTTTTTAAAATCAGAGCACAAATTTAAGCTCGGCAAAATTGCTTTTCAAACACTTGGCCAGTTCTTCGATGAGCTTGGAATTCAAGGGAAGCTTCGAGAAATTCTCGCAGTGCATCATGTCTTAATTGGGGTGCCTCCATCTAAGGTGAGTGCCGTGTTGCACATGGTTGTGCAGCGCTATTACTTCGAAAATGCGTGTTTCGTTCGTGGCGGTGGACGCGCGATGATTGATGCACTTCTTCATGCCGGCGTTGAGTACAAAACCAATTGCTCTGCCGAAATTGAGCGAGTCCATTCAGCAGAACTCGCAGGCGAGGGTGTGCGTTTCGTTGTTAAAACAGCAACGGGCGAAAAATTCTTTGCAAGAAATGTGGTATGGACTCCCGATCCGCGGCTGCTGGAAGGCAGTGCCGAAGGTTTTGCCTTGCCTTCATTTTTGCGCGAAAAGCTGCGCCGTGTTGAAACTCCACATGCGTTGGTTGTTGGCTATTTTGCTACAAAGAAGCCACTTGAAGCCTATGGTTTAAAGAACTGCAATTATTGGCTCATGGGAACACTGGATTCCGAGCAATGTTATCGCGAACAGGATTTGAATCTTCTAGCTGCAGGTGCGCCGGTTTACATGTCTACAGGTTCGCTGCGTGATCCCGAGGCCATTAAGCCTGATAACAAGTTAGGAGCGCATGGAGTATTTCAGGCGATGTTCTTGTGCCCGCCAACAAGTGAGATTTGGGGTGGCGAAGATCTCGATACCTATCGAGTGCCTGAGAGTCGAGGAGGCTATGGGCGCCAATATCGGCTCAAGAAGGAGCAGCTTCTCAAAACTTTGACGCAACGCATCGTGCGTTGCTGGCCTGCCCTCGAGGGTGAACTGGTCTGGTGTGAGCTTGGGACTCCGCTGACACATAGGCGTTACCTAAACTCCGTGACACTCAACGGCTACGGCTTCGCCCCGACTGTGTCGGATCTCTTGTGGAAGCGCCCCGGAACCTCAACTGGCGAGGAGGGTTTGTATTTCTGCGGTGCTCACGTGCGCCCTGCTCACGGAATTGTGACGGCTCTGCTCAATGGGGTCGGCCTTGCAGATTCAATGTGCACTTGAGACACTGAGCTGTGGGAGGCTTACGGAGTGGCCAACGCAGCAATGGGTCAGGAGAAATCCGCGCCCAAGGAAAAAGCGATAGCATTTTCGCGCCCGGAGCAGGTGCTTGAGATTTTGCGCGAGGTCAACCGGCGCAAGACACAAGTCCTTATCAAGTATGCCAACGATGGTAAGCTTGTGCGCGGTGTGGTTGAGGATTTGCTCGGCGCCGAGGGCTCTCTGGTGATCTCCGGGATTTCTCCCTCGGGAGATTCGTTGCTTGCTCCGTACAAGCTGGTGCGCATCGAATTTATTCTTCTCTCCAAAAAAATCGTCTTTGTTTCGAAAATCAAACAGCGTGTTCCGGGCAAGATTTTGCTCGCGATCCCCGAAAAGCTTGTGGCATTTGAGCGCCGCGCCAATTCGCGCTTTCGGGTGCCGATCTCTTGTGCTGCTTTTCTCGAATTTCCAGACCGCCGGATTGAGCTTGAGCGCTTTGATTCGCCCTTCATTCCTCGCTTTTTGCGCGATGAAACCTCGTCTTCGGCGCGTGTACGGATAGATGATGTAAGTCTTGGTGGCGTGGCCTGCTTTACGCGTTATGCGGCTGTGGCAGACCTGTTCCGGGCTGATGAGGATGAGCTCAAAGCCCATTTGTATCTCCCCAGCACCGCGCCGATTCCTGTCCACGTTTCTGTGCGTTGGACTAAGAAGACCACCTCGGCGGTGATGCAGGGCAACTACAACGATTTCCAGCGCATCATAGCCAATCGCCTCAAGCTCTTGCCGAGCGGTGAAGAGATGCAAATGCGAGAAAATTTCTACCGTGTTGGATTCCAGTTCACTGAGGTGAGCAGCGAGCTCGATGCCGCGCTCAGGGCATTCATCAAACTTGTTCAAACTGCAGAATCTGTGTAGGACTGTTGGTCTTCCCTGCGGAGATTGACCCATGTCCGAAACCATCCTTTCTGCCCTCTCCATTTTTGCAGATCTCACTCCAGCCGAAATCAAAACTCTGAAGAGCTATGTTCAGAAAGCCTCAAGCAAGGCTGGAGAAACCATTTATTCCCCGGGTGCAACGCGCGACCGCCTGCGTCTCATTGTCTCGGGAAGGGTTGAGCTGCAGGCGCAGTCGGGGAGCGTCGATTGGGATGAAAAAACGACTCTCTATGGGCCTGGGCAATTCATGGGCGAAGCCTCTCTCATGAAAGAAGGCACCCTGCATCAGGCTACGGCAACCGCTCTCACTGATGTTGAATTTCTTCTTTTGCGTCGTGAATCATTTCTCAAAATGCAATCTGAACAGCCGACGCTTGCTGGGAAAATACAACACAACATCGCATCCTATATTTTTAGCCGCATTCAGGGTGCCGGCAATCGCGGCCTGCTCTCATCCATCTACAGTTCAGGAAAAACCCGAGAAGAACACGATTTGCTTGGCGAGCGTGAGGTTCCGGCTGAGGCATATTTCGGCGTGCAGACACTGCGTGCCTGCGAGAACTTCAACATTACCGGCGTGACCCTGCGCGCGTTTCCTTCGCTCATCCGGGCATTGGCTGAGGTGAAGAAAGCGGCTGCGCTGGCAAATCGTGATTTGGGGCTGCTTTCGGCTGAGATTTGTGAACCAGTGTGTCAGGCCTGCGATGAGATTGTTGCGGGGCATTGGCATGAACAATTTGTGGTCGATGTCATTCAAGGCGGAGCCGGCACATCCACAAACATGAACGCAAACGAGGTTATCGCCAATCGTGCCCTGGAAATTGCGGGGTACAAGAAAGGTGAATACAAGAAAATCCACCCGAACAATCACGTGAACCTCGGGCAATCGACCAACGACGCCTATCCAACTGCTGTGCGCGTTGCAATTTTGCACGCCTTGCCAACGTTGATTGACGCGCTTGCAGAGCTCTGTGTTGCGCTATCGAAAAAGGCGAAAGAGTTTGCTCCTGTGATCAAGATGGGGCGCACCCAGTTGCAGGATGCGGTGCCGATGACCCTGGGGCAGGAATTTGAGGCCTTCCGTGTTAATCTTGAAGAGGACATAATGCGTCTTCAAGATGCGGCCCGATTGTTTCTTGAGGTGAACCTCGGAGGAACGGCCATTGGTACTGGCATCACGGCCCATCCGGAGTATCGCGCCAAGGCTCTCGCTCATTTAAATCATGTCACCGGCTTCAATCTTGTGAGTTCGGCCAACCTTATCGAAGCCACACCAGATACGGGTTCTTTTGTTCTGTTTTCAGGAATTCTGAAACGTCTCGCAACCAAGCTCAGCAAAATATGCAACGACCTGCGTTTGCTTTCGAGTGGTCCGCGTTGTGGTCTTGGTGAAATCAACCTGCCGCCGATGCAGCCAGGCTCCAGCATTA
>JBILKM010000034.1:0-32301 GCA_044376695.1 Silvanigrellaceae bacterium
TTACGAACTCGAGCTCAATGAGGGCGGAGTTAAAAGATGGGGAGTCAAAACACTCCTCGTGAAGATCCAACGGCCTGGTCTGCATGAACTCCTTGAAATCCAAGCTGCCCACTTGTCACATATCGCGAGAAAGATTCAGGAACAGGTCAACAACGACCCCGCTTTGTCATCAAACCTGCGAGCGGAACTGAGAGGTATGTGTGATGCTCTGTTGCGCGGAATCACACAGTACTTCAGGCAGTGCTCGGCAGAACTCGATTTCCGGCGTGAACAAGAGAACGCCGACATTGTGCGCGAAGCAATTCCCCATGATTCACGGGTCGTGGTTCCGCGGTACTTTCAGACAAGTTCAAAATATCTCTTCATGGAGCGCATGCCGGGAGGAAAAATCACCCGCAGCGTGCAAACAAAATATCTCGAGCGTCGAGAAATTGCAGACAGGCTGATCAGCACCTATCTCCTTCTGCTGTTTGACAAGGGTATAGTTTGGGCCGATCCGCATCCCGGAAATATCCTCTTAGATGATAACACTCTCACCGTATCGATGATTGACCTGAACCCTTGTTTTGTCTGGGATCAACAGACACGCAACAACTTCAAGGCCATGCTCTATCGCCTGATGCTGCGCGATGTGGGCGGTGTGATGGAAACACTCTATTGCTTGGTATCGAATCCCGAAAATCTTCACACCAACAGACTCTATGACGAACTCAGCACGTTGATGAAAACCGATGAGTACAACCATGGCACCGTGCATTTCATGACCGATTTCATCCGAGTGCTTGCGGAAAACTCAATTGATCTACGTATTGAAGTTCAGGCAGCCTTACGCGGACTCACCCAGGTTGCAATCACAGCAACATCAATCTCTGCACGCAACTCTTTTGCTCTAGAGTTGAGAAAATATTTTGGCCTAAAAGATATCCTGAGCACTGTGTTCGAGGTTGGGCCTTTGCGGGTCTTTCGAGTTTCCACTGCAATCGTATTCCAGCACATTCAAAAATCACCCGAGATTGAAATTGGGCCAACGCTAGACGAACGTGATTTACGCACACTTTCAAAGCGATTGCATGAATTAAAACGCGCTGGCGTATGTGAAATCCGCTTTCGCAGAATTTCTCCGGAGGAGCATGCCAACCTGCGACAAACGGCAGACGGGGTGTCGCTCATCACCTCATCTGATCTGAAACTTATCATTTTGGAAAAAGTTCGCCCTGCCCGGGTGAAGTATGTTGTTGAACTTCCATCATCCTCGTGGCTGAGAGAGCGCCAGGAGTTTGTGAAGCTGACAACGCTTGCGCGGAACTTGGCTGTCGTTGAGTGTCTCGAACAGCTCAGGCGTAAATCGCTGGACGACTACTGGCGCACAGTGGAAGCCTGGAGCAAACCTGTCCACCTCCAAACCGTAAGTGAAGTAAAATTGATTGGGGAGGTGAAGATTGCTGCGCGCAGGCTTTTCCAACTGCGCTTCTCATCGCTCTGGGACAATCCGCTCTCGGGTCTCGGCTGGAACGCACGATTCCTATGGCGCACGTTTCTCTCACTTGAGCTGCGGAAGGAATTTGCTGAGCAAAAATTCATCGCTATTGCTGCGAAGACGAAGGCGCATCTGCCGATTGCAGCACTCGCTGTGGGAACCGTGCATCGGTTACGGATTCTGCTCTGGGAGGCTCTTGTGCGATTGACTCGGTGGCGTCTGCTGCAGCGCAGATTTTCGATGAGCCTCCTGCCTATCAGTATCGACAAGCTCGAATCCATCGTGCTGCACAATCTGGGCCGGCCTAGCCCTGAATATCGCACGTCACGACGAAACCCTCGTGACGCCTCACGTTGAATACTCCCTCGTTCAGAAGCAAGTACTGCCCTTTAACTCCGAGGATTTCTGAAGAGATCGTCGGCGACTTTTCCAGATTCAGCGAAGATATTTTCTCGGGTACGGGATTCCAGAGAGGATATTCGATCTCTACGACAGTTGCTGTTTCCAACAACTCAATATCAGCTGAATGTGGCAGCTCGGGCGGACAGGGTGCGCGAAATTGTTGAGCTTCTGGAGAAGCGAGCTTCTCCCGCAGAAATGCCAAGGCATCGAGTCGCCCACGTTCAAACTCAAGATTGCCAAGCCGGGAGTTTCCGCTTTTGAGCATCTTCAGCCAGTGGCTCTTGTCCGCGTATTTCTGCGAAAGCAGGTGCTCAAGCATTCCGGCCTGATGCCGTGAACCCACTTTTGCAAGTAGGACTGCCATGGTGGCACCCTGGTCTATCCAACGGGTGGGGACTTGAGTGCAGCGTGTGATTCCCACCTTCAGCTTATCCGTGAAAGCCAAGTAGACATAATGCCCCTGATAGCAGAATTCCTTGCCCCACTCTGGTTCACGGCATGTTCCTGCTGAATAGTGGCATTGCACGGGGTTCAAGATGCAGCGATCCGCCTGTGCGGACTTTTGAAAGCAAGGGTAACAACACCCGTCGAAGAGTTTTTTAGTCTCTCGGGCGCAAATGGTGCAACGGAAGGCTCCCTCGTGGCGCAGGACAAGACGCTTGCCTTGAGCCACATTCGACTCACCCAATGTGTATTCCGCTGCGATCCGGATGGTCTGGGATGGTGCGCCATGACGAGACTCGAGGCGCTGTGCAAGCATTAAAAATTGCTCATTTGTATAGCTCTCGAGCCCAACCTTCATCTTTTCGAGTGTCAGATTTCCGACCAAAACCCACCTCATGGATTAACGAAAAATCAATCATTGCCGTCATCTAAAAGGATGAACGATCCGATTGGAGCGCACTCTGCCTCAGAATCGGCCAGGAGAAAAGTTTCCCATTGCGCCGAAGTCGGTAACATGGGAAACGAGGCATCGGTTTTTCACTCTTTAGAAATGCCGTTAAAATAAGCAAAGCCAACGTGGTGTGAAGACCACGGGTTGGAGGAGACGGTGACTGGTCAAAAAGTAAAACACAGCTCGCTGAGCAAAATCATCAAGCTGACCCTTGCTATGGGGCTCTTTGCCGTTGCTGCATGTCAATCGAATACCCAATACCGCTCTGCACCTCGCTTATCGCTCGATGGCTCGCAAATCAGCATGCTCGAAAAATCGGTCATCACCGGTACCGTTCCGCGCGCTCAGAGCAACAAGCCAAGTCCCCGAGTGGCTGCGAAAGCCCAGCCACAAATTCCCGAAAGCACTCAGCGCGAACAGCTAGCGACACAGCAGACCAACACCATATTTGCAGCCAATGCGGCAGCGGGGATCTTGCCCGAGACACGCAATTCAGCTGCCGGCAACTCCGCACAATCCAGCTCTACAAATACAAAGTCTGGCAATGACAGCGAGTCGTCACTTGTCTCTGCGCTGACTCCGCCGCCGAATCTGATCGCCAATGGTTTCGACGCCGATGAAGATGAAGATGAAGATGCTGCATTGGTTGAAGAAAGCGCCGTTGATGAAGAAAAAGAAGCCCTCGATGCCGACTCAGCGCGCAGTCCTGAAGAAATGGCAGAGCTTCTCTTAAACACCGGTATCGAAGGACAGTTCGCCCTCTGCGAGGGCAGTGTCTACATGGAAGACTGGCAAGGTATCTTTGAAAACCAATTCATCACTGCAAACAGACACCGCTACAAGAAGGCATCCCAACTCAAGAAAGCACTCGAAGAGGCGCGCGCCGAAGAGTACACCAGGTTGCTGATGCCCACTCTCCCCAATCTCGATTTCGACTATCCAGTCGTGATCAACGGGGACGTGATCAAGTGGATCCAATATTTCCAGACGCGCGGACGAAAGGCATTCGTCACATGGCTGCGTCGCGCCGAAGACATCATCCCTCAGTCGGTGCCCGTGCTTGAAAAATACGGACTGCCCAAGGATCTCATTTACCTTGCCATGATCGAATCCGGTTTCAACAACCGCGCACTCTCCTCGGCACGAGCTGCGGGAACCTGGCAGTTCATGCGCGCAACTGGTCGCAGTTTTGGCCTCAAGCAGAACGATTACGTTGACGAACGCCGCGATCCCGAAAAATCGACCGTCGCAGCTGCGCGCTACCTGACCTACCTTTATACGCTCTTTGGTGATTGGCATTTGGCTGCAGCCAGCTACAACGCCGGTGAAGGGCGCGTGGCACGCAGCATGCGTGGACAAAAAGAATCGAGCTTTTTTGCTCTTTCGGCTGCCCGCAGATTGCCAAACGAAACCCGCAACTACGTTCCTAAGTTGATCGCGGCCATGATCATCTCCAAAAATCCAAGCCGCTTTGGATTTGAGGTTTCCGAAGGTAGCCGCGCGGTGCGCACACGCTCGCTTGCGCTCGAGAAATCCATTCGCCTTCCAGATCTTGCTGCTGCAATCGAGGTCGACCAAAAGGTTCTCGAGAATCTGAACCCCGAACTGCGCCTGGGTATTACTCCGCCAGGTTCGGCCGCAGCGCCTTATTTGTTGCGCGTTCCCGAGAGTAGCTATGCTACCGCGATTGCTGCGGTCGACAACTTGCCCCAGGCTCCGAGAACCTTCTACGTGGCCGCCCGTGTGAAGAAGCGCGAGAGCGTGAGTCAGTTTGCGGGCCGTTATGGTATCACTCTGGCAACTCTGCTCAAGGCGAATCCCGGGATTCGACCCAACGCTCGCTTGTCAAAAGGTCAAAGCTTGAAGATACCCGTTGCACTCGGTTCGGGCCAGTATGAGCGCCTTACCCGGGACGAAAGAAGCTCAAAGCGGAAGCTACGCGCGTCCGCGAGCAAACGTTCCAGGTCGGTCAAGTACGCGACCCGAAGGAGCAAACGAGGGGATTGAAAGCATGACTGATTTTATCGAATTGTCCGACGCTGATTTTTCAACACGCATTGCTTCCAGTAGCCTTGCTCTGGTCGATTACTATGCCAGCTGGTGCGGTGCATGCCGCATGGCAGCGCCCATGTTCCGGCGTGTTGCAGAAGAGCACAAGATGGAAATCTTCAAGATCGATGCAGAGAAGAATCCTGAGTCTCGAGAACATGTAGAAATCGAGAATCTTCCGACTCTCGCGCTTGTCAAAGATGGTAAAATTGTCGCTTCTCTGTGCACAACGCGCGAAGAAAGCCTGAGGAATTTCCTTAAAGACAACGGTGTCCTGGTCTGAATAGGTGCAGTGATCTGCGCGCCCCATACAACTTCATAAACACAAGGGAACATGGCCATGGACGTGAAGGCTCTGCGTGAGTTGGCTCAAAAATACACTGTCGATGAACTTAACTCTTTTGTCACTGAACTCGAGAACACGGGCTCCTGCAGCTGCTCGCAGAAACCCGATCCAGGTGACGTGATGAGTGACCTCCTGCAGGCCATTGAAGTGCGTCAGGCGGTCGATCAAGGTCAAAGCATTCAGGAAGCCATTCGAGATTTCAGCAAGCGTGTGCGAACTGTATTGAGCTGAAATTCGGGTTGTTGTTTATCTCTGCTGCCAGATATGTGAGCCGAGTTTAAAAAATGCTTCTTTAGAGTACGCCCAATACCGAGATAGAAGCAGATGCTTTCTTCACAGCGTTTGCTTCACCGGTTCTTTTCTCGAGCTCATAAGAGAAACTACCACTCACAACTAAATAGGGCTGAGCGATGAATGAAAGAGTCAACGCCGGCGTGGTTTTGAGCAACGAATAGCTGGGGTTAGTGGCCTCGGAGACTCGTTCATATGCAAATTTTTCGCTGAACCTGAGCGACATTCTACGCAAAGGGATCCAGCTCAAAGCCGGCGCTAATGAAACATCAATCCTCTGCTCACCCGGATTCTCTCTGTCGACAGGTAATCTTGCACCCATCTCAGATGGCAGCGCCAAGGAAAGAGTTCCGCGCGCCCACAATGGCCATTCTCTCGACAGCCTCAGGATATAAACCGAGCGATCCGAGGTTGATGATTTTTGCAGATCCGCCTCGTAGCCTGCGGTGGCCTCTGTTTCGAGAAAAGTCACGCGCAAAAGGCCAGAGGCTGTTGCTGCCTTGCCACCGACACTCACTCGATTGGCAACCGCAGCCGATTTGACCATTCCCCACCGCTCCCCAAGAAAGCGAGACCAGTTCACTTCTGGTTCAACGAAAAGGACGTTCAGGCTACGAAACTCATCGGGAAGCGCATGAATATTCAAGAGGCGCAAAGAGAGTCCCCAGGGACCGTCGCCTGGGTTTGCTCCCCCAAGGCCATTCCAGTTGGTGAACACGCCCGCAACAATCTTACTGCCATGACGCTGGCTGTATCCATCCGGAAGAGGTGTCGACTCGGATATACCGAGCATGTTGGATTCGTACTGGTAGGTCAGTGGAGCAATGATACTCCAGGGTCTGATACGCGCTATTCGCCCGAGAAATGCACCTGCCGACTGCTCCAAGGCAGGATCAAGTGCGTTTGCCCAGTTCAGCCTTGAAAAACTGTTGCGGGCACTAAAAATTTTTCCAGATTCGAATGAAGCAACGCCTATGTAGTATGGGAGTAGGGTTTGGCGTTTGCTGCTCAGAGCAGGGGAATCTCCTGCGAGATAAAGCAAAACCTCTGCATCTTTCCACTTCTTCTTTTCCATCAGAAGCAAAGCCATTTCAAAAAGCGCGTCGCCGTTGTTTTTGTCTTTGCGCAAAGATTGTTTCAAAAAATCTTCTGCCTCGGCGAGGCGATACAGGCCCTTAGCAACCACAGCCTGATAGAAAAGAAATTTTTGATCATCTTTCAGGGTTGCAGCGTCTACCTGCTTGAGACGAGCTTCAGCCTCAAAAAAATCTTCATTTTCGATGGCAGCTTCGACTGCTTTTCGAAGTGCGGCCAATTGGCTACGCTTCAAGGCACTCGGACGGACAGCGGAAGTTATGTCGGTGGGGGTCGGCGATCCGGTTGATCCCATACTTTGGGCGAAAATGCTGCCTGGCAATAGGCAACCGAGAAAACACACCAAACCTGGAACAAACACATCACCCCTTCGGCGCTGCCTCCACATAAGTTTCACCTGCAAACAAGGTCAGAAGTTTCTTCAGCTCACCCAAGCCTGTGTATCCAGATTCAGGACGAAACTGCTTTCGTTTTAAGGGTAGCAGCAATCGCCCGTCGGGGGTAAGGCGAACGCCCTTCACTTGACGGTTGCAGACGTCGAAGATCCGCTTCACGATCGCCTCAGCATCGGTATCATCACGTGCTTGAAGAACCTCAGGGCTAATCTTCACTTCGGTGAAATCGTCGTTAACGTTCAATCCAATACCACCAAAGCTCATCAACCAACGCCTCACCCGCGCCATGTCTGCCAAGTGAAGAACTGACTGAGGTGGGGGACCAAACCGGTCAGCACACTCGAGCGTGAGGGACTGAAGATTGTCTTCATTTCGAGCACCAAAGAAGCGCCGATACAAACGCAGTCGCTCTTTGGAATTCTGTACATAGTCTTCCGGTATTTGTGCTTCTATCGGAACCTGAATTTCCGCTTCTGGAAGGACACGCACCTTCCGCCCACCAATCGAACGGATCGCATCGTCGAGCATGTGCATGTAGGTTTCGAGGCCAACCTCTGTGACACGGCCGCTTTGATCATCACCCATGATGTTCCCAGCTCCACGCATTTCCAGATCCTGGCTTGCAATCACAAAGCCACTGCCTAAATCCTGATGTTCACGCAAAACCTCGAGACGCTTGACGCCATCGTCCTCATCGCGTGCACCTGGTGACATCAAGAAATAAGCATATCCACGGGTGGAACGACGGCCAACACGCCCCCTCAATTGATAGAGCTGCGACAATCCAAAGTGATCCGCGTCTTGCACAATAATGGTATTGACGTTGGGCATATCGATACCCGACTCAATGATTGTTGTGCACAAAAGCACATCAAACTTTTGATCCATGAACTCAATGACAGTCTTGTCGAGCTCCTTCTGGGGCATTTTGCCGTGACCAACACAAATGCGGGCTTCTGGTACAAGCTGCTTGAGGTATTGCTCGACCGAAGGGAGATCCTCGACTCTGTTATGCACGAAGAAGATCTGCCCAGCACGAGCCAATTCATAGCGAATGGAATCACGGATAGTGGTTTCATCAAACGGACAAACGAATGTTTTGACTGCAAGGCGAGCTTTTGGAGGAGTTGTCAGAAGGCTTAACTCCCTCAACCCAATCATAGCCATTTGTAGCGTGCGAGGAATCGGCGTCGCACTCATGGTGAGAACATCAATCCCATAGGAAAGAGTTTTGATTTTCTCTTTCTGAAGAACACCAAACCGCTGCTCTTCATCAACGATAAGAAGACCCAGATCGCGAAATTTCACGTCCGGCGATAGAAGCCGATGCGTGCCCACAAGAATATCAACTGCGCCCTCAGACAGCTTTTTGAGAAGCTTCGATGCTCCACCTGCGCCACTCGAACGATCGAGAATCTCGACCTGCACTCCAAACTGCTGAAAGCGCTCTTTGAGGCTGCGGTGATGCTGGTGTGCCAATACGGTTGTCGGCACAAGCCACGCCACCTGCTTGCCATCGAGCACTGCGCGATAGGCAGCCCGCATCGCAACTTCTGTCTTGCCGAAACCCACGTCACCGCAGAGAAGGCGATCCATTGCTTTGGGACGACTCATATCAGCCTGAATTTCCCGCGTAGCGCGAAGCTGATCAGGAGTCTCATCGTATGGAAAAGCAGCCTCGAACAGCATGTAATTGTCTTCAATGGTGGCATAGGCATGACCAGGGGTTGTAGCGCGTCGAGCCTGATGCTCGAGAAGCTCCTTAGCAAGCTTCTGGGCCTCTTCCTTCGCCCGGGTTTTGCGTTTTTCCCACTGCGAACTCTTGAGTGAATCGAGCAAAGATTCATCGGCCTTGCCCGCACCGATATAGCGCTGAACAAGATTGAGCTTGTGCACTGGCACATAGATTTTGTCGTTCCCTGCATATTCAAGAACGAGAAAATCGCCAGAGATATCCATTAATTTAATGGTCATCAAACCGCGAAATCGGGCGATACCATGCTGAACGTGAACCACCAGGTCACCTTCAGAGAAGTCGCCGAAGTGCTGAGTGAGCAGTGTTTCGGTGGCTTCCCGCGATGCGATGCGCGACTCTTCCTCGGTAAACACCTCGAGAGAATGGTCTTTGCTGACACCACGCAACCACTCTTCCGGGAGAACCAGCTGCCGCGATTCAGGCAAGTAAAAGGGTTGTGCAAACTTACCGAGGCGTGCCTGCCAAAATTGCGCGCCCCCAGGCGCAGGTGGCGAGAAAAAGTCTTTGAGGGAGAAATGTGGAATTTCACCTTCAGGAATCTCGACTTTAGAGTTGCTGGAAAATTGTGCCCGCAGGAGTGCTGCGAACTCAAGACAAGCATCTCTTGAAACACTCGTAAAAACACATCCAAAAGCACTATTCTCGTTCAATAATTCTCTCACGAGCTGCACTCGTTCTGAGAACTTGCGTTTACCCGCTGCGTGAAAACGAGATTCAACCTCAAGTGGCAGCGCAAATGGATTCTCGTGCTCGGAGCTATTGTGCTCTTTCAGCCAGCCAGAAAAATCTTCAGCTCCAGGAAAAATCTTCTCTGGTTTGATTGTTAAAAATGCTTTTCCATAGGCTGACTGCCATGCACTTTCATAAAGATCGAAAACTTCCTTGAACCCTTGATAGAGCTGGGAAGATTCCGCGAGCATGTGAATCTCAAGAGATCGGTCGAGGTTTTGTGACAGGAATTCAAGCGGCAACACGAATTCTGTGGACGAAAAGAGTTGGGTGAGATCGTCGATCCCAGGGAATGGAATTGAACACCGTATGTTCTCGAGCAGGTCATTGCGCAATGTTCCGGGCAACCCTTGAGCCAGAATGGCTTTATTGAATCGATCGATCCATGCAGAAACCTCTTCCTCACCCGGCCACACAAACTCGCGTGCTGGAAGCACACTGATTTCAGCGAGAGTTGCAAACGAGCGCTGATCGGCTGGCCGAAACGATCGGATTTTTTCAATTGTGTCACCGAAAAATTCACACCGAACCGGATGGCGTTCTCCAGGCGTCCAGAGATCGAGAATCCCCCCCCGCACTGCACATTCACCGACCTCTTCAACGCGCTGAACTGTCTGGTAGCCCAAAGTTTGCAACTGATCCCAAACGCCATCCTGATCGTGTTCATCGCCCTCGCGCAGCAAAAGGGTGTTTTCACCCAACCACTTCGCCGATGGTACAACGCGCATCAGAGCGGGGGATGAGGTGACCACACAGCGCACGCCACCCGTGCGGATGCGATGCAAAGCTCCGAGACGCCGCGCAAGCAACCTGCGAGATGATTCGAACCGATAGACTCCCGATTGTATGAAGTTGGGCAGCGATACAAGCTCATTCTGTCCAAGGGCCTCACCAGCCATTTGGCGCAGACATTCCTCTGCTATCAAAGCATCATTGTCGGTGGGCACCAGGACGAGATGCATTTGTGATGGGTTGTCCAACAGCTGCCGCACGACCTGCGCAATCAGCACTTCCAAACTATTTTTCATTTGCTTATCCAATCGAACTCGCCTTTTTGTTCACGATTGAGAAGATGCTGCACAGCATCGCGAACGGGTCGACCCTCATAAAGAACCTGATACGCCATCTTCAAAATGGGGGTGTCGAGCTTTAGCCGCTGACTGAGAAGCCAGGCACTGCGCGCCGTTGTATAGCCTTCAACAACTTCGCCGATTTCAGCAAGCACCTGATCCATCGGGCGATCACTGTGGCGAGCAATGGTGAGACCGAAGCGGCGGTTGCGAGAGAGATCACCCGTACAAGTGAGGATGAGGTCGCCCAGCCCACTTAGGCCGAGGAAGGTCATTGGATTTGCACCCAACGCCACTCCCATTTGTGCCATTTCACCTAAACCGCGCGTAACAACGGCGGCTCGTGCGTTGTGCCCAAGCTCCAGGCCATCAACAACTCCGGCAACAGTGGCAATAACGTTTTTGACAGCCCCGCCAATTTCGACACCGACCACATCATCCGTGCCATAAACCCTAAAATAAGGGCGATGCAGCAACTGCTCGGCTACACGCTTCACATCTTCATCGCGTGAGGCAACAACGATTGCAGTTGGCAAACCCGCGTGCAGTTCTTTCGCAAAACTGGGCCCACTGAGCAGACCTTTACCGGCTTCCGGAGGCAAACATTCGTCGAGAATCTCATGCGGCAATTTCAATGTTTCTAGCTCAATCCCCTTGGCTGCACAGAGAACGCTGGTCTTGCCATTGCTCAGAGAGAGCCTTGGCCAAAGCCTGGTGCGCAACCAAGTGCAAGCTGAACGCAGTGCCTGACAGGGCACTGCCAAAATGATGAGGTCGAGACGGCGACCCTCGAGCGAAGACAATCCCGCTTCGTCCATGGTGAGCAGATTCATTTCTCCCTGAGCACCAAATTCATCGCGAGCATCCTTGAGAGCTGCTTCATCCAAACCCAGCAGCGTGACGGTCGAGCCACCCTGGAGTGCACAACTCGCCAGGGCGCGTCCGAAGACACCTGGGCCTATCACGGCGACTTGAGCGCCAGTGCGAATACGCTCGTGTGAGGTGCTCTGTGCTTGAGGTTTCATCTGGTCTTCCTTGGAGTGAGTCATGGTGCCTTTTCTTTCCGCATCGATTCTGAGGGTGTCTGCCAGAAAAATCACGCTTCGGTCGTTCTAAGGAAGTGTACCGTCAGGGTCAATCTTGACGGCTTCCCGGCAATCCCGGACACTTCTCACGTGCCAATCGAGGGACTTTCCAATGGATTTGAACCAGCTCCGCGAAAACACGAATGAACTGCGCCGTTTGTTGGGAACAAAAGTTTTGGGGCAACCCGAGGTGATCGACCTGGTGGTCACCACGGTTCTCTGTGGGGGTCATGCACTTCTCACGGGAGCTCCGGGTGTGGCCAAGACCACTCTGGTTCGCTCCTTGGCGCAGGCTCTGGGATGCGGATACAAGCGCATTCAGTTCACCCCCGACCTTACGCCGTATGACATACTGGGCGGTGACACGATTCAATTCGACGAGAAAAACCCAGACCTTAAGCGCATCAGTTTCGTGCCTGGGCCAATATTTGCACCCTTCGTGCTCGCAGACGAAATCAACCGCGCCTCTCCGAGAACACAATCGGCACTCCTCGAGGCCATGCAGGAGCGCCAGGTTAGCTTAAACGGCCAAAGCCGAGCTTTGCCTCGACCTTTTTACGTCTTCGCCACCCAAAACCCGATTGAAAATGAGGGTACTTTCCCATTGCCTGAAGCTCAGCTCGACCGCTTTCTGGTGAACATCGACGTGGGCTACCCCAACTTCGAAACGGAAGTTCAAGTTGCTGTTCTGTCTGGCCTCGACAAGGAGCTTGCTCCCCTGCCCGGCTCAGCTCTCATAGTGAATGCGCGCTCCACCATCGAGCAGATTCCCATGCCACAATCGATGATTGAGGCTTGTGTGCGTCTCGTGCGTAATTCGCGCCCAGCCGACAGCCAACTGGGCTCGGTGAAGAACTTCGTCGAATACGGAGCAAGTCCGCGCGCTTCACAGGCCCTGGTGTTGGCCGCCAAAGCCACAGCCTTCATGCGCAACGCAAACCAGGTTCAGTGGGAACACGTTCAGGCGGTGGCTCCCTCGGTGTTGCAACACCGTCTGGTGTTGAACTTCAAGGCCACAACCGAGCGCATGAGCAGTCTCGAAGTCTGCAAGATGCTGGTTGCTGAGAGTATTTTGTAACCCGAGTTTTACCTTGACAGAGATGAATGATTGTGGTGACTTGCGCCGAGTCCTTGGCGTGTCTGCGAGTTCGAAGCAGATAACCGGACGCAGCGAGGGCCATCCATGAGCAATAAACATGTTCCGGAAAAACTGCTCGATGAGCGAGTCAAACCCACAGACTCACCAACTGCGCCTGAACTCGCTTCGTTTAATCTTGATGAATCGAAAGTAAACCATTCTGCGCGCATTCTCGGACAACCCGAAGGCCCCTTCGGCACAGCGTGTGTTTCGAAAAATACGGTTCTTCTCAAAAGCCTCGGTACAACTCGATTCTCTCGCTTCGAAACCACAGAACTCGCTCCACACGGGCTCTTCATCACTGTCAATAATCCGCAGAATCAACCGTTCAAGGCGAAAACCACGCTTCTGGAATTCCAGCTTTTCCTGGGTGAGCCGCAAAGTCCCGGAAGCAAAATTCTCAAAGGCATCGGCCGCATCGAAGAAATCCGCGCTGCCGTTGAGGTTCCGATACCCACCCCTCAGGGTTATGTGTTCCGGATTCTTCAGCTGAGTGGCGAAGAGCTGGCACAACTCGAAAGTCATATTCACGAAATTCTTCTGAAAGCTGCGATGTGAAGCGCATTCTGGATCTGCGTTCGGATACTCTCACGTGTCCTACGCCCGAAATGCGTGAAGCAATGTCCTGTGCTCCAGTGGGCGACAGTTTCTATGATGAAGACCCAACCGTACTTGCCCTCGAACAACGCACCGCGGAACTTTTCGGGCATGAAGCCGCGCTTTTCGTTCCCTCGGGAACAATGAGCAATCAAATTGCATTGCAGCTGCACTGTATTCCCGGTGATGCTGTTTTTTGCGCACCGGACAACCATATTCTCCGGGCCGAAAGTGGAGCTCTGGCAGCACTCGCAGGCCTCCAACCGGTTGCTCCGCAGCTCGTTGATGGTTTTAAACCATGCCTCGAATCTCTCGAGGAACTATTTGTGGGCGAGGGATCTTTTGTAGCTCCAGCCACAAAACTCCTTGCACTCGAAAACACGCACCTCTTCTCTGGCGGTCGCATCCATGAGCTTGAACATCTGCAACAACTTTCGTCATGGAGCCGCGGGAAGGGCATTGCTATTCATATGGATGGCGCGCGCCTCTGGCATGCACACGTCGCAACCCAAACCCCTCTTAGAGTTTATGGTGCATTGTTTGACACGCTTTCAGTCTGCTTTTCCAAAGGGCTCGGAGCGCCCGTGGGAAGTTGTCTGATAGGTTCACGCAAACATATTCACCGAGCGAAACTGCTCCGCAAAAGACTCGGGGGAACAATGCGGCAGGCAGGAATTCTCGCTGCGGGAGCGCTCTGGGCTCTCGAACATCACATTCCTGAACTCAAACAAGATCACTTGAAAGCCAGCACTCTTGCTAATTGGTTGCGTTCGATTCTACCGCATGCTGAAGTACCGCAGCCAGAGAGCAACATTGTCATTCTAAAATTTAGCATCCCAGCTCTGAAGTTGCTGGAAGAACTCAAACGGAATCACGGAATACTGCTCTCTGCGCTCAACCCGAAAACCCTGCGGGCTGTTTGCCACAGAGATGTGACTCTCGCCGAGATCGAGAGCCTGTAGCGCTGGGACTGTGTTCGATTCGAGCAGGTCATCATCTCTCGATTAAAAAAGAATGACCACGCACTATTGTGCGTTCGCTGCCTCACACCAATCGTACGAAATTTTAGTTCCACCATTGTAGGGGTAAGCCAGCCCCTGCCGCAGAAGTAATTGTGCAACGCTTTCGCCATCGGCCCGTACATCGGCCAGAATCCGGAAATATTTATCGCGCTGAACTGAAACCAAATCGATGCGTTGCGCGCTGCTGAGAAGAGTTTTCACTACGCGTTGCGCAATCACAGCTGCGCGGCGCTCACAGACATCGGTCGAATACATTTCCGGGGTGTCGACTCCATGCACGCGCACCGAGATCCGTTCGCCCAGCAGCGGATGAACATGATTGATGCGCACAGTGAGGGTGTCTCCATCGTGATTGTAAAGATACTGCACGCAATTCAATGCCGTGGCCGAATGGACGCAGGATTCTGTTTGAGCAGGATTTTGAGCCGCGGGGTGCACAACAGCATAGGCCTGCAGCGGTACGCTGGCGCTCAGTGCGATGCGTGGCAGAATGCATGCGACCAACAGAGCCAGGCAATTTAATTTCATAGCTGCTCTCCCCGGGGAAATCCCCTCATGATGAATCATGTGTATCGATTGCTACCGAAGGCTTATCAAGCGACTGGCCGGTCAGTCAATAAGTTTCTGCAGGCGACTGCTTTTAACGTTGGTGCGGAGGTATCGAATCTAGCTCCGCAAATTCACCCATGAGGCGTTCAGCTGCGTGTTTTTCGAAAAAACGGGTGCAGTGCAGGCCGAGTTCGCGCGCGTTCCCTTGATAACCAAGTTCTGAGGCCGAGGTGAGAAACTCACCATGCGAACGCCCACGGCGGTAATCAGGTTCACGGCTCGGATGCTGGAGCAGTTCACCGATGAGTTCAAAATCGGGATTGACCAACAAGCTACCCTGATACACCACCAGATGCTTTCGCCGGAAAAGACTGGTGCCAGCGATTTTTTTGTCGGCAAAAGCGAGATCGGAGTGCCCACGTGTCACAAGCCCTGGAATGCCGGCTTCGCCCAGGGCATCGGCCCACAACTGATTAATGATTGAAAAATAACGTTGATTTGAAAAGAGTTCTTTTGCAAAAAAAGCAAAGGTCAGAACAAGGCAGCCTGGTCCTAGAACCACCGTTCCGCCACCACCGCGCCGCTGCAAAACAGGAACACCGTGTGCAACACAACGCTCCTCAAATGTTTCACGAGCCGCCGCATTGGAGCTCGACAACACCACAACCGGCCGCACGGATTCGAAGAATCGAAATAGAATCCGATGATTTTCAGGCGCGCAATTTACCTTTGGCCAGCAGCGAAACGGCTGATTCAAGACCCAATTGTCCATCCACATGCGCGGTAAACCTCTTGAGCTGAGAGATTAAAATGAAGTGCTGGGCGAGTGAAGAGCCTCCAGCTGCTGCAAGAGTTCCTGATGCGAGAGCGCTTTGAGAAAAGGTTGGCTGGTTTGCAAACCTGCGTTGTAGCGGGTGCGAATCCAAAGAGCCGCACAACCTGCTGCCGCAGCAGCCTCAAGACCTCGGTTTGAGTCTTCAAGAACAATGGCACGCTCAGCAGTCATGCCGAGCCGCTCGAGAGCATGCAGGAAAATGTCAGGTGCTGGCTTTTTTTTCAGGCCGGCTGTTTTCCCGACAATCAAATCGACTTCTCCAATCGGGAATCCTGCCGTGGTGAGCACGGTAAGAATCTCCTTTTCAGAGCTATTGCTGGCAATCGCAACCTTTGCACCACACCGATGCATCAAGCGAACAAGCGGCAGAGTTTCAGAGAAACATGTGACTGGCCCAGAGCGGATGAGCTC
This sequence comes from Silvanigrellaceae bacterium, assembly GCA_044376695.1. Lineage (GTDB taxonomy): Bacteria > Bdellovibrionota_B > Oligoflexia > Silvanigrellales > Silvanigrellaceae > RFOM01. The sequence continues at coordinate 16,143 of JBILKM010000034.1, forward strand.
CAAATAAGCCTCGGCTTTAGCTCGAACAATGTCCTGTTCCTCGATCTTCAGCCCATGCGTGATAATTTCGCGGCGCGTGCCATCGCCCAGATGGGTAAACGAGGGGTAGTAGTCCTCTTCACTAATGACATGGCCAACAGCAGCGAAAGCCTTCTGATACGCAACGAAGTGCAGACGCTCGGTATCTGCAAAACAGCCGTCAAAATCCCAGAGAAAACACTGCGCACTGTTCAGAGCACTGTAAAACTGCTGTGTCATGAGGCCCCCGTTGTTGCGCAGGATTATACCCAAAAGTATAGTCCCGCAACGCAGTCGACCCACCCCGGGTCGAAATCCAGAGAAAGGGCGAGAATGAAGCGAGTTGCAGTAACAGGTTTGGGTATACTTTCACCGGTTGGCAACAATCTCGAGAGCTGCTGGTCGGCTGTGCTGAACGGTGTCAGCGGCATCGGTAAGGTCAGCCTGCTCGATTTGGAAAAACAATCCGTGAAGATCGGAGGTGAGGTCAAAAACTTCGACCCAACACCATTCTTCTCCAATGAAAAAGAGGCCAAGAGAAATCAACGCTTCGTTCAAATGTCTGTTGCAGCCGCACGCATGGCGCTTCAAGATGCTCAGCTCGAACTCTCCGAACAACTCAAGCTGGAGACAGGTGTCTCGATTGGCGTTGGTGTGGGTGGACTTCTCTATGTTGAAGACCAGATCATCACCATGCATGAAAAAGATCCGAGCCGTGTTTCGCCCTTCACTATCCCTGGCTTCATTGCCAACATGGCTGCAGGTATCACTGCCATGGAAACCGGTGCTAAGGGCCCCAACATTTGCGTAACCACAGCCTGCACAAGCGGCACGCATGCCATCGGTGAAGCGCTCATGCTGATTCAAACGGGTCGTGCAAAGGTCATGATCGCTGGTGGTTCAGAAGCAGCATTCAGTCAGCTTGCCTTCGCCGGGTTTGGGAAAATGAAAGCTCTTTGCTCAAAGTTCGCCGACGAACCAACCCGAGCTTCTCGCCCCTTCGATGCGCAGCGCTGCGGTTTTGTCATGGGTGAAGGTGCGGGCGTTCTCATCCTCGAAGATCTCGAGTTTGCGAAGGCTCGTGGTGCGCGAATTTATGCTGAACTTTGCGGCTATGGCATGAGCGGAGATGCATACCATATGACCTCTCCCGCACCCGGGGGTGAAGGTGCGGTTCGGGCAATGGCACAGGCCCTCAAAACGGGCGGCCTGAATCCGGAAGATGTGGGCTACATCAATGCGCATGGCACATCGACAGAAGCCAACGACGCCAACGAAACTGCCGCCATCAAAACCTTATTCGGAACCCACGCACGCAACCTCAATATTAGTTCCACCAAGAGCATGACCGGTCACCTTCTCGGAGCTGCCGGAGGTATCGAGGCTGTCTTCAGTGTCATGGCACTGCACACAGGCCTCATTCCACCGACAATCAACCTCGAAAACCCGGATCCCGAATGCGATCTGAATTACACGCCGCACAAAGCGGTTGAGCGTCGTATCAAAGCGGTGATTTCGAATTCTTTCGGGTTCGGCGGAACCAACGGCTGCATCGCCTTCAAAACTCTGAGTTGATCCAGATTAAAGCGAGGTTTGCGCTGCGCCGCGCAAGCCTCGCTGAAGCATTCTTGAAGACGACATTTCTGCCCAGTGTTGTCGTTAAAAACCAAACAGCTTTCTTGTCTCCAAAAAAAAGAACGGTACATTGTTTCTATGTACCGTTCTTTTTTTTGAAAAGGAGTTTCAGATGAGTCAGAAGAAAACACGTCGTGACGCATTGAAAATGAGTTTCGGAGTTCTCGTTGGTCTTCCTGCGGTCGCCGCACTCAATGCCTGCACCCAGTGCTCCAAGCCTGACAGCACAGGTGCAGCTCCTGCCGGCGCACCAACTGCTGCAGGTGCAGCCGATGCAGCCGCCACACCTGCAACCGAAGCTGCCACCACACCGGCAGCCGCAGGAGGCGAAACCCTCACTCTCTTGAGCGAGAGCGATCCAACAGCCGTCGGACTCAACTACAAGCACAACGCTGCTGATGTCCCCGCCAATCTTCAAACAGAGAAGAGCGGCGTCCCCTTTTCTGGCCAGAACTGCGCAAACTGCATGTTCTACAACCCTGCTGGCCAGATCGAAGGCGCAGACGTTGGTTCCTGCCAGCTGTTCGCAAATGGCAAGGTTAAGGCAACTGGATGGTGTGCATCGTGGGCGAAGAAAGCCTAAATTAAGGCCGCTGAAGGCTGGTGACCCTTACGGGGTTCGAACCCGTGTTGCCTCCGTGAAAGGGAGATGTCCTGGACCAGCTAGACGAAAGGGTCAAAAAGAAGAGCGGCCGCCAAGGCCGCTTTTTTTTAACAACGGGGCCTGCCGTGCTCATTTCAAAATCTACCAAAAACAGACCGAAACATTAAAAAAAAATTAAAAAAAAACCGCAGATCTTTGACCTGCGGTTTTTTGGTGACCCTTACGGGATTCGAACCCGTGTCGCCTCCGTGAAAGGGAGGTGTCCTAGGCCTCTAGACGAAAGGGCCAAACTGGCGTGTCGGGGGATTAGCTGATGCGTCACCGTCTTGTCAAGCCTGATTAAAAAAAAAAGAAAATATCGCCTAAAAGCTGCATTCTGCGGCGGAATTCTAAAAAATCAGGAATCCCCCCCTGCAAAATCAACGCCCATATCAAAATCTTGAATATCCATTTCAAAAGTTTCAAGTGCTCCTTGGCTTTCCGGTCTGCTCAGGGGGTGATAACCTTTCGCCGCGGTGCTTTTCACCACGACTCTTTTCACGGAGAAACACAATGATTCAAGACATCAGTATGATGCAACGTGTTTACAACAACATGAGTTCCCGGCTCCAAACGGTTCGCGGTGCACTCAACCGTCCGCTCACTCTCACAGAAAAGATCCTCTACACGCATCTCGCTCCTTCGGCTGAGAGCTTGAAGCCAGAAGCAGCCCAGAGCTTCGCTCGCGGCAAAAACTATGTTGATTTCTATCCCGACCGCGTTGCGATGCAGGACGCCACTGCTCAGATGGCACTTTTGCAGTTCATGTCTGCGGGCATTCCAACAGTTGCGGTTCCATCAACCGTGCATTGCGACCACCTGATCCAGGCCGAAAACGGTGCAAAATCCGATCTCGCAACTGCAAACAAAGACAACGCTGAAGTCTATGAATTTCTCTCATCAGTGTCGCTCAAATACGGCATCGGCTTCTGGAAGCCCGGCGCAGGAATCATTCATCAGGTTGTTCTTGAAAACTACGCTTTCCCAGGCGGCATGATGATCGGCACCGACTCCCACACACCAAACGCGGGCGGCCTTGGAATGCTTGCAATCGGTGTCGGAGGTGCAGATGCTGTCGACGTGATGGCTGGAATGGCCTGGGAATTAAAGTGGCCCAAGCTGATTGGTGTCAAGCTCACAGGTTCCCTCAAGGGTTGGACCTCGCCTAAAGATGTCATCTTGAAGCTCGCAGGCATTCTCACCGTGAAGGGTGGAACGGGCGCAATTGTCGAGTACTTCGGTCCAGGCTGTAACTCGCTCTCATGCACGGGCAAAGGCACAATTTGCAATATGGGTGCCGAAATCGGCGCGACGACATCGGTCTTCCCCTTCGACAACCGCATGGCAGATTATCTCCGCAAAACTGGCCGCGATGCCGTTGCACAGATGGCAGAGAAAAATGCGGAACTTCTTTGCGCCGACATTGATGTCGAGAAAAATCCTGAGAAGTATTTTGACCAAGTGATCGAAATCGATCTCGACACACTCGAGCCACACATCAACGGTCCATTTACTCCTGACAGGGCTTTCCCCATCAGCCAGTTCGCTAAAGCTGTCAAAGAAAACAATTGGCCCGAAACACTCTCAGTGGCTCTCATCGGTTCGTGCACCAACTCTTCATATGAAGATATCGATCGCGTTGCGACCATCGCCAAGGCCGCGGCAGCTAAAGGCCTCAAAACAAAAGCCGAGTTCACTATCACACCAGGATCTGAGCAAGTCCGCGCGACCATTGAGCGCGATGGCCAGCTTGCTGCTCTCGAAGCTATCGGCGGCAAAGTCCTCGCTAACGCGTGCGGCCCATGCATTGGTCAGTGGAAACGTCACGATATCAAAGACGGGACACCAAACTCGATTGTGACGTCATTCAACCGCAACTTTACGGCCCGCAACGATGGTAACCCCCAAACACACGCGTTTGTTGCTTCGCCTGAAACAGTTGTCGCACTCGCCCTTGCTGGTTCACTGAGCTTCGATTTCACAAAGGACACCTTGAAAAACGACAAGGGCGAAACCGTGAAACTCGATGCTCCTACAGGTCTCGATCTCCCACCCAAGGGCTTTGTCCCAGATGAGGTTGGCTTCGTTGCACCGGCAGCTGATGGTGCAAAGGTGAATGTGGCCATCAACCCTGCATCGGATCGCCTCCAGGCTCTCAAGGCCTTTGAGAAACCCGATCTTGGAAATGACTTCCGCGACCTTGCTCTGCTCATCAAAGCCAAAGGCAAGTGCACCACGGATCATATCTCTGCCGCTGGAAAATGGTTGAAGTACCGTGGCCACCTCGACAACATTTCGAACAACCTGCTCATCACGGCAACCAACTCGTTCAACGACAAGATGGACAGTGTTCTTAACGTCACAAAGAACAATTATGCTGGCGTTCCGCAGGTTGCTCGCGATCTCAAAGCCCAGAAAATCGGCTGGATTGTGGTTGGCGAAGAAAACTACGGCGAAGGTTCATCGCGTGAGCACGCTGCGATGGAACCACGCTTCCTCGGCGGTCGCGCGATCATCACCAAGAGCTTCGCGCGCATCCATGAGACCAACCTAAAAAAGCAAGGCATGTTGCCTCTGACCTTCGCGAATCCGGAAGATTACGCCAAGATTCGCGAACACGACCGCTTCGACCTCGACGTGGAGAATCTTGCTCCGGGTCGAGCTCTCACGCTCACAGTGAAGCATCCAGACGGCACCAAGGACACAATCACGCTGAACCACACCTTCAATGATCAGCAGATCGGCTGGTTCAAGGCAGGAAGCGCTCTCAATCTGATTGCTGCTAGCCAGAAAAAGTAACTTCTCGCGTCAGCATCACTGACGCGGATTCTCGCTTTTTCTGAAAAATGCTTTCACTTGATATTCGCAAATCCAATGGGCACGGGCTTATGCGCAGGGAGCGCAGCTCGTGTCCATTCCATATTCGCCTTGGGTAAGCCTTTCGCTGCAGGTGCCAGAACCACATCCACACCAACAGCATTGTTCAGCACAGGAATCACCTGGACTTGCTTTGGCTGGAGTGTCTTGGAGTCGAGAAGAACACGTCCAATGAGGTTGTCCGGATTGGGAGCGACCTGGTTGTGCATGAAATTTCCGAGTCCGTGAAAAACCACTCCCGCACGACCATCGGGTTTTGGAAGAACTTTAATTCCCGCCCAGGTATGTGGTCCATGTGCAAAAACGATGTCACCGGAGAACTCACGCACGAATCGCTCCGACCATTTTTTTCCGCGATTGAATGCCTCTGCCCCCTGCGAATGCAAAGATAAAATCTTCAAATCCCCCTGCGCATTCATCATGGCGTTCAGCAATCCCTGTACTCTCGCCTCGCAGGTTGAATCGACACAGTCCCAACCTTGGAATGCGACCGAACCGAAAACCACTTTGACGGCACGCCCCTTAACGTTGAAGGTGAGTACGGCTGGTGATGATAAAGACCCACCTGCGGGCCCAACACCATGCCACAGCACAGACTTTTGATGTGAGAGTGAACGCATCTGTTTCTGCGATGCGATTGCACCAGAAGTTTTTTGACCATCGATATCTATCGCAGAGCTACAATCCTCGGAATGATTATTGGCAAGTCCAAAAAGATTGAAGCCATGCTGAAAGGCGTCGATTATCGCCTGCGGACTCGAAAGAAACGCATAATCAACACCGTAGTATGAATTGCAGCGTGTACCGACACTTGATTCCCAATTAATGAAATTTAAGTCACCTTTGAGTATTTTACCTGTCGGGTCAAAGCTGCGCAGCGCCGCAGACATACCCGATGCCGGAGGAGTTGTTGACTTGAGGTTCGACCAAGCGCTGTCGCCCACTCCACGTACATCGATATATTCCGCTCCTGAATCGAAGGGAACAGCCGGACGAACAGCAGAACTGTCATTGATTCGCTGGGCATACTCAGGATCTGATTCATTCACTGCGAGTAGTTCGGCCTCAGGGGAGTGTTCTACTTTCTGCTTACAGCCAAAGCCACCCAAGAGAATGCATCCAGCGAAAACCGGAAAGATTCGGTAGCGGAACATCATAAATCCTCCTCAGGGGCGCGCCGAGCAATAAGGAGGTTTCGGTCGAATCCCAGAGGTGATTAAGACGTTCTTAAACTAATTCAATATTTATTGAACCTTGAGGAATTACATGAGTTTCGCCAGAGAACACAACACACGGTCGATGTCGTGGTCGCGTATGAACGGAGATTCCGCGCCCAGGCCCAACGGAAAAGGCTTGCCACCGCTCTTCGATTGATAGGAATTCCAGTAATTGATTTCATCTTGAACAATGGCATCGACGGGCACAGAGCGGTAGGTGCCATCCTCGGCAATCACAAGGCGCTCGTTGAGGGCCCCGTAACGAGCACGCTTGGCCAGTCCTGCAACCAGATCTCCAACTTTTTTGATCGAGGCTTTGCCAAATGCATCGGCAGCCTCCAGGATTGGTGGAATGTGCGGCGTCACATCTTCACCGTAGAGTGTATTTGAGTGACGTCCGGCAAAACGCTCTTCGAAAGCGGCTTTGAACTCGATATCCCCAGGGTTGGGAGATTGGAACGAATACACACGCATGACCTTCATGCCCTCGTTTTCTGCCAGCCATGCAGCATACTGACTCATCACTCCACCGAGGCTGTGACCCACAAAAACGACCGACTTGCCGGTTTGGGTTGATTCGCGCAATGCCTCAAGCACCCTGCTCCAACTCAATCGGAAGTTGAAGAAAAAGCCTTCGTGTACCCACCCAGGCAAACCCGATTCCCGACCTTTTCGGGTTGTGTAGAACGTACCGTTCAACACGTAATCGAGCACATCTTCGGTTCCCCGGTACATCACTAAAACTTTATCGTCGAACTCGAGCAGCGTGGCGTGGAGCCCCCATGGATCAGCCTGAAAATCCTGAACGCGCAAAGGTTTGAGAGGAAGCTTTGCCCAGGCCTCCTGACGATAACCAGCGGTGAGCTGCACTTGTCGAGCAAACCAAGCTGCAGAGGTCAGGTTGGCAAAAGAAAAAGGTCTTGATGGCTCACCCATAAAATCGAAGTTCGGTGCAGGCACCTCGCACGGGGGCGGTGCATTCTTAACAAATGTACTGAACAGTGGGGGCTTGTTCTGGGTGTTCGCGTAGGCACTCAATGGGCCGGACACACACAGAAAAAAAGACAAACCACATGCCATTTGGAAAAAGCTTCGCTTCATGCCTGACTCCTCTGGGTGGCAACAGAGGATGATTGTGTCAAAATTGTGAAATTGAAACAAGGGCTGGCAAAGAGAGCATCAAGCAGCTGAATCCTCGTCTTTGTTGGGCAATTTAATCAGTTCACCCACGTGTGCTTCGACAAAAATCTTGAACAAATCGGAATCGAGTTTGTTCTCCCTCACCTCGCCCTCGAGGATAGTGAGAGCGCGCTCATGCGGAAGCGCCAACTTGTAGGGTCTATCAACGGCCACAAGAGCATCATATACATCCGCAATGGCCATGATTTTTGCCTGGATTGGAATTTCATCTGCGACCAGCCGACGCGGGTAACCCGTGCCGTCGAGACGTTCGTGATGCGCGTAGACGATATCCGGTACATTGGCCAACTCTCGGGTCCAAGGGATGCTGATGAGGAACTTAAAGGAGTGGGTCACATGACTTTCAATTTCCAGTCGCTCAGAGAGCGACAATGAGCCACGCTTGATGGTCAGCTTTTCCACTTCGTCGTTGAGCAACAGCTGTGTGTCTTCTCCATCCTTCAAAGCCCGTATAGCGGCAATTTCAAGAATCTTCTGGAAGTTTTCATGACTCACAACCGAAGGTTCATTGGCTTCAAGAATGCTTTCCCAGTAGTTCTTGAGTTTGCGTGAAATGTTTGTCACGTCCAGCTGAATTCTTTCGATGTCTTCGCGGCTCGGAACCTGTCCACGATTCATCAACCTCTCAAGATAATCTTCGAGGCATTTGAGGTTTAGTTGTTTTTCGAGATGGTGGAAACGTTCCTGTATTGCCATAAGTTCATGATGATACAGTTTCCGTTCTTTGCGGAGAATGTTTTCTCGAACTCCAATCTTCCCGAAGTCATGCAACAGAGCAGCGTATTTAATTTCATAAAGCTGGCTCTCGTTGAAAAAGACCGATGCGTACTGTCCAGCAGACGTTGAGTTGACAGCTTGTGCCAGTCCCAAGGTGAGCACAGCCACGCGCTCACTGTGCCCTTTTGTGGAAGGGTCACGCGACTCAATCGCAACAACACTTGCCTCGACAAAACTTTCAAACACTCTCTTTAAATCCTGGATAAGGCGAGCATGATCGAGCGACACACCAACTTGTGCCGCCATCGCCTCAAGGAGATCGAGATCGTGGGAGTTGAAACTCGTCACGTGCTGCGTCACATCGTTGAGTGAATCAAGATAAACATTCTTTTTAGACTTTCGATTCACAAGAAGGATGAACCCAACCACCTCACCCGACGGTGTGCGTAAGGGAAACAGACAGTAACTTGAAATGCGGTAGGTTCGCGGGTCAAATTCGAACTGGAGCTGCGGTAGAGAAACCTGGCCCACCTGGCTCGCACTCGCACCGTTGGGAACCGGGCCGTTCCATCCTTCTTCCCAAACAAGCCCGATGGCGTTGTTGAGGACATACGAAATGGATGCGTTTCGTCCCGGATCCAAGAGCTCACTGTTGAGCTTTAGGTTCTGGCTTTTACAGATCCGCGCCTTCTGAAAAAAACGATTTCCACTGGAACGCAACAGACGAAGATCCGGACCGCTTTCTCGCGGTGTTGCACCAAGATTCTCACGCAGGAGGAAAAATCCAGCATCAGCTGAAGACAAATCAATGGCCTTTTCAAGCACCAAACGCACCATGCTGTCGACTGACGACTGGTTGGTCATCGCAAGTCCAATTTCATTGATAGCCTTGGCCTCGGAGTCGCGCAGAGCCAGCATTGCACTCAAGTCGTTTTGAGTCGCTTGAACCACCAGATTTTGAGCAGCCCGTTGAATTTCGCTCATGAGCATGTTGAAGCCAAAGGGATGTCTAACTATCCCCAGCAGCCAATCACTCGATTCAATCAGCTTGAGTTTCTTCCAGGTGCGCACGGTGCTCGACTCACTGCCCTCGACCAGCACGAACCCCACTTTCCCAAGCGAGGGAGACGAGCGCAGTGAATTTAGAATTTCATTACGGAGCTTTAGGAGTTGGCGCGGTTCAACGACGAAAAGTGTGCATCCCTTTGATTTGGTAGAGGAGAGTCCCTCGAGGGCACGCCGAGCATCATCGAGTCGGCCCTCCCGCAAACTCAATGTGAATCCCTGGTGCGCCCGCAAGCCAAGCGGCGCCCCCAAGGGTCTGGAAAGCCAGACTATTTCTACCCTATCCTGCAAATCACGTCTCCAAACATGAGAGATCAATGGGTTGTCGGCACCCGGCCCACTGAACTTTACCTTGCAGTTCGGCAGATTCCCGACATCGGAACAAATCGGGAAAACTCGGCATTTTTGGGGATGAATCTGATTTTCGAGTAGGAATATCGATCACCCCACCATTAACGCTTGAAGGCTGCACGAACCGCGTGGTACCGCCGGGCGTCCAGTACTTAATCTTGGCCGAAAGGCGCAGATTTGCCCGAGGATAAATGAATATTTCGCCCCTTCTGACACTTCTTGCAGGAATCCTTCTCGGAATGCTTTTGCTCTCCGCGAGAAAGCTTGCAGCGCGGAGGACCGCATCAAATCCTCCCGCAACAACTCAACCCGACGCAAACGAAAACATGCCCCAACCAGAAGCCACAACCTGGCTCGAAAATCTGCCAATGGCGATTTTTCTTGTAAATGACGATGGAAAATTGCTCTTTGCCAACTCGATGTGCCGGCAGTTGTTCTCGGCTGCAACTCGTACCGACTCCGAATCCCTCGTTCAGGGATCCGCACCCGACTGGATACATCCCAAAGATCGACGCAACCTACTTGAACTTTTTCAGTCGCTGAAGGGTCTGAAGCGCGGTTCTATCGAAACCAAGCTTCGCCTGCAGCGCGATAATAATGAGATTTTATGGATACAGCTTAAGCTCACGGCCGTGGAGGGCGACCAACACAAGTCACTGTTGGAAAACAAAGGGTTGACCCCACAACAGAAGATTATTCTGGGCACCTGCGAAGACGTGTCGCTCTACAATTCCGTGATCCATGCCCTACGCGACCGCGAGACCCGTACAAAGCGTCTTCTGAGCGGGGTTAAAGATGCTGCGATTCTGGTGTTGTGCGAAGACGGTTACATACAATTCTGCAACGAATCAGTTCAGACAGTTCTTGGTTACCATGAATCAGAACTACAAGACTGCCATATCTCTGTTCTGAGCCCCCGCACCGAGCTTCTTTCGGGGCACACGCTCAACTCACTCGCTCTCGCTGACCAGGCTGAATACCATGAAGAAGTTGCACGGCGTGTGCGTAAAGATGGAAAAGGTTTCTGGGCGAGCGTTCTGATCACCTCCCTTCCATCAGAACCGCTCGAGAAAAAGAACTACTGCGTGGTTATCCGCGATGTGAGTAGTTACAAACGCGAAGAAAAAGAACTTCACGAATGGAAAAAAAGATTCGAACAACTCGCTGAGAATGTAAAAGAGGCGTTCTGGATTTATGATGTCCGTGCTGCATCATTGGTCTACGTCAGCCCAGTATTCAAGCCACTTATCGACGTAACACCCTCGACAAGTGAAAGTTTCTTTTCGGATATCCTGAGAAAGATCCACCCTGCGGATCTTACGCTCGCGCGTACATTTTTCAGTGATCTCACTCTTGGCCACGACTCAAGCGTCGAATTCCGGATCCGCGAGCAAACCGGACACCTGCACTGGATCAAGTTCAAATCCTTTGCGGTCAAAGATATTTCAAGCCGCGTGCATCGCATTGTCGGCGTTGCTGAAGACGTTACAGAAAACAAGAACGCCCAATTTGCATTACGCAAAGCAAAAGAAGAGGCTGATGCAGCGAACAAGGCCAAAAGTGAATTTTTGGCTAACATGAGCCACGAAATCCGAACCCCCTTGGGCGCAATCATGGGATTTGCGGAGCTGGTGGGTGACACACAAAGCTCTGATGAAGAAAGACTTTCGGCTGTCCAAGCGATTCTCCGCAATGGACGTCAGCTTGCCAAGATCATCGATGAGATTCTCGACCTGAGCAAGGTTGAGGCTGGAAGACTTGAACTCGACGAAGAAATTATCGAACCTCTCAGCTTTATTGAAGATGTAACAACATTATTGAGTCTTCAGGCGCGGGAAAAAGCAGTCGCGTTATCGCTGGAACCAAAAGGTGTGCTGCCTGCAACAATCCGCACCGACGGCACAAAGCTCAGGCAGATTCTCATCAATATCATCGGTAATGCGATCAAGTTCACCTCTCGTGGGAGTGTCTCGATTGCCGTCAGCGCTGACCTGGATTCCGAAAAATCAACTTTGAACATTGTAGTCACGGATACCGGTCTCGGACTCGATCGCGCCCAACAATCCCGATTGTTTCAGCCCTTTGTACAGGCCGACAGCTCAACGCGCAGGCGCTTCGGGGGCACCGGACTCGGGCTCGTACTCTCGCGTCGCCTCGCGCAATTGCTCGGCGGTGATCTGCGTTTGTTGTGGAGTACACCCGATGTCGGAAGCTGTTTTGAGATTAGTTTAGACATCGGGCCAGCCCACAAACTCAAACTCGAGGATTCACTCAAAGGCCAACGCAGAACAAATGCCGAGTCTCACTCGGCAACATTGAGCGTACGACTCGACGGAAAAAAGATTCTCGTGGTCGACGATGCCCCTGATAATCGCCTTATCGTGCAGAGATTCCTGGCCCATGCCGGCGCGAAAGTGGATCTGACAGACAACGGCATGAGCGGTGCCCAGATGGCCCTCGAAAACAATTACGACCTGATTGTCATGGACATCCAAATGCCGGAATTCGACGGCTATCAGACAATTGCATATCTGCGTGAGAAAGGCTTCGCGCGCCCAGTCGTAGCACTGAGTGCACACGCCATGCGTGAAGACAAAGAGCGCAGCTTAGCATCAGGCTTCAATGAACATCTGAGCAAGCCCGTTAATCGACAGGAGCTGCTTTCACGCATCGCTTATCTGGTGAGTGGAATGAGTCGTTAATATTAATAGCTTTTGGCAAGGTTGTGGAATGCAGTGAACTCGCTCTGGAAGGCGAGTTTTACTGTATCCGTTGGACCATGACGGTTCTTGCCGATGATCACTTCGGCAATTCCCTTATCGGGAGAATCATTGTGATAATACTCATCACGGTAAATGAACATGATCATGTCGGCATCCTGCTCGATCGAGCCGGATTCACGCAGGTCTGAGGAGCGAGGGCGCTTGTCGGGGCGCTGTTCGAGACCGCGATTCAACTGCGCAAGGGCAATAACAGGGCAAGACAACTCTTTTGCCAAAGCCTTGAGCCCCTGGCTGATCATGCCGACCTCGCGCTCGCGCGATGACTTAGATCCGAGATTTGTACCAGCCGTCATAAGCTGGAGGTAGTCGATGATAATCATATCGACCGAGCCCTTTTCACGCTTCATTTGCCGACAGCGGCTGCGCAGGTCAAGCAAGCTGATACTGGGCGTGTCGTCGATCATGAGCCGATCGGTGTTGAAGTTGGCAGCTTCTGGATAAAGCCTGTGCAGTTCCTCGGCTGTCATTTTGCCGTCGCGGAATCGATGCGATTCAATTCGCGCCGCTGTCGACAGCATACGCTGCATGAGCTGATGTTTGCTCATTTCAAGGCTAAAAATGGCTACATTTTTCTTGGCTGCAATCGCCGCATATTGAGCGAAATTCAGAGCCAGCGATGTTTTACCCATCGCCGGACGAGCGGCAAGGATGATGAGGTCGCTCGGCTGAAACCCAGCGGTGATGGTGTCGAGATCGGTGAAGCCCGTGGGGATACCGGTGAACCCACCGGGGTTGTTCATGAGTTTGCTGAGCTCTTGTATTGTGTCGCGGACGACAACCGATGCAGGAGTTAGGCCAGTATGACCGCGTGTTGCGGCCAACTGCATGAAAATTTCTTCCGCCTCAGCAAGAAACGATTCCACGCTTGCTTCTGCTACACGCCGACCACGAGTCGCGAGATCAGAACACTTTTCCACAACCAAACGCAGTTCCCAGAAGCGTTTCACGACATCAAGCCAATAACCGATATTCTCGGAATTGGCGCCGAAGCTCATGAACTGGCGCAGGCCCTCGAAATCGCCGACGGCAAGATGGCGGTTGTGGAAGCGGAGTTTCTCGTAGACGTTGACCAAATCCGGCGGAACTCCTTCGAACAGGAGATCGCGGCAGGCCTCGACAATAACTTTATGGCTTTCAACAAAAAAATACTCCGGCATGAGCTTTTCAGTTTGCTCAACGGCGGAGCTGGGACTGGTGAGTACCGCACCAATGACGGCGACTTCTGCCTCAAGCGAAAAGGGCAGATTTAGTGCGCTCTTGGAACGTCTTTCCTCAAGTTGCGCCATAAATCTGCCCTAATCGACGGAGTGTTTGTCAATCAGTCTGCGAGTTCGTTCAGAAGCTCTGCAATGCTGCGACGGTTGCGGGTTTTGAGAACCTTGCGCACATCGCGTGGCTGAATGCTAAAGCCCTTCAGCTTGCGGTGGAGAGTGTTGCGGTTGCAACCCAATACATCGGCCGCTTTCGACTGGTTACCGCGGGTTTTCTTCAACACCAGAGCGAACAAAGGACGCTCAACGTGAGAAAGAACGGTTTTCAAAATGTTAGCAGGGATTTCGTCATCGAAACGCTCGAACAACGCCTGCAACTTCCAAAACACCAACTGTTCAAGGCTGGTTTCTTCGAGCAGAGCGCGCAGATGCTCTGGACACGGTGGCATGTTCAGCTGCTCCAAGAGGCCAACGGAGCTGTCGATTTCACCGACATTCCCCTCTGCCGAAGCACCTTCAACCGAACGTTCGCTCTGTGCGATGCGGACGTTCTCGAGGCTTCCAGCCTCTGCACCAGATCTTGCTTTGCTTGCTTCCTGAACCGACTGCTGAGTTGTGTTCATTCTATCTACATCCTCGGTAAATACAAAGAGGAACAGCTTGATTTAAGCCGACGTCAAGCCCAAAAATACCTTACCGACAACCTTTGGACCCGAAGTCAAGGTTTCTCCTTTAGCACTCTCTCAGCGTCTGTCAACGTCGAGAACAGGGCTTGCCACCGCCAAGACCCAAAGCTATGGAGAATCCTGCGAATAAAGCGAAAATCCCCAGGGAGGAATTATGGGCTTCAATTGCGGTATCGTCGGGCTTCCCAACGTGGGAAAGTCAACTCTTTTCAACGCGGTAACCAAAGCTGGTGCCCAGGCCGCAAACTATCCGTTCTGTACAATCGACCCGAACGTCGGTCGGGTTGCCGTTCCAGACGAACGCCTTGAAAAAATCGACGCAATCATCAAAAGCAAGCGCGTCCTCCCAACCTTCATTGAATTTGTTGATATTGCAGGACTAGTGCGTGGCGCGAGCCGCGGCGAGGGCCTTGGCAACCAATTCCTCGGGCACATCCGCCAGGTTGACGCAATTGTGCACGTTGTACGTTGTTTCGAAGACGGCGATGTCATCCACGTTGACGGCAGCACTGATCCGGCGCGGGATATCGATACAATCAATACAGAGCTTGTCTATTCTGATTTCGAAACTGTGAGCAAAAGCGTTGAACGGCTTTCGAAATCACTCAAAAGCAACGACAAGAAAGTGCTGTTGAGTCACGCAGTGGGCACAAAACTGAGAGCACATCTGGAGCAATTGAAACCCGCCCGTTCGTTCCTCCCAGAGTGTAACGAGGACGAACTTGAATTCCTGAAGAGCCTTCATCTCATCACCTCCAAGCCTGTTCTTTATGCTGCAAATGTTTCTGAAACAGATCTTGCGAACATGGGTGAATCGAACAAACACGTCCAGACCGTAAAAGCGATTGCTGCACGCGAAGGCTCAGGTGTTGTTGTGGTTTCTGCTCGCCTTGAAGAAGAACTTGGGCAACTCGACGCTGATGAAGCAAAGCAATATCTCGAGTCACTCGGACAAACAGAACCTGGCCTCAACCGACTCATTCGCGCCGGCTATGAGCTCCTCGGTTTGCAGACCTACTTTACGGCTGGAGTGCAGGAAGTGCGTGCCTGGACGATCCCTAAGAACACCAAAGCCCCACAAGCTGCCGGTGTGATTCACTCTGATTTCGAAAAAGGCTTCATTTGCGCTGAAGTTTATTCGAGCGAAGATCTCTTCAAACTCGGCAGCGAAGCGAAGGTCAAAGAAGCTGGCTTGTACCGCAAAGAAGGCAAAGAGTACGTGTGCAAGGATGGCGATGTAATGCACTTCCTGTTCAACGTCTAAAGCGCACTACGGGCCACTCCAATCTTCTTGCACTCATTGGCCACCGGACATGCCGCACATTTCGGTGCGCGCGCGGTACAATGATAGCGGCCATGAAAGATAAGAAGGTTGTGTGCTTGAACGCCCCACTCCTGGGGCACAATTTTCAATAAATCATCTTCTATTTGCAGACGGTTCTCCGTGCGTCGTGCCAAGCCAAGCCGAACGGAGACGCGAGCCACATGCGTATCGACGGCCATCGTTGGCATGCCCGCAACCACATTGAGAACGACATTCGCCGTTTTGCGCCCAACCCCAGGGAGATCCTCAAGCGATTTACGATCGAGCGGTACCTCGCCGTTGTGCAATTGCAGCAGTTGGCGCGCGAGAGCAACGGAGTTCTTTGCTTTTGTGGGAGCAAGGCCGATGCTTTTAATGACCGCCAGAAACTTCTTTTCGCCCATGGCCACAAGATCTTGCGGCGAAAAATCGGGATGACGCCCGAAGAGAGGA
>JBILKM010000035.1:0-31649 GCA_044376695.1 Silvanigrellaceae bacterium
AGGAACGAATTCAATTGTCACGCCACCGCTCGAACAAAAGAGCGAGAATTCTGATTCATCACGTCCATCAGATCAAAGTTCGACCAACACCAATTCCGGCACAGGAAAAAACTATTTCTACTCGTTTGTGCGAAGCAATCCCGACGATTCTGCTGCCATGCAGAAGTTTGGAAGCGATCAAACGCTTCTGGTCAGCAATGCCGTAAAAAGCTTGAGCGGCCAGAATTTTACAGTGGACGTAGAGGCATCGCCATTGAAGGTGCGCGTTGCAGAAGTGAAGGCAAAACTTGCGGAGCTCACGGAAAAAGTCACCGCACAGGACACCGTGGTCATCTACACCCATTCACATGGTCTCGAGCTTGGATTGGGAATCGACTGGGAAACACGCGACAGAAATCTTGTGACCTATAAATGGAACGAATATGCAGAGGCAATTGTAAATCTTCCCGCAAAGAATGTGATTGTTTTTACAATGTCCTGCCATTCGGGTTACCTGGTTGAAGCGCTTCAGAAAATTGAGAGCAAATGGAAAGGATCGCGCAAGTCCGCCGGTCGTAGCCTGATTGTCCTCACGGCTGTCTCAAAGGAACAACTTTCCAGGGCTACAGATCAAAATCTCACTTCAGGAATCGGCAATCCATTCAGCTACAGCGTGCGCACTGCTCTTTCGGGCGCAGCTGACGGTGTGATAGACGGAAAGAAGGATGGCAAGACAACCTTTGATGAACTTGTGAAGTACGTTCTTAAGACGGCCAAGGAAAAAAGCACCCAACAATATGCAGAGCCGCAGTTTGCGGGCGAGTATGTGAGCGAAGGGAGTGTGTTCTGATTCACTTGGGATGAGTGGAAGAAATAACGGTGTTGCCGAGCTTCAAACTTCGAGCTGGGCAACACTCGTTTGCGCATGTGAAGTGTTTCGGTATCGTGAATACTTGAAGCCATCAATCTGTTTGATTTGTTCACCGGAGAGGAGTTTCAGAACCAGGCTGCCGACAGCATGTCCCAAGCCCGCCGGTACGGCATTGCCAATTTGTCGATATTTTTCTGTTGTTTTCCCACACACAATCCAGTCATCTGGGAACTGCTGAATACGCAAATATTCCTGCACCGAAAGTGGTCTGTCTTCTTTGGGGTGACACAAATCAGTGGCTGGCATTGCAGGGTGAGTGACCAGTGTGGGAGCGGGATCATTCCAACTGAGTCTGCGATAAAATCCGGTTTTTCCACCCCCAGAAAAGAACGATTTTCCCATCGCCTCTTTCTGCAGGTGCGCGGGAAGGTCGCGCCAATTCTCTCCGCCGTTGAGCAGCCGATAATACTTCAACCGTTTTTCTGGGAAGTTCACATGTTCGTGCGCGCAGTTTTCGAGACCCTTGAGCGCTGATTGCAGATCGCGCCACACGGGTAAGCCATGTTCTTCGGATTCAGAATGTGTCGGTTCAAGAAAAGGCGCTTCGCTTCCGTCGCGTGAGCAGACCATGATGATCCGTTCTCGGATCTGCGGAACACCAAAGTTTGCGGCGTTGTAGAGGTTGTATGAAACTCCATAGCCAGCAGCTCGGATTTTATTCAACACAAGTTTTAACGCAGAGCCGGGCATTTCGGATTGCTTCAGCTTGGGGTGGCCACGGCCACGCAGCTCCTGAGGTCGATGTTGTAGTGCGGCCGAAAGCAGTCCGCGCACGTTTTCTACGATGAAATAGCGAGGCTTCAATTCGAGGCAGAGATCAATATATTTCAAGAACACATTGCCGCGCGGATCAGAAAAACTCTGACGTTTTCCGGCGGTGCTGAAAGCCTGGCATGGTGGCCCTCCGACAATCAACGGGATTTCGTCGCGTCTCGAGAGAGACAGAAGCTTGCGGATACCCTCGGCCGTGCAATCGAGAACATCCGGCAGCACGGGTACACCAGGTCTGTTGGCACGAATTGTCTTCTGGGCGGTTGGATCGTTCTCGCAATAGAGAACTCCATGAAACCCGGCCCGCTCGATGCCGACATCGAGACCAAGCGCGCCCGAGAAGAAGCTCAGAAAATAGGGTTTCGACTTGTCGAACGAGTGTTCAGCACCCGTGAGACGGCTTTTCATGTTGGGGCCCCGCGAATCGAATTGCCTGGGGGCGAGGATATAGTCGTCAGCGTCAGCCTTCAACTGAGCCCGGCAAATCTCTCAGCCGGAGCAAAAATGAGCTGTCGATAACTCCAGGACAACGAGTGTTGTGCGCATGCGGAAGGTGGTTGTCCGTTGATGCTGTTGCAGTCAGCCACTCCTTTGGCCTGTCTTTTGTCTTGGAGCGTTGTGAATGAGACCGTTGGACGCACAAATCCAGGCCAAACTGGAGGAGTTCGTGAGCACTCAGAAGCTCTCCGACGTGGAGCGGTCTGATCTGCGCCTGATTTTGCGGTTTCTGATTGAATATCCGGAATATTACGCCGAGAGACGAGGTCAGGTTGTCGCGCAAGGGAGCAATGGTTCGCAACTTTTGACCAAACTCAACACGGTGACAAGCGGATTTCTCAGGGCTGTGCGCAATCCTCTACAGGTCAAGCCCGTCGCCACCACTCCTGATAAGGCAGTCCATGTGGCCCTGGAGGCGATACATGGTCTTGGGAGGAACGAGACTGAAAGGGCAGTGGACTATCATCGTAAGGCGATGGCTGCCGAGAATGTCATCGGTGCGCTCCTGGAGAATTATCTTGCCATCAAATTGCGCCGATTTGGCTGGGTCTGGTGCGCGGGAAACAGGGTGCGTGCCATTGATTTTCTCAAGCACGAAGGCCAGCAGTGGCAGCTTTTGCAAGTCAAGAACCGAGACAACACTGAGAATTCATCTTCGGCGGCAATTCGCGCCGGAACAAGCATTCAGCATTGGTTCAGGATCTATTCAAAGACGGGCGAGACGAACTGGAAAAGCTTTCCCGACAGTGAAGCCCAAGAAATTCTCTCGGAAGAGGATTTCTTGGACTTCATAAGGATGAGATTGGGATCTTCAGCAGTTGCTTGAGTCTTTTCTTACTTCTCAAGGGCAGACAAAATGTCTGCTTCGAGGCTCTCTGGCGAAACATTCGGCGCGTAGCGGCGCAGGACGTTTCCATTTTGGTCGACAAGAAATTTGGTGAAGTTCCACTTGATCATTTCAGTTCCCAGAAGGCCGGGTTCAGCTTTCTTAAGGAATGAATAAAGTGGATCTGCTTTATCGCCATTGACGTCAATTTTGGCAAACAGAGGGAAGCTAACGTTGTAATTTAGGGAACAGAAGTTTTTGATTTCTTCCTCGTTACCTGGCTCCTGAGCACCAAATTGGTTGCATGGAAAGCCAAGAACAGCAAAGCCTTTTGACTGTAATTTTTCGAATAGAGCCTGGAGACCTTTGTATTGTGAAGTGAAGCCACATTTGCTTGCCACATTCACGATCAGGAGAACTTTTCCCTTGAACTGCGAGAGAGAAACCTGTTCGCCCGTAATTGCTTTCACTGAGAACGAATGGACTGATTCTTGTGTCATTGCAATGCTCGCGAGGTTATAGGTTTGCACCAAAGCGCAGGCCCACCGCGGGAATGGTGAGTTTCTCTGCTCCGCCTTCTCCACCAACGGTGGCGGTGTGTTGGATGTACTTGAAGCCTAGCATGAGATCAACATATCGTCTTGAAAGTGCAAAAGTCAGAAAGGTATCTGACTCTAATTTGAGACCCAGACTCACCGTACGTTGCTGGCTATCTTTGATGCCTGTTGGTTTGAGAACGAGCAGGTCGGTTTGCACCGAGCTTCCCCGACCGAAAGGAAACAGGGCACCAATGTTGCCGCCGATGGTGTTTCCATAGGCATCCATGGCATCTGTTCCAGCTTTGCTGAAGACCATCTGTGTTGTTCCGAATGCAGCTCCGGCATAAACATAGCCGAGGCGGTAATTGAAAATAAAGGTCTGTGTCTTTTCACTGATCTTATTTTCGTTGAGTGCAAACGTGGCTGACAACAAAGACGAGCGCATGGCTGCACCCAGTGCCCGGTCATCGCCACCGAAAATTTGAAATCCATAGCTGTAGCGCAAACCCGTGTCGTTGCTGGCTGCTAACTTGCTTTTGTAGGTGAAATATCCAACGTCACCCTGCGCTGCGATAGAAGGTACGCGCAGGCCACTGCCACCCGGTGCTGCCAATGCCGAGTCAGTCCACAGGGCGGTTGCAGGTATTGAAATCAACGCTGCGAACAATATTCTACTCGTATTCATACCCCTGACTCCGATTGTTCGTTCACCAGAGTGTTTTTCGGGAGAAATGCGCATATCTTGACTTTGCGAGAACCCCATGCGACCCAAAATCTGCCATGAGGCAAAATGTTTAGGGCGTACCATTGTGTCGGGTTTTTTTCCGGAGATCTTCGACGATGTCTATCGTTCTCGATATCATTGGTTTTGTTATAGCGTTCATGGGTGCCCGATTGCGTCTGTGGATTGCACGCCTGCTCGCCTGTGTTGTCTTCGATCTACTGCGTGTTCGACGGAAACTTGTCATGCAGAATTTACAGCGCGCATTCGGTGCACAAAGCTCCGAGCCTGCACTTGCTAGCTTAGGCCGAATCTCGCTGGCTAATTTCATTCTGACGAGTCTTGAGTTTTTGGGAGCACGCCGGATCTTTCCGCGCCAGAACATTGAAATTGAACATCCTGAGCGGATGCATCAGGCACTGAGTCGTGGCCGAGGTGCATATGCAATGGTTGTTCATAGCGGCAATTTTGAGATGATGGCATATGGGTTCTCGCGTGAATTCGGCCCCATTCACGCGCCGGTGAAATCGGTTGGTAAAGGAAAAATGGCGGCGTGGGTCAGGCGCAATCGTGCTGAAAACGGGATGAGCGAGATTGTCAACGAGGATGGCGGTTTGCGCTCGAGATCTGCTCGTATCATCAATGCCGTGAAACAAAACCAAGTGGTCGGCTTCATGGTCGATCAGCGCCGCTCAAAAGGGTTGTTGATTCCCTTCTTTGGAGAGCTGGCATGGACCAACACGGGTCTATTTTATTTATGGAAGCAATTTACGGCTCCGATTATTCCTGTGACAATTAAGCGCGCCGGATTAAACCACCATGTCATCACCATTCATGAAGAATTTGTTGTTGAGATCAGTGACAACTGGAAATTTGATGAGTTTGTGCTCGAAAACTCAAAAAAGATGAACAAGTGTGTTGAGGCGATCGTGGCTCAGAATCCGCAGGAATATTTCTGGATGCACGATCGCTGGAAGAAATAATTATATTTTATTTCTTCTTTTTCTCGCTGAGGTTTTCAGAGTCTTTTTTTTCCTGAAGAGTTTGCAATGTTGCAATGACTTGTTTCGCATCGAGCAGGGGATCAACTTTTTCGTTGATGTGCCTAATCTTCATCTCAGGATCGATGATGAACGTCCAACGTTTTGCAAGTTTGACAACCGGGAGTTTCACGCCGAAGGCTTGTGTTACCTTGGCATCTGGATCCGCGAGAAGTGTGAAGGTTAGTTTGTGCTCTTTTTGAAAGGCCGCAAGCTTTTCAACTGTATCTGTGCTGACACCAAAGACCTCAGCGTTTTGTTTCTTGATTTGATCGGCAGCATCTCTAAAGGCGCACGCTTGCTTTGTACAACCTGGAGTGCCTGCTTTGGGATAGAAATAGAGAATAGTCCATCCCTTTCCTTTGCGCGCCTGGAGCGAAAATGTTTCGCCATCCTGAGTTTTTAATTCGAATTGAGGCGCAGTGTCTCCAACCTTGAGTGCAGATGAGGCAAGAGCATTAGATGCCACCAGTGATGTTGATGCAATGGTGACGACGGGCATGAAAATTCGAGCTGCGTAAAAAAACATGAAGGCCTCCGGTTGGGAAGGCCTACATGTTTTCACTACTTTTCATCGAGGTCAATCGACACTGGGGCAATGTATGGGCAATGAGTTTCAGGGCGGACAAGCATTTCCAGCGCTGTCGACGCGGGTCAAATTTACATTCGAGTCTACCATGATTCCAAGTTGTGAGCCCGGTGTGCGTCCGTCGTTGATGCCAACATTAACGGGCAAAGCTGGAGCCCCTCCTGGAGCTGGTGAGGGCTTTGTATCAAGTCTGATTCCGAGATCAGACTGTGCAATTTTTGCACTGCAATGCAGTTTGATGTTCACCGTGCTGCGCGCACCGACTGCAGCTTTCATGCAATACCATCCGTTGGGATTCATCAATTCGAAAGTCGTATTCGCGCCGACATTCACGCTCAGAGGCAGGACAACGAGACGTGGTTCCGCGGTGGATTCAAGATCCTTCGGATTGCCAATGTTGATCAGGTTTCCCAACCCGCCAAGGCCTGAGCCTAGAAGGCCGCCACCAACACCCACGCTCACATCCATCACTTTCACTTGAGAGGCCTTCACTTCTTTGAAGGGGGTCGTTCCCCATAGATTCAGGCATTTACGCAAGGCATCTGTTTCTGGCACTCCAGGCGCAAAAGTGAGTCCCGGTTTTGGTGCACCAGTGCTTGGGCCTGCACCTGAACTGGGCGAAGGAGTGGTGTTCGTGACGCGGCTCCCTGAACCGCCCGTTGTTCCATTACCCGTTTCTGCGTCTGCTCCTGAGGGCTGCTCGCCATTGCCCTGCGCAGCTTGTTTCTTCACGGTCGAGCCCGTTGGTCCAGGGAGGGTTGCATATTGTCCGGGGACACAAGCGGGAACCGTTGCCGCAAGAACGACCAGGGCGCAGGTTGAAGAGCCTTTGAGTGAAATCATGGCAGCCTCCGGCAAAACTTTTGTAGAGCTATCGGCTTCTTTCGGAGCAAACTTTAGAAATTTCGTTTTTCATACAGCTTCCGGCGGTTTGGAGGCCGAAGTGTCAGAGCTCCGACATTCCGGGCACCTCAGCTTTCTCTGCTTTCCACCGACACAAGATTGCTAAGTTGCGCGTGGAGGCTACCGTGACAATTTTGGGGCATATCACCCCCGAGGTCATCAATATCTTTCTCAGTGAGGCTGCTGACCTTTTGGGGCAGTGGGACGAGGCATGCTACTCGATAGAGAGTGGTGGCGACACTCGCGAAGCCTTGCTGTGGATTTCACGTTCCATTCAGAGCCTGCGTCGGGCGAGCCGGGGTATCGGCCTCGAGGAATTCGCGCAGACACTCAACTCCACCGACGAATATTTGCGTCTTGTGCTCCGATCCGGAAGCACCCCCGTCGACGAAGTCTCCTCAACACTCATGTTGACTCACGGCGTCTTGTCGCGCTGGATTGTGGGCCTGCGAACAGATGCGCTCTATCGCGAAGATGTCACAGAACTAAACGATTCCATCCGACTGCAAAAGGCCTCCGTGCAAAAGGTTCTGGACGAGGAAAAGAAATTTTCTGAAGCCAAGAGTGTTTCGACCGTATCTGAAGATTCGGATTCTACAGGGTCTCAATCCCATGCTGCCGGTCACGAGGCAGCAATTAAGAGTCTTGTTGAATCGAGTGCAAATTCCATTCTTGCAGACTCCGATCCGCGCGTTCAGCATCTGGTTGATCTGGTCGCTCGTATCTCAACTCAGCAGAGTGCAATAGAAAATGCTGCTTCCAAACCTGAGCTCGTATCTCCACAACTCAGGCGTATGATCGGAAATACAAGCCGCATGATTGCCGAGCTTTGCGAGTCGGCTGTCGGCTTGAGGCTTGTTCCCCTTGATGGACTGTTCGAGAGGCTTGCATTGTTCGCTGTGGAGTCGGCGCAATGTAAAGGAGCCGCAATACAGGTTGATTACGATGGGCAAGCGACACTCATCGACAAGGCAACCTTGGGCTCACTTTGGGAACCGCTCTCGAAACTCATTCGCTGGATGGTAGAGGTTAGCTTTGAACCACCCGAGGATCGCGTCAAAAATGGAAAACTTCCGATGGGTGTGTTGCGACTGAGTGCCTCTGCAAAGGACTCTATCGTAAAGATTGTTGTTGAAGACGATGGTCGTGGCCAGGGTGATGGTGATTCCACACCAAACGGACAGAATCTTCGGAGTTTTGTCGATGCTGCGCGAGGAATGCTGCGGGAACTTTCGGCCACACTCAGTGTACAAGCAAACGTTGGCCGTTCGACTCGTGTTGAGATCGCGATCCCAGCGGCTCCCAGGCTCGTTGAACTTGTCTTGGTGACTTGCAATGAGCAGCCCTATGCAGTTCCAGTGCACACGCTCGAAGAGATCATTGAGCCAGGTTGTTTTAGTACGCATATATTACGCGGTGATAAACAGTTGATTGAATTCAACGGTAAACTGTTTCCATTCGTCACGCTGCTCGAGATTCTCGAGAAGAATCCATCGACAGCTCGCAGACGAGTTCAGGCAACAATAGCGATAGAAAGAGGGCATGTTCTGCTGTTGCGCATTGGTCGCGACTCAATAGCGGTAGGTGTTGAGCAAGTTGTCAATACGCTCCGTATGATTGTCACTCCACCACAGCCACATCTTGCAGGCGTAAAAGGGCTCTTCGGAACAGTGATTTCAGGCTCCGGTGAGCCTGTGCTTGTGGTCGATATACTCGAAGTTGCAGCGGCGTTCCTGGGCAACAGGCAAGAGCGGGAGGTGGCATGAACCAGACTCCAACTGCCGATTTAAAATCAATGGAGAGCTTTCTCCTGTTCCGCTTCCAGGGTGAACTATTCGGATCACCCCTACGCGCTGTGCGCGAGGTTGTGCCATTTCAAGCACCCCGGGCTGTACCGAACACAAAGAGAAATTTTCTTGGAATCATCAATTTGCGCGGAGAGATTGTCGGAGTGATTGATCTGCGCATCTGGTTTCCAGATGAAAAGCCGAATGCTCGACGCTCTGCCTCGCGCGCCCTTGTTGTAGTCGAATCATTTTCCGGAGTGCTGGGAATTGCTGTCGATCAAATTGAGGGTGTTTGTCAGCTCGATATGAGTGAGATTGAATCTCCGACAGGTATTCCCGGTGAACTTGTTGCCGGGGGAATGGTCGGGATCGGAAAGTTTAAACAGGGATTGGCGACGTTGCTTGACCTAAACGTTCTCTGTGGTGCGCTTGATTTGGCCACAGAGAGCAAAGAACGTTTGGCAGGCTGAAGGGAGAAGGAACATGTTCTGGCGTGCATTATCACTGCGGAGCAAGCTGCTCTTTCTCACACTGGCAGGTCTGGTGTGTATGGGGCTCTTCACCTATTTTTTGATGAGACAATCCTTCTCTAGCCGGCAAATACAGGCACGTGGAGAAATGAAGTCTAAAGCTGTTCTGGCATCACAAGCCATCTCGGCAGTCTTCCGTGAACGATATATGGATGTTCAGGCATTTGCTGCAAACGCAGTCTTTCTTGGACAGAACAAAGATGCGATGACCCAAAGTCTCAATACATATGTTGAAAATTACAAAGCCTACGACGCAATTCTTTTCGTTGATGCTGAAGGAAAATTTGTTGCTTCGAACTCAAAAACCTTTGATGGCAAGCCGTTGGACCAGAAAAACATTGAGGGACGTGCATTTTCCGATACACCTTGGTTTCAGAGGGCTGTGAAAGGTCAATTCTTCGAAGACAAGGCAAAGGGCATTGCCGGCAGTGTTGTGGAAGACATCCAGGTAGACCCTCTTTCCTCTGCCCTGCTGGGAAGCACACAGTACGGGATGAGCTTTTCCAGAGCGGTGGTTCTTCCGGATGGAAAGCTTGTAGGCGTTGTGACTGCACGCACGTCGCTCCGTTTCATTGAAACCGAATTGCGGGGTGTGTTTGATGTGCTCCAAGAGAGTGGGCTGAGGACAGCCCAAGCGATTCTCATCAACCGGGAAGGATGGTTGGTGGCCGAAGTATCCAGCGAGACAGTGACAGAAAGAAGTGAACTCAAACGAAATCCAGAGAGAGTCTTGCGCTGGAATCTTGCGACACAGCAGGGTCAGTTGGCCGCAACAGAGGCAGTTGCTGGGCGCGCCGGTTCAGCTGTCGAAATAGACAGAGTCGGGCGCATTGAGCGTGTATGGGGTTACAATCCTCTGCGTGATAGTCGTTTCCTGGATCAGCTGGGCTGGTCGGTTGTGGTGTCGACCTCAAGCGATGAATTGTGGGCAGATTTGTACACACAGAGGCGATGGTTTCTCTTTGGATTTTCAGTGTTATTGATTGTTTTTGGTCTTTTCGGGCATGGAGCGGCTCGCCTCACCAGCAGGGAGTTCCTCGAGTATTCACTCCGCCTCAAAGATGAGTGTGGACGTCTCGCCGAATTGGGAGATGGTCTCAATCGCATCCTGAGCAAGGCCTCGAATACGAACAGTGAAAATCACGTTGTTCTGAACACCGTTACAACGACCGTGAAGTCTATCTACAATCAGACTGAGGAGTGTGAAAAGACTCTCTCGGAGACCGTTCAGCGTTCAAGAGAACTTAAGAGCAAAGCGTCGCTGAGTGAACATGCCGTGCAACGGGTTGGTGTTGAAATGACGTTGGCTCGGACTTCGGCGGAACAGTTGGCAGGCTTTGAGAGAGATTTTCAGGAATTGACCAACAAGATCGGATCCCTCTCAGAGTTTATTTTCAAAACACAATTGGCTGGCACAAACGCGCAAATCGAGGCTGCTCGAGCAGGGTTTCAAGGCAAAGGCATAGCAACGCTCGGCCAAGATCTTGAGGTCGTGGCGGAGCAGGCAGACGCAGTCTATCGAGACATTAGCGACGGTATGAGCAAGGTTCAGAGCCGGCTGATGAATTTGTCTGGCTCAGTGCGTCGGAGTGTTAATGACAGTGAAAACCTCATGCTCGACGCACGCGCAAATCTGGCACAGTTTCCTGCCGATTTCTCCTCGATTGCGGAGTCCCTTGAGGCTGTTCAAGATGCGCTTGTGGCAAGAGAAGAGGCACTCAAGAGCGTGTTTGAATCCATGCTCCAGGCAGATGGTTCCGGGGTTAGGACAAACTCTGTGTATGTAGAGCTCAAGCGTGGCCTTCATGAGCTGCACGAGCAGAGCGATAGAGTTGACGAACTGATCCAAGACATGGCTGCAGTCGTCAAGGGGCAGCGAGTCCGCACCCGTGGTCGCAAGAGCAGCGCATCTTTCAGCGATGCTGCATCAGTCTTTAAGCGCGGGTCAGAGATATCACCTGATCAGGCACGAGCAGATGTTGTTGATCGATTGGCTCAGAAAATGCGACCAAGACTCGTGGTCAAGTCCGAGGAAAGCGAGCCTGAGGTTAACGATCTTGGTGCAGATGAGAGTGCGCCAAGACGTGTGGGCTGAATTCGGTGAGTTAGGCTTCTCAGATTCATGCGGAGATTCCTGACATGACATTGTCACATAGATTCTTGTCTGTTTCTTTGAATGTTTTACTCCTGGGAGCAATCTTGTTTTCAGGGTGTAAGGCGAGAAACTTTGGTGAAGAGAAAAGCGATATCGAATCACTGCTTGATCCACACAAGCTCCCCGCACGTGGACCTTGGTTTGAGGGATGGTACGTTCGGATCACTCCTGTCAACGGCACTGATCGTTCGCTTGGTGCAATTGTAGGTTCATATCTTCCCTCTGGTGATGAGCGCACAGTTGCTGAGAAGCGAGGCTTGAAGGGTTACGCAGCGCTTTTGGATGGCGGACAAACCGCATCTCCCTTGCGTGCGTTCGAGTCTTTTCCGGAAAAGACGAATCTATTTTTGAATTCCGAGGATCCCGTCAGACGCGATCCAGTTCCATTGACACCAGCATCATTTCGATGGGTTGCAGATGGAATCGGAGAATTGAATCAGTCGGGCCTAGATCTCAAGGTCGCCGGTGGCGCACAGCTGAAATTCGACTGGTCAGAGCCTGTTCCCTGGAGCAGCAATGGTCTTGGTCCTGAAGGTCTGCTCAGCCTTTTCCGTGCATTTCCATTGCATTGGTTTGTTTATAGTCTTGGCTCGCGTGTGAAGTTCGAAGCCACGCTACCTGATGCGAACACTCCGGAAAAGGTGCAGCGCATTTCCGGTACAGGCTTTGCACATATTGAAAAGAATTGGGGTGTCTCTTTCCCTGAATCCTACATTTGGATGCAATCACATCTGCCGGAACAGAAGCGCACCATCGCGCTTGCGGGAGGTAAGCCCCTTAAAATTGCCGGCATTCAACCTGAAGCGTGGCTTGTTGGTTACCGAAGCGAACGTTTCAAGCAAGACTTTGCACCACAGAATGTTGGTACGATCTTCGAAAGTAAAGTTGACGGCTGTGCGGGGCGGTTTGAGCTAAAAGCCTCTTACATGAATCGTAGGTTGGTCATTACGGCGCAGGCACCCCGTAAAACATTCGGTGGGATATCGATTCCAAAGGAATCAGGTTTTGAGAAAAATGGTTCCGAGCAGTCTTTTCAAACCCAGATCGCAGTGCAGCTTTTTGATGTGCCGCCGCTGGGTATTGGAGTTGGTGGTGAACGACTCCTGGAGCAGACCGTTTTCTCGGGTGGTGCGCTCGAATTTGGTGGCGATTACAAGTGTCGCAAGTGAACCTGGCTCAGCTAGGTTCACAGCTGTCCCCTCCACAGGCCCAGTCGATAAATCGCTCGTCTTTTTCGGTTCCAGGAGACGTTCCTAATCCCGAGAAGTCTATATTTTCGGGGAGTTCAGTGAGCCTTTTTTTGTATTCCACTTCACTCACTTTTTCGAATGGCGCCTGGAGATATGTTCCACCATTGTCGGGTAAAAGACTGATGCCACTGAAGTTGTTTTTATTGCGCAGCATCCACTCGAGCAGAGGCTGCTGATCATCATTTTTGTAGGTCACGGTTACACTGACATTGTGTGGATTAGGGCCACTTCTGTGTGTAGGCATAATCCAATTTCGAGTCATGAATTTGCAGCGCTCTAGAAGCTCCAAAGCACCTTCTTGGGAGCGCAAAATTGCGTTTTCATGAGTCACGGGGAAGGAGACCACAATCCCACCTTCGTGTCCGTTGTCCTTCTCCAGGAACTGGTTGCTTCCAGCTTCTCCCAGGTCTGCAACTGAGCACAGATGTTCACCAATGAGTGAGTTCTTTTCAAGTCTTACTCGTCGAATGTAGAAGTCATCGTGTGCTGCGTGGATACCTGAGGTTACAGCTAGCTCTGCCGATTCAGTTCCTGATGGTTTAATCGTTCCAATCCTTGCCGCGCAGGGCATGCCGAGCGCTCTGGAGAATTTTTCGTCGGTTTCAAGGGCGAGGTGTGCTGCCTTGGCAAGGAGATTTGGTCGGGTCACGAGAGGCCATGCCAAAGCCAGGCCAGTGAAACTGACGCCCAACAACGCCTCTTGCTCGCAGTCGGTTTGCCACTGTCGTGAAATATAATGAAAGGATGTGTAATTTTTCTGGAGCACACCAATCAGCGTGGCAGCTCGAACAGCAGAGAGAAATTCGAGCTGGTTTCTGCAGGCTGCTGTGTTCACTGAACTCAAATTGCAGAATGCTTTCAGGGCTACCTCATGACATGGGTTATAGAACCAATTTGGATCGTTCATCAGGCTTACACCCGGCTCTCCGCTCTGACTTGCAAAGCAAGCAGAAAGAATTCCGCTCATCTTGTCGGCGAACTGTGTATCGCTGCGGAGCAGTCGCGCGCTGATGTTGGTGCGTGCACGCCAAGGGGTTTTCTCCCACCAGTTGCCTGATTTGAAATTGAGCATTGCATTGCTATTGGCATCAAATAGACAAATCAGTGCAGCTCTCCGCACCCCGCCAACGACCACCACGTCGGCAAGCATGCACACGATGTCTGCACATTCTGCATCGCTCAAACGTCTTCCGATAGCCGCGGTGAGAACATCACGGATGCGCTCGTGAGCCTGATGCAGAGGCTCGGGGCCGCTCGCGGTGCCACCGGTTGAGAGTGGAGTTCCGCGAGCTCGGATAAGTGAATAATTGAAGTTCACACGGGGATTGAGGATCAAGCTGCGGATACTGTCTGCCCAAGACTCTTTGCTGTCCTCCACCACAAACGTCTGCTCATGACCATGCGAGATGATTGGAAGTTGAGAGATGAACTGTTTCTCGACAGAAAAGCCCTGCCCTGTTCCGCACATAAGAATGTAGAGAAAATCGGAGAACTTTTGCACACTGTCGAGTGCCTGCCCTGCGCAGTTGAACATACGAATGTTCTCGCGCCTGATAGGATCGCCCGCGAATTGAAAGGATCGCATACTCGGGCGAACATGCCCCGAGTAAACCCACCTGAAAGCTTCGCGGATGTCATCAGCGAGCTGCGGGAAGCGGTCGAGATGCATCGCCTCTACCCTGGCAATGGTCTCGTGACGTGTTTCGCGTCGCCCGGTTGTGAGCGGAACAGGGTACGTCCTGTAGAAGACAAGTTCAGAGAGCAGTTTCAGGCCCCGTTCCATTTTCAGTCAGTCCTTTCCGTGTTGCGCTCACTTCAGACAGAACCCTCCCAAAAGCTTTCGGGGCTGCTGATTTTCTTGCGACGACCGGTCACGTGTACGCTGCTTGCTTGTGGGCCCTTCTGTCCGAGCTCTTCGGCAAAGCGAAGAACATCACCCACCTGAACCCTATCAAAGTTACCTTCAACCACGCTGTTCCGGTGAAAGAAAATTTCCCTTCCATCGTTGGTTTCGAGGATACCATAGTCGTCGATATGGGAAATGACTTTTACGGTTGCAAAGGGAAGAGCGTCAGGCAAATGATAGTCGACCCGAAGTTTCTGTTTGTGTTTTAGAAGCTGATTGCGAAGAGCCGAAAAGGCATCGCGCAGGGCAACAGGGAGTTGCTCGTGAGCAATGTTCATGCCGATGTCTCGACTCGAGACGAGTTCATTCTGTGGGGCGGAGAGATCGATTCGTACATGGAAGAGGTTGCCCCTGATGCGGTGCTTGTGCGGAGCCTCGATAACCACACGACAGGCGGCAACATGATTGAACATCAATTCGAGTTTCTTAACCCGCTTGTGAATCAGCTGCTCTATTGCTGCCGACGGTTCCATGCCACGAAACGCAATTTCCGTGTAGATGGTCATTTCCATTCCTTTCCCAGAGAGTGAGTTGTTCTCCTGTGAAAAAAACATAGCGTGTCTGCATTCTAGTGGTGTTGATTCATAACGACGACAACCGGGCGTTTCATTAACGTAAGGGTCACTTCTTTTTTTTTTCGAGTTTTGTTTTGTGTTCTATAACCTCATCCGAAGTGTCTCTGAATTCAGAGGAACCTTGGAGGGTAGCCCATGAATGAGAACCAGGGACTTCAGCGTCTTCCTCTTTTGCCCATACGCAACGCCGTGCTGTTTCCGCATCTCATCGTTCCAACGTCTGTGAGTCGACCGAGCTCAATTGCAGCGGTCGAGGCTGCGCTTGCGAAAGAGGAAAAATGGATTCTGGCGGTGACCCAGCGTGATTCTGCGGCCAGCGATCCTTCAGGAATTGACCTTTTTGAATATGGGACTTTAGCGCTTGTGCGCCGATTTGCTCGGCTCGATTCCTCGCTTGAAATCAACCTCCAAGGCCTGCGTCGGGTACGTGTCAGCAATGTTGCTAATAACGGTCGTTTCCTTGAAGCAGATTCATTCGATTCTCCTGTTTTGCGCAGCAATACGCCTGAGGTCGATGCTCTGCAGCGGTCGATTGTGGACATGACCGAGAGGATTCAGGATTTAAGCGATCTTAAGGGCACTGGTAATTTGATGCGGTTGCTGCAGCAGATTCAGGATCCTCTTGGGCAGGTTTATTTACTTGCTTCCTTGTTGAGCTTGGATGTGAACAAGGAGCAAAGCCTACTCGAGGCAAATACACAGGAGGAGCTTTATCGCCGTATGGTGGACTGCCTCGGGTATGAAGTTGAGGTATTAAATCTGCGCGAAAAAATAAGCACTCAAGCAGCCAGCGCTATGTCACGGGAGCAAAGAGAATATCTACTTCGCCAGCAAATGCGCGCCATCCAGCAGGAGCTGGGTGGGCATGATGGTGCGCAGATGGAATTGCAGCAGCTCAAAGAAAAGCTTCTATCGGCTACGCCACCTGCGTCGGTTCTGAAGGAAGCGATGGCGGAACTCGAACGTCTCGAGCAGCTGAATGTGGCAGCCCCGGATTTTCAGGTTCTCAGAACACACCTAGAGCTCATTGCTGATTTGCCGTGGAATGTGGTTACAGAGGACAATCTCGATTTGAAAAGAGCTGAGTCGATCCTCAATCACGATCACTATGGTCTTAAAGAGGTCAAGGTTCGCATTCTCGAGCAGCTTGTAGTGATGAAGCGTAACCGCACGGCACGCGATCCGATTCTCTGTTTCATTGGTCCACCGGGAGTTGGTAAGACATCGTTGGGCGAATCGATTGCACGTGCTCTCGGCAGAAGATTTGAGCGAATGAGTTTGGGCGGACTACATGATGAGGCTGAATTGCGCGGCCATCGACGCACTTATATTGGTTCGATGCCAGGCCGGATTATACAGGCGATTCGTCGTTCTGGAGCGCGGAATCCACTGCTGATGCTTGATGAGGTCGACAAGCTCGGCCGTGATTTTCACGGAGATCCTGCCGCGGCGTTGCTAGAGATTCTTGATCCGGCTCAGAATTATTCATTTCATGACAATTATCTTGATGTACCATTTGACCTCTCGAAGGTTTTTTTCATCGTGACAGCAAACACAGCAGAGGCGATTCCGGCCCCCCTATTGGATCGCATGGAGCTGGTGCGGCTCGTTGGTTATACGGATGATGAGAAAATTCACATTGCACAGAATTACCTTATACCTCGACAACTCAACACGACTGGGCTTGCAAATCTTCAGTGTCAGTTCACAGATGAAGCGTTAAAGTTTTTGATACGTCGATTTACTCGTGAGGCTGGTGTCAGACAACTTGAGCGTGTGATTGGTCGTGTGGCGCGAAAGATTGCACTTGCTTTAGAACAGGGACTTTCCCCGAGTTTTCAGCCAAATCCTGCAGATATAGAGGTTCTTCTGGGAGCGCCCCCCTTTCCCTCTGATGCTGTGCGCAACAATGTTCCACCTGGAGTTGCAGCTGCGTTGGCTTGGACCGAGTTTGGCGGTGACGTCTTATATGTTGAGGCAGTTTTGCTGCAGGGTGGTCGAGACATTCAGCTCACTGGACAATTGGGAGATGTCATGCGGGAGAGCGCGCATGCAGCGCGAAGCTATATTTGGTCTAAGCACAACGAGTTGGCGATTGATCCTGGAAGTTTTGAACACGCGGGGCTGCACATTCATATTCCTGCGGGTGCGGTTCCTAAGGACGGTCCCTCGGCTGGTGTGACCATTGCAACGGCTATGGCATCACTGCTGACCGCGAGAGCCGTGCGCAGTGACACTGCGATGACGGGTGAGATGAGTCTGACCGGGCTGATACTTCCTGTCGGTGGAATCAAGGAGAAGGTTCTTGCGGCGCATAGGCTCGGACTGCGGCGTGTGATTTTGCCCGAGGGAAATCAACGCGACCTTGACGAGGTTTCAGATGATGTCCGTAAGGAAATGGAATTCGTCCTTGTGAACAATATGAGAGAAGTTCTCTCGGCCGCTCTTGAGCCAGAGGAGCTTGAAAAAAAGGTCATACGATCTGTTTCGTGAAGTCAGATTCACGGATTGTGTTTCGCCGATTGTTACGTCAGATCCTTTAAACAGCGTCCGTGGGTCATGAATATTAAACAGAAGGAGGTTCAGAATGTTGCAGAAAATTTGCGCATCATTGACTCTTGCATGTGCATGTCTTGTCGTAGCCAACGCTCAGGCAACGACAACATCTTCTGATGTTGAGGCTTTGCCTACCCCATTCGAGTTGGCGCATATGGCATACCAAGGCCAATTCACACAGTGGGGCATTCCTGCAGCCGGAGTTTTCTGTGCCGACGTGAACAACACCATGCTCATCAGCCAAGATCTCGCATACGCTTATCTTCTCGAGAGTGGATATATTGATTCTCTGCTCGTGCCTACTGAAGGCGCGCCTTCTGCCCAAGGTCAGGCTCAAGTGAAGGGCAAAGATCTGCCTGTTTCGCAAGGCCAAACCCAAGCTCAGGGTCAGGCACAAGTGAAGGGTAAAGATCTGCCCGTTTCGCAAGGCCAAACCCAGGCACAGGGCCAGGCTCAAGTGAAGGGTAAAGATGTTCCCGTTTCGCAGGGCCAAACCCAGGCACAGGGCCAGGCTCAGGTGAAGGCTAAAGATGTTCCCGTTTCACAAGGCCAAACCCAGGCGCAGGGTCAGGCTCAGGTGAAGGCTAAAGATGTTCCCGTGTCGCAAGGTCAAACCCAGGCACAGGGTCAGGCACAGGTGAAGGCTAAAGATGTTCCCGTTTCACAAGGCCAAACCCAGGCACAGGGTCAGGCGCAAGTGAAGGCGAAGGATGTTCCCGTTTCACAAGGCCAAGCCCAGGCACAAGGTCAGTCACAAACACAGAGCCAGGCGCAGGTGAAGATCAAGGATGTGCCTGTTTCGCAGGGTCAAGCTCAAGTAAAAGGAAAAATCATTCCTGCGCAACAAGGCAAGTCTTCGGGGATGATCACGCGTACAGACCTCGATATTCGTCGCTTCGTCGACTACACGAACGCTCTGACAGATGATGAAGTTCGCCTCATTCGAGACAATTTTGACTCCGAATTCCTCCGCGATCTCAACCTCCAGATGCGTTATATGTGCAACGAGTGAAGCCTTGTCCCTGACCTAGTCTTGAGCGGCTTGACTCTCAGGTTCGACCCTGTTAGTGGGTTTTTCCTCGGAGTCAGGCCCATATAGCTCAGTGGTAGAGCACTTCCTTGGTAAGGAAGAGGTCGCCGGTTCAAGCCCGGCTATGGGCTCCATCCCTGGCTGTCTCCCCCCCCTCAAAATCGAAGTTAAACTTAAGCTAACCAGTGTTGTTGAACTTTTTTTAATTCGGCCTGTTCATCAACTCGCCGAAATTTCGAGATATTTTTCCCTTTCGTTAAATTTGAAAAAAAATCTCTCAAGTTTGCGCTCATCCGGTACGAAGATTTTGCAGCGTGTGTCCAGTTTGGAAGGACACGGATACGTGGAGGGACAGGTCGTGAAACGCAGAAATGAGCAGCATAGACCAAGGAGGTCTTTCATCGAAGCTGCAGATGCGACGCGGTTTGCCGCATCGGCACTCGCCTGCCTGGGTCTGATTGGCTGTGAGTTTGGGAGTTCGTCGAAGAAGTATGTTTCGAGATACGGCGAAGCTGCTCCGCAAGGTGCCCCAACCACACAGGCCGTCTACGACAATGAACGAGCTTTACCACGGTGTGATGCATCTCAGAATCGTCGCCTTGTTTACGTGATATCGGAGGCGAGCTTCAGGTACTGCGTGCGCGACCGGTGGGA
Organism: Silvanigrellaceae bacterium; assembly: GCA_044376695.1. Classification (GTDB taxonomy): domain Bacteria; phylum Bdellovibrionota_B; class Oligoflexia; order Silvanigrellales; family Silvanigrellaceae; genus RFOM01. The sequence goes on from JBILKM010000035.1 coordinate 19,241, forward strand.
ATCCGCCACCAGTATCGACCCCGACGCAATCGCTCTAGCCGCCCGAAAAATTACGCCTGATAAAGGTCCCGAAGGTCCGCAAGGCCCCGAGGGTCCCATTGGGCCTGTGGGTCCAGCAGGCCCCTCGGGTGAGCGTGGCCCCGCTGGAGCAGCCGGTACTGCCGGGCCAGCCGCTTTGGTCAAGACCTCACCAGAGCCTGCCGGCGCAAACTGCGCTGCAGGCGGACAAAAATTCGAATCGGGAGTGGATGATGGCCGTGGTAACGGTCTAGCCAACAACGGTGTGTTGGAATCTGCAGAGGTGCTCAACACGTCCTACACCTGCAACGCGGTATCGTCGGGATTGAAGGTGTACAAGAGCGCAGACAATCCTCTTGGAGCGCTTATCAGTTTTGTGACTTTCCCCTACACGGGACCATCACAAACTGCGAACTCACTCGCGAGTGGTTTGTATGTGCGCTCACTGAATGAAGATAAATTTGCGATCTACCAGATTGCAAATTCATTGGCACTACCAGGTGGAGATGCAGTGAGCGAAAGCAATCAGCAGCTCGGTTTGGTCACGGGTAATATGATTGGGTGTGCTGTGCCACTGTTCGTGAACAACAACTGCTCAGGGCAAGCGTACATGAATCCATGTACTTCGCAGCAGGCCACGGCAATCAACAGCACATTGATGCATTTTAGTTTCAACTCGAAGTTTTACTATCGATTTGAGAATACGGGACTCGATTATGCATTCACTTCGAATCTGATGGAGTCAGTTTTGGTTTCAAGTTATCTGTCTCCTGCAGGTGCGTGTCGCGCAATGACTCTCACTACACAGGCTCGTCGTATTAAAGTCGAACCCAATGCGTTTGCAGACTATATCAATCCACCTGGAACGATGCAGACGAGTTGGTTCGTTGCTCCTTAAGTTGAAAGTAAATTTATTTGCAGGAGAGTAATCGCAGATTGCTCTCCTTTTTTTATTGTCTAAATTTTGGACATTGAAAAAAGTCTGGTCACCCCCAGCAATCTGTGCTTTGCTGCCTGGCAGGTTTAACCGAACAACGAATTTTGCTGATTTTCGCAACTTGGAGCAATTCTGGGCTCTGCAGGTTTCGCATTGCCCTGTTGGCCACCAAATTGCTGCAGGCGATCAGGCACGTCCGTTGCAAGGTTGTGGGTAGGATTGGTGAAGGAGTGGTGAATGAAATCATTACAGTTCCGTAAGGCTCTTATTGCACTTAGCCTTTTTACGGGTTTGGCAGTCTCCTTGGTCATGGTTTCGTGTCGCCAGTCTATTGAATCCGATTCTGATCTGCAGGCGATTGATTCTCTTCCTTCAACATCTTTTTCCTCTTGGTGCGACCAATACAAGCTGCAGAATTGTTCCGTTCAACCTGACAACCGAATTCCTGCCGATCAATGGCAGGCTGGAGTTGATGTCTTTGCAGAGCTGATGGAAAGCCTGACAACAATTAAATTGAGCCGCACCGACTTCGATCGCAAAACAGTGCAGGAGCTTTTCTCGACCTTCGGTGCCAATTCAACACTATCTTTTGTCAGCAAAATTCCATGGCAACTCCTCGCCAAAGAGGACAACACTTTGGTGTTGAAAAACAATGCGAGCAACGCAGTGGCAACCTTTAATGGCTTGAGACTCATTGGTGCCCAGACTGTCTATGCGAAATTCGTTGGAAAGCAGATAATCTCCATTCGTGGGCTACAGATCACGGATTCACTTGGGGGCCAGCTGAGAACAGTCACTCACATTGACCTCTCACGGCCAAGCCGAATTACATTGGTTACCGACTGCGAGCGCATCATCGACATTCCGGTTCAATTCTTCCAGGTGCCGGGCTTTCAACAGCCCCCAACCCTCACGCCCTCTACTGCATTTACGGCAATCGCCAACGTCGTTCTCGAGCCGGGGTTCGACTGGCGAAACAACCTCCACATTCTCCTGAGGGGCAGAAATTTAAGAAATATTTATGCCCGCATACAATCATTCATTCCCCAAGGGCCTGCGGACGAAACCACCCGTAAGATCATCGAAAGCACTGATACGCTCATGGTCGGTGGAGCATCTTCTAACATTTTGCTCTCCATGCAGATGAATAAAGCGCTCAAGTGCACCACAAAGATCAGCAACATTCCCGTGCTTGGAAATGTGAATTTCGACATCGACTTTCTTGCGGGTTTTGGCTTGAGCAATCTTGTGCGAGTCAAGGCTGATGGCGTCAAGACGAATATGTACGGTGTGTCGACGTCTATCGGCAAAGTAGAAAATATTGAAGTTGATGCAAAACAGATGAGTATGAAGATTGGCATGGTGACTGTGCCGATCGAGTTCAAGCCTGCAGCGCCTGGAGGCCGGGGACCACGTATCGACAACGTTTCTTGTCGATAATGAGTTGAGCTCGGCACAACGGCAACAAGTAAACCCCGCAACCTGACTTGCGGGGTTTTTTGTGTGCTGAATTCATTGTAAATGTAAATTCGATTTTTTGATTTTCAACAGATTTCTTTCTATTTCTGAACACTGTGGCGCTTCCGGCGATAAACTGAGATCAAAGGGAGGGCGCATGATTTTCAATGATCGTATACAGGCGGCCCGTCTGCTTCTTGAGAAGTTGAAAAAATATGAAAACCAGGGCGTGGTGGTTCTTGCGATACCGCGTGGCGCTGTTCCCATGGCTGAGTGTATTGCTCATGCTCTTGGTGGTCGCATCAGCTTGGCTCCGGTGCGCAAAGTTTCGTCGCCGCTGGCACCTGAGTTCGCCCTAGGTGCTGCAGATATCGAAGGGAACTTCTATCCCGAAAGCACTGTGCTGCAGTTTCCGCAGGAACAACTCAGGCTTTGGTTCAAAAAGAGTCTTGAGGTTTTGCGCTATAGAAACTTTCGCTGGCGACAGTATCTGCCGCGTGAGGATCTCAAGGATAAGACTGTCATTGTGGTTGATGATGGTATTGCCACGGGTGCAACAATGCGTGCCGCACTGATGTGGGTGCGGAGAAAAGAACCGAGAAAGATTGTTGTTGCTGTGCCGGTTTCCTCGCAGGAAGGTGCCGATCTGGTTGAACATCTTGCAGATGAGGTGGTGTGCCTTGATGTCAACCCTGATTTCGCTGCAGTGGGTGAATTTTATATTCATTTCGAAGAGGTCACCGAAGAGGATGTCTGCAATATTCTGAAGAACGAGAAGGGTGAAAATCGCCCTCTGGAACCCACATCTCACCGATAGTCCTGGCCCAAAAGTGGACATTAATAATTTCAAGGACATCGTGTATTTTGGCTAACGGGTCAAAAAACTCTTGGCAGACCTCCTATTTGGCGCTACTTCTCTTTGTAGCATCCGTCTTTTTCAGGAGGGATAAGATGCTTTTTCGAGGCATTTCAATGGTGGTTTCACTCACAATCACCGCGGCTTTTTTTGGTTGGGTGCGCTCATCCTCGCAGACACCGAGTTCAACCCGATTGGATGAAATTTTCACGCTGAATTCGGGAACAGCGAACAAGAAGGCACGTCCTGCGCGCCGGTCTGTGGCAGAGGCCACGCCCTGAAGCAAAAAATATTCTTTGAGCAGACCTTCTGATTGGGCGCAGGAATGAAACCTTTCTTGCGTCTAAAAATTTTTTTTTGAATTTGGCTCCGGATAAGTGAATGGTGGGCGTGATTCCCTCGAAAAAGGAGGCCCCCATGATGACGAGATTGCCCTTTGCGTGGTTAATGTCCGTTGTTGTTTCCAGTCAGCTCCAGTGGGCACCAGCAGCTCAAGCTGGTGCAGATCCAGCCGAGAATCTCGATTTATTTTTGCGAGCCGCAGACAACTCAACAGGAAATGTTCTGAGTGGCGAGGATTGCAGTGCTCTCCAGGGCCTGCTTGAGTCGCGCGATTCAGAATCAAAGCGTTGGCAGAAGAGAGCGGAGGATTTCCATCAAGCTCACTGCAGGGCTCAGGGTGAAAATACTCGTTCTTCGTCTAGTTCGCCCAACCTCTCAGATAAAGGAGCAGACGCGATTTGGGACGGCAGCGCATTGTGCAATTCTGCAGACGAGCGCCTGATACATTGCGAGCACCGTGGTGAAAATGGACGTGGTTTGTTGGTTTATGCGGGCCGTAATTCCTGGGATAACAGCCCAACACTGGTGTGTGCTCATTACGAGGCAACGTATCGGAGTCCGTTCGAGCACGAGCAGCAGGTTGCCTCACGCTGCGTGGTTACTGAATTTGATTGGCGTTACGAAGGCCTGCGTTCCGACGTTTATGGCGTCAAGAACTGGCTTTATCAAAAGACATTACATTCTCCGCTCCAGATACCAGCTGCACTCAAATCTCAGTGTTCAGAGGTTTTTCCCGATGCAATTTACTGCACGCCTACGCTCATCGTCTTCCCAGAATCAGATCCGAATCGGGTGAGTACTTGCCAGCTCAACACAAACGATCGGATTTTGGGCCTTGGCGCAATATTGCGGGTTGGGAGCTGGAATAGCCGTTGGGTGTGCGAATCAAAATCTCTAATTGAGCCAGACAAAGATGCTCGACTCAGCGTGGAGGAGCGTCAGTGCGTTCCCGATCATTTGGGCCAGCAGAAGACCCCATACTGTCGGTTTCCTTACATGCCCGTGGCACGCAGACCGATACGCACCTATCTCGAGACAAAGTGAGCCCTGAGGGGCTCACTGGTATTGGCTGGTGTTGATGAGTTTCAGCTCACGGGTCAATCCAACAAAGGTTTTGATATAGCCTTGGGATTGGGGCACGGGCTGTGCATTCTCGTTTGCGAGCAAGCTGGTCATGCGGTGATGTGCTTCCTCGAGGTGATAAAAAGGCACCTTGGGAAATGCATGATGAATTGAGTGAAAGTTGAGGCCGTTGAACAGCCAGCTCATTGCAGGATTAGTTTCAATATTGCGGCATGCATGAAGTTGGGTGGAAAAGTAGTTCGCCCGCTTTCCTGCAATTCCATAATGCTCGACATGAGCTCTGAGCTGCAGAAGACCGCCACCGACCCGCTCAACGATGATATAAAGGATGACGGCTTTTGTGAGTTGGCCCTGTGCCGCTGCGAGCGCATAGAGAGTCCCGTTGATGGCAACAATGCCCACGAGGTCGATGACCAACTGCCGGCGCAGCCCTTTAGATTGTTTTATGAAGCCAGTAGCACGGCTGAGATGCCCCAGGATCATGCCGATCCCGCCTCCAATAAACACTGCGATGAGCAGCTGGTGACGAATCATGAAGCGTTTCAGGAAGCCTGCTTGTTCATATTCCTGTTGCGTGTAGGTCACGCGCTCAGGGTCGCGTTCATCAATTCCATTCATTTTATGATGAAGCTTGTGGAGTTCGGAATAAACTCCATGTGGCCAGAGAACACCCCATGTGGCAACGCGCGCGGAAACTTCATCGAACCATCCAATCCCCGTGAGGGTGTGATGGATCGCATCGTGGGTCGTGACAGCAGCCGCAGCAAAAAATATTCCGGCGACAACCGCAGCGGAGTAGAAAACGATACTGTCGAGGCCGTGCTGATAGGAGATCGCCAGAGCTGTGAAGAGGATCGCCATTGAACTGAAATAGCGCCACAGACCTGGCCCGGGGCGAGTTGTCTGAAGGTCGGCAACGGTGCGCCCCAGAACTTGGCCTGGCAGGTCTGCGATACGAGCTTCAGTTTGAACATGAGCGGCGGTCATAGTTTCTCATCTCCTCAACTTGGCCCGAAGAAAGCGGCCTTTGTGAGGTTAACAAGCAAAAATAAAGGCGCGCAATTGTTTTCTGTTGAACCTTTGGCAAGGTTGCGTGAATGCACGATTAAATTGCAACTACGGAGGTTTAATTTGGGGCATTTTCCGGTGATTTTTCGCCCCATGAGAGCGCCCAGGTTGTGTCGATTCCCCATTGTCCTGTGAGCCGCTCATCGCCTTTGAGCCACACAATTCGGTAGAACGGCTCGACGACAAGGCGTCCGGCATCCAGCGGAATTCCGAGTCCAAATGCGACACCCTGCGAGCTCAGCCACTCACGCGCAGGTAACCCCGATGATTCCGAAGACAGATTGCCCTGGGTTGTCAGTTGCAGTTGCCGGAGGAGGAGGGAGTTCTGCCAGGTCATTGATGGGATCAAGAAACCCTCATAGAGAATCCCGAGTTCAAAGGTTCCGTTCCAAGTTTTTTCTTCGATGCGCACCGATTGAGGGTCATCCGGATAAGGTGTGTATTCATATCCCAATCGAAGACCGGGTCGAATAAAAAAACCTTCATGATCGAGCTTAAGATATCTTTGTGCGATTACCTCAGCCTGGTGCAGGCGCGTTGTGAGGTCACCCGCATCGTTTCGCTCGGCAATTGAAATCGAAGCTCCCAAGCTCAGGAGCTGAAGGAATAAATCATGCGTCACAGACTAGCCTCACTTTTGGTGCAAAACCAACCGTTCCGAAAAGCTCAGTGAGGTTTGCGCAGAGCAGTTTCTTCTCTTCGCCAGCGGCAAAAGACTGCAAAAAAGAGGCCAAGAAGCTGCTTGTTATGGCGCCATCGTAGGTGAGGACGGGTTTGTCGCGGCGGCTGCAATTCATCACGTCTTGGGTGGGATAAGGAATGATATCTGCAGCGGGTGGTTTTCTCATGAACTCCTGGCTCTTCTCAAGAGCGGCATAAACCCGACGACTAAAGGCCATAAGCTCGGTTTGGTTATTTGAGTATTGCTGAGCAACATTATACAGAGCACGAGCAAAAAGTGTTCCGATGCAGTAGAAGCGCCCGGAGCAGATTGAGTCGCTCCCAAGTTGTGAGAATGTAAATTTTGGACCAGTTAACGAACGGTTTGAGTTTGTGATTTGCGGAGCAAGCTCGGCAAAGACGTTTGTCGAACCGCTCACGATGTAGCTGTGGAAATCGGAAAATCCTTCATTTATTCCTGAAATTGCATACTCAAGATTCCATCGCCCGGGAAAAAATTTATCTTCACGTCTTGCAGCGACAGCTGCCTCATCTGTTGAGCTGCAGTTTTCAGATTTATTCTCATGAAAGGAAGTCTTGAAAAGCGAATGACCAAATTCATGTGCAATGACTTTGATATTCGCTGAAAAAGGAATCGTCTCTATCTCCGAGCGGCGGAACAGATAAAATTGATTGTTCTCGGGATTAAACGCAGCATTGAATTTGAGAGTGTAAACCGCTCGATTCGTGCCCTGATTCTCGACAATCGCAGGTTCAAAGTAAACGTTGAACGCCCCGTTGAGCTTATCCTTCAATGTTTGTGGTTCGAGACCTGTTGAGAGCTTTAGTGCTTTGAGGGTTTTCTCAAAAGCATAAAAACTTGAGAGGGCCAGCAAGGATGATGTATCGCGCGGCACAATGACACCATTGTTTATTGCATAGCGGAGCTTGGCTCTGCTCGAATCTGAATCGAGCTGAGCACTAACGAGAGAACCAACGTTTGAACTTATCTTTATCTGTCCGCCAAGATTGACCGAAAAATACGGGCTCTGAAGTGAGTCTATATCTTCGAGTGTTGTGAGCTCGCGCGTTGCTACTGTCCAGCCTTCAGAGTTGGCCATAGTCTTGGGGACGTGATCGATGACCTCTGCGCGGTACGGTTTTGAAGGATGGCTGAGTTCGTTGCCGCAGCTGGAAGAGACAAGACACAGCACAAACCCGAAAAATGTTTTAATGAGATTCTGTCTTTTCATTCTTCATCCTCCGCTGTGTGATCCTGCGGACTCCAGAGAGTATTGAAGCCGATGTAAGGAAAGATCTGGGCCGGTGTACCGGGGATTGAAATAGCACCAATCGTCCACAGCCACGACTCCGATGATCTCCAGTTTATCAGGGCACGCCATACTGTGCTCAGTTTGTTTTCACCGAGACAGCCCGAAAAGCTATCTTTCCGCGCAACTGCATTCGATGAAATCGAACGGGCGTAGGGGCAGAGGGTTGCTGTGGTTATTGAGTCGAAGTTGTCTGAAATTTTGAATTTCCAGAGCGGTGTGAAAATGAACGCCACAGTGCGCTCATGCTCCTGCTCAATACTACCGCGGTCGCCACGGTTTCCGATCTGATGAACACCGAAAGAGGATAGGCCGAACAGTTGGCGCCCTGCCTGTTTGCTGATGTTGAGCGAACTAGCAAGAATTCGGCTGCGCTTGAGGGTTTTCTGTGCACCAGTGGGAACAAGATTGTTGAATGCGAGAAAGTAACCTGTGAGGGTTCCTTTCCATCCCGAATCTGCAAAAACGGCGTGCCTACTTTTCAGGTAGAAGCTCGGCGAATTCTGGTTGAATTCACGTTGAGCAAGGGCGGAAAGACCAAAGAGAGTTGTGACGCCATTCGTGCCAATAGTCCAGCGCTCGTTGATTCCGTAATCGATAGACAGCAATGGAAACTCAGCGATGAATTCCCGCTCGCGCGCGAGTTCGGTATCGAACACTCCTGGTATGCCAGAGGATGCAGTGTTGGCTCCACCGATTTCATCTGCTCTATAAGGGATATTTTTGCCTCGTTGAGCTTCTGCTGATGCATGAAATAGGACTGCAACAAGAAAAATGCTGCTACCGATTTTTGCTCGCTTTATATTTTTCACAGCGGCTTTTTCACCGTGCATTTTTGGGGCTTTCCTGATCACTTTGTGGGATTGATTTCTCGAGCGTTTCTTTCAGCGTATGCCAAGCGCGTGCTCCCATGCTCCTCTGATCGATCATCAAATGATAGTACCTCGGACTGAGTGGAGCGTCATCATTTGAAATCCAGAGAATATTCCAGCGGTCGAGTCTTTTTTCTGTAATGGTTTTTGCAACGGCTTGGCTGTCGACCAGCTCATCCTTTTCGGAGAGCACAACAAGTGTGGGGATGGATGCAGTAGCTCTCCAGGAGTTGTTTTTCCATTCGCTGTGGAGTTCAAACAGAGCATTGTATGAGCGCAGAGGTGTTGTGGGGCGCGCACGATAGTCGGGGTGATTGAGGCTCGGCAGACTGCCAAACGGCAACCATGCAATGCTTCGGATCATCATGACCTTGTAGCGGAAGTTCAGCGCTGGTGAGAGCAGGATCATCTGTGTGGGAAGTATCGGACTTTTTTGCGAGTCGAAGACACTCATGGCGGTCAACGCACCGAGCGAGTACCCAACAAAAATGCGCTTGTCGTTCTTCTTTTTGCAAGTTGCAGTTGCGTTGATCCACTGCTCAGCGAATTCTTTTGCCCATCTTGGAGCGGAAATTTCTTCATTTTTTTCCGGAATCTGTGAGTGTCCGGAGAGCGTCCCTACTGAGGTCTGAATATTCATCTTCCTGAGAACGTCGCCCAGTTCTTCCATCCGCGCCGGATTGGTGTTGAGACCGTGAAGAACATAAGCGCAGGCTTGGTTCGTGTTCTGTGCGGGTGATGTTTGTTCCGCTGGCAGTGCGCTCATCGCTGGAGTTCCTTGTAGCCCGATATCTCTGTCGATTTTTGTTTCAGTCGTGAACGTAGATTGTGATGAATCTCTTGGCTGAACACAACCAGCCGCTGAGTCGCAGCACCCTGACTCAAAAGCGGCTCACGAATTTCGAGTCTTTTTCCGATATTTCTCAATGGAAAGGGAGGTTTGTCTCGTGATGGAGTGGCTTTTTTATGAATGCCATTGAAATAATAGCAGAAAACAAGATCCGTGAAGCCATAGATAATGGCGAACTGGACAACCTGAGCTTGAGTGGTCAGCCCCTCGAGCTCGACGACGCGCCGTTCGTTCCTCTCCACCTCCGATTGTCTCAAAAGATTCTCAAAAATGCGGGTTTTCTTCCTCCCGTGCTGCAGCTCAAAAAAGAAATCCTACAGCTCTCGGAGCGGCTCGCCGAGGCCACTGATGAATCGGTACGCGAGAGCATCAAGCGCAGGCTTTTCGAGAAGACACTGCGGCACGACGTTCTGATGGATTCCGAACGGTCTGCCTCGTAGGACTCGCGTCACTCCCTAAGTTGATGAAAGAAGACTTAAATTTCCTCCGCCATTAAGAATCACGCTTTTCGATCCGAAACGCTGTTCATTGGTTTCGCCGTGAACCCTCAGTTGGGAGTAATGCAACCATGATTCGTGGCTTGAGTGCTCTTGCATTCGCATTGTTGATAATGGGTTGCCGTAATTCTGCAGACTCAATGACCTCGAGTTTGTCAGGATCATTGAAACCAGAGGGATTTCTGGTGATTAAGGATATTGCGGCGGATCCGGCAAAGTCGGGTTATTTCCTTGTGACTTGTGCATCGAGTTCAGGAGATAAGAAGTCTTCGGTCAGCCAGGCTGAACTCGAGTCGAACAAGGTGTGTTTGCCTGCCGTAGCGATGGCATCGTCCGGTAGCAGTGGTTCTGCTCCAAGCGCTCAGCCGGCTCCAGGAGCAAGCAGCTCAGCCTCTTCAAGTTCCGCGGCATCAGCAGCGTCCGGATTCCAGGCAAAGAATCTCCAGCCGACGTATTTGAAAGTAAGACCAGCACTTGATGTGACTGGCAACCTTTCATCACTCAGAGTTGGGGTTGATTATTGCGCTATTACCACGTCTATATCTGCCACCAATATCTGTGTTTATTCGGAAAAGGAACTTAAGGTCACGGGTGTTAAAGTCGAAGGCTGTGACCTGACCTCTGGTTTTCTTTTCGCACAGCATTTTTCAGTTGCACCAAATGTTTCGGCGTGTCGTTGAGGTGTGAACAATGATGCTTCATGACATTCAAAAAAGATGCAAGGTGAACAATATGAATTCTGGACTTGTTGGGGTTATCTTACTGGGGACTGCTTTTGCTGCATGTACTCCTGAACCGACCCGTCGTTCCGCAGTGGACTCAGCCTCGATCTGCACGAACGATCCGGACAGACCTGTCTGGAAGGGGTCATGCCTGCGCACTCAGGCCGTACAGAGCGAAGATGATTCCACCCGAAGAGGTACAGAAGAGAAGGCGCTTCCGTCAGGTGAGCCAGTCCCCGAAGGTCGTGCAGGCGCCGGCGCTGGTGCAGTTGAGCCAGCTGAACCAGCTGCACCTCCGGGAGGTGGTGCTCCGGTTGCCGGAGGAGCTCCGGCTCCAGCAGCTCCCGCGGCTCCAGCCGCACCAGCGAAAGCAGACCCCGATCAGCAGAAAGCCGATGCTATCAAAGTGATTGTGGATGCCATCGACAAACACGGACCCGATGCTGTGGCTGGAATTGAAAAAACGTTGAATGGCGGTGGAGGCAAAACGACTGCCGCGAATCCTGCCACAGAGAAGATTTATATCGTAACTTTCAGCAAGGACTCGTTCATCGGAATTGCGGATAGTTCCGTTGTGAAAAATTGCTTTGTGGGTGCAGGTTCTGTTGTCGAAGTGAAGGGCCAGCCGCTTAAGGTCTCCGAGTTTAGCAGCATGGGCGTGAACCAGTATGTGACTGGCGAGGCCCTCGAGGTGAATCTCATGGGTGGCTCCTCGGAATCCTGTAGCCTTAAGGGCAAGGATTTTGTGTATATTGGCGGACACGCGAGTGTTGCTGCGAAACCTTGAGCCGGATCGTTAAAAAATATCAAAAGTTCCAGAAAACCTTGCCGATACCCCTCTTAGCGTCGAGCTTCGAGGGGTACGATGTTATATATCTTCCGTAAAATCAGTTTTTATCTGCCGTTCATCTCTCTGTGTGGATTGCCGTCCGCGGCATCCGCTTTCTCTTTGGGTATTCGGCCGAATGCAGGTTTGGAGATGAATACGGTGAGCGCGCCGAAGCTTGTTTCTCCCGAAGCCATTGCGCTAACCAAGGCGAGTGAAACCAGCCGCAGCTTCCTTTTTTTTGGTGCAGATCTCGCCGTGACGCCAGTTAATTTTGGCAAAATGTCTGTCAGTGCGCTGCTCGGTTTGCGGATGGCTTCATCGAAGGCGACAGGCGATTTCAACGACGAATTAAGCTTCATGTACATCCCAATTGGTGCCTCATTTGACTACATGCTCGGCAGCATGCGCTTTTCAGGATATGCAACCTTCGACCTTGGTATGTCTCCCAAATTGAAAATCACGGTACCCTCGACGGGCGATTCCCTCGAGCCCAAATTATCCTCCCTATCCCGCATTCGTTTTGGCGCCTTCGGTGAGTATTTTATCATTCCGGCGCTCAGTGTTTTTGCGCAAGGCGATTACGGCATGGGTGGTTACAAAAGCGATGCGGGTCAGAAGGAAATTCGTTTGGGTGGTGGAGAAAATGGTGAGACCGTAGCGCTGTTGGCTGCCAATGAAAACAAGCTCAAAGGATTGACCTTCGGAGGCGGCGTAGCCTACTACTTCCCTGCCCCCAAGAGCGGCGCGAGTTCTCCCGGAAGTAAAGTTGCTCCCGGGAAGAAACCAACAAAAGCCACGGGCAAGAAGCCAGGTGTAAAGCCGAAGCCGAAACCCAAGGCACCAGCGCCGGATGCGGGAACAGGGCTCTGAGCAAAGAAAAAAATTT
>JBILKM010000060.1:0-11100 GCA_044376695.1 Silvanigrellaceae bacterium
CGATATCCACCAATATATCTTTGGTCATCCCTGATTTAGTGAGTCCATCGAAAACCAGGGAGCGTGTGATTTCTCCGCTTTCGTTGAGCACAACGGCTTTCACCGGTTGAGTTTGTGAACTCAATGACACAAGCAGATATGCAGCATCTTTGGAGAGTGTGATTTCAACCCTCTGCATTTCAGAATTTTCATCAACCACATTCTCTAGGGCAAAGGCGAGAGAAGAATCCTCGTTCGATGAACTCTTAGAGCTCAGCAAGTCGACGTTTTGAGCTGCGTAGGTCTGTGAAAATGTTCTGCTGCCTTGCAGAACACTGACCGAATCGATGGACGCAGAGACCGCTCCCACATTGGTGTAGGAGGTCGGTGAAACATAAATGCGAAACAGTTTGTCCCCTTTGGAATCGGGATTTCCTGCTTCAACCCCACATCCTCCCGAGGTCGCAATGGCCACAGCGAGAGTTAATTGGCGCAAGGCTTCTTTCCAGGTCAGGGTTTGCTTCATCCTACGCCTCATTTGCTCAACGGAAAAAGTTGGATATTGACCTGCATGACCTTGCCATCGCTCTGAGATTGCGATGACAAAGAGAGCAGATGTTTTCGGAGTTGCTCAATTTCTTTTTTGATCGAATCTATCTGTTCGGGGCTCACTGAAATGGTCACAGACGATACATCCCGCTCAGCTGGTGGGCTCGTAATAAGAGAATCCTTGGCCAGATTGAGCATCTCCTGATGGTAGCGCACAATCGCAAGTCCTGGCACTGCACTCCCCAAGCTAAAATCTTTTTTCAGCTTAATGTGTTTTTTCTCCTCAGAACCGTCTTCTTTCCGTATTTCAACCAACCCCAGGCTTTCGAGAAAAACCAGACTCTTTTCAACCGCGCTCTCTTTCACATCGGGCATGATCTTTTGGCATATCTCTTGGAGTGTTTGTGGCTCCTGCATAGACAGCACCTCAAACACCACCGAGTGAACCCAAGAATTAAAGAATTCAAGTGCTCTGTTGTTGTTGCTGGATTCGCTATGGCGAGCACGGAGCTCAAGGACAAGGGCAAGCAAGCGATCTCGTTCTTCTGCTGTGTCGGTATGCTTCACTTTAACCAGAGAAAGAAAATAGGTTCGTTCAACGCGTGAAAGCTTGAGGGAATCAGCGATTCTTTCGCCAGCCTTCTCTGAAATCTTGCGATGTCCGGAATGAACCTGAGCCATTGTATTGTTGTTGCCAAAGCCCAAAAGTTCAGAGAAGTCTGAGATGGAGAAGGATTTCTGGACAAGACGTATCTCTTCATAGACCGCCTTGCAGTAGCGCCCGACGTCCGAATATTCGAACAGTCCGACCTTTTTTCTAATTTTTGGAAGATCAATGTCCATTTCAGCCCTCACACAGAGCTTATCGAAATTTCCCTGTAATTCTTTAATTTAAAAAAATTCATGAAAACAATCGCTTAAAAAAATCAGAAAAATCAGAGCTAAAAAAAACGAGTAATTTTTTTTCAAAAAAAGCCAAGAGTTACAAAATCTTGGTTATGTTTTTTAATATATATCTAAAATCAATCAAAAAAAAGCTAAAGTTTGTTACAAAAATGACGAAGAGAATGGTGGCAGTAGTTGCCCACCCACAAAGAGGTACCATCAATGAAACTTCGTATGCTTGCTCTTCTGCCCATCTCTCTCGTCCTCGTTCAGCCATTGCTGACCGCATGCGGTTCTTCAGTGAACACAGTCGAGAAAGACTTTAAAATGGGACAGTCGGGCGACACGATGGGCAAACAGAATCTTGTTCAGCTTCTGCAGTCAGACAGTCGCTTTTCGATTCTCGTTGCTGCAGTGAAAGCTGCGGGTCTCGTTGAGGTGCTCTCCAGCAACTCCAAATTTACCGTATTCGCACCATCCAACAAAGCCTTTGAAGCCTTGCCAGCAGGTACTCTCGATACCCTGCTCAAGCCCGAAAACAAAGAAAAGCTCAAGAGCATTCTGCTGTATCACGTTGCTGCAGGAAGCTTGAAGGCAAGTGATGTTTTGGCGAAAGACAGCATAGCCACAGCCCAGGGCAAGTCGGTCTCTGTTGATGCAGTTAACGCGAGAATCAACTCTTCCAATATCATTAAGACCGATATCATTGCGAGCAACGGCGTTGCTCATGAGATTGATGCAGTGCTCTTGCCTCCATCCGAAGAGACCAAGAGCGCAGATTCCAGCGGAGCAATGATGGCGCCCAAGTCTCTGACGGCAACATTGGCTGCTGAACCCCGCTTTTCGATTCTGGTTGCTGCTGTGACGGCTGCTGGATTGGCTGAGACACTCTCTGGTTCTTCAAACTTCACAGTGTTTGCTCCTTCGAACAAGGCCTTTGAAGCTCTTCCAGCGGGCACCGTTGAGTCCTTGTTGAAGCCAGAGAATAAGGAAAAACTGAAGAGCATTCTTCTATATCATGTGGCCGCAGGAAGCTTGAAGGCTGGTGATGTTCTTGCAAAGAGCAGCATTCCAACGGCTCAGGGCAAGTCCATTATGGTTGATGCAAAGAACCTGAAAATCAACAGCTCTGGCATCGTCAAGACAGACATTCTCGCCAGTAATGGTGTGATTCATGAGATTGGTGCAGTTCTCCTGCCACCAAGCGATGTTGCTACGGCAATGAGCGCTCCGATTCCTTGCAAGTAATCGCTGCGTCTGTTGTGTACAGGGACGTACGCTTAAATTGAAACCGAGCCTTGATACTGAACCTCTCTGCACATGGGAGGTTCAGCTTTTTCTTTTGGGTTGGAAATTCCCAATAAACTTTATAATTTGAAATTTTGCTCTGGGCCAATAAAATATACGAACAAATTTATGATTTTCACAATTGCACTGGAGCCAAGTGCGTGAGTTGCCAAAACCATGTTAAATTTGCGGTTTTTCTTTCTTTATTAGTTTCCTCCGCCTGTCGTCACACCCGCGCGAATCCTGGACAGCAGCCAAATTTTGAAACCCGAAAAATTACGCATCAGGACAGAGCTCGTGAGTATTTGCTCTACACTCCGCCTTCATACAACGCACAGAGCCCAGCACCCCTTGTGATTGCTTTTCACGGCGGCTCGACCTCGCATCAGCGACTGGCTCGAACAACTCTTTTTCACAAGCTTGCCGATGAACAGGGCTTCCTTGTGGCCTACCCGAATGGTGTCGACGGTCATTGGAACGATGGTCGCACGTCATCGAATCCAGAAATCGACGACGTGGGCTTTGTTAAGCTCATGATCAGTGAAATCAAAAGGACTCGGAGCCTCGATACCACAAGAATTTATGCCACCGGAATTTCTAATGGCTCGTTCATGACCCAACGCCTCGCCTGTCAGCAATCCGATCGTTTCGCAGCAGTCTCTGTGGTCGCTGGTTCCATGAGCGTTGAGCTCAATGCGGTGTGTCAGCCGAAGCGGCCGGTGCCAATCATGTTCATCAATAGCCCCGAAGACACTTTTGTCCCTTGGCAGGGTGGTGAAATGAAACGAGGTAAGGGCGGGAAAATGCTTTCTGTTGCGGATTCAGTCGATTTTTGGAAAAACAACAACAACTGCGGCCAGCAAAACGAAAAAACTCTTCCCAAAAAAGTTCCGCAAGACAAAACAAAAATCGTTCTGCGTGAATTTCGCAACTGCGAGAACAATGCAACCGTTCTGCAATATGTCGTCCACGGCGGTGGTCACACGTGGCCTTCTGGCAAAGATCAACCTGCCTGGCTGGTTGGCCCCACGACTCAAGAGCTTGAAGCAACACAAGTCACCTGGGATTTTTTCAAGCAATTCAAATTATCAGAGTAAACAGCCAACAACCCGGCTTCAGCGACAAGCCTCGTGCGTGTTGAGAGTATCGCGGTAGGCCCCTGTGGCTATTGCGAGTAGCATGAATTTTTCAATCCCAGGGAAATACGAAAGCCCAGAGCCACCTGCAGAGAGCAGCGGAATAGAACGCGCGAGGTTCACCGCGCGGCCAGTATAGCCCATGCCCGCTTTTATATTGTCGATGCGCACACAGTTGCCTTGGCAAGTGTCGCTACCTTGCATGGAATTTTTGATACCAAATTGCGTGAGGCGGCGACTCAGCTTTTGATTTTCCACTTTATCAACGATCCAATTCCCTGAAGCCACCTGCAGTGCACCGGGCAGAGTTGTTGGAGCACTCACCCCCGCACTGAGGCCCATGGAACCACCTTTGAATCGAAAGTCAGCTTGTCCTTGGGGCGTTTGCGCAGAAAAATACGCCACATGACCTGAGAGATAGTCGGAGAGAATAGGCAGGGAGCCCGAGAGCCCTGTGGTTGCAAACTTACCCGACCAAGCATCGTTGACGTCGCGTTTGTTTCCAAAACCAAGCCCAGCGTAAAGATTGACTCCAGCGCCGACAGTCCCAGAGCCGAACACAAGCTCCAGGGCTTTGTAATTGAAAACAGAGATCTGTAAATTATAAAAATCCCAAACATAATCACGACCAATCATGCCATGTACACCTGCACCAGCTTCGGCACTTGCACCCACAAAAAAGTATGGTCGCGCAAGTCCGCGCCCGACTGAACGCACAATCGGCGACCACACGCGGCAAGGATTCCCCTGGACATTTTTCCACAGAGCATTGACCCGCGACACAACCGACTTCAACCCAATGGGCGCAGCAAATCCTAAAACCGCAGAATACTGATTTGGGAGCACTGCTGTTGGCTCTGTTGCTTCCAATAAATCGAGCTCGGTGCTGAGCTGGTCGAGAGCTTGATTCATGCGCTGCGCCATTTCAGTATTGGCCTTTTCAAGAGCTGCCGCGCTGGTCGAAGCATCTTCAGGAGATTTAGGCTTGCATGCTGCAAGGAAGAGAGCCGGACTCAAGGCGAGACATGAAACAACCCATGCGGAAGAGGTGAAATTTTTGCGCTGGGTGTTCTTCTGGCCTTGGTTCATGTCGCAAGTCACCTTTCTCAGCGCGAGGAAAAATTTTTGCGCACAGCTGTTCGTGCAACGCGCGGAATTGAGCGCTTCCTCTGCGGGGTTCGAAGTGCGCTGGAATCCACTGTTCCCACGTCTTCCAAATGCGCTACAGCGCGCTCGCTCTGTGGGGCAGGGGCAGCAGCGGGTAAAGTGCGTGGCAATGACGACTTGAGCCCCTCGTGCCTCAACTGCAGAACGACCTTCTTGAGCTCGGCAATCTCGAGGAACAGCTGGCCCATCTGCCTTTCCTGGCTGTGAAGCTGTCCACGCAGCAGAACCAAGGCATTATCAAGGCTCTTAAATTGCTTAATGGTGTCTTCACGTGCATCAAGTTCAAGCGCCGAGGACAAAGGCTTTCTTTCAGGGGCGGAAACGTGTGCTTGAATCTGGAGCGTGAGCTCACGAATTTTCACAAGGAGATCAGCATTGGTTTGCTCGCGCGAGAACAAACGCGACATTTCAACCAACAGTTGTTCTGGCCACTGTGCAGAGGTGCGCGCCGCAGGTTGACCAAATGCTCCTACTCGAACAGGGGAAGAGGCGTCAGGAGCAAATCCGTTTTCATCGAATTCAGAGAATTCTTGAGAAGCTGGAACAAAGCTGGGCGCAGAGCCTGGGATATGTCTGCCATAGAAAGTCCGCTGGTGCGCAAGCACCTCACTGCGGCGATAGAATAATCGATTGCGAGCACCTACGCGTCTGCGCTCGAATGAGAGCTGCCCCGCGGAGGTGAGTTGAGAAACGCGAGTCCGAGTGACTCCCAGCAGTGCCGCAACCTCGTTGACGTCCAGAAGATAGCCTTCATCGTCGTGTGCCAATGAGGTTTCCGGCAGTCGAGTTTCAGTCATGGAAATCACTCCCGAGCAAGACGAAGAGCTCGCAGAGCACTTCACTCAACAGGAGAGCGAAGTGCATATGCAAAAGCAGAGTAGTCTTTTTTCAAGTCACCGGCTAGGGCTCGCTCGTGGGTGAAGTCCTGGTTGTCGACCGCCCATGAGATGGTGCGTGCGGAATCTGCATAGCCACTGTGCATGAACACGTGCGCAGGATACCCCGGCGCACTCGGCTCATCGACAGTAAAAACCAAGTCACCCGGTTGGAGATCTTTAGATGACGTGACGCGTTTCCAACCCAGCCGATTCTGCAGATAAGCTGAAAAGGGCTTTGTTAGAAGCGAAACTCTTTCCCCATTGTATAGGGCATCAATCCCGATACCGACACCAAGAAATCGCAAGGCCGTGGAGGCAAACGCCACACAACCGTTCTTCGTGGCGCCGTACCATGACATGACATTCCAGTAGACACGGTTGTAATTCGATTCATTGCTGAAAAAGGCGTTGAACTCTGCAGCCGAAACACCCGCAGATAAGCGATAAGATTCGGCCGAGACCACTTGATTCTGAGGAATATCGGAAAAACCCGCGCCTGGAAGTACCGCGGCGCCCAGCACCATGGCCTGGATTGCTATGCTCTTTTTCAAAGCAGACCTCCATAACTTCAAAAGACAGGAAACGTTTTTTGGAATAATTCAAATTTAATTCAGAAAATGCAAGTCGAGGTGTCAGGGGAATGATTGACTTGCTGAAATTGAAATCACTTGCAGCCGCCCGCTGCTCGACTCTTTCTTACCTGCAACCTTCTCGGCCATGCCTTTGCCGCGCTGCTCCGCATAATGGACACCATATTCACCCGAGCGCAGCTTCAACCCAGTGGATACCGCCACACCGCGGTAGTCCATGTACTCGCGTCGCTGATCGGGCGAAGACAGGTCGCGTGAAGCAGTCGCATCGCTGTTGGTGAAGTAACCACCACGCACAAAAACCAGACTTCCCAGGAGAAGCTCTGCACCTGCAGAGAAGTTGATCGTCTCTGCTCTTTTTACATTTGCGATGGTGCCTTTTCCGGGCCCCATCCGCACCACATCCGCACTCAAGAGCAGTGGCCGCCAAGGTTGGTAGGCTAATCCCAGGCGAATTTCATCGGGCCACTGCTCCACAAAACGACTTGTGCTGGTGCGGATTACGCTGCGTAGCAATTGCCCCTTCAAACTCTGATTTTCCGTATTTTCTGAGTCAACAATCACGTTATTTTCATCTGTGAAGACTTTGTTGATCTCGGAATCATAGTCGAGCTTCTGATAGACCATTTCGGATCGCTGATAGGATAGCCCCAGGCGCACTCCACCCTCAAACGATGTTCTGAAGCCGCAGCGTAGTGCGCCACCGCGTAGAACCAAATGCACACGTACGTTCTGCCCCAGAGTTGAGTAAACAGCCTTTCCTGGAAGTTCCTCAAACGTGAAGGGTCCCTGCACGACATCCTGATAAATCTGCTCGAGTTCGTCGACATCCAAATAGGAAGCAGCACAGCCGAGGCCGAAATCTTTGCCTATCCGCTTCGCTGCTCCCACGATGACCTGTGATGAGCCCGAACGAATATTTGCAGCTCGGTGATAACGCTTGACCGATGTGGCTGGCTCGTTTTCAACCAACGCATTTTCATCGCTCAGCGCCGAATCAGGATTGACGAAGGCAATGCCGACCTGAAGAGTCCCCAGCACGGGTGGAGTGATTTTTTTTGAAAATCCGAAAAAGGTCGACAAACTTCCACGCGCTGTTTCTTCAAAAGCCTTCTCACCAAAAACGCGATCGAAGGTATTGCTCTTCAGGTAGAAGGTATTGATGGAACTGCTCAGCTCCGTGGAAGTCTGCAGTGCCATACCGCCGGGGTTGTAATACAAACCCGAGGTGTCGTCGGAAAGGGCTGCGAATGCACCGCCCATGCCCATAGCGCGTGGCCCAATCAGCAGATTGCTGTAGTGGAACAAATCTGCCTGCACCTCATGCGGCTGCAGACCCAAAAGAGCAATCAAACCCAAGCCGCCTGCAGAGAGACGTGTTTTCTTCTTTTGTAGCGATTTTTTTTCAATCTCTGTGTGTTTCACAAGCCCAGCGTAACAGGTCAGGCTGGGGTTTTCTAAGTCGTTTTTGACAGTTTTTGAGTCATTCTCATGGACTGCAAATTTGTGCACTGCAAAGCTTTTCACAGAGGTTACGATAAATTCTGCAAAGCCTCTTGGTTTTTCAGACAAAAGACGAGGTATTGGATGAGCATTGCAAAGAGAGAACTATTGACTCGTTGTTCGACTGCTCTGTCGTGTGCCGGTCTTGGTGCTTCGCTGTTTTCTACGGGCCAGGCCTACTCGGGTCCAAGATACCTCGATGTTCCCCCGGTCACACAGTCAGCAGAAGAAAATCGATCGAGCTCATCGCCTCAGGGAGCGCCTGTTCAAGTTCCTATGCAATCTGTGAGCACAGCTTCGAAGGCAGCGACAGCATCGGGAAGTTCAGCATCCGCGACAAACGGTACAAACACAGCTTCCGAATCCGAAAAGAAAAGTGAGAATGATACGCCACGCTATCTGGAACGTGGCTATCGCCATGAGTTTTTGTTTACGGGCGACGTGGATTTCGTGAAGGGATCGACCAAAAGCAAACCAGACGAAAGCGCCTTGAGTGAGCAGAGCATCGATTACCGTGCTGAGCTCATCTATGGATACTTCATTGCTGAGTTCGTCGAGCCTGTTATTGAGGTTGCCTACACACAGCAAAAGAACAAGCTTGGAGAATTCGACGGCACAAGCCGCAGTCTTTCTTGGGGAGCGGGACTGCTGTTCAATTTGCCCATAGTGCCCGACGACAAACCTGTGCGGATGCACTTTGCACGCTGGGTACCCTTTGGCGGATTGTTGGTGATGAGCGAGAACTCGAACAACGACGGTCGTCTGGCATCCACGTCAACATCGAACAACAAAAGCCTGATGACCAACCTGGTTGTTGGTGCGCGCTACATGGCCTACCCGAACGTGTCGATCAATTCCTCAATCCGGATGTCATACGAAAAAAGCTCAACCGCAGCCGAAGCCGATGGCAAATCCGGAGGCGAACGCAGCAAGACCCGAATTCAGGCCCGACTTTTCGGGCTCAGCTTGTTGTTCTGAACCCAGGGCAACTGCAGCGCTGCAGCTTCTTGCACCTCATCGACGCGGTGCAGGTAAAGCTGCGTGGTGGTCACCTGTGCATGATTGAGAAGACGTTGAATTTCCACAACCGGAACTGCATTCAGATGCAGCTGAGTGGCCAGGGTTGCTCTGCAACCATGCGGTGAAAATGCTCTTTTTATTCCTGCTCGAGCCGCGGCTTCCCGAACAATCCGAAAAACAGTGCTGCGGTGAATATGCTGCTCCCCAACAACTCCGGAATTGGATCGCCCTGCAGGAAAAAGTGGTGCCTGGGAATGAGCGGCACAGCGCTCAGTGCGGATATAGTCCATCAGAACCCGCGCTGTTTCTGTGTGAATGAGAGGGCTGTGGGGCACTCCACCTTTTGCGAGCAGGTGCAGGCGCAAAATATCCCCTTCAAGGGTGAGATCGTTCAACTTCAACTGACACAACTCGCTGACACGCATGCCAACCGTAAACAACAATGTGAGCAGGCACCATTCGAGTCGCGCGCGCTGAAGTTCTTTCACATTTTCTTTTTGCTTCTGTGATCCAGACTGCAGAGCATCTTCAAGACGCTCGCGGGAACACTTCAAGACCAGCCTCAGTTCCTCATCGCTCAGAACGGTGGCGTGGCTCATGCGCCGCACTTTGGGCCTAACCATGTGCTGCAGTGGGCTCTCGCCGATGAGCTTGCGCTTCAACGCAAAATCAAAAAACGATGCCAGAGTGCAAAGCTTGCGCGCAACCGATGAATTCACGACCCGGCGCCGGCTGTCTTCGAAGCGAGAGTGCTTCTGGGTGAGGTGATCCTTCCACAGGAGCACCTGTTTCTCGCTCACCTGCATCACCTTTTTGCAGGACCAACCGGAGTCTTCTGCGAATCTGAGAAACTCAAGCAGGTCGCGCGCGTAAGCCATACGTGTGTGATGGGATGGCTTGGTCAATAGAAAATGGGTCAGCACATTGAGAATGTCGTCGGTGAGAGGCTGACCCGCCCACGCAGCAACAGCATCAATATTGGTGCTGAGGGCTTGGGTGTAGTCGGTGAGTGTTGCTTCAGGCAGCGATCTCAAATCAGATTCCCTCACAACCGGAGCAGCTCCGGCTCTCAGGAGAGTATCTTAGATGCCTCTGCCCAGAGCAAGTTGAACGGCAAAAAACACAAACAGCAATGCCGCCAGGACACGAAAAGCCTGCATCGGCACCCGTTTCAAGAGAGTTGGCCCCAGAGCAACAGCCAATCCATCGGCAATCATCATCCCCAAGGTCGTTCCGGCGGTGACGAGCAGCAGCTGATCTTTATGAGCGGCACCCAAGCTGACTGTGGCCAGCTGGGTTTTGTCGCCCATTTCCGCAATGAAGAATGTGATGGTTGTGGTGAGAAAAGCATTCCCCTTGTTTTTAGTCTCTTCGTCGGAGTCTTTGTCGGGCACCAGCACCCAGGCGGCAAAACCCAAATAAAGAGCAACCAACGTCCAGCGCAAAACAGTTTCAGAGACAAGCTGCGCGGCACCGGAGCCGAGCGCTGCAGCCAAGAAATGGTTCGCAATGGTAGCAACAAGAATGCCCATCATGATTTGCACTGGGGCTTTGAAGCGCGCGATCAGTGCTAAAGCTAAAAGTTGGGTTTTATCCCCCATTTCCGAAAGCGTTACGAGCGAGACTGAATTCAAAAAAGCTTCATTCACGGTTCTGTCCTTTTGCGCTGCAAAATGATTTTGCAAGTTTTGCGCAAACTTGATTGTTTGGGCAGTATCACAGAGTCTTTGCAAAATGTCACAGCTAGCGGAGGAGCGGCTTGAAAACAACTTCAACGTCTCAGTTGCCGCATGCACCTCACGGTTTGCGCTTTTTTCCGGTGTGGAGTTGTGAAAATTATCCGCTCGAGCTTCCCCAAGGCCATCCCTTTCCCAACCAAAAATATCCCCTGCTCGAAAATCTTCTCAGGGAATCGGGATTTGCAGAACATATCCGGCGCTGTGGCACAATTGATCCGCTCGTTCTAGAAAACGTGCACACGCGTGCCTATATCGAAAACGTCCTCTCTTTCTCACTTTCGCCCGAGGAAACCCGCAGAGTCGGCTTTCCCGTGGGGCAGGGGTATCTTAACCGTGCGCTGGCCTCAGTTGAGGGCACTTTGTGCGC
>JBILKM010000112.1:0-3657 GCA_044376695.1 Silvanigrellaceae bacterium
GACTTACCAGCACCGTTGTTACCGATGACTCCAATCTTCGCCCCCGGAAGGAAGGAAAGATACATGCCTTTGATGATTTCCTTGCCATTGATGACCTTACGCAAGTTCACCATGTTGAAGATGTAATTTGCCATTCGGGGACTCCTGGGCTATTTTGAGGCAATATTAAGCAACCCCTATCGGGGGCAGAAAGAGAGCCCATCGTTTATGTTGAACTTCTTTGGCAAGATCAAGAAGACGTTTGAGGTGTTGAGCATTGCAGTGATTGGATTGGCTACCGCAGCCCCGCTCAAGTCCGCCTGGGCTCAGGACAAATCCCCGAAAAAACACCATTCAGCCGAACCTTCGGATGCCGCCTTCGCCTTCCATGCAACCGCCCGTCTGCTCTCGCCCGACCGCCGCACCGAGTTGAGCGTTCCGGAAGTTAAGGTGAACCTGCGGGGCAGCACGTCGGTTGCGCTGCGTGGCCGAGGGATTCGGGTGGTTCTCGAAAGCGAACCCAACCATTTTCGTAAAACTCAGATGCTCCGCATTTCGGCCAACAACGACGGAGTGCGTTTGGGCGGAGAAACAGCTTCTTTGAACGCTGGAATGTTCCGCCTGCTGCCTCACGACGAGCATTCGTTCCTTTACACTGACAAAGCCAAAGGCTGGGTTCTGGAAGTGCGTCTGCGGCCAATGCAGCCCTTGCGCAACTTGCAGAGGCCAGACGAGAAGAAGTCCAAAAGCCCGGTGCGCCAAACACCACGTAAACCAAAGCGCCTTCCGGCGTGAGGAAATCATTTTCTTGCTTCCTTCGTTGCGCAGAGATGCTTCACTCTTGAAAAGCAGCCACCTGCCCGCTACTCTCAAACCACGCTCATAATCAGCAACACACGTGAATGTCAGGAGCATCAAGGATGCGAAGCTCTCTGCTCTACTTTTCCATGCTCGTGCTGAACCTTTTCCCATTGCGTTCAGCGCTGGCCGAAAGAAATTACGGAATAGCTGGTTGTGGAATTGGCTCCACGGTCGTCAAAAAAGATGGACCACAGTCGGTCGCGGCCGTGATCAATGTAACAGCGCCTTATGTGAGTGCTGCGACCTTGGGGTTCATGATTGCTGGAGGTCAACCTCTTGCTGTGGCTTTGGTCGAGAGTGGTGGCATGCAGGCTGCAGTCACTGCCGCAATGGTGATACCCCACCCGGCAACGGCTATGAGCCTCGGCACATCCAACTGTAAACCCGATGCTATCGAGCAGGCCATGACCTCCGAGCAGGAGCGATTCATGTTTGCCAACTATGCCAACCTCTCCAAAGAGGTCGCTCAAGGAGCGGGAACAAATCTGAACACTCTCTTTGAACTCCTCGGCTGCAAAACATCCGATCAAGAGTCACTGCGAAAAATCGCTCAAGCAGAGCACGAGCGCATCTTCGCAGCACCCGGAGCGGTTGCCGCATTGGACACACTGAGAGAAACACTCGCAAAGAACTCGGCGGCAGCTCAGGGCTGCACGAATATCGCAGTTTCTCCGACAAAAGGAGCGACGCGATGAATACGCCGCAAAACCTTCTCAAAAAAATCTCGTCGGCTCTCTCATTCTTAGTGTTGCTGGTTTCTTCCGTGTCCTGGGCCAACGAGACGGGCTCGCAAAAAAAATACAAGGCACCATCGTACGGCATGGCGGGCTGTGGCCCTGCAAGCTCTATTCTATCGGCCGATCATCACAAAAATAGCGTGTTCTTTCAGATGGTCGGAGCCGCAATCAACATCAATCTTTCGTACTTAAGTTATCCCTCTGCGATAACCTCCGGCACATCGAATTGCCAAGATTCGGCACTGCCTTCCTCCGAGGCTTCGAAAATTGAGCGCGAAGCTTATGTATCCATGAACCTAAGCGAGCTGAACAAGCAGGCTGCTCAGGGAGACGGCAACCACTTGCGTGGACTCGCCGAAATGATTGGCTGTGGCAACGAAATCCAATTCGAACTCTTTGCAGCTGTGGCTCAAATGGAACACGACGAAATATTTTCCGACAGCAATGGCTCCAAGGTCTCTGATCGCCTGATGGGCAAACTCAAGGAAAACAGCGCGCTCGAGGGATGTCTGAAGACTAAGTGAGCCCGTCATCTTTCGGATTGGCGTCTGCCTCAGGGTTTCATCAAAACCAACAACTCATCGATTTCGCCGCGGCGTCCTGCAACGGAATTGATAGCCCGCCGTGCCTTCACACGCCGAATATCCCAATGTGAATAGAGTTCAACCACAAAGGGGGCTGCGGAATTGGAAAGCGCAACCGTTGCACCACGCGCAACAGCTTGAGTGAGTGATTCATAAAGCCGCTTTTGCTCGCCGCGGTCGAATCCGAAGCGCGTGTAGGAGTTGAAGGAAGAAGTGGGCGAAAGTGGCTCGTAGGGTGGATCGCAGTAAATAAAATCACCCACACCGGCTTGTGCAAGAACATCCGAAAAATCAAAGTTGCAGAGCTCGACCTGCGCCAGTCGATGACTCACAGCCTTAAAATTCTCGGAGTTGTAGAGTGCGGGACATTTTTTACGGTGACCATAGGGAACGTTGAACTGACCGCGGGCATTCTGCCGGTAAAGGCCGTTGAATCCGGTCTTGTTCAGAAACAGCGTTCGGGCCGCACGAGCTACGGCTGTCTGTGGTGTTTCAGCACGCAAGGCGTAATAAAAATCTTTAGAGTATTGACGTGCGTGGCTGTCGAGCTGACGCATGAGTTCTTCAGGACTATCTCGAATAACAGAATAGAGATTGAAGAGTTCCGGGTTGAGTTCATTGAGCAGAGAAGGAACATTCCCGCGCAAACTAAAAAAAACCGCTCCACCTCCCAAAAAGGGTTCGATGTAGCGGTCAAAAGAAACGGGAAAATGAGGAATGAGTTGCTCAAGGAGCGCAGACTTGCCACCTGCCCACTTCAGAACCGGACGAACCCGATTGCCGATGTCGAAAAGCATGGGAGTCTCCTTGAGGTGCAGAGCCGAACCGCTCCACAACCACTCTGGGAGACAACTCTGTCAACGACACTTTGTACCTGCTGCACCTTGAATTTCAAAGGGCAGCTCGAGCGTTTTGATATCGAAAACAGCATCGTTAAAATCAATACCGAGATCTCGCGTCCGCGACGGGTCTGTTTTTGCCATTGTTATGCTCTCTGTGGGCTGATCCTCGAAATGCACTCGAATCAGCTTGCCGCCACCCGACTGTGCTGCTTCTGTGAGAACAAAATGCACCCGGTCGGCGGATTTATCATAAGAGCGAACATAGCGAGGTGCGGATTCGAATGGCCCGTTGCAGGGTTGGCCAGCTTGCCTGCGCTCTGCACACTCACTGCCCACGTTCACAAAAGATTCAATCTTCAGATTTAGAACCGGGCAATTCACACCGTCGGGGATCGGAATACGCACCACCTTGCCAACCACACTGCTCTCTTTCGTGCAGGCGATGTCGAATGATTTGCCACCGAGCTCAACTTTTAGACAGTTATTCCACCAGGCCTCGGGCTGCAGACCCATGACCTGCAGAACCACTGTTCGGCGGGGATCGGGCGAAGAGTCATTTCTTGGCGGTGCCTGTTGCTGATCTCCATTTTCTGGAGGTGACGTTTCTGCTCCCGAATCAGGCGAAGGCCGCTGCGGATTTTCTGAACCGGCACC
>JBILKM010000113.1:0-3656 GCA_044376695.1 Silvanigrellaceae bacterium
CGCTTCGGCGCAGGCCTTGAATGTGGACGCGGTGGCGTTGCTCGCTGAATTGGCAAAATCCGCCAACATCCCGCTGATTCATTACTCAACCGACTACGTGTTTGATGGCAGCGGAACCCGACCTTGGGTTGAGACCGACGCCACAGGCCCACAGGGCGTCTATGCGCGCACGAAGCTTGAGGGCGAGGAGGCCATTCGAGCTTCCGGGTGTGCGCATTTTATTTTCCGAACTGCATGGGTCTATGGCCACTTCGGCGCGAATTTTTACAAAACCATGAACCGCTTGGCGCGTGAGCGCGATGAGTTGCGGGTGGTGGGCGACCAGATGGGTTCACCCACCTGGAGCTACATGATTGCGCTTGCGACCTCGCAGATTGTTGCGCAGGGAATGCGTGCTGCCAGCGGGGCGCGGGCAGGAGCGACAGGAGCTGCTGCGAAAACCGCGTTGGTTGATTTCGTGCGTGAACGCGGTGGCGTGTATCACATGAGCGCCGCAGGGGCATGCTCCTGGTACGATTTTGCCCGCGAGATTGTGGCCACCGATCCGCGTGCAGCCGAGCATAAATGCAAAACGGTAACACGCATCACGACGGCCGATTTCCCCACTCCCGCGAAGCGGCCTGCAAATTCTGTTCTTTCCAACGAAAAGTGTCTGGCGACCTTTGGTATCCGCCTGCCCGATTGGAAGCTCCAGCTCGCGATGGTTCAGGCTGCACAAAAGAAAAGTTGATAGAGCCTGTTGAATTGAGACGCTGTTCGAATTTATTTTCTGAGTTGAGTTTTTTCTAAGAGGTCAAGTGTGAAAGTTCGCAGAACAGAGATTGAAGGTCTGCTCATCATTGAACCTAAAGTCTTCGGTGATAGTCGTGGTTTCTTCCTGGAAACCTACAACCATGAACGATACGCCGCTGAGGGGCTCAAAGAGGTTTTCGTGCAAGACAACCTCTCCTACTCCCAGCGCGGAGTTCTGCGCGGACTCCATTATCAAAAGCCCTTTACGCAGGGTAAGCTTGTGAGTGTTATCCAAGGCCAGGTGTGGGATGTTGCGGTTGATTTGCGTACGTCCTCGCCCACGTTCGGCAAATGGTTCGGGCTATTTTTGGATTCCGAATCTAAAACCCAATTTTATGTTCCGCCGGGCTTCGCGCACGGTTTTGTGGTGACCTCGGAAACGGCGCTTTTCTCATACAAGTGCACCGATGTTTATCATCCTGAAACAGAAGGCTCGTTGCGCTGGAACGATCCCGATGTGGGCATCCAGTGGCCCATGAATTTCGAGCCTCAGCTCTCGGGTAAAGATGCACAGGCTCCGCTTCTGCGCGACATCGCCAAAGAGCGGCTGTTTTGAAAAGCTTTGAACTGTTTCTGACTTTCCTGCGTCTTGGGCTCACCTCTTTTGGTGGGCCTATTGCGCATCTGGGCTACTTTCATGAAGCGTTGGTGCGGCGAAAGAAGTGGCTTTCGGAAAGCAGCTATGCCGATATCGTGGCGCTGTGTCAGGTGCTACCAGGGCCTGCGAGTAGCCAGGTCGGGATGTCGATTGGCCTGATGCGCGGCGGTGTGCGCGGTGCTGTTGCGGCCTGGCTGGGATTCACCTTGCCATCGGCACTGCTGATGATCCTCCTGGCCATGTTCACACACAATTTACAGGCCTTGGTGAATCCTGCGGTGCTGCGAGGCTTAAAGCTCGCTGCAGTGGTGGTTGTGATTCATGCTCTGGTCGCTATGGCAAAATCACTGTGCCCGGATTTGAAACGTAAGCTGCTTGCGCTTGTGGTTGCTCTGCCGCTTGTGTTTTTCAATCATCCGGGATTGCAGATTGTGCTGATTGTTCTGGGTGGCGTTCTAGGTGCGCGGTGGTTTCCTGAGAGCAATGTGCCCACTCATCCCTCTGAAATTTCTGCAGATGGAAACGCCATTCCGCTGCGCCGTCGCACGGGGATCACGTGCCTTTCGCTGCTCGCTATCTTGCTCATTGCACTTCCAATACTTTCAGCAGTAACTGGCAATATTTTTGTCACCCTTTTCGACAAACTCTTCCGCACAGGAACTCTTATTTTTGGCGGTGGTCATGTGGTGCTGCCGCTTTTGGCCTCAGAGTTCGTAGAGCAAAAATGGATAGCTCAGGACATCTTTCTTGCAGGATATGGCGCGGCACAGGCTCTTCCTGGGCCACTGTTTTCATTCGCTGGATTTTTAGGAACGGCAAGCCTTTTTGAGCATTCATCTACTGCTGTTCCAGCGCAGTTTTTCAGCGGTGCAAACGGTGTTGCAGCCATGCATGTATTTCGCAATGGTCTGCCCTGGTTGGGAGGGATAGTTGCGTTGGTTGCAGTTTTCCTGCCGTCATTTTTACTTGTATTTGGTGTTTTGCCGTTTTGGCAGAGGCTCAAAGATTTTCACTGGATGCGACGCGCACTGACGGGTGTGAATGCTGCAGTGGTGGGGCTATTGCTTTCGGCCTTGATTCACCCGGTGGGTTCAATGGCAATCAAAGAGACTTCTGATGTTGTCATCATTCTCACTGGCTTGGCACTGATGTTTTTCGGGCGCGCTCCGTCTTGGTCTGTGGTTTTGCTCTGTGCGTTGCTCACAGTTTTGCATGCATCTGGCTGACTGAGCTTATAAGGCTGCGGATAAACAGCCACTGATTTTAAGGAATCCCACTTCGGTAAAATTCAACTGCCGCCGATTTTAAGAAGTGCCACCCCGGCCACTATCAGTGCAGCCCCCAGCCAGCGCAGAAGCGACTGCGGGTCTCCGAAGTAAATCACACCCACGACAAATGCGCCGACAGCACCAATCCCTGTCCACACAGCATAGGCTGTGCCCATGGGAATGGTTTTCTGTGCGAGCCAAAGGAGCCAGCCGCTGGTGGCGAGGCAAAAGATGGAAAACGCGATTGCGGGGATGCGGTTTTTTTCGCTCGTTTGCGCGAGCTTCATTCCCAGGGGCCAGCCGATTTCAAAGAGACCCGCCATGATGAGATACAACCAGCCCATTTTTTAAATTTCTTTCCAGTGGGATTGAAGGTCGTTGAGAAAACTTCCGTAATTGAGTTCGTCGCTCGCACCACCGTGGACACCAATGACTTTGAGTGTGGTGGTATCGATGAGTGCCGCACCGCTGCTGCCTGGTTCGGTGTCACAGGAGTGCAAGAATTTTTTCTCTTTGTATTCCGACATCTCACATTCTTGCGACCACTCGAGCGGGCGCATGCGAGGAAAACTCAGCAAGGTGATGTTTGAACGCGGAAGTGAAAGAGAAGAAGAACCGGTTTTTAAATCCAGGGGAATGAAAGCTTTGGGCGGATTCTCAACACGAATGAGTGCGATATCGGACGCAGAGTTGTAGTTGCGGAAGACAACTTCGCGACACTTTGAAACGGTCTGACCTGTGGAACCAGGATAGTTTCCCCAGACCACCGCAACGCCGCGGCAGTATTTTGGGCCACTGCGAGGTGAGGTCAGAATACAATGTCCGGCGGTTAGAACCAGGCCTTTGCCGATGTGTGTGGCAGTGCAGCCAATGCTGACCTGGCCGATGGCAGCAATGATCGGGCGCAGGGCTTCTGGGAGATTTTCGCCGTTTTCGCTCACGGGCGTGAGGTCGTTGTTACCGATGATTTTTTCGCGGTCTTGAGCAGATGAGTGGCT
>JBILKM010000036.1:0-30276 GCA_044376695.1 Silvanigrellaceae bacterium
GCTGCGCGTGTGACCGATGCAAATGGGATAGCTGTGGCAAGCGCCGAAGTTGTTCTCAAGGAGGCCGAGCAGCCATTAGTGAAGGCAATCTCAAATGCCGCCGGACTTGTAACTCTTCCAGTGGTCGATCCCAGGCGCGTGGAGCAGATCCTGGTGCGCAGACGCATAGGTACAAGTATCTCCGAGAGCTCACTGTCACTGAGCAGTGGCGACCAAGACGTTGCAAGCCGAGCAACCTATTCGCGTGAAAAATCGGAAGACAGAATGCAAACACTTCTTGAAATGCGTGCAGGCGATCACGGCTCAACACTATCGTTGCGCAGCATAAGGAACGCCGAAATAGAAGCGCGCAGCTCGGAAACAGACACACGCCCTCCGCAGCTCAATGAAATAAACACATCACCGTCAGGAGCGAACCAGAAAATTATCTCTATCAATGCATCAGATTCCGAATCGGGGTTACATTGGGCTGCCTATTCTTTCGATGCCGGAAGAACCTGGAGCAGCAGCAATCAAACCACAGCGACAACCGGCACAACTCTCACGGCTGGACAAATTCAGGTTCGAGATCGCGCTGGCAATATCGCTAGAACAACCTTCAACCTTACGCTTTGATGCTCTCTGGCTTGCGCGTCACGCCGACAAGCTCGAATTTGCCTTTCCCCTTGAGCTCGACCTTTCCCATGCGCTCCATAATAAAATTCATCTTCATGGATGGCAAAGTTTTCTTCAGTACTGTAACACACATAGGGCGACCACTCTGCTCAACACGCGCAGCGGTATTCACCGTGTCTCCCCAAAGATCAAAAAGATACTGACGCGTACCGACAATGCCAGCAACCACGTCACCCACATGCACACCCACACGCACCTGCCATCCCGAGGCATGAACAGAGGCGGCATCAATCATCTCCAAGCCGGCATTGAGCGCAGCAGACAACGGATCAGACAAAGGCCGCAGCAGGTTTCCGGCCACCATAAAGGAATCGCCGATTGTCTTAATCTTCTGCAGTCCATTCATTTCAACGATCGCATCGAATTCTGAAAAAAGAGAATGCAGGTGTGCCACAACCTCTTCGGGGGGATTTGTCTCGCAGTAAGATGTAAAACTGACCACGTCGCAAAAAAGAACCGCAACATTTGAAAAACGCCTTGGCCTAACCGTTCCAGTTTCCTTCAATTCAGCAACTGTTTCCGCTGGTAGGATCACACTCAAAAGTTCATCAACTCGAGCTTTTTCGAGAGTCAATTCGCTCGCCATCTGACGCTCACGATCCGCGCTTCTCTTGCGCTCCAGACACGAAAGCACACGCGCCTTAAGAATTGAAGGATCAACCGGCTTAGGGAGAAAATCAACAGCACCTCGGTTGATACACTCAGATAGAATATCTGAATCATCGACCGCCGTAATGACCAAAACTGGGATATTGCAAGTATGCGGGTCTGCCATCATTGCCGTAATGAAATCGAGACCCGACATCTCGGGCATCTGCAAATCTACGAGCACCACATCATAAATATTCTCAGCTGCCACCTTGAGTGCCAAGCTGGGCGAGGTCAGTGCCGTCACATTGCATTTAAGACGCTCGAGCTTGTGTCGCAAAACCACGAGATTATCCCATTCGTCGTCTACCACCAGAACCTTTCCAGTTCGATTTTCCCCCGAGTCAGTGCCCTCGGAAACCAAAATGGCCTGCTCTGCTGACTGTGTCTTTGGAAACGGAATGGCACTAAAAGGATTAAGGCACTGATGAGCCAGCCGCTTGAGAGCAGCATCAAGATTTCGCCAGTTTTCATCGGCTGAAAATTTCACTGCCATGCTGATACGCAAGCTGGCTAGCATCTTTATCACAGGTAAAAGTTCTCGTTTGAGCCAACGTGAAATCTCAAGAACAAAAAGCTCGTCGGATTCCAGCGTGACACGCTCCAGGGCGTATTCTGTATCCCGTAAGGCAGCGTGAACCGCAGCAATGAATTCACTCATTGCTGAAATAATCTCTTTGTGATCGCTCCCCATTTCCTCCAAACAAATCTCGCTGTAGCCAATCAGAACATTGAATGACGTACGAATGTCATGCCTAAATTTCGAACGCCTGCGCTCTGCAGAGTTCTGGATATTAACGGCAGCACTCACGTCTCAACTCCCTTTCAATGCTTCAATCTTGCTCAAGAGGCGTTCAAGGTCGATAGGCTTGGTCTCAAACTCATTGCAACCAGCTGCTTTTGCCTCGATTTCGTCAGATTGAAAGGCATGCGCAGTGAGAGCAATAATGGGAATCGCCTTATGCTTTTCAGAATTACGCAGGCGTCGCGTTGCTTCAAGGCCATCGATACCAGGCAGCGAAATATCCATGAGAACCAAATCTGGAGTCTCTTGTTCCACCACCCCTGCAACACTTTCGCCATCCTCGGCACACACAACTTCATAACCACGCCGGAGCAAACGACGGCTGAGCATATCGCGGTTCATCGGGTTGTCTTCAACAAGAAGAATCTTTGTCATTTTTGAAGCACCTTCCGCTGAATCGTTGAAATCTCGTTGATGAATCTCTCGATCTGAGTGCTGTCCACCTGGTTGTCTGTCAGCACGACTTTGACACTGCCCTTTATAATTTCAGTGTCCTGCAGAACATTACTGCTATTTGAGAAACACAGAACAGCGGTTGCTTTGTTCAGTGCACAATCGCGCAGTGCGTTAATGCATTCCGCAGGATCGATTTCAGGGTTTAAGCAGTCAAGAATCACGAGGTCGAACCGTCGTTCACGGAGACTCTTCTTGAAGGCATGGGTGCTAGATGCATCCACCACGCCCCAAGCCTTGTTTTCAAAGAAGGTTTGAAGCCCCTTCCTGGTCGGAGAATCGGCCTCAGTGAGAAGAACCAATGGTTTCCCAGAAGTCGGCACAATCGACCCGAGCACTGAGGCAAGACGCCCCCAATCAATTGGTTTGGTGAAGTAATCGAGAGCTCCGAGAGACAAACCAAGACTCCGTTCGTCAGTCATGGTCGTAAAAATCACGGGTATATCCGCTGTTGCGGAATTTTCCTTGAGCCTGGAAAGAGTTGTCCAGCCATCCATACCTGGCATGAAAACATCGAGCAGAACAGCGACAGGCTGTATACGAATGGCTTCCTCAACAGCATGCAAACCACTCTTTAGACTGATGCACTCAAAACCATGTCGTCCAAGGAAGCGGCGCATGAGATCGATGGCTGTCGGGTCATCGTCAATCAGAAGGATACGCCGCTCGAAGTCACTGCGGATGTCCGCGTCGCGGAGCTGATAAGTCGGAGCTGCATGTTGATTTATCTTTTCTGCTTGAACACGTGAGTTCAAGGTCAATGTAAAAACAGTGCCTTTTCCTTCCTCGCTCTCCACAGCAATCGCAGCATCGAGAAGCTCTGCGAATTTGGCACTTATGGCGAGCCCAAGACCCGTTCCGCCAAATTTCTTCTGTGTGTCACTTTCCGCCTGAACAAAGGGTTGAAAGAGCTTCTTGAGCTTTTCTGGATTCATCCCAACGCCAGTATCGCGAATACTAATCGCGAGACGCTCTGGCGCAGGTTCAAATATGCGCAGGGTCACACATCCTTGCTGTGTAAATTTAAGGGCGTTTCCTGTCAGATTAATGAGTATTTGCTTAGCTTTACCGCGGTCGGAAACAATTCTCGTCGCGGCAGTGTCGACCTCAAAAACGAGCTTATTTTTATTCTTCAATGCCTGGGATTGCAGAATGGTGCAGCTCTCTTTGACCAACGCAGCGAGATCGAACTCATCGAGGTTCACTTCCATGTGTCCCGACTCGATCTTCGCTAAATCCAAGACGTTGTTGATGAGACCAAGCAGATGGTTGCCAGAGGTTCGAATTTTCTCAAGCTCGATAGCAATTTCGTCATGATTCAGCTCAGAGAGCTCTTCGAGGATAAGTTCGCTGTAGCCGATAATTGCATTTAGGGGAGTGCGCATTTCATGGCTCATGTTTGCCAGAAATGAGCTTTTTGCTTTGCTGGCGGTTTCGGCAATGGTTCTTGCCTTTTGAAGATCCTGATTTTTCTCGGTCAACTCACGTGAACTCACCTCTAACGCTCGTTCAAGCAACTGCCTATCATCATCATGAGCAACATAAGCCTGCTCGATAGCCCGACAAAAACCGGCAAAACTCGCGTCGGCCATTTGTGAGTCTAGAGTCTCCGAAAAATACTTCCGGAGCTGTCTTTCCAAAAGTTTATGCATCCTGTTTGCCTTCAGACTTTCTCACGGAACATCGTCACGGTCATAGTTTGGTTATGAAGATCACACTTCTCAAATTTTCCTTGTGGACTGAGTTCCCCATAAGAGTAAAAGCCAGTGACACGGCAGTGAGGCGATTTGGCTGCATGCTGCACAGCCTCAATCTCCTCCTCAGTTCTTTGCCCCATCACCAGTCGTCGACCAACACAGCTCACCAGCAAAGCGAAATCGGCAGGGCCTGTGAGCTCGCACCGCTCGGCAGCCCCCTCGGCGCCGGCCACTAATCGATCGATATTTGACTTCATCAGTTGAACTTCGGCACCCTCAGGCAGATCGCCTGCAAACGTCATTGCACCGGTCTTTTCGTCGATACTCAAAATAGTGCGGACGACCTTATGACTTGCCTTGCCAATGTTCACCGAAAGGGGGAAAAGCAAGGCGCTGGCAGGAAGTTCGGCAGCATGCTTGCCCAGATACTCTTTGTAAACTTGCAGTGCGGGTTTGTTATCGAGCTCCCAGAGAACATTAGCATGCGATTTAGTTATGACACGAGAAGGGCCAAATGAATCCCATCCACCCATGGAAGCAGCCGCAGTCTCAAGGGAATCACCGAAAAATCCTACCACTGCGACATGCCCTGGTGTCGGTTCACTGTTCAGGCCAATCAGAGTTGTTTTAAAGCGACTGCCATCACCAGCCAAGCCCCCACTGATGACCACTCGATCACCGAGAATCGAGGTCAGACCGTTGGCTAGAGCAGTTCCGTTCACCATTAATCCATCTGAGAAAACCAGCACCTGTTTCAAATCGGGCGCCTTTATCTCTGATGCAAGGCGACGGCCTACGGCCTCACTGTCCTGGGCACTCGAAATCTGAGCCAAAGCGAAACGGTGTTTGGTCTTTTCAAATTCAAGAGCAGTCAGGCAGATCCCTTCGTCGGAAATATGATGATCATTGAAGTGACCTGAGGTCGAACAGAATAGAACATCCATCTCAGAACACTGATTCAACAGTTCCTTCACAAGCGAACTCTGCAGCGTTTCTGTCGAGGCAAAGGCGAGCACAAGAGGCTTGCCTGATTTGATTGAGATATCTTTTTTAAAATTATCCAAAGCAGCCGCATTAGAGATTGTCGCCTGATGCACCTTCATGAAAGAACCTCGGCAAGAAAGGGGATAATGGTAAGCTCACCGTGCGTGCTTCGGATGAATCGTAGATTGAGTGGAGTCAATTCATTGGTAGGTGTCGCAGGAATGACTTCCTGGCATTCAGATGCGGCAAATTTTTCCTCCATCAGCTGAGCATATAGCGGCGCGCTGGAGGTAAATTCTAGAGATTCGACTGTTGAATCAGAGATTGCTTTTGCTCACGAGTCATTCTTTTAATTCTGAGCTCTAACTTCAGAGCATCACTCTGCGTCATGGGTTGGGTTGTCCGCCATACGATTTTGAGCGGACTCCGACCTCGCGTGTAGCGAGCACCTCGACCAGAAGCGTGTTCTGCGAGGCGCCGCTCCACGTTCTTTGCGATGCCGCAATAGTAGCTGCCATCGGCACACTCAAGTAGATACAGGAACCAGAGATATTCGGTCATCATCAGATTCCCTGGGCAAATTCAATCCGATTCAAGGTCAACTTCAAGCTTCTGATTTTCTAACAGTCGTCAGAATATGCAAGAGCTCACCCCCGGCGTTGTCGCTGAAATCTCGATCACAGTTCAATACGGCCGGTAAGTCCGCGTTGGGTAGGATGGTAACTCACGCCCCGGCATCCCCATTCCGGCATGGGAGCCTCGTGTAGGAAAGAAGTCGCCCGGGGGTTGAGAAAGTACCGCACATGCCCAAAAACAAAATCCCC
Source organism: Silvanigrellaceae bacterium (assembly GCA_044376695.1). Classification (GTDB taxonomy): domain Bacteria; phylum Bdellovibrionota_B; class Oligoflexia; order Silvanigrellales; family Silvanigrellaceae; genus RFOM01. The sequence goes on from JBILKM010000036.1 coordinate 6,087, forward strand.
AACCGAATCCTCGTCCGAATTCAAGTGTTGCCTCACTTGGCGCCGAGAGTCCGAGTACGCCCTTGAGAGAGTCTGCTGTCGCTTTACAATCGAATCCTTGGGCAGGAGCCTTGGCCAAAGCCTGTTTCACATCGGCCTGCAGAGCCTTCCACTGTGTTTGAGTTTTGCCCTCGTGGGCAAGTTCAACAGATCGCCGCAGTTCCGGGCTCTTCAATGCTTCGAGAGCCTGTCTCGAAATCGACTTTGAATAAATGGGGACAACATCCTGCACTGCTTTAAGATCTTGAGATTTCAACTGGCTTTCGCTAATCCCGCGCAACTGAAGAAAACAATACTCTGGCTCTCCACCGCTCTTGCTCGCCACAACGGATGCAGAGATTGCGAAGGCGCCGTTGAAGTTGGTGGATGTAGTCAACTCGCTCTGCTGCACATTTGAGTTCCCGGCACCAGAACCACAGCCGATTGTTGAGAGAAGCAGACCAACAAAAATCGAAGTATAAACAATTCTCAAAGAGACCTCCTTTGGAACAAGGCGGTGAAATGGAATTTCAATGAGATTTTTAATTAGATTTTTAATTTACCGCACGCGCTTGAAATCGATCCGCACCGCGTGAATCTCTCCCATCGGCACGAGCAAAAGCGAAAGTCGTGAGGCAGAGGAATCGGCAAAACCAATGCATCCAGTGGAGCCGATCATTGAATTGAATGCTGTGTGATTCTTTATGAATCTGTAACCACGCAATTGGGAGCAGCTCTCGAGAAGAGAATTTGCTTTGCCATCCACGCCCATGTTTTTCGGCACAGAGTTGCGAGCAACACTCAACACAGTATGGTTCTGGTGAAACTCAACCGGCTGCCCTTTGTCGCAAACTCTGAGCTTCAGAGAATCGGGGAAAAGCCCCAGGCTGCGTGGCGAAGGAATACCTGACACCTCTTTGGCAGAGCCATCGATATTCGGTTTGCAGTCGACTTTTGTTTTGATGTAACCATTTCCCGTAGAATCAATATTCGATTCAATTTGCCAGTCCTCTGGCCGAAGCTGTCCCTGCTCAAGCATGACCTTTTTGCGTTCATTCGAGGGAGTAGAGAAATAACCGACGTACGAATCAGGAACCCAGGTACCAACGATCGGGAGACCTGAGGCTACAGATGCGGCTGAACTCTCTTCATCTGTCGATTTGCGTGGCGCGCAGGCAACGCAGCTCAATGCCAAAGCAGCACAGAAAAGAAAGCGCTGTAGAAGCATTTGAATCTCCAAAATGAAATTGTGAACATGTTTGGACTGTAGGAAGAAAACCACTCGCCGCAGAAGTTTTAAACAACAACTGAATTTGAAGATGTCTATTTCAAATCGTCTGTTGAATTCGCCGCAGTTCCAGGCGAAGCCTGGCTTCTGAGAGCTTTTGCAAAATTGCGCACAAAAATCAGATCTTGGGAATTGAGGTTGGAAAATGACGTCGTATCACGAAGGTACAAATTATCGCCTGAACCGCTGGCATTGGTCACCAAACTCTGAATGCCGCTCTTGGGCCGTGAGCATGGAAGATTGAATGAATGTTCCCCTCTATCGGCAAGGCAGGTGGCTTGCACCGTTTCCTGAAGTATTTGAACGGGAATTGAATGCTCCTTGTTGACGAAATAATCCGAGCAGGTTGACAATTTACCCTCTCTTGAAAATTTCGCCAGTTCGCCCGAGGCATTCAACCGCTGACTGTTGCGACACGTCCCAACATAAACAGCACCAGGAGGCGGGGGAACAAGATCGGATCCAACAACAGTTCCATCTGTGGATGTTTTTGATGTGGTCGATGAGCTTACTGGCTCTTTTGTGGGATTTGAATCGATGACTACACTGCAACCAGAGACAAAGAGAACCACAGGAACGAAGACGGAGACACTCACCCAAAACTTCATCGATTCTCCTTCGCACAAACACTAGTTGTTATTAATCGGATTTTTTGGGATAAAACTTAAAAAATGCACTTACCAAGCGAAAATGTCAGGAGTTATCTCCCAAGAAATTATTCTTGCGAAGAGATAAATTCTGAAGTCCCGATGCACTTCAGAGAACACAGAATGATTCAGTTAGAAAATAAATTTCTCGCCTCATAACGAATCCAATCAACACAGGCGTGCGTGCAAATAAATAGACGCAAAACCAAACGACTCAGCGCATCTTGATTCGCGCATCTCAAGTGTTCCCGCTTTTTCTCCGACATTGTTCTAAAAAGAGGGTAAAATGGGCACGGGCACGCAATTGAAATACGTCCAAGTACTGGGCGGAGCATTGCTTAGTCTCGTGTTTTCGTGCAGTTCCGCCGAGGTCGACGATTTTGGACGTGTGAAACTTTCTGAGTGCACAGAAGTCGTCTGTCTTGAAAAACAAAAGGAAACCCGCAGAATAAAACTCTCTGAGCTCGAGGCGCAGGAGAACCAACGTTCGAACCCGAATCAGCCGAACAGCCCTTCACCATCCGGGCAAATCCAACAGCAAAAAACTCTGAGCAACGATGAGAACAATAATAGCAACCCCAGCGTGGTTGCTATTATTCCGGCAAGAGACGAACGAAACCCGGATCTCAATCCAACCCCAGTCTATGTTGAACTCTGGGAACCGAGGGCAACCTCGGAAAAGGTGATCCAACACTGTGCGATCTGCCACACAGACTGGGTGGGAAACAAATCGGAGGTTATCAGACGTCGTACCGACAGTGTGAGCCGGATTCAGAGCGGAAACATGCCGCGTGCCAAAGTACTGAACGCGGCTGAACGACAGTTACTCATCAATATGTTCAACGCTCTTTAATTCAGAGTGTCTTCAGGTAGGTCAAGAGTTCCTCACGTTGTATTCTTGAAAAGGCAGAACACAGGTCTTGGTGTGGGGTATTGAGACGCACGCGCTCTGCGCCCACACAAAAAAGGTCAGAAAGATCTTCGACCGATCCATCAATCATCAGATTTTTCCGCGCCCAGACTCCTGCCAAGCGCCGACTCCGAATACCACGCGGCTGCGGCTGTAGCTCAGCAGCCAGCTGACGGCTCAAATCATCAACCAGTTTTGCGATAGGGGTCGTTGCAACATAATTATCGCGCGGGCTCTCGAGCGAAGGATGCGTGCCAACAGTTTGAGAACTAAAAAGGCGAGTGGATTCGCCCGTTGCCCCGTTGTGGCACGAAACACAATTCTGCTCGAAGAGCTGCGCACCACGTCGCACCGTTTGCGGATCTTGTTCTTCAAGATTGATTGGAGCTTTCAGCCGACGTAGATACGCGACCAGTGGTTGCACGTGGCGTGGTCGCACTAACGAAAGATCCTGATAGGCATAGACGAACGCTGATGCGACAAACTTCTCCAGCGAGGCGTACTTGGTAGTTTGCCCAAGCGGTGCGGCACGGCCGCTCAGATACTCTTGCTCAAAGCCACTGATACCCCAGATCTGAGGAATCGAGAGATTGGGAACGTCTTCAACTTGTAAGGTGAGCATCGGAGCACCAGGGTTGAAAACTCCGGGCCGTCCGTTGAGCCAGGATTTCAGGTCACGCTCGGGAGGCATGACAACAAACTCAACATCGGGAAGCCCGCGTGGTCCGATTCTGAGCCAACGCAAAAGCTTGGAATACTTGAACACTACATTCGACCAGTCGACACCGTTGTTGCCGTTACCGATGCGTCGTCGTTCTGTTGCCTCCAGATCGGCGAAGTAGGTCTGGATTTGTGCAGGAAGCTTCTTGCGATCTTTGGCGTGCATTGCAGCGAAGAGCGGGTAATAGGACATCAGATTAAATTCGCTTAAATGCAGCCGAGTGTTAGGTGCACCTACTGCGTAGCGACCGTCTGGAAGCTTGCCCACATGGCACGCAGCACATGTCACGTTCACCGAAGGCATACCTGTGTATCTTGTTGTTGAGCGCGCAATACCCAAAGGCCGCCCAGCGGGATCTGAAGGATTAGGCAAAAAACCAAGCTTTTCAAAATTCTTGCCCACACGCTCGGGCCAAGAGCGCTCGATGGCATCGAAAAGAATGGCTGGTAATGGCATTTTTCCGCTCGTTTCCCAGCTCAAAAAAAGCCACTTGCCACACTTTATCTCGAGTGTCCGCAGCGTTTCCGAATCATTGCCTGGCCTTGGCTGATCATTTTCATCAAGCATGGCCCAATATTCTGCACAGGCAGGCTTGATGACGTTGTACTCGAGAATTTCCTCGAGTGACGCACCCACATCACGAGTTACGGAACGTTCATGTGCAGTGGATTGCAGCTGCCCTTGTACTAAGACACTGCCACAGGAGGTCAATACCAAACTCAAGCACAACAACAGCAACACATTCGGGACGATAACATTCCGCATGGAAAACGCTCTTCAACTGCTGGTCAATGATTTTCAAACAGCATTCAGGCGGACGAACAGAATGTCAAATTTTGAAGCGCAAGCGGAGCCTCTACGGTTGTCACTGTTCAGCACATTCAACCGAGGCAGTCGACGCAGGTGTAGATGCTTCTAAAGACTCCATAGAACAGTTGTTCTATGAAACAAAACTTTTGATTTATCATTTGCACCATATTTAAACAAAAACACAAGTCTTTCCGCAGCCTCTCCACGGCGCTTTGTTCGAGCCGCTAAAAGCGCGCAGTCAGGCACCCCATGTCAAGTGCATTGAATTTTCTTCGACAAAGAGTTTTCCAGACAGGGCGCGAATCTTTCCAAATTCTCAGCACTATCATGCAGTTGATTCACGATAGTTCTCTTTTCCACACCGTGAATCTCGCGTACCCTCGCAGTCAAATCAGGAACTTTGCTGTGGAGCAAACCGCCGATGGCGCTTAAACATGTTGTAGCTAAGCAGATCAAAACCACCCGTTTGCAGATGGGCCTGACCCAGGCCGAGCTTGCACGCAGAGCGGGAATTTCGATCCGTTATTTGTCCCGACTCGAGACCGAACCTCAGAACCTCTCTTTGGATGTTCTGGAGGAAATAGCAAAGGCCCTGCGTACCTCGCCTTCGGATCTACTTTCGCCACAGAAAGGCAAACGTGCCGACGACAACTCTCCCGAAGCACTGATCATGGAAGCACAGCGCCTGCTGGATCTGGCAGGTCACTCTTTAAAATCACGCTGATCCCGGCCTCCGAGCCAGAAAAATTGTTGCGGCTGCTTCGTCTTGCCCCGCAAGTAGAAGGGTGTCACCTGGCTGAAAAATGCTGTCGCTCATAAATTGATCGACAAAAAAAGTGATCACCGCATCAATCCGGCCACGGTAGGACATCATGCCCGAAATCGGCACACGCCCCTTGCCGTGCCAGAGTTCCCCTACAGCGACGGAATTCGACCTACTCTTTGCACTTTTGAGCGAAGCGTCTTCCCACACTCGTAATTTAAAAATCCTTTCACTGTGATTCTGTGGGGCCACCACCGCATCTCCTCCTGACTTAGGCGGAGGAGCTTATGTTTATTTATCGATGACCCAGAAATCATCAGAGTAGAAGCTTACTAATGTGTAAGATTCATCCATACCACGCTCCTGATTTGCATTAATTGAAAGCAGTTTAAATATACCCAGGATCTCTACCAAGTTTCTTGCAGCACCTGGGGACTCGTGGCATTTGTTCGCAAAAGAGATAGTGAATGAAAATCCGATGAAGGAGATGTTGAGTGCTGGAGCTGCAAAGTAGGCCATGGGCTGACTCCCTTCGCCCAACACTTGCCAATCTGGAGTTATCACTCGTCGGTCACGCCCGTCGACTTTGGAACAACGACCTCAGAGCATGGAAGGAAGGCCGACGCGCGCACTTGGTTTTCTGGGGACCGCCGGGCTGCGGCAAAACCACCCTGGCTCTTCTTCTTGCTGAATCGCAAACAGGAATACCCTTTCGACAGCTCTCGGCTGTGCGCGATGGCATGAGCGAAATCAAGAAGGCCATCGACTCCCTCCATGGTGGTGGGCTCTTGTTCATCGACGAAATCCATCGCCTCACCAGACCCCAACAAGATGTTCTGCTTCCGCCACTCGAATCAGGATCGGCATGGCTGCTTGCGGCTACAACCGAGAACCCCGCGGGTGTTCTCAGTCCGGCGCTGCTGAGCCGCATCCGCACAGTGCGGGTGCATCCTCCCAAAATTCAGGAGCTCGAAACACTCTTTTCTCATGCACTGCAATCGTATCTCGAAAAAATTGAGACCCACCAATCACTGCCGGCGGAAAAAATCGAGCGGCTTAGCACAGAGTGGATTCCTTGTATTGCCAAGCGCTGCGACGGCGATGTTCGGCTCGGACTGAATTTACTTGAGAGTCTGGTTGATGCTCACGATGCCGAAGCCGAGAAGGATCTCGTTGCGGGACAGTTGCGCGCTTGGACAGCAAAAGCCCACTATGATTATGCGAGCGCCATGATCAAAAGCATGCGTGGCTCAGACCCTGATGCTGCGCTCTTCTATGCGCACGCTGCGCTGGCCTCAGGTGAAGATCCTCTCTTCCTGCTGCGCCGATGCATCATTTTTGCAAGTGAGGATGTGGGCAACTCTGATCCTACCGCCTTGCGTGTTGCCCTGGACTGCTTTGATGCCTTTGAAAAGGTCGGGATGCCCGAGGGACGCTTCGCGCTATCACAAGCGGTCTGCTATTTGTCTGCCACCGTTAAAAGCAACAGGCTGCTTGTGGCACTTGAATCAGTGGATCGCTGGTGGAACGAGAAATCCGAAAACAGCTCACAGGTTGCACCGCCAGAACACCTTGTTCTCAAAGGACACGAAAAATACCGCTATCCTCACAACTATTCGGGCAGTTTTGTGCGCGAGCAGTATCTTCCGCCACAGGTCGAATTGCTCCGACAGAAGATGGGCGCGGCGTACATACCTTCGGATGAGGGCACGGAGAGACGCCTCAAAGAGCGACTCAAAACTTTGTGGAGTAAATGAACCTCGAAACTTGCATTAAATTGTCTCAAAATAAATTGCTTTTTTACTCAGGTGCTTTGACATTTTTCCATTTTCGCTTTTTGATCAGGGGGAAAGCTACAGATCATGATCAACAGCGCCTCATGAGGGTTCCATGAAATTACGGTTGAAGTTGTTGCTGCTGGCTCTGTTTGTTGTAGTTCCCTGCTCACGCCCCGCACATGCATTCAACGTCTCTAAATTGAGTGACACTCTCCCGCTCGAAGACGGCACCAACCTGCAGCTGACATGGCTTATGCCTCCTAAGAGTGCCAGCGCCCCACGGGCACTCGTCATTTTGCAGCACGGGATGATGCGCCATGCCAGCAACATGATGGCTCTCGCCCGTTCGCTCACAATGCGGAACATTGAAGTGTTGCTCCCAGATCTCACCGACGAGCATTTTTTTAATCCGCTTTTCCCCGAAGTTTTTGCTCGTGCGATCTCAAAAAAAACCCTCGACCCCCAGGGAAATCCCCTGCCTGAAAAGCTTCTGCTTGCGGGCTTCTCCGCCGGGGCTCGATTTCTGAGCCATGTGGCTGGGCTGCTCCAATCCGAGCAACTCAAATTGCGCGGAGTGTTGTTACTGGATCCAGTGGTTGGAGAACTGCCCGAGCAACAACTCGGTCCACGTCAGGTTGTTCCGTACTTCACCATTCTGGCCAAGCCCAGCCGCTGCAATGCCGACGGACGCATTTTCCCAATCCTCGAATCAGGACGCTTTGAAACTCAGGGGTTCCGCTTAAAATCGGCCAGCCATTGCGATTTTGAAGGTAAATCTTCCGACGCACTTTGTTATATTTACTGTGGGCTTTCACACCGCCACAATGCACAGGCGATAGAACTCTTTTCAACCGAGTGGATCTCAGGCCTCATCGACACAGAGTCTCCGAGTGCCGATTTTCTCCCAGGAGGAGAGGTTTTCGAAGCATGGAACAAACGCGGCGTATTCGATTCCATCTTCAAATAAAATCGACCATCATCTCTGCGTGTGCAGCCACTCAACATGCACTGCAATCAGAGCCCTTCCTCAGGATAACGATGGAAGGGGCCAGGATAAATTTTTTGCCGCAGAAGAGCATTATTCACTCGTTTCGATGTTGAGGTTTCTGCGACCAACTGGTCGAATGGTTGAACACACGCGTCTAGCACGCCTGCTGCGCGCATTTGCATGAACAATTCTTTCCAACGTCGGTGACAGCCATCCGATGCAGCGATTCTTTTCCCTGCAAACGAATCGCGTGAGTTGTGCCAATTCTCAACAACTTTCAAAATGTCGCTGATATGAATGAGATTGATAAAGGACTCTCCATTTTTGACGAGCCCACGCCGTAACCAATCAGCGGGATCGCGACCTGGCCCAAAAATCCCCGCCAGGCAGAGGATGAATGCAGAACGTTGGCGCAACTGTTCCTCGGCAACCACGCGCGGCTGGGAAAGATCCAAAGGGAAACTTTCGTCGACGAGTTCGCCTGGGGTCTTGTGAAGAAAACATGACGTGCTGCCAAGAACCATCACCTTTTTCTTCTCCAGATGCATGGTCTCAAAGAAATTCAACGCAGTGCGGATATCCTGGTGAGATGTGGCTGCTGGGAATGTCCAGAGAATGTGTTCAAAGCTCTCGACAACCCCCCAAGTCTCGCGCCTGGCCAGGTCAAAAAGCAGTGGTGCTTGGACGTTGCCTACTGCACCAAGCTGACCCGAACGACTCGTTACAACAATCTCAACAGAGCGCGCACTCGCAGCACTGAGTGCTTGACCCACGTAGCCACATCCCAACACCAGCAGGGATTTCCTCGAGCTCGAATTCTCTGGCATGATAGAAACCTCATAATCAAACAGCTCACACTCAATACACGGAGGCACACATGGAACGCCGCGACTCACTCAAATTTCTAGCTGCAACCACAGGCGCACTGCTGATGGCAAAAAATTCTGTCGCAATGGCTGCTGAAAAGAAAGGACAAGAGTCCTCAAAGAAGCATCATCACCATACTGCTTCCGACAAAGACAAAAAAACAGAAAAAAAAGGCGGCAAGCCTTCCTTCGCAGAACTGAACCACGCAGCGGCGCACTGCAACCACGTTGCCCAAATGTGCGTCGGCCACTGCTTCACGCTCATCTCTCAGGGCCAGAAAAACATGCTGGAATGTGCACAGTCTGCGCTTGAAGTGGCTGCGATGTCCGATGCTCTGAGCCGCCTTGCTGGCCTCAGCTCCGAGCTTTGCGTTGTTCAGGCAAAAGCCTGCATTGCTGCCTGCGAGAAATGCATGAAGTCGTGCGAGCCACATGTAGGTCACCACGCGCAATGCAAGGAATGCTTCGAAGCTTGCAAAGACTGCATGGAAACCTGCAAGGCTTACGCCGCTTAACGCCCAAGGAAGAAATCGCGCACAGTTTCCTGCATCGTACCAACCGTCGACTCGACATCGGCGGCCGATTTCACGCACGGGGTGAAGTTTTCGTTTCCGTTGGCTGTCACGAGGATATTGTCTTCGATCCGAATGCCAATTCCGTGCCAACGCGGATCGACTCCCACCATACTGGGTTGCACATAGATGCCAGGTTCAACGGTCAGGCACATGCCTGGCTCCAAAGGACGCTCCACGTTCTTTATGCGGTAGCGTCCAACGTCGTGTACGTCCATTCCCAACCAATGACCGAGTCCGTGCGGGAAAAATTCTTTGTGGATTTTCTTTTCGAGCACTTCGTCGAGTGACAAACGAATCACACCCAGATGAATGAGCCCCTGCGCGAGTATACGGCCTGCAACATCGTTGAGCTCGCTGAGCTTGGCCCCGGGACGAATGGCGGCAATCGATTGTTGCTGTGCTTCGAGAACCAAATCATATAGTGCACGCTGTTCCGCACTAAATCGCCCTGACACCGGAAAGGTTCGGGTCACATCCGCCGTATAGTAATTCCATTCACATCCCGCATCGATGAGCAGCAACTCACCATCGTTCAAATCACAGGTGTTGGTGTTGTAATGCAGGCAGCAAGCGTTGGTGCCACCCGCCACAATACTTGGATAGCCCAACTGCGACGAACCAACTCCTCGCATTGAAGCTTCGAGCACAGCTTGCACCTGAAACTCACTCACACCGGGTCGTGCAAAACGCATGGCAGCCTCATGGGCTGCAGAGGCAATTGAATTGGCTTTGCGCAACGCAGCGATCTCAAAATCATCTTTGAACAGGCGTTGTTCGTGAATGAGATCGCGCACATTGAAAATTTCGCCACCGTTGCGTCGCAGTCGGCTCCCTTGCAATAGCGGACGAAGCTGTTCGAAAAACTCTTGCTCGGGAGAGGAATCCCAATAGATAGTATCGGCATGCACCAACCACTCAGGTAATTTCTTTTCAAATTCAGATAGCGCAAAGACCCGATCGAACCCAAGCACCTCCGCCGCATCTTTGGTGCCAATCATCGGACCATTCCAGAGTTCAGTGAAGGCATCGCGCTCGCGCACAAACAGAGCGGATTGAAATTCAGGATGTTGAGGAATGAAAACGGCGAGTGCGTGAGGTTCAGGACAACCGGTCAGGTACATAAAATCGCTGTCTTGCCGGAATGTAGTGCGGTCGCCCGCAGGGCCACTGTTTGGCTTCGCAGATGGCAAAACGGCTATCCCCTGACCCAGTCGGGTCAGAAACTCGCGGCGTCGTTGGCGCAGAGCATTGAGATTAAATTCAGTGAGTTGTGTTCTTGATTCGGGCTTCACCGTGCTGTTCTCCCACAAGTGCGCATCTGCGCACTTGTGGTGGTAGCAAAAAAACAGCTCCAATCAAAGCTTTTGTGCACCAGATGCGGCCTGATCGGTTGCCGGGGAGGCGGGCTTCTGCGGCGAGGCCGGAGCCTGCGCTGGAGCCTGCACTGGAGCTTCGCTTTCTTCATCGACTTCAACAGGTGGTACAGCACCCGGCGTGGTCAAATTAGCACCCTCACCACCAGCAGGAGATTTGCTGAAACGACCTCCTCGCGAAAGCAATGGCTCATCGTTCTGTGGCTCGGGTTTACTCACACGAGGCACGTCACGTGGCAGCAGCGGACGGTAGTGGGTCGATTCCTGAACTTCATACTGCGGCGCAGAGATATGAAGATTGCCGTTGGAGTCGATGCGCACAGTAACGCCCTCCAGCTGCTGCTCGCGCACCGAGCTGATATTTCTACCGTTGAGATAGATCATGCGCGCGGGAAAATCGGTGCTCATTTCGCCGACATTCGGTTTGCTCCGACGGATGGGATAAGATGGATTGATGTCCCTCACACTTCCCGTTTGCGCCGCTGCGAAAAGTGGTCGTGATGAGCGCTGTGTCGGCAGCGGAACACCCCTTACTCTCTGTAGCTTTTTTTCCCCAAATCCCATGAATCCACCACTAGCGCTGCCCGCATTCTGATCGCTTGAGGATGTTGGTGTACCGGGCTCAGTCTGAGCTGCAGGCGCCGCATCGAGTGCACCTCCCGTTTGGGCATCCTGGGCAAACGCAGGCACGGGAACCAGCAGAAAAACAAAAACAGAAAATGTATGTAAAAAACTCCGCATGGCTTTACCCTCCGCTCACGGACATGACCATGCTCGATTGTAGAACACATTTATACCATACAGGCCTGCAACTTTTGCCGCACCAGTGAACCAATTAAAGGCGCAAACAGAAATCCACTTTTGTGAGCCCCAGAGGCAACCACTATCGGGCCCTCGAGGAATGAAAAATCATGAGGAACCGCCTCGACAACCAACTCTTTGTGGCCGAATCCGAGCCTTGTACCCCAACGCCAAGAGTGGGTCACACCATCCAAACGCAAGCCGAAGAACTTCTCCAGCGCATCTGCAACAACGGCCTGCTGCTGCTCGAGTTGCTCGCGATTGGGTTCCCCTGCAGTGCTCGACAGAATTGAGTTGGGGCATGAGACGGACACCGAAGAGCAATAATAGCGCTCGCCAGCACCACTAAAGGTCAACTTTTCGAGAGCTGCATCGCTCACCCATTCAAGCAAAGCAACTCCCTGCGGAAGTTGCAGCTGCGGTGTCGAGAGGGCCAGTGTGGCACCATATGACCAGCGCCGCGATTTCTGAAACGCCAAGGGGAGTTCTCTGAGCTGCAATGCTTCAAGCAGAAGCGGTGTTTCGCTTCCGGCGCAAAGAATCAATGCAGAGGCTCCATGGCTTTGAATTTCGAGATCTGAAATGTTTGTGGCATCACACTCACAAAATTCAACACCCCGAGAAAGGCAGACATCTTCAAGAAGGTTGAGGAGAAAATCTGCATCAACCCAAGCCTCATGGCCATATTCGATGGAATCCTGTGTTTTTCGAAAAACTGCCTGCGGGGGACATTTACGTGCGACCAGATCTACAGGCGACTGCACCACGCGCTTCCATTGCTTTTCGGCAAGTTCAACACTCGAAAAAACATCACGCCCCAAACCCTCAACATAAATTGTGTTGAGATCCACGTCCCGATATCTTGGGCTCTCAGCACACAGTTGCTGCAGCCAACGCCGATAGATTTGCTTTCCCGAAAGTTTTAGTCCGAAATGAGGGTCACGAGCGAACACCTGTGCCTTGGTTGCAAGATTCGCAGCTGCTGCCAGGGAGGCTGTTCCTTTCTGAGCAGAGAAGAGAAGACGAACTTTGCGTTGGCTTTCGCGCGACAAAAACTCAGCCACACTCAGGCCGAATATCCCCTTTCCGACAACAACAATCATGCTTGCACGCCACTCAGGAGGCCTGTACTCGAGGCAAACACAAAGCGCTCGGGGACAACGGCATCGTCTTTCAGCCATGTGCGCTGAAGTTGCCCCTCTGCAGAGAAGGTCATTGCACTCGGAGCAGAAAACCAATCCGGACCACTCACAAAACGCACATCATTTAGAACGTCATCAAGTTGTACGTGAATATGCCCAAACACACAGACCTTTAGATCTTCAGCGAAAGTAGATGCTTTGGTGTTGAGAAAATCCTCAACGCACGAAGTCAAAAAAGAGCTTGAAAGGCGGCGATAGGCATCTTTCGAGCGAGATAATTCGGCATAGCGTGAAAATAGAAACGAGGTTGCAGCGCCAGGAATCGGACTCATGCACGACTGAAAAAGCGCAGATTTCACTAGCCCCCGAAAAACACGGTAAGAGGGCGGACAAACAACATCGTCCGAGTGCAGCAACAGCATTTTGCCGATAACCGAATGGTGAATACGAGCAACAAAATCGCCACAGAAATCAAAACACTCTCGCACTTGGTGGCAAGGCCGATGCTCAAAACCGTAATCGTGGTTACCCTCAATGAACACAACCCTGACACCGCTCTCGCGGATGCGCTTGAGGCGACCAAAAACCTTGTTCCACAGCTTGTGATAGAACACTTGTCGAGCATTGATGAAGTCGAAGATATCTCCGAGTAGAACAAGGGTATCGCAGTCATGCAGTTCGTCGAGGAATCGGCAGAACATTTCCGTGCGCGGATCTTCAGGCGTTCTCATGTGAACGTCAGAGACCACCACAAGACGGTTGGTTTTCCCCAAATCCAGCAGGCGTGCGGGCATCTATTTTTCTTTCTTGGTTGCCCACGTGTACTGCGGCTCTGCAGTTCCGACGGGGAAAAATTCATAGCGCTGTTCAAATTGAGTGAAGCGGCCTATCAGCACGCCATTCACCGACTCCGCATAGAGACTTTTTTCTGGGATACGCTCGATCGGATAGAGTTCCGCTCCACCGCCCCCGGAAACAAACTGTTCGATTTCACATTTCGCTTGAGGCGTTTTGCCGTGCAAGTGTTGCAAGCCATGGTCGTGGCCACTGATATAGGCCGATGCACCGCTACGGCAGTAGAGTTCGGGCAAGGTAAAATGAGCCAACCACTTGAGTCGGCGATACTTACCACCCGAAAAAATAGGATGATGTCCGACCAGAATTTTCCATGCTGCAGTTGAATTTTGCAGTTTTTCCATGAGCCAATCGATGCTGCACAATCCAGGAATTCCGCATCGATCGGGAAAGTTAGTATCCACAGCCCCAACCTCAAGGATCGGACCAAAGCGCAGAGAATAATAACGCGCAGGCATACTCCAACGACCACCGCGCTCACGCGTATAGGCGATTTGGGCTTCTGGAACTGCACGGTAGTCATGATTGCCAAGAATTGCGTAGAATGGGAGTTTTTCTAGGCATTCACCGATGTACATTTTTTCAAAGCGCGATTCCCAGAGAGGATCCATCACCGATTCGACACCAGTCTGGTAGAAGTTATCGCCCAGCAGGATCACTCCGGTAGGATCGACACTGCGGCACAGGCTCTCCATTTGCTCTGCAACTTCTTTCTGGGCACTGCTCCCTGTGCCGGTGTCTCCCACAAAAATCAGACGCACTTCTGAAGGATCGTTCATGCGTCCCATCATTTCATGGGTGATGCTCAGACGGGGGATTTGCTCCCAGGCCTGCCAAAAAGCTGTGGTGGTAGCGATCACAAAAATAATCCACCACATCCGGGGATTCCTGAGCCACCGCCCTCGCCCTTTTACCATGTCACACCTTTTTCTTGAGATTTGATACGCCGCTTAGCTTTAGAAGCGCTTCCATGGAATCAGCTTCGAACTCATCATATTCGAGAAAACGATTGACCTTTTGGGTACCACATTTCATGCATTCGTAATGAATCATGAATCCTTTTTTCTTGTTCGAGCTGTACGAAACTGGACGCAGCGGTGCTCCACATCCTGCGCTACGGTCACCTGGATTCACATCAACATGCAAGCTCCACAAACAACGCGGGCAATGATCGCGACAGGTCGATTGAGCAAGTGGCACAGAATGGCCGCACTGTGTGCAAGGGAAGGATTCATTGATACGCGTAAACTTGGGAAGATCCTGGCTCATGAGCAATCAGCCGCCAGAAGCGGAGCGGGCACGCACCTGCCCAAAACCCTCGAGCACCTGAACCGGTGTGAGGGTCGGATTTTTCTCGAGCCAATCGATAAAGGCAAGAATTGTATTGCGGTCGATCTCGCCTGCGACACGGTGACGTACATTGCCCGCGGGATCGATAAAAAATGTTTCCGGGGTTCCATAAACACCAAAGTCGAGTGAGACTTTGCCATCGCGATCAGCCACAACCGGAAAGCTCAATCCAAATTCCTGTTGATAACGAAGGATGTCATTCACTTCGTCTTGGATATTAACACTCACAAACAGAGGCTCGGGGGCTGGTTTCGAGGCATTCTCGCGCCAGAAGCGTTCGAGCTCTGGAGCCTCTACACGACACACGACACAGGTCGTGCTCCAGAAGTTGATAATGAGCCAGCGCCCCTGGCCCATGACGTCTTTGAGAGTGAAAGCACTGCCTTGTGCGGTCTTGGCTGAGAACTGAGGCACCGGACGCCCCACAAGTTGGCTGGGTACGAAATTAGCATCACGATTGAGTGCGTAGACCATCAGGCCGGTAAACAAGACCAGCACAACCAGGCCAATGAAAAAACCTCTGTGGGATCTGACTTTTTTCGACACGTCCAACGCCTCTCGGATTCAGGAGCATCAACCTCAGCGGCACTTTGCTCAGTAGGTCTTTTTCTTCTCGTGTTTGAGAATATCATCCACGAGGCGCGCTTCCCGCATCTTGGAGTGGTCTTCTTTGGTGTCGTAGACCTCGCTGTGTTTAACCATCAACAAATTCGCTTGAATCGTGCTGTCGGCTTTCAGGTCGTCGGAGCTGAGCCGCCCCTCGACAACAACCCCTTGCCCTTCCTTGAACAGATCGGGTGGCACGCCCTTATAAACCACAGCAAAGTCGTGCCCCTTGAGGTCGCTCATCCGAAACTTGAGGATTTTGTTGTTGCCATCCCAGTCTTTGGTTCCCCCCAGAACAAGGCCCGAAACACGGAATGTTCTGTCCACGAACTTTTGAGGCGCTGCATACACCTCAGCGGGGGTGAAGAAGGTCACGGAACTCTCAGGCTGAACTGCCTTATAAATAATTGACCCGAGTGCCAAAAAAATAACTGAAGTTGCAATGACTTGTGCGCGTGTGAGTTTCATGGATGCGACACCTCCCGAAATTCAATTCTTATCGTCAGAAAATCCTTCATCATTGAGCGCTTGGCGCGCCCTGCGATAACGACTCAGAGAATTGATTGCCAAACCCAAAACGACCACGGCAACCAAAACATAAGCACCGACCACATAATAAACCCACGAGACATTTCCAAATTCCGAGGTGCTCATGCCTGGTTTCTCCCTTCCCGGGCAGCCTCGAGGTGTTCCTCGGTAGCAACCGCAGCCCGGCGAATTTTGAAAATAACAAATGACAACAACAACATCGCCACCGTGTTCACTAAAAGCACCATGCCGATATCGGGCGAAGCACTGCCACCCTTCCTCACAAATGTCTGCGGCTGGTGCAAAGAGCGCCAAATATTCACACTGAAGTAGACCACAGGCACATTAATTGCAGCCAAGATAGCAACAATCTGGCCAGCATTGCGGCGCGCTTGGATGTCGGGTGTAAAACTGCGAAGCACATGGTAGGCGCAGCAGATGAGGAACATCACCAAGGTGGTTGTCAGACGCGGATCCCAATCCCACCAGACTCCCCAAGTCGGACGGCCCCAGATACTTCCAGTGGCCAGCGCCAGGGCGCCGAAGATGGTTCCGAGGTCGATGGCAGCATGTGTGCTTTGATCCATCTGCTCAAACGAAGACTTGCGCACGAAGCCAATAATAGCAAAAACCGCTGCGGCCAGAATCCAGACGAAAGCGCACCACGCCACGGGCACATGGGCAAAGATAATCCTGAAAACATCTCCCTGATCTTTGTCGGCACCAATCCAGAATAAACCCAGATACCAGCCCACGAGCTGCAGCACGACTGCAGGGAACAGGAACTTGACCCAGAGTGAAAATGTCTTATCGCGTAAGGCTTGTGGCATTTCATCTCTCCCAGAAATCAAACCTCGAAACGTTTTTTACTCTTGAAAAAGTACATTGCTCAACAGCACACCGACGGCGAGGAACAACACCGGCACCCCCAGCATCATTGTCCACCACGACTGCTCCGATGTTCCAGCCAGCATAACGATGGCAGGATCGGACATTGTTGCAAGACTCACCGCCGCCAGCAGAATGCTCATCTGCAAAGGATAGAACAACAGCGGCAGAAGAATGTCACGCGCAGTGCTGCGCGCCGTCACACAAGCCAGCAGAGCACCGATGGTACCTGTTCCCAAATTGAACAACACGAGCAAAGGGAGCAGGGTAGAGCTCAGTGAGACTAAAACATTGCCCGGCACATTGTAAAAGACAATCCACATCAACAGAAGTGGCAATTGGACGGAGAGGAGATAGAGAACGATGAAGAGAATTTTTCCAAACAGAACGGCAGAACGGTGCACCTGAGTCGAGAGGAAGTACTCAAGAATCCCACCCTCGGTTTCCACCGTGAAAAGTCGCGCAACAGAGAGCGCAACTACAAACTCATTGATTGCCCAAAAGGCGCCGTGACGAATTTCCGCTTTTTGGATCAGCTCTGTGCCGAATGCAAAAGGAAAAAGAATGGCCAAACAAGCTGCGAAGGCCAGCGTTCCGGCCCACGAAGCTTTGCGCAAAAAAACACTGCGCACAGAGTATTCAAAAACCAACCAACAGTTACGTCGCCAAAGCTGAGCAGCACTCACGGAGCCCACTCCTTTAGGTCTATCTGGTGTTTGCACCAGTTCATGAGTTTTTGATCGTGGGTAGCTACCAATATCCCTGAACCCTCACTGCGCAGAGCTTCAAGGGTGCTCAAGCAAAGTTCAACACCTTTAACATCGAGTCCATTGGTCGGTTCATCGAGTAAAATCAGCCTGGGTTTGGCAAGCATTACGAAGGCGAGAGTCAGGCGGCGCTTTTGCCCTGTGGAAAGAGTGCGCGCGGTTTGAGCGGAGCTCTCAGCCAAACCAACTTCCTTAAGCGCGAGATGCACAGCCTGAAGATCGAACGGACGTCCGAGCGACCGCAAGTAAAATTCGAGGTTACTGAGGACTGAATGTTCCGCAAAAAGTGCCGGCTGACTCGCAAGGAAACAAACATCAAGCAAAACGGCATCATTTTTTTCGGGCCAGAGCATCGCTCCGCTCAAGTGCACGCTGCCGCGATAAGGCCGACTGATGCCGCACAGGGCGCGCAGCAAAGTGGTTTTACCGAGCCCATTTGGACCCACAACAGCAGCACTTTCTCCGCTGTGCAACGCGAACGAAAATTTGCGAATGAGTGATCGGTATCCGACGCGCAGTTCAATGGAATCGCACTTGAGCAGTTCGGACGGGACAACTTGTGACATCAACCTCGAACCTTTCAGAGGACAACCTCAAACGGTCACTATAACTATCTATCTTCAGCCTCGTTGAGGAGTTCCTCGGCGTCGAGAATATGGAAAACAGCACCTTGAGTTTCAAGCACACCAGCTTGCTTAAGGTCAGCGATGGCACGGCTCACTGTTTCAGGTGTGACGTCGGCCAGCTCGGCGATGTCACGCCGATTGAGTGGAGGCTCAAACGTTGTCTGACCGTCGTCTGCAAACAGAGTATAGAGCTCATGTATGACCGATGCGACGCGGCTTTTTGCGGGCTTGTAGAGGTCGTTCTCAATGCGCTTTTCTAGGCGTGCTAGTTCGTTGCAAAATATTTTCATGAACTGCAATGAAACAGCTGGACTGCGAGTGATGAGATCCATCACAGCATGAGCATCAATCGAGAACACTTCGCTGTCTTTGAGAGCCACACTGGTGCGTGAGTATTTGAATTCACCAAAGACTTCACGAATCCCGACAATATGCCCCGGACGAACCACACGGGTGATCACGCTTTCGCCCTCGGCGCTCTCGCGCACGATTTTCAGACATCCGTTTGCAACACCATAAATAGAGCGCGGGCTGTCGCCGGAAATGAACAGGTTCTGACCGCGCCGCAGTCGAATGACCGAGGAACTTTCCTGGATCTTGGCAATCTCTTCCTCATTCAATGCGGGAAAGAGGCGCCTAAGAGTAAAAGTTCCCTTTTGTTTCTTTTCCATTCACATCTCCGGAGGAAGTAGCAGACCAAGATCTTCGTCGATGGTCTCCCGAGCCAGCTCAATACCTACACTGGGACGCCTGGGAGTGCCATTCACGAGTGCACAAAATGCAACCCAGTCTCCGTCCTTGAGACGACTGTATCCTGCAAGCCCAACCGCGTCATGAGGTTCACTCAGAGTTCCCGTTTTTGCCCTCAATCTTTCACGCAAATGCCGAGTTTGCTCTGTTTGGAAGCGTTTTTTAACTGTCCCCTCGGCGCCTGGAACAGGGAGTGCGTTAAGGAACGGGGGAAACTCACGCGCATTGGTATACATTTGATGCAACACAGCAACCACGTCGCGCGCGGACAACCGATTGTCATGGGTCAATCCTGAACCAGAGTCCAGCGCAATGCCCGCCGGGTTTGATTTGTAAGGGGATTGAGTTTTTGCGAGAACATTGCGCACATACCCCTCCAATTGTGCCGCACCTCCTTCAAGAGTGGCGCCCGAGGTCTTCTGCTCGTTCAAATCGAGTTGAATAGTCAGCATGTCGCCGATGAAGTTGTTGCTCACCTTAAATAGGCCAAGGAGCTGCCAACCCAAAGGAAAGCCTTCCACACTCGCGATTGGCCGACCCATGTCCTTGCGAACTGTTCTTTCGATACGCACCCCGCGGCCAAAGCGAATGCCTTCTCGCTCCATAAAGGCCTTGAGTACTGCGCCAGCGTATTCATCTGGGTCGGAGACCGAGCGGTACACACGCGCGGGGAAGGCTTGCTGACCTATGGAACCGCTCGCCGTGAAGACATCCTGCGAGCCATTACGCGTGCGGGTTACAGCTACGCGCGACATTTCGCCAACATTGGTTTTTACGCTCCCCTGAATGCGGGTTGTATCGAGCATGTAAGGCTCAAGAGCGAGATGCGCACTTTCGCCAGCAGAAGAGCCAGGGCTAACCACCACCCCCATAACACTGAAATTCACCGCTGCAGCCGAAAGTGGACTATCGTAGGCATGGCGGCTGCGCTTTGCTGCGAGCTTGCGATCGATATCAGGAACAATCGCTCCAAAGCGGGAGGTGTTGACCACGAGCTGGCCTTCCACCTTGCGAATTCCTGCACGGGCAACGTCGGTTGTAAGAAACCAAAGTTTTTCATTGGTCAAAGAAGGATCTCCTGCTCCTTCAAACACCAGATCACCCTTCAACACGCCACCTTTCACAGGCCCTGTTGCATAAAAACGACTTTCGAAGGCATGCTCGCTCCCGAAGCGCTCGAGAGCTGCAGCTGCAAGAATAACCTTCGAGACCGAGGCGGGAGTCATGCGGCTATCGGGATTGAGTTCCCCGAGCACCTCCCCGGTACGCAGGTTAACGGCCATCGCCGTCACCGTTGCTCCATTTGCAGTCAGTCTCTGCAGTCCCGAGAAAGCATTACGCCCCTGAGCCGTAGCTTCGGAAGCCACGCAGGGCAGGATGGCGAGCATGGACAAAGCAAAATTTCTGATTAATGTCGGGCGTGGTGAGTGCATGAGTATCACCTTCGTGTTTTTGTTTTCCAATTTGCTATGAAGGTACCGAAGATGGCGACAAATCCCAAGGCCCCCCTCAAAACGCCTCCGCCAGTTCCGGCCACACACACAAAGATTTTTGAAACCCTTGTCGAACTCATTCGGGTCACAAGCACCAACCTCCCTCCGGATGTTCGCAACTCCGTGACAACCGCTCTGGAGAAGGAAAAGTCGGGTACGGCCGGTGAGTATGCAATGAAGGTCATTCAACGCAACATCGACATCGCCTGCGGGGTCAGCCAACCGTTGTGCCAGGACACCGGCAGCATTCTCTTCTTTGTGAAGACACCAGTCGGTTACGACCAAATCACCTTTTCAGAAGTGTGCGAGGCTGCTGTCGCCAAAGCGACTGAGCTCGGTTACCTGCGGCAGAATTCTGTTGACAGCATCACCGGCCAGAATTCGGGCAACAACCTCGGCCCGGGAACACCTACAATCTATTTTGAGCAGCACCGCTCTGAAGATCTCGACATCCGTCTCGCACTCAAGGGCGGTGGCTGCGAGAACGTGGGCGCACAATATAGCCTACCTGATAGCCGCTTGGGTGCAGGACGCGATCTCGATGGAGTGCGTAAAGTTGTTCTCGACGCCGTGTATCAGGCTCAAGGCAAAGGCTGCGGCCCCGGCATTCTGGGCGTTGTGATTGGAGGCGATCGCAGCACAGGATTCTCATACTCCAAGAAACTCTTCCTCCGCACCATGGAAGAAACCAACTCCGATCCACGTTTGGCAGAGCTTGAACAGCGGATCCTCCAAGAGGCCAACTCACTGGGCATCGGCCCCATGGGCTTCGGCGGCAACACCACTCTGCTCGGCGTGAAAGTGGCTGCACTCAATCGCTTGCCAGCGAGCTTTTTCGTTTCTGTGTCCTACATGTGTTGGGCATTCCGTCGGCAGGGCTTGAAGGCCAACTCCGACGGCACCATCAAGGAGTGGATCTACAAATGAGAGAAATCAAACTCACTCTCCCCATCACCGAAGAGCAAGTGCGCTCCCTAAACGTGGGCGACATGGTGCTGCTGAGCGGTGTGCTCTACACGGGCCGTGATGCCGTCCACAAACATCTGTATGAAGGAAAAAGCATTCCGGTGGACATCCGCGGATCTGCCATTTACCACTGTGGACCCGTGGTCGTGAAAACGCCTGAAGGAGAGTGGAGTGTGCGCGCTGCAGGCCCTACCACCAGCTCGCGTGAAGAACCCTACCAAGCCACAGTTATCGAGAAATACGGTATTCGTGCCGTTATTGGTAAAGGTGGAATGGGCGCAAAAACACTCAAAGCCTGCCAGGATTTCGGATGTGTTTATTTGCATGCTGTGGGTGGCGCAGCGCAGGTTCTTGCAGAAACTGTGAAGAAAGTGCGGGGCGTCTCGATGCTTGAAGAATTCGGCTCTCCAGAGGCGATTTGGGAACTCGAGGTTGTCGATTTCCCTGCTCTAGTGACCATCGATGCGCATGGCAGCAGCCTGCATGCTGACATCGCATCATCGAGCGAACAGCGCCTTGCAGAAGTCATTGGATCCAAAAAATAAGCGAAGGAATGTGCAATGGAAAACGTTGTCATCATAGGTTCAGGGCCAGCCGGGCTCACCGCCGGAATTTACACCTCACGCGCTGCGCTGAATCCGATTCTCATTGCGGGTCTCCAGCCCGGAGGTCAGTTGACCACCACAAGTATCGTGGAGAATTGGCCCGGCACACCCGAGGGTGTGGACGGCAACAAACTCATGCAGGATATGCGCGCTCAAGCTGAAAAGTACGGCACGCGCATGTCCCATGGTACTGTCAGCAAGGTAGAAAAGATCCCTGGTGGTTTTCGTCTCGAAACTGACAACGGCAACCTTGAAACCAAAACCGTTATTGTTGCGACTGGAGCAAGCGCCATTACGCTTCCCCTCCCCAACAAAGACAAACTCATGGGCTACGGCCTCTCAACCTGCGCTGTCTGTGACGGCTTTTTTTACCGTAACAAGACGGTGGCGGTTGTTGGTGGTGGCGACAGTGCCATGGAAGAGGCGCATTACCTTGCCAAGCTCGCCGCGAGCGTCACACTCATTCATCGACGCGATAAATTCCGCGCAAGTAAGGCAATGCAAGATAAAGTTTTCAGCAATCCTAAAATCAAGATCATCTGGAACACGGAAGTGGTTGACACGCTCTCCGACAACAGTGGCCTGACCGGCATTGTGATGAAAAACAGCAACGGCGAAACTTCGCAGCTCAAGGTCGATGGCCTGTTCATGGCCATCGGTCACAATCCAAATACCGAATTTTTGCGCGGTGTGATCGACCTCGACCCACAAGGATATGTGCTTTGCAAACCTGGAAGCACAGCGACAAGTGTTGCTGGAATCTTTGCTGCAGGAGACGTTGAGGACAACAAGTTCCGCCAGGCGATTACCTCGGCAGGGCGTGGCTGCCAGGCGGCTCTGGAGGCCGAGCGCTACATTGAGGGCCACTCGCACTGAGCGAGGGCCTTGTAGCCAAATTCAGCCCCGAGGTGCGCGTGGCGGCTTACGGGATGGATCATGCAGACCAAGACACAGCTCATTGAGCTGTGGGTCGCGCACATCTGAGCAGAAGCGATCGTTGTTCTGGACGTGGGCATAACAGAGAAACTCGAGGTCGTAGTCCTTAATTTCGAAGCACGCCACTGAAGTTTTCTGCTGCAGTGCAAAACAATAATTCATCAGGTTCTCATCACCGATTTTTTCGCAAGCCATGAGATCATGAGATGCGCTCTGTGTGCAAAGCCGATTCCAGGCGGGATCGGAGATTTGCTCGCAAAGATCAGATTTACCTGAGCGGCTTGACGCACAGAACAATCGATAGTCAGCATTGTGCACATTCGCGCACATCTCAGGCGCAGCATTGCGCTCAGCGGCCCATGCTGGAGAGCCTGAAACAGCGCCTTGAAGAGCAAATGCGAGAGCAGCGAAACGAATTGTTTTAAGCATGATTTGTTCCCCCGGCTTCAACAGTATGCCAAATCCTGTTCAAATCAAATTCACCTGTCACGTCTCGAGACTTGCCATTTCGGCGAAAACGGTTCCACGTTGCTTAGAAGGCCTGCACTGCATGCTCGGGCGACCATGCCAAGATCAAATATTCCGGAGACACCCGACACAAGCGCACGGGAAATCCATGCTCCGCAGAACCGACTTGCGAGCGCAATTCCCTCAGTTGATTTTGTTTCCCATAGACAACAAGAAAGTAGCGCACATAGGTGCGCACGGGAGAGCGCGTGATTGCCTGCAGCCGACGCTCGTAAAAAGCTGCAGAGCGCCACAATATACGCAGCTGTGCTGGACGAATCAGCGAGCGCATTTTCGCTGATGAAAATAGGTTCACAATATCAGTTCTTCTCCTGAGGCGGGTGGCTTTCACTTCGGCAACACACAGATCGACACGCAGGCCGGAACTACCGCGCTCACGAACAAAAAGACGATCAATTTCTCCGCCCGGGACGCGCATATTTCGTTCGAAACAGGCCCAACCTTCTGACTCCAACCAACCCTCAACACAGTGCTCAGCAAGACGTCCTACAGATGTACTCAATGCAATCGCTCCTTTCGGCACACAGCCGCTGAAAGATCGCATGCTGAAAAAACTGTCAGTGAGACTCAAGTTCTGCTTCCTCGATGCTCAAATTTTCGATCACATGAACT
>JBILKM010000114.1:0-3597 GCA_044376695.1 Silvanigrellaceae bacterium
TACACGCTCT
The DNA here is from genome assembly GCA_044376695.1 of Silvanigrellaceae bacterium. Taxonomy (GTDB): domain Bacteria; phylum Bdellovibrionota_B; class Oligoflexia; order Silvanigrellales; family Silvanigrellaceae; genus RFOM01. The sequence continues at coordinate 11 of JBILKM010000114.1, forward strand.
CGCTCCTGTGCGTCGCACCGAACCTGCTCAGATTTTCGCAGAACCAGACTAGTAGAGCTCAACGGTGGCTTCAACATCACCCTGCCTTAGGGTTTCGTCTGCCGTGACTGGAATCGACAGCGAGGTGCGCTGTGGAGAAAGAATTTCTGAGGTTGGAATGACACAAATTTGTTCGTTGGATTGAACCCCTGCGCGACAGGAATAGCGCCCAACCAGACTCAGTTTCTGCCGAGTGCGCAAAGTGATACGTGCGTCGCGTGACTGCGCGCAGCGCGTATCAACACTGCTCGTCAGCACGGCCTGGGACAAACCCGGTCTGCGCGGGTCGAGCTGAGTGCTGAGATCGAGTGGGTAACGACAGTAGTTCATGTTGTTGCCAAGCGGAGTGCCACCGGTCAGCCGCGAACGGGTGTCGGCTCCAGTCTCTTGCGAAGCTGAATCTTCTTCAACGACAGTGTCTTTGGGACCGCAGCTCGCAGCGCCGAGTATAAGAATTACGAAAGCTAAAAAGACTGGCGCTTTTTTTGAGCAAAAAATACCATTTTTCATGGAGTATTTCCTTCCCTGCGAAGAATAAGGCGTTCGAAATCCATGTCCCGTTGTGGGGGTGCTTCCTCTACAAGAGTGCGCTGAACAATGGCGGAACAGAAAATGGTTTGTAGTGCTGACATTCTGTGGGTGTGGAGATAGCGTTCGCGAGTTCCTGGCTCATGACCTGGCGCGCGTGAGCTTTCGCTCATGAGTTCATTGCAGATGCGGGTGCCCTGGGTTGTGATTCCCATTTTTTCAAGAACGTCGTCGATGTTGTATTGTTTACGGAGTGCCTCAAAATCGATGAATGGGGCATTGAACTGTTTCTTTGGGGTCAGCGCAAACTGTCGCGGAAACACCTGAGCATAGGCTTTGCGGAGAATCGCTTTGTCAGTGAGTCCTTGAACAAGCGCAATATCTGGTAATTTTTCCACGAATCTTCTGAGGCTGCCAGAAAGAAAGGGCGTTCGTCCTTCAAGTGTATTTGCCATTTCCATGCGATCGCCCACCCAGTTGAGGATTTGAACTGGGAGATGAGTGTGGCAGAAATAATTCTGCCACAAGAGTAATGCGTTTTCGGGATTCAGAAGAAAGGCCGCATCATCTCGTTGGGTGTTCTCGAGTCCCAACAAATACCAGCTCCGGATCGACGGCCCTTGAGATGCCAACCAGAGTTCTGCTTCTTGTTCTCCCAGAATTGCTGCTGTGATGGTTTGGATCTGTTCAAAGAGGGGATGTGGCACGCCCCAAAGTGTAAGGCTCTTTTCAAAATCGTCGCCACGTCCTTCGGCGCTCGATCCGGCAAGCCAAGGATTTTCGCTTTGCTTGTGAAAGCGCTTCACATAAACGCTGTCGCGCCAGCGCTGGCCGAGGGGAGTGTTGCTCACGCGCCCGCGCTGCGCAAATGCCCACCAGGCACAGTAGCGGAAACTTGGATAGCCACACAACAGTTCGTCGGCCCCGTCTCCCGTTAACACACCAGGAACGTGCTGTCGTGCAAATAAACTCAACCACCACTTGGCAGCACCATTGGTGAACGGTTGTAGGTTTTCTGAAATGTAGACAGCATGTGGATAGCTGTAATTGAGTGCGGAATTAGATAAAGGCAGCACATGCGGATCGAATCCAAGATGAGTTGCAAATGCAACCGCTTCCGAACTCTCATCGTAGCCTGCGGATTCGAAGCCAACTGTGAACGATTTGAGTGCGCCTTTTTTCCAGCGCGATGGCTGCGACTTCAGGGCTGCGGCAAGTTCAAAGGCAACAGCCTTCGAATCTATCCCGCCGCTCAGATAGACTCCCAATTCAACATCCGAAAGCAATCTCTCGCTGACCGACTGCTTGAGTGCACTGCGGAATTCGCTCAGTTGCTCATTCGGGTTGCTGCTGCTCCAGAATTCTGAGCGGCTGTTCTGTCGAACTGCCTGCGCACGAGTGCTGACCACAACGCGGAAGAATGCGGTGCTTTCTGAGCTGCGTTGTAGGCTGGCTGAAAGACGTCCGCCAGGAGGGCAATGAATAATGTTTTCAAATGGGGTGCAAATTGGCTCGAATAGGCCGACGAATTGTCTGAGAGCACCGTCTCTGTTCCAGGACTTCTTGTTGGGAAGAGCTTTCATCTCGCTTGCAAAAGCAAGGATAGGTGTGTTGCAAGAATAATGTCCTCGAGCATCTGAGAACATCCGAGTGTTGATGTCTGCGAGCGCAAAGAAAAGTGGTTTTACGCCAAAGTGGTCGCGTGCGGCAAAGCATTCGCTTCCATCCGTGCGGGAAATAACCAACGCAAATTCACCTTCCAGTTTCTCGATGAATCCGGAGCCTTCGCGCAGCCATCCCTCGAGGAGTGTTTCTGTGTCGCTGTGTGTGCGCCAGTCGATCGAACCGTGCCGACTTTCGAGCTCTGTACGAAGCTCAAGGTGGTTGTATATTTCACCATTGAAAGTGATTGCATGAGCGCCATCGCGTGAAAGCATCGGCTGACGACCGGACTCGAGATCCTGAAAAGCTAATCTGAAATGGTTCAGCATAACCGAGTTGAATTTGAGGAGTCGATTGTCGTCTGTACCGCGATGCGCGATCTTCTGTGCCGTCTCGGCAAAGCGAGCTTCCCACTCTGCGGCTTGCGAATGAGAGCTATTGCCGATGAGAAGGCCTGAAAAACCGCACATGCTTTTGAATATCCTTAGGTGGTCGAGGATTGGCCCTGGCCTGAGCGTCCCTGAGCAGACGGCGCGGCCGGCTGTGGGATCCGCGCATGCGCAGGTTGTCGTGAACTATCGCGGGCAGCCCGCATCATCAAATTGAGCGTTCTTGAAATGGGGTTTTGTCCGTAGTTTTCACTTTGCGGCCCCTGACTCGCAAGTTCAATCAGGAACTCATGTTCGCGCAGTGCGTCTGTACCGCTGCGGGCGTTGATCTTTGCACGTGTCAGAGCCAATTGCAGCAGCTGCTCTTCATGTGGGCTCGCCACACCGAGTGCTTTCAATGCTGCGAGAGTTTCTGGTCGGCTGGCAAAAAACGGCGATTTTTTACGCAATGCGCGGACCAGGAACTCCACATACTCAACGTGATGCTTCGATACCTGGAACTGCGGCGTCAGGCTCTCGACATAGAGTTTTTCGAGTAGCTGAATGGCATAGTCATGCAGCCAGAAATTGGGAGCCATGAGGAAAATGTGCGCTGCGAAGCGGCTTGAGTTACTCACAATCCAGTTTGGTGGTTCGCGCAGATCCTCTTCCCATTTCTGAGAGGTGAGGGTGCGCAACCATTGCCACTGTGCTCGGGTGACAATCCGTGTTTCGGCAGGGTGTACTGGAAGTTGTAGCGCCCATGGTGTGAATTGGCGTGCATAGATCTGTTGGTTCTGCTCGATTGCGGGCAATAAGTTAATAAAGAACTGATTGACCAACACCGTGGCCTTGTTGGCCACAGAGGGTGCTGCCGTTTGGTTCTGAAATTCAACCTGAACCTGACTGTAATCGCGCTGGAGTGAGCGCACGAGACCCTTGATGATGGACATATCGGCTGCTTTTTGGGTCAACACGCGGCGCATGAGC
>JBILKM010000007.1:0-82643 GCA_044376695.1 Silvanigrellaceae bacterium
CATTGTTTCGGAATATGATTGCGGAACAATGGACGGGATCGAGATGACCCCTGTGGTGGATGGCGGTGAAGTCATCCAGAAGCTCGGCCAGCGTATTCTTGGTCGCACCTCGCTCGAAGACGTGAAGAACCGTTCAACGGGTGAAATTATCGTTCGTGCGAACGAAGAAATGTCCGAGGAAGTCAACGCTAAGCTTGAAGCAGCGAAGATTGACCGCGTTAAAGTGCGTTCCGTCTTGACCTGCCGCACACGTCGCGGTGTTTGCGCGAAATGCTATGGGCGCGACCTCGCTACGGGTAACCTTGTCAACGTCGGTGAAGCTGTAGGTGTTATTGCCGCGCAGTCAATTGGTGAACCTGGAACCCAGCTCACAATGCGTACGTTCCACCAAGGTGGTGCGGCCTCGACTCAAGCCCAGCAGTCCTCACACGAGGCTAAGGTTGAGGGTACGGTTAAGCTCGTCAATTCGAACTTGGTTCGCGGTAAAGAGAAGGGCAAGGATCAAAACTGGTTCCGTGCCATGGGCCGCAACGGTGAAGTTGTGGTCTACGACCTCGACGGTAATGAGCGTGATCGTCACTCCATTCCTTACGGTTCACGAGTGTTCATTAAGGATGGTCAAGCAGTAGCTGTGGGCGACCAGCTCATCGAATGGGATCCGCACTCTGTTGTTATCGTCGCAGAAGTGGCTGGTAAGGTTCGCTACTCGGATATGGATGAAGGCATCTCCTATGAGGAGCGCCAAGAAGAAACGACAGGTATTTCCCGCCGCGTAATTCTGGAAACCCGAGATGCGAAGGTAAAACCTGCTCTTCTCGTGACCGACTCCAGTGGAACAGCGGTCAAGATCTCACAGACCCGTGACGCTAAATATCTGCTTCCAAGTGGTGCAACGGTTATGTTCGCCGATGGTGAAGCTGTGTTCCCGGGAGACATTCTTGCGAAGATTCCCCGCGAGCAGGCGAAGACTCGTGACATTACGGGCGGTCTGCCGCGCGTGGCTGAGCTGTTCCTCGCTCAAAAACGCCGCACGTTCGCTATCATTTCGGAAATTGATGGCTACGTCAGCTTCGGCAAAGATACCAAGGGCAAGCGTTGTGTTGTTGTAAAACCCGAAATTGGCGATCAGAAGGAATATCTGATTCCAAAGGGCCGCCACGTCGTTGTGACCGAAGGCGACTTTATCCGCGCCGGCGAGCCTCTCGTGGATGGTTCTTTGAACCCGCACGACATTCTTCGTGTCTTGGGTGAAAAGGAGCTGGCAAAATATCTGGTGTCCGAGATTCAGGCTGTCTACAAACTCCAGGGCGTGCCAATCGACGACAAGCATATCGAAATCATCGTTAAGCAGATGTTGCGTCGCGTCAAAATTAAGGATCCGGGAGACACCGAGTTCCTGCCTGCAGCGCAGGTCGAGAAGTGGACGTTCGAAGAGCAGAACGAACTCGCGGTGGCTCGTGGTGCGCGTCCTGCTGTTGCGGAACCTCTTCTGCTCGGTATCGCCCGCGCTGCTTCGTCAACTGAGTCGTTCATCTCGGCGGCGTCCTTCCAGGAAACCACCAAGGTGCTCACTGAGGCGTCGCTTTCCGGTCGTGTCGACCTTCTCCGCGGCCTGAAGGAAAACGTCATCATGGGGCGCTTGATTCCTGCCGGAACAGGTGTGGCGCTCTACAAGCACGTTGATATGTTCGTTGAAGGTCAGACTCTGGATGCTGAGGCGATCATTGAAGCAGCTACGCCATCGATGGTTGCGCGCTTAGGTGGTCACAGCCAGAATTATCGCTAACACACCGAAGTTATGCGATTTTAATTGAGCCTCGGGAATTTTGCCCGGGGCTTTTTTTATTCGAGAAAGTCGCGCGAAATCTCTTTTTCAAGAGTTGCTTGACAAGGTTTCAGCTGTTGGATATGGGTCGAGGCCCATACTTGGAGATGTCTAGATGGAAAGCCAAAAAATTCGCATTCGTCTTAAGGGATACGATGTAGCGCTTGTTGATCAAAGCGTTGCACAGATCATTAGTAAAGCAAAAGGAACAGGCGCGCGTATCGCCGGCCCAGTTCCTATGCCTACTCTCATTAACCGTTATACGGTTTTGCGCTCGCCGCACGTGGACAAAAAGTCCCGCGAGCAGTTCGAAATCAGAACGCATCGCCGTCTGATCGACCTCCTCGAACCCAAGCAGCAGACAGTCGATGCTTTGATGAAGCTTGACCTCGCCGCTGGTGTTGACGTCGAGATCAATCTCTACTAACTCGAGCGCGTCGCAGGCATGCGATTCGTTCTTAAACAAACTGGCGCTGCGAATTACTCGCATCCAGTCCGAGGGAAGTCATATGATTCGTAATGCATTTATCAAGGTCGGCATGACCAGTGCATTCACCGAAGCGGGAGAGGCTCAGGGCGTAACCGTCCTTCGTCTTCAGCCTGCTAAGGTTGTCCGCCACGAAAGTCTCCAAGATGGGCGTACACTTGTCGTCGTCGAATACGACACCGGTGTAAAAAAGAAGACCACTCGTGGATGGATTGTTGATAACGCCGCGGATTTCCCCGTTGGCAACACAGTTACCTCGCCAAATCTCGCCGCAGGCCAACTCATCAAACTCTCCGGTGTTTCCAAAGGTAAAGGCTTCCAGGACGCAGTAACGCGTCACGGTTTCGCAGGCGGTCCTGCAAGCCATGGTAGCCGTTTCCATCGTGCTCCGGGTTCCGTTGGTATGCGTACCGAGCCAGGTCGCACGCCCAAAGGAAAGCGTTTGCCTGGTCACCACGGCGATTCACATGTCACCCTGCGCAAGGTTGAAGTCGCATACTGGTCCAGCGAAGAAGCAATTCTCGCTGTGGTTGGTGGCGTACCCGGACCTCGCGGCGGCCTTGTATTCATTTAATTAGGCGAGTGAGGAACACTGAGATGTTGTCACAAGTAAACACATTACCAAGTTGGTTGGCGGAAGGTGCTGAGAAAAACGAAGGCACCCTTTGGCAAATTGTCAAGGCCTACCGCGCAAACCGTCGGCAAGGCACCGTGGGTGTGAAGACCCGTGCAATGGTTGCCTCGACAGGCAAGAAGCCTTTCAAGCAAAAGAAGACCGGTAGCGCTCGTCGCGGTTCATTCGTTTCTCCGTTGCATGTTGGCGGTGGAGTTGCGCACGGACCAAAGGCTCGTGATTATCGCGAAGCTATCCCTACAAAAATGGCGAATGTCGCTCTGCAAATTGCTCTCGCTCACCGCGTGAAGGCAGGAAAAGTGTTCACCGGAGCACTCGACATTCCATCTGGCAAGACCAAGGATGCCTATAAGTTCTTCAAGCCAATTGATGAGAACTTTGGCAAGGTTTTGGTTTGCCTCTCGAATCCATCAGAAACAACACTCCGCGCTATCCGTAACATTCGCGGTGTCGTTCTCGTGAAACCAGAACAAGTAACAGCTCTTGATATTGTTGAGAGCCGTAAACTTGTTGCGACCGGCGAGGCGATGGAAATTCTCTCTCGCCGTCTCGGAAAGTAAAGGGGTGAGAGATGCGTGCTGATCTCGTTATTCTCGGTTCTATCTTGAGTGAAAAAGCCGTTACGCTTTCAACTCAAAACGTCTTCACACTCAAAGTGGCAAAGAAGGCAACTAAAGCTGACGTGAGCAAGGCTGTAAAAAGCGTGTTCGGTGTTGACGTTCTCGACGTAAACACAGCAATCGTCCGTGGTCGCGTTGCTCGCAAGGCTCGCAGCAAGAAGGCTGGTCCTGTCACGGTGAAGGCTCCCAACTACAAGAAGGCATATGTGCGGTTGAAGGACGGTCAAACTCTGCCTGTGGCAAGTGCGGTCGCTGAAACAACCGAGCAGGGTAAGTAATCAATTAGGGCGCGGATAAAAACCTCGCTATCGTGCCCTTAGGAGAGGTATATGGCAATTCGTCAGATGCGGCCTTACACGGCCACCACGCGGTTCCAAAGCTACATCAAGTACCGCGAAGTTTTGACAACGAACGAGCCCTACAAAGGTCTGTTGGAAGCTCTGCCTAAGAAGGCAGGCCGCAACAACAACGGTCGTATTGTGGTTCGTCACCAGGGCGGTGGGAACAAGCGCAAGTATCGTATCATCGACTGGAAACGCGCACGCCGAAATATCGAAGGCGTCGTGACCAGCGTTGAGTACGATCCCAACCGCACGGCATTCATTTCTCTTGTCCAGTACAAAGACGGAGATCGCCGTTATCACCTGGCTACAAACGGTGTCACTGTCGGCACAAAGATCATGAATTCGGAAGAAGCGGACATCAAGCCAGGCAACAGCCTTCCGATGCGCAAGATTCCTGCTGGTACCGCTATCCACAGCATCGAGCTCAAGCCCGGTGCGGGTGCGAAGCTGGTGCGCAGTGCAGGCGGCTCAGCAACTCTCGTCGGACGTATTGAAGGCTACGCACAGGTGCGTATGCCCTCTGGCGAACTCCGCATGATCCCTGAGAACTGCTATGCGACGATTGGTACTGTTTCGAACTCCGACCACATGAATGTTTCGTTGGGTAAAGCTGGCCGTGCTCGCTGGAAGGGTGTACGTCCTTCTGTCCGCGGTGTTGCAATGAACCCAATCGACCACCCAATGGGTGGTGGTGAAGGCCGTACGTCCGGTGGTCGCCATCCATGTTCGCCTTGGGGCCAGTTGGCGAAGGGTTACAAGACCCGTCGTACCGCGCGTCCAAGTGACAAATTCATCATCAGTCGCCGCAAGAAGAAGTAAGAGGGGTTTGATTTATGCCACGTTCGTTAAAAAAGGGACCATTCGTCGATGGCTACCTCGTGAAGGCGGCTGAGAAGAACAAAGGTGCCGGTAAAGTCATCAAAACCTGGAGCCGTCGTTCGACTATCGTTCCAGATTTCGTTGGTTTGACCTTCGCTGTCCATAACGGCAAGAAGTTCGTTCCAGTTTACGTCAATGAAAACATGGTTGGACACAAGCTCGGTGAGTTTGCGCCAACGCGGACCTTCTTCGGCCATGGTGCCGATAAGAAGGCAGCGAAGAAGAAGTAAGGGGAGTGATATGAACGCGAAAGCTACACATTACGCTGCACGGTGCACGCCCCGCAAAGCGCGACTGCTTCGTCCATTGGTTAAGGGCAAAACAGCATCGGCTGCGGTTGCACTTCTCAGTGCTGAACGCCGCGCCGGCTCGGTGGCAACTATTAAATTGATTAAGTCTGCTATGGCACAGCTCCCTCGGGAATTGGCTGCCAATGCGGTTGTGGCTGACTTGGTGGTGAACGAAGGTCCGCGTCGGACGACCTATATGCCTCGCGCACAGGGTCGTGCTTCGCCGGTGACGAAAAAGACGTCACACCTCACAGTTCGCTTGGCACTTGGTTGAGAGGGGATTTGCAGTGGGACAGAAAGTAAATCCAATTGGTTTGCGTTTGGGAATCAACAAAACTTGGGATTCCCGTTGGTACAGTCAGCGTGATTTCGCGCGCTACCTCAATGAAGACCTGAACGTTCGTAAGTTCGTTACGAAGAAGTATGGTTCCGTTGATGTGGCTGGTATCTCGAAAATCGAGATTGAGCGCGCTGCTAAACAGCTGTTGGTTAAAATCTATACAGCCAAGCCCGGCCGCATCATCGGCAAGCAGGGCAAGGGAATTGAGATTCTCAGAGATGAGATCAAGGGCCTGCTCAAGCAGCCCGAGCGCGCAGTGAAGGTCGACATTTTCGAAGTGAAGAACGCTGATACGAACGCTCAATGGAGCGCCCTCAACGTTGCTCAGCAGCTCGAGAAGCGTATTTCCTTCCGCCGTGCAATGCGTAAGGTCATGCAGTCAGCAATGAAAGCTGGCGCCAAAGGTATCAAGGTTCGCGTTTCTGGCCGTCTGAACGGAGCTGAAATGGCTCGTACAGAGTGGTACATGGAAGGCCGCGTTCCGCTCCATACTCTTCGCGCTGACATTGATTATGCGACTGCTGAAGCTCTCACCACTTACGGAATCATCGGCGTAAAGGTGTGGATCTTCAAAAACGAAATCTTTGGCAAGGCTGTTCCAGGCAAGGAAAGCCGTACGCCTCGCTCGAATGAGGAGTGATGGACAATGTTGGCTCCAAAGAAAGTTAAATTTCGCAAGTCCCACAAGGGACGTATTAAGGGTGTTGAAACCCGCTGTAACACAGTGGATTTTGGGGACTTCGCTCTTCAGGCTCTCGAGCCAGGTAAGCTGACTTCCCGGCAAATCGAGGCAAGCCGAATTGCCTTGACTCGTCACATTAAGCGTGGTGGTAAGGTGTGGATTCGGGTGTTCCCCGATAAGCCGATCACCAAGAAGCCGGCTGAAACTCGCATGGGTTCCGGAAAAGGCGGCTTGGATCACTGGGTAGCTCCGATTCGTGCTGGACGCGTTTTGTTCGAAATTCAGGGTATTCCTGAAAACCTCGCTCAAGAAGCTTTCGAGCTTGCGGCTGCGAAGCTCCCGTTCAAGACACGCGTCGTTTCGCGTGCAGCCAAGGTTTGGGAGGTCTAATGAGCTCGAAGAAGACAAAAGAAACGGTTTCGGCTGCTGATGCTGCCGCTCGCAAGAAGGAATTGGCTAAGGAGCTCGTAAAGTTCCGCGTCTCCCTCGACCCGAGTGTCATCCAGTCCGGCAAGGGCCCTGTTCAACTGCGCCGTGAATTGCGCACGCTGGGTCGCGCTGCAAGCGCCAACCAGAAGAAGAAGTGAGGAGTAGGCTGTGTCAACAACAGATAATGTAACCAAGAACCCTGTGAGAGCCCGCGTTGTTGGACTCTCAAAGGACGGCAAAACTGCCAAGGTTGAAGTTCCACGCGTTGTCGTGGCTCCTCGCTACGGCAAGCGCCTGCGCCGTGAAATTTCACTTCACGTGGATTCCACCGGAGCACAGGTCGTTGTTGGCAAGGAAGTAATGATTCTTCCCTGCCGTCGCATTTCGAAGACAAAGAGCTGGAAAGTCGTTTCCGTAATTTAATCGTTGAGAATTTAAGAGGTGTATCGTGATTCAACCGGAATCCATCCTGGTAGCAGCTGATAACAGCGGAGCGCGATCACTCAACGTAATTCGCGTGATGGGCGGTTCATTCCGCCGTTACGCGCGCGTTGGTGACCTTATCGTCGTTTCGGTCAGAGATGCTGTGCCGGGAGGCCGTGTGAAGAAAGGTGAAGTTCACAAGGCCATCGTAGTTAGATGCAAAAAGGAAGTCTCGCGCGTTGACGGCTCGAGCATTCGCTTTGATGAAAATGCAGCTGTGCTTGTGAAAATCGTGAAGAACGAGCGCGAACCAATTGGAACGCGTATTTTCGGACCAGTCGCACGTGAATTGCGTGCGCGTAACTGCGGCAAAATCATCAGTCTCGCTCCGGAGGTCTTGTAATTATGGCTACCGATAAGAACGCGCCAGCAAAGAAGTCTGGCGGCAAGAAAGGTGCTGACGCTGCGGCTGTTGTGGCTCGTGGCGAGCATGTCAAGGGAGCGAAGCCTCGCTACCAGGAGAAGTTCGCTAAGAGCGTTCTTCCCGAGCTCAAGAAGCGTCACAAAGACACGAACCCCATGGAATTGCCAAAGCTTGTCAAGATCGTGGTGAATACGTGCCAGGGTGAAGCGACCCAGAATATCAAAGCTCTTGAATCAGCTGCTGCTGAGCTTGAGATGATTACTGGTCAGAAACCTCTGATTACCCGAGCGAAGAAGTCAATCGCGTCGTTTAAACTGCGCGCAGGAATGCCGATCGGCGCTTCCGTGACTCTCCGCCGCGAAAGAATGTTTGAATTCTTCGATCGCCTTGTAAACGTTGCTCTGCCTCGCGTCCGCGATTTTCGTGGCGTGTCGCTCAACAGCTTTGACGGTCGCGGGAACTACTCGTTGGGTTTGCGCGAGCAAATCATTTTCCCCGAAATCGAAGCCGACAAGGTCGATAAATCACGCGGCCTGAGCATCACAATCGTAACGTCTGCGAAGACTGATGAAGCCGCTCGCGAGCTGCTTAGTCTTCTCGACATGCCATTCCGCAAGTGAGGTTTGAACGATGGCACGTTTAGCAATGATCAACAAAGCGAATAAGAAACCAAAGTTCTCCACGCGCGCCCACAACCGCTGCAACCAGTGTGGACGTCCAAGAGCTTACTACCGTGATTTCGGTGTGTGCCGTTTGTGCTTGAGAAAGCTGGCCCTCAATGGCCAGATCCCAGGCATGATCAAGGCCAGCTGGTGAGGTGAAGTAAAATGTACACGACAGATCCTATTGCAGATATGTTGACTCGCGTTCGCAACGCTAGCTCTGCTGGCCTGCGCTATGCAGTGGTTCCCGCGAGCAAGCTGAAGGTCGAAATCACGAAAATTCTCGAAGCTGAAGGCTTCATCCGTGGTTTCCGCCTCATCCGTGACAACGGTCAAGGCAAAATCAAGATCGCTGTGAAGTACAGCGAGAGTGGCGCTCCCGCTATCCGTGGTTTGGCACGCGTGTCCAAGCCTGGTTGCCGAGTTTATTCGAGCGTTGCGAAGTTGAAACCTGTGCGCGCTGGTCTGGGGCTCGCCATCGTCTCTACTCCAAAGGGTGTCATGACTGATGCTTCTGCGCGTGCTGAGAAGGTTGGCGGTGAAATTTTGGCTCAGGTTTGGTGATCTGAAGCTGAAGGAAGTGAGTGATTTATGTCAAGAATCGGCAAACAGCCTATTAAGATTCCGAACGGCGTAACCGTCAAGTTGAACGGCCCCGTTCTCGAAGTGAATGGACCTAAGGGCTCTCTCAAGCGCGACACCTATGGCCGCATCAAGCTGAGCCAGACGGGCGCTGAGATTGCAGTTCAGCCTGCAGTTGAAGATGGAGCAAACTTCTGGGGCTTGTACAGAACTCTTCTTGCCAACATGGTTGAAGGGGTCACAACAGGATACACCAGACAGCTTGAGCTAGTTGGTACGGGATACCGTGCTGCTATGGCTGGCAAGAATCTTACGTTGACCGTGGGATACTCCCATCCTGTGAGCATGACGCCTCCCGCAGGCATCGCCTTTGACGTCGACAAGGCGGGCAAGGTGCTTGTCGCCGGTCCCGACAAAGAGTTGGTTGGACGCGTTGCTGCACAAGTTCGCTCGGTGCGTGCTCCTGAGCCATATCATGGCAAGGGTATCCGCTACGTTGGCGAAGTGATTGTGACCAAAGTCGGTAAATCGTCTGGTAAGAAGTGAACGTGAATATGTCGGCCTGTATGTGAGCAGGCGACGAGGAGATCTTTATGTATCGTGTTGTGAACAGACGTCGTGTGCGTGAGCTTCGCAAGATGCGCTTCTGGCGTCGTCGCCTGACTGACCTGAGCAAGCCGCGCCTGTGTATTTTCAGAAGCGCTCGTCACATCCAAGTTCAATTGATTGATGACAAGGCTCAAAAGGTTTTGGCATCGGCAACTTCTTTCGAAAGCTCCATCCGCACCACCGGTCTGCGTGGCAAGGACATGGCTAAGAAGGTTGGCGCTACTATTGCAGAGAGAGCGAAAAAGATTGGCCTCACAGAGGTTGTCTTTGATCGTAACGGCTTCAGCTACCACGGCCGCGTCCAGGTTCTGGCGGACTCTGCTCGTGAATCTGGTTTGAAATTCTAAGGAAGGTCAAGGAGTAGGTCATGCAGGTTAGAACTGAAGAGAAAAAAGACCGCTTTGAAGATCGTGTGGTCAGTGTTGCACGCGTGTCAAAAACGGTAAAAGGCGGACGTCGCATGAGCTTTTCGGCTCTTGTGGTCGTCGGCGACAAAGAAGGTACAGTTGGATTCGGTCTGGGTAAGGCTGGCGAAGTTCCAGAGGCAGTGCGTAAGGCAGTGGCTCAGGCTAAGAAATCTCTCGTGAGCGTTCCACTCGAGAACCAGACTATTCCCTTCATGGTTCAGTCCAAGTTCGGCGCGAGCAAACTTCTGATGAGCCCGGCTCCAGACGGTACTGGAATCGTGGCAGGCAGCGCTGTTCGTGCGATCGCTGAGCTCGCTGGAATTCCCAACCTGATGGCGAAGATCCAGGGAAGTCGCAACCCACACAACGTTGTTAAGGCAACGTTTGCTGGTCTGCGTCAGCTGACAACACGCGAAGAATACGTCAACGCACGTAAATGAGGCCGGCGATGAATAGTCTTAATTCAAAAAACATTAAAGTCACCCTGTTGAGAAGCTCAGCAGGTCGTTCAGAGTCACAGAAGAGGACGCTCGTTTCGCTTGGCTTGAAGAAGATCGGCCAATCACGTGTGCTTCCGAATCTCAACCCCATTCTTGGCCAGGTCAACAAGGTCATCCAGTGGGTCAAAGTCGAACCCGCTGAGTAAGAGGTGAATCGTGAGAATGCAAGATTTGCGCCCTAATGATGGCGCTACCAAAGATAGACGTCGCCTCGGTCGTGGACCTGGAAGCGGTCTCGGCAAGACCGGTGGTCGTGGTGGTAAGGGTCAAACAGCTCGAGCTGGTGGCGGAATCCGTCCTGGCTTCGAAGGTGGCCAGACTCCCCTGTACCGTCGTCTTCCGAAGCGTGGCTTTACTAATGTGCATGCCATTGAAGTGTTTGCACTGAATCTTCGCGACGCTGAGCCTTACATTGAGGCTGGCGTGCTTGACGGAGCGAACGTTGCCGGTGATAAGGCGATTGTGAAACTCCTGTCCGTGGGCGATGTTCCAAAGTCGCTCAAGGTTGTGAAATCAATCCGCGTGTCAGGGACTACACGCGAAAAACTCGGCGCCGCAGGCGTAAAGATCGAGGAGTAAGGACGCGATGGCACTTGCCGAAGAGAGCGGTGAGAACTTATTGTTGAAAAGAGTGATGTTCACTCTGATGGCTTTGTTGGTTTTTCGTTTGGGTGTGCACATCCCGACTCCCGGGGTGAACGCTAAAGCGCTTGTGGAACTCGCCAGCCAGAACTCGGGCGGCCTTCTGAAAATGTTGAATATGTTTTCAGGGGGAGCTCTCAACCAGTTTTCTATTTTCGCGTTGGGCATCATGCCCTACATCTCGGCAAGCATTATCATCCAGTTGATGACTGTGGTGGTACCTTCGCTTGAACAGCTGCAAAAAGAAGGCGGAGTGGGGCGGCAAAAAATCAACCGCATCACACGCACTTTGGCTGTTGTCATCGCGGTGTTGCAGGGTTACCTGGCTGCGACTGCACTCGAGAGTGCTCCTGAGACTGCAGCAGGCGCCGCTGTTCTCGACCCTGGAATGTCGTTCAGAATCCTGGCCTCGTTGCTACTCACGAGTGGTACGTGTTTTGTGATGTGGCTCGGTGAGCAAATCACTGAGAAAGGTATCGGCAACGGTACATCACTCATTATCTTTGCCGGAATCGTTGCCTACTTTCCGAGTGGCTTGGGTACAGTCGTTGTAGCGCTTCGTGAGAACACTATGACGGTAGTCACTGCGCTTGGGTTGCTGGTCTTCCTTGTGGCAACAGTCTTTGGCATTTCGTTTATTGAACAAAGCTACCGAAAAATCGCTGTACATTATGCGAAGCGGTTGGTGGGCAACAGAGTTATGTCGGGACAATCGACACATTTGCCTCTCAAGGTGAACATGTCGGGTGTGATTCCGGCAATTTTTGGAAGCACGATTCTTGCTGTGCCCCTCTCATTTGGCGGATTCTTTGGTCGTTCTGAGAGTCCGTGGTTGGCTGCACTCTATCCCAATCAGTGGCTTCACAATGTACTCTTCGCGTTCCTAGTTTTGTTCTTCTGCTATTTTTATACGTCGATCACTTTTAAGCCTGATGACATTGCTGAAAATCTGAAGAAGCAGAACGCGTATATTCCAGGGATTCGACCTGGAACTGAGACGGCTGAAGCGCTGGATATGGTTGTAACGCGATTGACTCTCGCTGGTGCTCTCTACATGAACCTGGTTTGTCTGATTCCACAGGTCGTCACCGGTGGCTTCTCTGAACAGCTTTTTGTGGGCGGAACGAGCCTGCTCATTGTGGTCGGCGTGGCCCTCGAGACCGTTCGTCAGGTGAGCGCTCAATTGGCGACACAGCGATACGATTCACTCTTGTTCTCGAGCAAGGACTCTTCGGTTGAGCCGAAGTTCGGTCCCACAACGGAACGGAGCCCAACGTGAAGGTTTTCGTCTTGTTGGGTGCACCTGGGGCCGGGAAGGGTACTCAGGCAGCGTTGGTCGCTAATCGATTGGGTGCTGCGCACATCTCAACAGGGGCTTTGCTCCGAGAAGAAATCAAATCTGGCTCAGTATTGGGTCAGAAAGTAAAATCCATTGTGGAGTCGGGTTCGTTGGTTGACGACCAGACTCTCTTTGAGTGCTGCTATGGCACGTTGGTTCGGGCGAAAGAAGCTGGCAAGCAGATTCTTCTTCTCGACGGCGTACCGCGCAATTTAAGTCAAGTTCGAATTTTGGACGAAGTTCTTCATAAGTTGAACCTCAAAGTCGACGCGGCAATTGACTTTGAGGTCACTAAGGATGTTCTGGTCGCACGACTGAGCAACCGTTGGACTTGCCAAAAGTGTTCGGCAGTGGTCTCAGGGAATGCTGAGGGTTTAGCCCCCTCATCCTGTGCTTCCTGTGGTGCCACTCATTCTTATGCGCGCCGCAAAGACGACGAGCCGGTGGCTGTCGCGAAGCGTTTGGGCGTGTATGAAGCGGAAACTGCTCCAGTTTCTGGAGATTACCTGAAACAGAATCTCTTGCATCGGATCGATGCCCAACGGGATCCTGAGCAGGTTTATCTGGACGTTGTTGCAGTCATAACGAAAAAACTGAAGTGAAGTGTTGCCGGTTCGCTAATTTTGCGTTAGCGACTTGGCGCATCTGACTTCGGTCATTGGTGGGAAGTGTATGGAACGTGATGATCGAATTGAGGTAGAAGGTACCGTCTCTGAGAAGCTTCCGAACAACATGTTTCGCGTAGCG
The DNA here is from genome assembly GCA_044376695.1 of Silvanigrellaceae bacterium. Taxonomy (GTDB): domain Bacteria; phylum Bdellovibrionota_B; class Oligoflexia; order Silvanigrellales; family Silvanigrellaceae; genus RFOM01. The sequence goes on from JBILKM010000007.1 coordinate 12,866, forward strand.
CTAGAGAATGGACACATTGTTCTGGCTCATGTGTCTGGAAAGATGAGGATGAACTTTATCAACATTCTTCCGGGTGACCGAGTGAAGGTTGAGCTCAGTCCATACGATCTCCAACGCGGTCGGATTGTTTTCCGCGCGAAGTAAGTTTTTTGGATTTGTGAGGTAGTTATGAAGGTTCGTGCGAGCGTTAAGCCTATCTGCGACAAGTGCAAAGTCATTCGTCGGGAAGGTATTGTTCGGGTGATTTGCTCTATTAAGAAACATAAGCAACGCCAAGGTTAAGGCTTTTGGGGGTATTCCGTGGCACGTATTGCCGGTGTAGATATTCCGCGTAACAAGCGGATTGAAGTGTCTCTGACTTATATTTATGGAATTGGTCGCAAGACAGCGCAAAAGCTTCTTGACAGCCTTTCTATTAACCGTGACATCCGAGCTCAGGAGCTGACAGACGACCAAGTCAACCAGATCCGCAAGGCTATTGATGGAGCGCTTACGGTTGAAGGCGATTTGCGTCGCATGGTTCAAACAAACATTAAGCGTTTGATGGATCTGGGTTGCTATCGTGGTCTTCGCCATCGTCGCGGGCTTCCAGCTCGTGGACAGAGAACAAAGACTAACGCACGTACACGCAAGGGTCCGAAGAAGACTGTTGCGAACAAGAAGAAATAATTACCAGCTGAAGTGAGTAAAGAATGAACAAGGCTGTTGTTACCAAAAAGAAGCGCGTCAAGCGCAATGTTCCCGTCGGAGTCGCGACGATTTCGGCAAGCTTCAACAATACAATCATTACTTTTGCAGACGTAAACGGTGACGTTGTCACCTGGTCGAGCGCAGGTAGCAAGGGCTTCAAAGGCTCGCGCCGTAGCACTCCTTTCGCTGCGCAGATGGCTGCTGAAGATGCAGCTCGCAAAGCTATGGAAAGCGGTATGCGTACTTGCTCCGTGGTTGTCACGGGCCCAGGCTCTGGTCGTGAGTCTGCGATTCGTGCGATTTCTGCAACAGGTATGAAGGTCACGCTCATCAAGGATGAAACACCCATTCCACACAATGGTTGCCGTCCTCCCAAGCGTCGTCGCGTCTAATTGAATTGGAGATTAAACCGTGGCTCGTTATATTGGTCCAAGCTGTAGATTGTGTCGTCGGGAGGGCGTGAAGCTCTATCTCAAAGGCGATCGCTGCTATACAGATAAGTGCGCTGTAGATAAGCGCAAGTCAGCTCCTGGTCAGCATGGTGCTCGTCGCGCCAAACTCTCTGACTACGGCAATCAGTTGCGTGAAAAGCAAAAGCTTCGTCGTATGTACGGAATTCTTGAAAAGCAGTTCCGTGGCATGTTCGAGAAAGCAGCCCAGAAGAAGGGCAAAACGGGCGAGCTCCTCCTGCAAGGTCTCGAACTCCGTTTGGACTCCGTTGTGTATCGCCTCGGCCTCGCGTCGAGCCGCAACGCTGCACGTCAGGTTGTGCGCCACAACCACATTCTCGTGAACGGTAAACGGTTGAATATTCCGTCTGCTGTTCTCAAAGTTGGCGACAAGGTGACTTTGGCCGAAGGAAGCCGTAACATGGCGCCCGTGTTGGCAGCTCTTGAAGCGACCAAGCGTGAAGGTCATGGTGCTCCGGCTTGGTTGAAGTGGGATCACTCCAGCTTCACTGGCGAAGTCCTGGCCAAGCCTGCTCGTGAGGACATCTCTGTCCCCGCACGCGAGCAGATGGTCGTCGAGCTTTACTCTAAGTAACACGTAGCGCACTGTATTGTGCGTTCGTTTGAAATTGGGACGGGGTAATTGATGCAGAGCAACTGGAAAGCGCTTGTAAAGCCACAGTTTATTGAAAAAGAAGATGTCACCCCTCTGTTTGGTCGTTTTATTGCGAAGCCGCTTGAGCGTGGCTTCGGAACGACTCTCGGCAACGCACTGCGACGCGTACTCTTGTCGTCGCTTCAGGGCGCAGCCGTTGTTGGGTTGAAAATTGAAGGTGTTGAGCACGAGTTCTCAACGGTTCCTGATGTTGCTGAAGATGTGACCGAAATCGTTCTGAACCTCAAAGCGCTTGGCGTCTGGCTCGATGGCGAAACTGAAAAGGTCGCGACAATCGACGTCGTAGGTCCCAAGGTTGTCACGGGTTCGGATATTCAGGCTGATGGTTCTTTGCGGGTGCTCGATCCGGATCAGGTCATCTGTACCGTAGGTGCTGGTGGCCGTTTCAAAGCCGAGCTGCATGTTCGTACTGGCAAAGGCTACGTGACGAGTGAGCTCATCAAGGATGCGGGTTTGCCTGTTGGTGTGATTCCTCTCGATGCAGTTTTCTCTCCTGTCCGTCGGGTGAGCTTCTCTGTGACGGAAACACGCGTGGGACAACGCTCGGATTTCAATAAGTTGATGATCGAAGTGAGCACCAACGGTGCTGTTTCTCCTGAAGATGCACTGGCCTACTCGGCTAAGATTCTCAAGGATCAAATTTCGGTCTTCATCAACTTCCAGGAAGCTGACGAAGAAGCTCCTGTGGCTGAAGCAGTCACTGTGGATGCTCGTGTGAATGAAAGTCTGTACAAGTCGGTCGACGAATTGGAACTTTCAGTGCGCGCAGCAAATTGTCTTGAAAATGCTGGAATTCGGTATATTGGTGAGCTTGTCATGCGGAGCGAATCCGAAATGCTCAAGACCAAGAACTTCGGCCGCAAGACTTTGAATGAGATCAAAGACATTCTCGCAGAAATGGGTCTCCATCTTGGTATGAAGATCGAAGGATTTGATCCTGCCCGTCTGCGCGAGCGTGATTTTAAGGCTTAAAAAGGTAGGAAAGTGCGATGAGACATCGTTTTGGATACAGAAAGCTGAACCGCAATGCGACAGAGCGTAAGGCGCTGTTGCGTGGTCTTGCAACCCAGCTGCTTACGACTGGTCGGATCGAGACCACAGTTGAGCGTGCGAAGGAATTGCGTGGCGTTGTTGAACCGTTGATCACTCTTGCACGTAAGGATTCTGTTGCGAACCGTAGAATCGCTGCAGCACGTCTTTATGGCGCTGAAGTTGTGACACGCTTGTTCAAGGATGTTGCTCCTTCAACAGGAACGCGTCCGGGTGGATTCACCCGCATTCTCAAACTCGGTTTCCGCCCTGGCGACCACGCTCGCCGCGCGTTGATTGAGCTTGTGGATGAAGTGAAAGCTCCTGAGGCGAAGTAATTTTCGCCCTGCTCGTGGCTGTCGCCATTTGAGCAATCGTTATTGGATTGGGAGACATCCTCTCCCAGAGTCCTTTGAACGAAAAAAGCCCGCCGAAAGGCGGCTTTTTTTTGTTCTAAAGCCTGCCGGAATGCGGTTTTTTTTGTTCTAAAGCCTGCCGACAGGCGGGTTTTTTTGTTTGAAAACCACCTGACGTGTTTGAAAATGTAGCCCGCTTTTATCGGTAGAGTTGGATGTCAATTCCGGGGGGGGGGGTTCTTCATTGGAGAATTTTCTTCGCGGCAATGACCGTGACCTCTTTGCGGTTGTGAAATAAATGCCGTACCGCGAGGATTTTAGCTCCCTGTTTCTCGAAAGTGGAGCAGACATTCTGAATGGAGCTTCGCAATTCTTCGAGGTCCGCAACCTTCAGTGTGTGGACGATGAGGCTGCCTGCTGAGAGTGAGGCGATGAGTTTGGCTACGATTTGAGCTGAATTGGTAGTTGGGCCATTCATGTCGCAGAGTATAGCGCTGAAATCATCAGCTGAGCCGATTTCGTTTGCATTCAATTTCCAGATGGTCACATTTGGATTCTTCTGCACATGTGGTGCGAGTTCGGCCAAATCGACAGCTGTGACCTGCGCGCCCCAATGAACCAACTCTTCTGTCATTCCGCCAGGTGCGGCGCCGAGTTCAAGCCAATGGGGGTAATCTCTACTGGTGATTTGTAGTTCGCTGAGAAGCAAGAGGATCTCGGAAATTTTCCCACCAGCTCGGCTTGTTCTTTGGGAAGTTGTGGCACCGGCATTGGTGAGAAACCCTAGTCCGCCTGCAAGGCCGCTCCCCAGTTCGAGCGCTCCACCGCAAAGTCCTGCGCAGATGCCCTTGTTATGTATCAGAACAACCATGACGCATTTTTTCCGGTTCGGCTCGGGTGTCGTTTCGTGTGCGAGAGGCGTTTGAAGTTTTGGATTCGCCTCTTCGTTTGAATAATGCTCTTTCTGCAATTGGAGCAGCCGGCCTTTGAGTCCTACGGCAATTCGCTTCAAATCTGGCGAGGTTGAGAGGATCTGAAGGTGTGTCCACTTGACTCCGAGTTTTTGCTGCAGTCCGAATGCTGCGCGTTCAACAAACTTTTCGGAGCGAGGATTTACAGGCCACTGGTGTTGCACTGGGCAACACCAGCGCGGAAAGACTGTTTCAAGCAGATTGCCGCTCGAAACTGGTTCAGTGAAGGAGACTGAATAAAAATCGCCGCCCAACGATTGTGGAGATTTACTGGGACAGAGAGATGCAAGAAAATCCCTCTCCCAGAGGGATTTGGTTTCTGGACTGACCTGCACCATCCAACTTGCATGTTTTGCTGCCGAGGTTTGTTTGAAGGAATCGAGACGCTCGAGGAGTTGCTCCGGGCGTCGGTGGCCTTTCTCCTTTATCGGCATCGCTTTGGTGCCCTTGTTGTTCAAACCTCGAGTTCTCCTATTGCTGCTTCCACGTTGCGACGGAATTGACCAGAAAGAATCGACTCTGCCAGAGTTTCTATGTCTTCTGACAATGCCCGGTCTTTATCGAGTTTTGCTGAGCGTTCGCGCACAAAATCATAAGCCATACGAACCCCTAGTCCGCCCTGAAGGGGCTTGTGGAATTCGAGACCTTGCGCTGCTGCGAGCGATTCTATGGCCAAGACTCGGGCGGTGTTGTTGAGAATTCTTTGAAGCTTGAGGGCTGAGGTCATGCCCATGCTCACATGATCCTCCTGCTCTGCCGAGGTCGGAATGGTATCCACTGATGCGGGATGACAATGAACTTTGTTTTCACTGACTAAAGCAGCTGCAACCACATGAGGAATCATGAAGCCCGAGTTCAGGCCGGAATCTTTCATGAGGAATGGGGGCAAGCCGCTCATGTGTGGATTGACGAGTTTGTCCACCCTGCGTTCCGCAATGCTGGCCACTTCGGCTATTGCGATTGCAAGATAGTCGAGCACCATTGCGACGGGTTCACCATGGAAGTTGCCCCCGCTCAGGATTTCGTTGCTCTCAGCAAAAACGAGAGGGTTGTCGGTACTGGAGTTGGTCTCAATAAGGAGAGTATCGAGCACATGGCCGTATGCATTGCGTGCGGCTCCATGGACCTGTGGCGCACAGCGGAAGGAATATGGATCCTGTACTTTTTTACAACCGGCATGGCTGAGCCGGAGTCCATCGTCAGCAAGGACTTTGCGCATGTTTGCGGCCGCGCGTTGTTGTCCGGCGTGCGGGCGGACGTTTTGGATTTCTTCCCGAAATGCAGTTGCTGTCCCCATGGTGGCATCGAGTGACATGGCGAGTGTGATATCGGCAGTGCAGAGTAAATGGGCTGCAGTGTCGAGAGCCAACATGCCAACGGCAGTCATCACTTGCGTGCCGTTGATGAGAGAGAGACCTTCCTTTGCTTCAGGACTCAACGGTGCACGATTGAGTTGGGCGAGCACATCAGAAGTTTTTCTGATTTGGCCTTCCCATTCCACTTGCCCTTCGCCGATCAGGGCCAGGGCCAAATGGGCAAGAGGGGCTAGGTCTCCGCACGCACCTACCGAGCCTTGGCTGGGAATGACAGGGTGTATTTTGTTGTTAAGAAAAAACTCCATTTGCCTGAGGGTTTCTTCGCGCACGCCTGAGTTGCCGCGGAGCATGGTTTGAAGCCGAAGCACCATGATTGCTCTAACCACTTCAGCCTCAAGGCGTTGTCCTACGCCACACGCATGCGAACGAATAAGATTGACCTGCAGCTCTCGCAGCTGGTCGCCTGGAATCTTGACGTTGGCAAGTGCTCCGAAGCCTGTGTTTATGCCATAGAAGGTCTCACCGCTCTGAACACGGGACTCAACACATGCCCTTGCAGCGTGCACTTTTTGGAGTGCGTTGGGGGAGAGTTCGACCTGACGGGAATGTCGGGCGATTTGCACTATTTGTGAGAGATCAAGCGAGCGCCCATCGAGAACAATTGCTCGAGCGTCAACCGATTCAGATTTGTCTTTTCCTGACATGGCCTACCTCTTTGAAGTTTCTTCCTGCCATCGCTAGTATATTTCCAACAGCCTGCAGGGGAACGACAATGGTTTACAGGACGCGCTCAAAATATACACCGGGGGGCGGTGTGCTAGCCTTTTTTGAGCAGGTCTCAAGATTCGTCTCCCTGTCTGTCGCGATCTGGATTGGCGTTTCGCTTTTCTTCGTTCTTTTCGTCGCTGATGGCAAGATCACTGATTCATTAGATCTTAGATTGTTTCGTGGGCTGTTTTCGGAATGGCGTCTTTTCTGGACATCACTCATGCTTGTGGGTTTGAGCGGCTTGATGGGCGTCTTGATATCTTTGCCTGCATCCTTTCTTCTGCTTTTAAGCCGTCAATACCTCGACTTTCAATTGATGCGTTCCTCACGTCGCGGCAATTTTTTCAGAGTGCAGTTGATAAAATATTTGCCCTCGGTGGTGCTGATCTTTTCTCACGTCGCAGTGTTTTCGCTCAATATTATTTCAGCCCCGCAGTTGACTCGCCCATGGCTCAAAGAGGGCAGTCGTGTTTCAGAACTTTTGGCGGGTGGTCATTTTGTTTTGAGCTCACTGACCCGCCGCGCAGCTGTCGCTGCAGACAGCGAAGATAAGAACCGGGCAGCTGGGTCTCAGGGCACAGCTCAAGGTGCTCCACAACAGATGCACATTATACTTATTCCTGCCGAACAAATGGAGAGTGAAGAGTTTTTGCTCGAACAAGCAAAACTTCCCGATGCAGTGCGGGTGCCCTTCGTAATCCCTAAATCATCAGTTTTTGAGCAGCTTGACACGCTTCTCGAGAGCACTCACGGACGCACCCCTGAGCTTGCGCGTAAGATTCTTCTGAGGCCACGAGATTACACAAAGCTTGTGAGTGACGGAAAGGCTCAAGTTGTCGTTTCTGTTTCGCCACAAATACGGTTTGGAAATCAACTTGTAGGCTATGGCACCGAGAATCTAGGTGACTTCAATGAGTCGCTTTTAGTTCAAGAAGCACAGCGCCGGCTGGCTCTTTCGCAAATTCATCTCTTTGGACTCTTTCGCGCTTTTGATGGTGTTCCATTTGGTGGGTCGGGGTTGAGCTGGATTAATCTCGTCGCTGATGATGTGATCCGTCTGAGGAAGAATGCTGCACTTGCAACTGGTCTAAATCAGAATGTCAATTCGCTTGTGATTGTTCAGCTTGCCGGGATGGAAAAAGAATTTCGCAGTGTTCGTTCGCCTTTTCGTCCGTCTGGTTGGATGCTGACGAAGGCGTCATATGAGTCGAGGATTGTAAACAAAAACCTTGTCAGAGAGCTCATACAATATCTCCATGACGTCGGGGCACGTGACAAAGCCTCGTGGATGATTTTGCCTTATGCGGATGATCAACGCACAAACCCGCGGAGTTTTGCTCTCATTTCATCTCGTTCTGATTTGGCGCAGAACATTCGCCAATCCTCGGGAGTTGAGATTGGATTTTTGAGCGCAGATATCGCGCGCGAGCTTTCCCGTCATTTTGAAGAGAATCCATCAGCCATCAAAGGCCCAGCAACGGTGGCCAATGCATTGCCATCAACAGCATCAGTGACACCCACGGGAGAGCGACTCAGCTGCGTTGAAACAGAAGTTGATTTCGCCGACGCAGGCTTCAAATTCCAGCCGGTCGATCTGCGCGAGCGAAGTTTGGGACAATTGCTCAATTCTCTGCCGGCGATGCCAGATTCTGATCTTGCTGTGCTCGGCAAAAGCATGTCGAGCCTGGTGTCGCGTGAATTGGGACTTGGCTTTCTGTGCCGAACCTGGAATCAATCGATCGAAGAAGTTTATCTCCTAAAGTACAAGGGGATTTACGGTTGGTCGGGAGCTTCAAAAGGGCTGCGACAGGGTGGGTCGGTGCTACTCAACCGAGCCTCGCAACAGAGTGCTGGAGAGCTCGGTCGCGGGACACGCGCGCGGTCGACCGTTGCTTCTGTGGCTCAGGTTCCTGCTTCCGTGCAGAAGATTCAAACTGAGGTACTCGAAGAGTTTGTTGTTCTTCATCTTGTTCCCGAGCAGTCGGAAGGACGTGATGCCGCGGTGTGGTCTTGGCGTCGACTGGATTCACGCGAGAGTCAGTATTTCTTTTCCAAATTTCAGACGGATGCTCTGCATGCAATTGAGCTCTCTGCGCGAGCGAGGATTCGCTAAATGACAAGACGGACTGGAACGCGCCTCAATTTCTTGTTGACTTTGGCTTCGGCTAGCGTGCTCATCTTGGCTGGTGGTGCTTGGCTCATGAGTCGGTACCCTTGGCCGATTTTTCTTGCTGATTTTTCACTTGCACGTGTTTCGACTTTTGTTGGTCATTGGCCCTTGCCCTCGCTTGAGGAGGACAAGCAAGAGCGCAAGAAGCTTAAGCGCTTTCCACGCTCTGAACAGCAGCGCAGGTTGGGACTCATCATGCGCCGCATGGATTATCTAACTGTTCCACTGTTTGATTTTTTTCTTGACCCAGGGATCCAATTTATCTCTCCTGAAATTCCGGTCGGTGTCCCTGCTCGTTCACCGTTAATTTGGCCATCACTTCCCACAAGACGAAGAATGGGAAGCGAGGAAACCCAATTCAGAGACGTGGGTTACTTTGTGCTGCCGACATCCTCGGGTGCTCAGTGCATTGAGGGTGTGAACATGTCTGCAGGTGAGGAAATTCGTGTCAACCTTCCTGTGGCGCGCAATAAGCGCAATATCGTGTTCACGGTTGTGCCCCTCGCGCCTGCCAATTTGAGAGCATGGCTGGGACAATTTAGTTGGGCAAGGCAATTTACCGATGCCGACGTTCATCGGCCTCAGTTTGTTTCCATTCCTGTAAACGATCCTGCAGCTAGTATGCTGCGTTTGAGTTTGGGTACAGGACAAATTCTTCTGACCTCTGCTTCGATTTCTCAATGGGATAGATCTGGACGTCTGCCGATCCAGCTGGGAACCGCCAGTTCCTTGTGGCGTTCTGCCAATGAGGATGCTGCCGAAACGACGGACGCAGCGGGAAATGTTGGTGAGCAGATGAGTGAAGAAGTTGCGCCCGGTGCAGCGGCCTCGGCAGAGGAGGCTCAGTTGGCCGGTGGAAATATTCCCCCTCCAGGTACAGTTGCAACTGACGCAAGCTCTGCAATGCAGGGAAGCAGCGGAGCGATGAATACTTCCGCTAACCCAAGCACTCCAGGTGGGCAAAATAGCCCCAAAGCAGCAGACCCCGTCAAAGGAAAAGAACAGAAAGGGAAGCCCGCTACAACTGCAGCAGGTGAGGATCTTCTCGATCCCGTTTCAGTGAAATTCAATCAAGTTTTACCTGTGGAAGGTCAAAAATCAGTTGCTATTGGCTACAATCTGCTTTTCATGCAGCTCGATCCGCTGTTCAATGCGGTGGTCGCAGACGAAACTCTGCTTGCTGCGCTTGCACCAAATCTGCAGGCTTTTTTGAATCACTCGTTGACATTCAATGTGAGTCTACCTGAATTCAAGCAGGGTTTTGAGCTTTACCAACATTCTATTGTGCGTCAGTTTGGTGATTACATTCCGGTCAACTTGCCCATTCTGACTAAGGATTTGATTTCAAGAACCTCTGTATTCAATCTGTATCAAGAATTTCGAAATTTCGGATACAAGGTTGTGAGCTTTGCACCTCCGCACGCATTGGCTTTTCCGGAAGCACTGTCCTACGGCTCTGAAATTCCGACTGTTGCAGGCCGTTGGCTCGACAATAATGATTGGCGATTCGTGGCGCGGCGTAAGGAACTTGATCAGCAGAACGAGCCTGCAAGCGGTCTGGAAGCTATTTTCAAGAATGAGCGCGATGCCAAGGCTGCAGCGGTTGATGATGATGACTTCGAAAAAATGTCGAGGCTCCTCTCAGGCCTCGAAAGCCAGAGTGATGCTGTCCCGGACTGGCGTGCAAACGAACTCTCTGTTGTAAGTTCAAAAAGTCATTATTTGCCGCGCCTTGTTGATAGTTTTCAGCGATGGACGAAGGACAACGCTCAGGCTCGATTCTTCGCTCATGTATATCTTCAGAATGACGACCCGACGGTGCGTCCCTCTTTCAAGGATTTTCTTAGGGTCTTCAAACACAGGAAGTTTAAAACATTTGCTACGCCGGCTCAGACCGAAAAGTATGCGCGGATCGTAATGCTGGATCGTGTGTTCGGTTGGATGATTGATAATCTGGTGGCTCGCCGCAGCTATCACCGCACTGTGGTGTCTGTGCTTTTGCCTCCTTCAACGAAGGAAAAAGGAGCGCGCAGCCCAATTGGTCAGTTCCATGTTGCGATTCCAGGTCTTGTCGGAAAGAAAAGCAGCGGTTCCAAGCCAAGCACCCTTGATGATGGTCTTGCGACGATGGCTCAGGCGGTGGGCGTGCAACTGATGCGGAATGACGCCGAGGACCGTGTGATTTTTCGTGGGGAGAGCCTCGACTCTGAGCCGACTGCTGTTTCGGACAAAGGCCAGAAGGTAGCAGCAGTGGTTGGTGACCTGTCGAAAGCCAAAAAACTAGAGAAGACCGACTCTGAAAAGACATCCCCTGCATCGAAAGGTGCGTTGGGCAGCGGGTCGTCATCTCCTGGCCTATCTGGCGAGAGTGGAGTGACTGAAGCGACTGGGCAGAACGTCTCGCCGTATCCTCAACAAGTGAGCCGTTTTCGAATGATCGTTTTGCCGCGAGCTGCGGGTTGTCAGTCATTCGAGTGGACTGCATCGACTCCCTATTTTGGCTTGAAGTCGAGTCAGCCCATTGTCGAGGAACCGGCACCACGTGGTCGGGTCATTCGGGTTTTTCCATGTGGTTTGAGGGATCAGGTCATTGAATTAACTTGGTTTCAATCACATGAAGCTCCGAGCAGTTCTGGGGTTAACGCCACCAAGGCGGCCAACTGGATGGGTGGAACTTTGAATTTCAATTTACCTGCGGGTGCCAGCGAGCCTCAGGATGCGCCATTCTTTTTGGTTGGACCGCAGGCGTTGAGCCTTGATGCTCTGCCTATGCGTCTTGAATCATTTCTTCCAGCCGAGATTCCGCAGCTTTTTGATCTCGAGACTAAGAAGATTGTGGAGAGCGAAACGCTGGCACGGCTTCTGAATCTGAATTCTCAAATGCAGAGTGCACAACTTTCGGCAAGAACGCTTGTCTATTTTTTCAGAGAACCAGTGCGCAGGTAAATTATGAGTTGTTGCGGTGAACCGTCCACGGATTTCCCTGCTGGCGTGGCTTGATGATGAGTTCGTCGATGTTGATATGCCGTGAGAGCTGTAGGGCATAAACAAGCGTATCGGCAATGTCGCCGCCATCCAGAGCCTCGATGCCCTCGTAAACCTTTTGGGCTTTTTCGGAATTGCCGTTGAAGCGAATGAGGCTGAATTCCGTTTCAACCATTCCAGGTGAGAGCATGATCACACGGATGTTATGGCCAACAGTTTCAAGCCTTAAGGCCTCATGGAAAGCGCGTACAGCATGTTTTGAGGCGCAGTAAACTGCACCATTTTGGTAGGCACTATGCCCAGCAACACTCGACAAAACGACAATGTCGCCGCCCCCGTTCGAGACCATGTGTTTTACGGCCTCTTGGCTGATGCGAAAGGCTGCATTGACATTGGTTTGCAGCATTTTATCCCAGTCGGAGGGGTCGGAGTTCACAACGTGTGCGAGTCCGAGTGCAAGGCCTGCATTATTCACGAGGATGTCTATGGAAAACGCTCCCGCACCGAGGAGAGTTTCAGTAGCATCAGAGGCTGTGAGATCGAGAGCGAAGGTTCGGATAGTGAGGTTTGGATTTAGATTCAGCAATTCAGACTTGAGCTCGTTTAAGCGTTCTTTTCGTCTTGCGACGAGGTGCAGATGACAACCCTCAAGTGCGAGCCGAACGGCAGTCGCAAGCCCGATGCCTGACGAGGCACCTGTGATGAGTGCCGTTTTGCCGCGCAGTGCGCGGCCTCGAGGTTGTAGCGCTGCCTGAATTTGGTTTTTGATCATGAGTTCAAATCATTTCACAGAAGACACATAGTTGTGGATTGTTTTGCGGAAAGTGCTGACCCGTTCAACGCTTTGTTCGTAGGCTCCCTGCGAAGATAAACCGCCACCAACAGGCGTACAGACCGAAATGTAGAATTTTATTTTCGGTTCAGTACCGCTCGGACGCATTGATATCTTGCTTCCGTCGACCAATTCTAGCTGGAGAACGTCTGACTTCGGCAATTGAGCGAAAGTTTCGATTTCGCCCATCTTTTTGCCGGCTAGGTGTTTTTTTGTCTGAAATTTATAGTCCAGTAGTGCCTGAACTGGGGTTCCTGCAAATGTAGGCAATGGAGAATTACGCATTGCTGTCATGAGGCGTGCAATACGCTGTGCACCTTCTTCGCCCTCGAGATCAACCGTAATGAGATCTTCCTGCCATGCTCCGTGCTTTTCAAACAATTCAAGCAGCACATCGCAGTGAGTCAGGCCCTTGCTCTTGAAGGAGGCCGACATTTCCACAGCCTGACAGAGTGCGCCAATGCCGTCTTTGTCACGAACGTAGTCGCCAGGCATGAAGCCGAAACTTTCTTCTGTGCCAAAAAGGTATTTGTGATCTGTTTTTCCCTGCCGTTCCCACTCATTGACGACTCCGGCGATCCATTTGAAGCCCGTCAGGGTATCAAAGATTTCGATGTCGTGGCTCGCGCAAATACGGGCATGGAGATCGGAGGTCACAATGGTCTTAATGATTTTGTGCTGTGGCTTGAGGCTTCCCTGCGCTTTGCGTTGAGATAAAAGGTAGTGAATCATCAGCGCGCCGGTCTGGTTGCCATTCAAGAAAACGTATTCACCGAAAGCCTGGTGCTTGAATGCTCCCTGTGCGGCTTTGGGATCGCGCACGACCAGAGCGAGGCGATCGGAATCGGGATCGGTTGCAAGAACAATATCAGCCTTGCGGTTGCGAGCCTGCTGAATAGCCAACTCTAAGGCTGAGGGTTCCTCTGGGTTGGGTTTCTTCACAGTCGGGAAGTGGCCGTTGGGTTCCTCTTGCTCCGGGACAATATGCAGATTTTTGTATCCCCAGGAATCGAGTGCGCGGCGGGTTGGGAGTGCACCCGTGCCGTGCAGAGGTGTGTAAACGATGCTGATGTCTTTGTTCAGATGAGGCTCGAGTTGGAGCTCTTTAACCTTCTCGAAATAGGCATCGACGGTAGCAGTCGGCACGTTCTTGATAAGATTTTTTGATACGCCATCTTGATAGCTCGTTGACCGGGCTTGGTCGTATCGAGTTACAGCAAAGACTTCCGCAAGAATTGCGGAGTCGTGTGGTGGCGTGATTTGCGCACCGTCTTCCCAATAGACTTTGTAGCCATTGTACTGGGGAGGATTGTGGCTTGCAGTAATACACAGTCCGCCAATGCATTTGAGATTACGCACTGCAAAAGACAAGCACGGTGTGGTTTGAATGTGATCAAATAGATAGACTTGGATGCCATTGGCTGCGAGTACACAGGCTGCCTGCTCCGCGAAAAAGCGAGAGGAGAGTCGGCTGTCGTAGGCAATCGCGACACCGCGGCGTTGTGCTTCGGAACCTTGCTTGAGAATGTAGTTGGCGAAACCCTGTGTCGCCTTGCGAATAACGGGGCCGTTCATGCGATTGCTACCCGCACCGACAACTCCACGTAGTCCACCTGTTCCGAACTCGAGTTCTCTCCAGAAACGATCGCGTAATTCCTGAGCACTGTTTTGCTCAACAAGATTTTGAATTTCGGTTTTACCCTCAGCTTCAACGCTGGCATCGCTCATCCAGAGTCCGATGCGGTCGGCAGCTTCACCCAGCTGCTCGCGAAGGTTTTGGGGAATGTTGATGGTTGTCATTTCGCCTGGGCCTTTCTCAGCTCCTGAATGTTTTCTGAGACAGAGTTCAGGAATCTTTGAATTTTGACTCGTGTGAAGCTGTCTGTCTCAGGGTATCGAGTCAGAATATTTTCCAAGATTTGTTTGCATTGAGTGAAACTGTCAAGCTTTGCCTGTTTGTCTGGAGAATTTGTTCCTCTCTGGTAAAGCTCGTTGGCTTTTCTACGCAGGTCGCGGATGTGGGCTTCGGAGGCCTCGCGCCTAAGCCGGCGTGTGACGTCTGTTTTTTGTGCATCTGCAAGACTATCAAGAGTTTCAACAGCTTCTCCAGGTTTTCCATCGTTGAGGGATACCCTCGCTAACTGGAGTGCTCGTTCAGAGGTCAGATCGCCTTTTTCTGTGTTGACCGTATTGGCCAGAGCGACCGGGCTGCATTGAGTTGCGGGAGTATCGGCTATTTGCTGCTTGGTGCTCTGCAAGGTTCCCACGAGAGCATCGATTCTTGCCTGATGTGCACGGCTTGGAAACATTTTACGCAGTTTGCTGGCGAGCTCGTCGGTTGCGAGCGTGTCTCCTTTAAGACGGAGTTCTTCGAGTGCTGAGAGTTGGCTCGCGAAAGCAAGTTCAAATGCTGAAAACAGCTTGAGTCGAACTGCTTGCAATCTGTCCTTGAGGGAGCCTGAAGCCTGAGACAATAATTCATCGAATTTGGTGAGAGCAGCAGCTTGTGTCATGGGATCCGACAAGTTGCTACGCACGTCACGCAAAAGTGCTAGCTGTCCTCCACTCAGTGCTGACTCAATTCCTTGAAGTTCGGTGCGCAAGGTTTGGCCTGAAACCATGTTCATGAATTGCAAAGCAGACAGACTGAGGGCCTTTGCAAACGCCTGTCGCGAGGATTGAGCTTCGCCTGCAGAGGCTAGTGCTTCAGCCCGCAGGAGCTCAAGATAGCTCGGATCAAAAAGAGGAGCTTCATTCTTGAGAGTCTGCTCGATGACTGTGTTGAGCTTCTGGAGGAGCTCTTTATCAGTGGGATCCTTTTGTTGTGCGCACCACAGCGAAGCCAAAAGGACGCTGCTCGAGTACCATGCAGGTGCCGCCACGAGGCGCTTTTCCAGAGTTCTGACAGTTTCACAATCCCGCTTTGCAAGAGCAGTTTCAAACTGAGTCACGAAAGCCAGGTCTGGTGGTTCGGTCTGATTTCCGGAGGGTTGCTTCGGCTCTGCTGCAGAGTCTGTTTTTGGAGAAGTTGAGGTCGAGGTGTCGGTACTTCCAATCACCTGAGGAGGTGGAACAGGTCCCTGTGTGGCGCAGGCTGCAATAAATTGAAGGCCGACCAGACTTGCCAGAAATTGGCGCAAAATGGGGTTTTTCATTAAAGTTTGCTCCATGAGGCACCTTCGCAATCTGCGCGAAGAATGGCCCACGGATGTTACCAGTCGCTTGAGAGCCCAATCAAGTAGCGGCGCTCTTTACCTGCCTTACCACCGGTAAACAGTGCAGCATCGTAGGCAGCCGCCTCGATGCTGAAGTGTGGAAGTGGAATGTAGATTCCAAAGGACGTGCGCTTTTCGTTCAACCCAGCTCGGAGTGAGTAATTCCTACTGCTCAGCGCGTTTCCCGTAAAAATTTCGAGCCCGGCATGCGTAAGTTGGTTGATGTGCACGTTTTGAAATCCATAGTTCTTGTCGCCACTCTTTATGGGCAGAGGATAGATGTCACCCGAGACTTTGATATTGATGCGCTGTGAGCCCAATTTGAAACGTGGGGTTATGCTCAGACCAGCACGTATTTCGGTCGGGTCAATTTTTGTGCCTGGGATTTCGTCGTTGACGTCGCCTGTCCGCTTGGCTCCGCAAATCGACTGTGTCTTTCCCGTGGCTGGATTGGGATAGTTGTCCACACAACCCGTAGGTAGGTTCAACAGACTGAGCCCGAAAGTGGGTAGCCAGAAGTCGCCTGCAGTTGCAGTGAAGCCCAAATCAATCGCGGTTGAGGTTGTTTTAGAAAAGGATTTTTTCACTTCGGTGAAAAGGTTCTTTGAACTCACGATGTCGACAATACTGAATGTATTGCGGCTGTTCCAACGCATATTTGGGCGCACAGAGAGACCAAGTGACATCGTCCCCGAGCGATTGGAGAGCACAGCACCAAATACGGCCATAGCAGTGGTCTGGGTTTCGATTCGGCGGGACACTCCCCCGTCGGTCGAAGGTAATGCAAGCAGCGAGGAGCGGATCGGCAAACCAAGGAAATAGGTTGGGCCGCGTCGTTCTCCCATCACCAACCATGGGAAGAGCTGCATCTCCATGTACGTTCTGCTTTCAGCTGCAGCTGTTCCAAAATTTTTCAGCCAAGAGCTCGGTTGAAGGCCTTTGCCCTTTAGGCCGTCTACAAGGGCGGTGTTGCCGCCGATGGACATTTTAGGGACTTCAACCACATCGACTGTTTTTTTACTGCGTGGATTGCGCGTGCGAGCAAGTCCTGCCGGATTCGCAAAAACCGCGTCTTCAGTGATCGCATGTGCTGTCTGGCTGCCACCCAGGGCCCGCGAGTAGGGTGAACTCCAGCTGTTGTTCCATTCCTGCGGTTCGGTTGCTGTTGTTTCGCTGGCAAATGAAGACAAGGGAAGGAAAGCTAAACTGGCAGCAAGGAGCCTTCCGATGCACTCTTTGCTGCACGCTGATGTCTTCTTTGTCGCTTTGAAATGCTCCATGAGAGGCACCACGGCTCCTCCTTCTCTGTTGGGAAAGATCGGAGAATCTTGAGAAATCATGAGATGCAGGTAGTTTGACCCGCAGATGCAGCAATTTTTGCCCGCAAGATTTGCGCTGAGGAGTGCGTTATGGCTGTTTTTTCTGATTTGATTCAGGGGCTTGTTGATGATGTGGGACTGCGGCAAAAAGTGCGCACAAAAGCGGATGTTGAGAGCTTTCACCGCTGGGTTTTGGCACAGCCCAAGGTTGAAACCCACGTTCATCTTGAGGCAGGCGTCCATCTGCATTTCTATGAATCACTTAAAAGACCCTCAACATGGAATGCATCTTTGCCTTGGCAGCGAGCCCCTTTTGCCAATTTGCGTGAATTCATTCTTGCGTGGGTCGATCTCACTCGAGCGATAAGAAGCTTGAGTGATGTCGAGGCTCTTGCCGAGGCTTTTGTGGCATCCCGTGTCCTGCAAAACATCCGCTACACCGAGGCCTACTTTTCACCGGCTGATTTGAGTTTTATGCGCCGACGATTTGCCATCGCTCCTGAGATTTTCGATTTCTCCGAGGTCCTGCATGCGTATGTTCGGGGTTTGAAAAAAGGACTCGCAGCTCATCCAGGATTCGAGGTTCGCTTGGTGATGGACGCGCTGTGGCCTTCCACTTCAGATGAGCGACGCGAGATGAAGCAGGCCCTGGATAATGCGCTGAATTCCTCTGAAATTCATGATAAGCAGGGACGTTGTTTGATTGTTGGAATTGGATTGGGTGGTTCTGAAAGTCATCATGATCTTGAGGGGCACCGTGCCTTTTTAGAAGAATTGCGTGGAATGGGATTTAAGATCGACATTCACAGCGGTGAGGGAAATGCCGCGGATGTACACCGGGGGAGCGTTGAAGCACTTTCTCCTGACCGCGTTGCGCATGGTTTTGCCGGGGTTCCTGAAGGATTTCTTTTTGACAGCAATGTTGTGATGTGTCCGTTGAGCAACCTGTTGTTAAGAACGTTCACCGGGAATCCGGAACAACACCCTGCTTTCAAGTTGCTTCGCGAAAATGTACCGCTGTTGATTGGCTCAGACGATCCACTGCTGCTTGGTCACGATTTGTCTTCTGAGTTTGCATTCATCTATGCCATTGAAGAATCATTTGCAGAGAAAAAATTTCTTGAGGTGCAAAAAAACACCCGGGAGCGAGTTTTCGCTCCGGATGTTTGTTCGCGGGTTCTGTCTTAATTGATTGTCAGGAAGCCAAAGACAGCATCGATTCGAGTGGTGTGGGTTTGGTACCCACCTTTGCAGGTTTGACGTTCTCTTTGATCTTTTTGAACTTCGCGAGCGGCACGAGCCGTGCTTGCTTTTTTGCATCCGGACGCAAGGTCTGAAGACTTGCAAGGATATCCTCGATGATCATGCTCTTGCTTTGTTTGTTACCAAGCAAAATTGCCTCGACCTTCTGAAGCTCGTCGTCGAGCAATTCCTTTGAAACCTCTCCGAAGAGTTTCAGGTGCTTTTGCAAAACTGCGCAAAGATTTTCTGCAAGCTGCTTCTGTGAAACATCAGCGGCTGCCTTGATTAATAGTGCGAGATGATTTGCCGTAATTGAAAGAGTGAGGTGTTCACGAGAAACCCAATCGGAGTAGGATGCCATGAAACTGGGGAATTCATCTGGATGCTTGAGCATGTAATGTCTCAGCACACTGTGGCTCATTTCTGCAAGAGCGGGTGCAGCTGTGAAGAACATGCTGAGGTGATCAGCGAGGAAAAAGAAGGCTGCGGTTCCTCGTTTCTTCTGCTCGAAGAATGCGTTTAGCATGTCGTCGAGGAAACTCTGGCCAAAACGGCTGATGATTCGGTTCAGCTGACTACTTGTGCTAGCATTCAGGGGACATTTTGAAAGATAATGCAACAATGAGACACGGATGGCATTGTTGTTCACATTACTTCGGGCGAGCAAACTTGTGGTGATATACTCCACAACGCGCGCGGCTCCTTGGGGATCGAGACCACTCTTTCCTGCATTTTCTGCCACCATTAAACCGAACTCGGTTACTAACACGAGTATTGTCTGGCCAATGGGAGTTTTGCCTTTGTGGTCTGTGAGCTCAACATCCGAAAGGTGTAGCATTGCCATGGCTACTTCTTTGTAGAAGTCGGCATCCTGTGACACACCTAGCAAAGCGCGCAGGAAAACAACGCTCGTTTCCCAGTCTTTTTCATGTGAAAGACCTGCCGCAACGAGCCAAATAGGTCCTTCGAGATGCTTCTGGGCCTCGTACAAGGTTCGTAACCGTTGAGCGGCATGAGTCACGATCTGTTCCCGCGCCTGAGGCTGCGAGAATTTGAATCCGCGCTGAAAATTGAGTTTGTGCGTATCGCTCGCGTGTAGTTGCTGCGTCGAGCCGCCGTCGATTTCTGCAAGCGCGACAGACAGAGCCTCATCTGGTTCTAGTTCTCTTAAATGATGGGACATGGTCTCCTCCCTTCGGGCTCTGCTTCAGGCAGTCTGGTGACGCTTCACGTATTCGAGAATTCGACTGCGTGAAGTTTCGTCGAGGCCGCGCAGTTCAAGCCCGTAGCCGACGTGCAAGCCATTTTCTCTCGCCTGGCGAACCACCACGGCTTTCAGGTGCATTGGCTTGCCTAAGCCTTTTCCTTCTTTCAGAGTCAATTTCACTTCATCGTTGAGCTGAAAAACAGCGTCTTCAGTTTCAAAGTAGATGCCGGAGATTGAAATGTTGCGGATGTGACCGGTGGCTACATGAGTATCGTTGTGGGCCACAACCAGCTCCTGCATTTGAGCACGGGGCGCTCGTCGTGAGACCGGCTCCTGGGCTTCGGGGGCGGACGGTACAGCGACCAGGTGTGACTTGATTGGAGGTTGGAGTTCAGCCACGTCCGACAGAGTTTTCCAGTCGGCAAAGCCTTCGCGGTAAACGTAATCACTGGATTGAACCGTTCCCTCGGCTATCGCGGCCTTGAGTTCGGTTTCAGTCATGGGTCCGACCTGCACTTCCTTGGCATAGTAAAACCAAATCCTTTCGTTGACCGCCGCACCCATTGCCTTTTCCCTCCGTTTTTTCGATTTCCGAAAACCACAGGAGTCATCGGAAGCTCCTGCCTGGAACTTGACGCTATTTTGGTTAAATCTGATTCAGTTAATTTTTTTCTTGTTTTTTTGATGCGTTGGATGGCTTTTTTTTTAGTTCTGAAATGGCTGGCCAGAGTGGCAGGTTTTGAAGAAAATGGGGCATCGGAGGAATTGTATGCGGGCGGCCTTCTCTCCCATTGTTCTGACTTTTTTCGCTGGGTTGTCGGGTCTGCAGAGCTCCTCGCAGGCGCTTGCGGCCCAGCCCACTGCGTCGAACAAGCTCAAGCCATTGGAAATGCCCAGTATCGGCTCCGAGTCCGAGTACTATCAAGTTCTTGGACGACTCGAACAGCTCGACTCCTCCGGGCACCGAGCATCGCTGGTTTCGCCCGAGTTCTTTCAGTCTCTCAGCTGGATTGGTCGAACCGCGTGCGTTAACTATGTGTGCGGGATTCTATCCATGGATCAATGCCGGCGGGTTCTGGAACGCGCACTTGCCGATGATGCTCTCGTCGTTCGCGACCACGCTCTGCGCATCGTGCTGAGTTCAAATCAGTTCAGTGATATTGAGAAGCGCAACGCTGCCGACCGCACTATTAACGACCAGAGGAACTATCGCAAAGGACGCCCCTTTTGGATCGTGGGCAGAGCCAAAGAGTTTCTTGGAGCAGGCGTGCAGATTTCAGCGGGGCAGTGAACTGACAGCCGCCTTGAGCTTCTGCAACACTTCCCTCAGCCAGCGTGCATCGCGCACCCCTTCAAAACTGAGTTCAACGCGTCTGTTGCGGGCCCAGGCAACTTCGTTGTTGTTGGGATCAAGAGGACGGTTGAATCCAAATCCCACAGCTTTGATTCTGTTCTGCCCGACACCTGCTTTCAGAAGAGCATCGCGAACGGCGCTTGCTCGTGCGAGCGAAAGTCGGTTGTTGTGATCTGCACTACCACGAATGTCGGTATGGCCTTCTACTGTCAGCTGATTCCAACGGTCGGGATATTGAGCGAGCATCCGTCCGAGTTCGCGCAAAAAGGTTTCTGAACGACGCAACAGGATCGCCTTATCAGTCTCAAAATTGACCGTTTCGGAATCAAGCAGGAACCGCACATTTTCTTTGATAATCTGTTTCTCTACTGGCTTTTCAACGGTGATTTTCTTCACTGTTTCGTCGGTGGTCTGGGTGCGGACATCTTTTACAATCGTCTTTGGAGCGAAAAGGCTGCCACCAAACTGCAAACTGAGTAGTGCTATGTGTACTTGGCGTTCGAAGAGATTGATGTCGGTATTGTATTCAAGAACTATCCTGGGCTTCCAGTTAGAGCCGAAGGTCAGGGCAACTTGCCCTCCAAGGAAAATGGCCGAACGAGTGCTTTTCACCGAGTCTGGGCCAAAGGATGCATTGGTTCCCAGAAATGCTTTTGCGACTGGCCCTGCAGACCACACTGCACCGTCACTTGAGGGCTCGTTGAGGCGGAGACGAGCAGAGATCTCGAGAAGCGCAGTGTCCGTGTATATTCTTACATTTTCGAGTCGAACCTTAGTTTCGGGTGTTGGACCATCAACGATATCGGCATCACCCTGTAACTGTGTCTTGTAGTAACCACCAGCAGTTTCAATCTCGAGATCTCGATTGGTGAGTGTGAGTGCTCCCTTTCCACCAAAGAGGCTTCCTGTCTTTGGGCTCTCATCATCCGTGCTTGGTGTTGTGCTGACAAGGGCGCCATCGGCTCCCAAGAAAAGATCCAACCCATAGCCGCTGGGACGTGTGGTGTCGGAACTTGTGCGAATACTCTTGGACTGGCTAATGGAGGTTGCCGCTAAACCGAGCGAACTCGGAAGAGCAGACAGCAAAGAAAAACCGAGAATGCGTCGTGAAATGAATTTTACTTGCATCGCTCGCCTCGGCAAGTTTCCGGGGTGCTTCTGCGCTTCAGAAGTTGGTTGAGGGCATCAGCCACCGCATCAGGATTGGTAAGACCAAGGAAAGATAAATCAACGAAGGTCGTTGCGACGGAACCCGGATTCATTTCAGCAAAGCCTCTTCTGCTTCCCTCACCACGAGCAAGAATGCGTTGTGCAGGCATAAGTCCTGTACTGACAATCGCATTGCGAATCGAAAGTGCACGAATCTCGCTGATTCTTTGGTCGCGCCGGGAGTCACCCGATTCGGGGACTGTGACTTCGATGGTCACTAGTTTGTAAAAGGGCGAGGTCTGTTTGAGTGTCTGCCCGAGTTCGTTGGCAAATTCTTGGTCTTCAGGATTAAGAGCTGTTTGGCTCTTGAGGAACTTGAAGCTTTCGATAGGCAGTGAGTATTTGGTCACGTCACGCACAATAGTTTTGGTGATGACCTTGGGAACCTCGACTTTCTGGACACGTTCCTTGCGCACATAGACATCTGTTTTGCGCATCAGCACGTCATAATTCTTAAGCGGAATTCCAAATTGCATCGTTGCGCCATAGTTGACCACCTGACGCTTGTTGTCGGGGAGTTCTGCCAAGAGGAATGCGCCTATGCGAAATATTCCGGATTCTTTGAGAAGGTCGAATGCAAACATGCCGCCGCCAAGCAGCATGTTGTTCACCAACCCCTGGCGCTGACTCAGAGTGAGATCTGCACCAAAGTAGTCTTGCACAACGAGGCCCAGGTTCACGCGCGGCGTGAGGCGAAAACGCACTCCAGCTTCTGCAAAAGCAGCCTGTGTATAAACTCTGTGCCCGAGCTCAGGGTCAGAGGGAAGATCTCCCTTAGTTTTTCCATACAGCGCAGAATAGCTCCACCCTAAGCCAGCTTCGAGGATCCAATCTTCAAGGAGAAACGAAGCCAATGTTTTTCCTGCAAAGGCAGTTCCAGAAAACGGGCCCTCACGCGGAATTGTGGTGGAGTGGTTGAGAAGTCCGGCATCGAGTCCAACTTGTAAAACAACGGGCAAGGGCGCATCGCCTTTGACCAGCTTCTCTGTGTTTTTTGTGTATACCTGTGGCAAGTCGCTCGCCTTGGAAACCAAGGGAGTCCATGCAGCAAGAAGAGCAACAGTAGTGCGCCGTAACGATCGAGAAAGCATTGAGAATACTCTCCTGAGTTTTACCCCATGTAGGAGAGTAACTGAACCTCGCTCTGAGACAAGCCAAGTTTCCGGCAGATGGCTCCGAGCTCTTTGCCGTCTTGGATGAGTCGGCGTGCTTCGGCGTATTTCTCTGCCTGAAGCTCTTTAAGAATTTCATCGGAGGGAACGTTTTCATCGAGGAAGCGAAGAATACGTTTGGCGTTGCTGGTGGCCTCAACCAGTTCGGAAGAGGTCTGTGAAGCAACCTGAACCGATTTTTCAAGTTGCATACGCTGACGGTTGACGTGATTTACCGAACTGTCTGTAAGCTCGCGTGATTTGTCTTCGAGCTCTTTTAGCAGAATCTCACATTTTTGAGTCATCTCAGTCCACTCTGCGTGCGCATCGGCTCCAACACGCTTTAGTTTGGACAATGTCTCTTCCGAGATCCTCTTAGCCTGTGCTAATTCCATTGATACAGACTGCTGCAGCTCAAGCAACTCACTGCGTTCTTGATCAAGACGCATGAATTCGCGCTCACGGATCTTTTTTCCATTCGATAGCCAGCGGAAACAGCTCATGAAAAAAAGCGCTTCCAGCATCAGAAAAACAAATCCAAAGATAGCAAGAATAACGATGGTGTTCACGCTGCACCAACTCCCACGCCAAGGTAATCAGCCAGAACCTTTCCATCGATAGGGTCGATGTTCACGGTCTGGACAGTGATGAGATATCGATTTGGGCGCTTGCCAACATCTTCACAGGTCACGACACGACAAAGCATCTGAAATGAAGATGGTGCTTCGGTGTGTCGATAATCCACATGCCTCGACTTCCGAGCCCAGTAGTCGGGGACTTCAACCAGTAGACGCATCAGGCAACCTGAATCATAGGCCAGGCTGGAATAAAATGTTGCGCCATCGGGGGCAACGCTCAAGGTTTCGCCCTGAAGCATTTTATTGACTGAGTTGGTTATGTTGAACTTGCAGTAACGGAGTGGGATTTTCTTTGACACAAGACGCAGGCGAAGCGAGGACAGCAACTCGAGTGTGGAGAGTTTTCCGCCATTGCTGGGGGACTCTTCCTGGTCACCGTGGAGCTCATCAAAAGAAGTCAGTGGCGTGCTCATGGCTTACCTCCGGTTTGCGAAAATCTTTTCGATTTTTTCTCTCAGGGTTGCCGAATTGAACGGCTTGACGATGTAACTGCTGACGCCGGATTTAACAGCCTCAACGATGCTCTCTTTGTCGGCCTCGGCAGTGACCATCAAAAATGGCAGGTTTTTGAGAGCAGGTTCTGCACGGACAGCCTTGAGGAGTTCGATTCCGGTCATGTTCGGCATGTTCCAGTCGGAGATGACGAACTCAATATTTCCCTTTTGACGCAGCATCTCGAGGGCAGCTCGACCGTCCTCAGCTTCCTGGACATTTTCGTACCCGAGTTGACGGAGTACCTGACGCACAATCTTCCGCATGGTTGGAAAGTCGTCGACCACAAGGATTTTGATGTCGTTTGATGGCATTGGCATGACACAAGACTCCGTTTATTCTTGCAATAGATTTTTTAATTTTGCGCGCATTTTTTGAACCGCTTGGGTATGGAGCTGGGACACCCGGGATTCAGTCACATCAAGTATTTTTCCGATTTCCTTGAGGTTGAGATCTTCATAATAGTAGAGACTCAACACAAGTTTTTGCTTCTCTGGGAGCTCTTCGACAGTCTTCAAAATGATATCCCGAACTCCCTTCTGTTTGAGCATCATGAAAGGATTCTTGGAGTTCGGGTTTTCGAGACATTCGAGTAGGGAT
This sequence comes from Silvanigrellaceae bacterium, assembly GCA_044376695.1. Classification (GTDB taxonomy): domain Bacteria; phylum Bdellovibrionota_B; class Oligoflexia; order Silvanigrellales; family Silvanigrellaceae; genus RFOM01. The sequence goes on from JBILKM010000007.1 coordinate 37,535, forward strand.
TTTTTGTCGCCAGAATGAACGCCACCGAGCTCTTCGAGACTCAACATCGATACCCGTGTGCGACCTGATTTCTCGTGAAACTCTTCAAGAGAAATCTGAAGATGCTCGGCTACCTCTTTATCTTCGGGTGGGCGATGCAACTTCTGCTCAAGCTCATAGCGAGCGCGTTCTTCGCGTTTGTTTGTTTCACGAACCGAGCGCGGCACCCAGTCTTGGTTGCGCAATTCATCGAGAATTGCACCACGGATACGAAATTCGGCGTAGGTTTTGAACTTGTTGTCGCGGCCTGGATCGTATTTGTCGATGGCATCCATGAGGCCAATAACACCGGCGGAAAACAGGTCGTCGAGGTCGATATTCGATGGCAGACGCGCCGCGATCTTCTGAGCGATGTACTTTATCAGCGGCGCGTAATCCATGATGACCTGGTTGCGCATTGGATCGGCCGCAGTTGCCTGCGCTCGCTGTTGGCCAGAAACCTGTTTTTTCGCCGCAGCTGTCTTGCGAGCAGCATTCTCACCGCTTTCGCTGGCATACTTTGAGGTCTTGCCTTCAGCGCTGGCTTGGCCGCTTTTTGCTGCTGTTTTTTCCTGAACCGGTTGCTTTTTCGCTGCGCTGCCCGTGCTCATAAATACACCTCTTCAGGAATCAACGGCCAAAAGTTTCAAGGTTTTGTCCAGCAACCAAGCGCTTCCAGAAGAACTGCATGGTTCCTTTGGGCTGCGGCACGTTGGCGTTGAACAGAATTTCGCGAGCGATGCCTCTCAGGCCTCGCGATGCCGGGGAAAATGGATAACGCTGAACGTAGGGAGTCCGTTCGCGAACCGAATTGCGAACTGAGTCGCAAAGTGGAACCATTCCGACATAATCGAGTCTGACGTTCAAATATTCATTGGCCACTGAACTCAATCGCTCGAACACACGAAGTGCTTCTTCTTCGCTCTTGGCCATGTTGACGATGAGCTTGAAGCAGGTTTCGTGATTTGTCTGCGACAGTACTTTCATGGTGGCATAGGCGTCGGCAAGACTTGTGGGCTCAGGAGTTGCGACCAGCAGAACTTCCGATGCGCTCGCAGCCCAATACTGGACGTTTTTTGATACACCTGCAGGCGTGTCTATCAGCACGACATCAAAGTCGTCCTGGATGCTTTCTATTTGGTCTAGCAGAACCAATTTTTGCATCTGTCCCAACTCGCTCACTCGAGGCATACCGCTGGAGGCCGGAATCAAACGTAAGCCTTCCGGACCAGTGACGATGACGTCTCTGAGCTCGCGTTCACCCACGAGAACATCCTCGAGTGTCGAGTCAGCTCTGACATTCAGCAGAACATCCAGGTTCGCGAGACCAAAATCACCGTCTATAAGCAATGTTCGCATTCCTTCACGGACGAAACACAGCCCAAGGTTTGCAGTGGTCAAAGTTTTGCCGACACCGCCTTTTCCGCCTGTAACGGTGAGAACTCGGGGCGCTGGTGAAGTTTTGCCGGATGCGCCGGCGACATTTCCGAAGGCCGAGGCTCCGCTGCTTTGGGGGACACGGGCTTCTTCCATAAGGCGTCGTAACGTTGAAGCTTGATCAAACACTTTTGTTTACTCCCAATCATCAAAGTCTGAAGATACGTTCGACAACCCGTTCTTTGGTTGCTGGTTCGAGGTCTTCGGGAACCTTCTGGCCAGTTGTGAAGAAGGACAGAGGAATTTTGCTGGTGATATTTGTGTTGAGGATCTCGCCGAAGCTCCACGATTCGTCGAGTTTGGTGAAAATAAGGCTTTGTGGGTTCACCATTCTAAATGCCTTTAGATTCTCATCCAGATCGCGTTGCTTCATGCTGGCCGATTGAACCATATGGAAGTGAACTGGAAAGGGCATGGTGGTGAGTTGTTTGAGCTGATCCATTTGGGAATTATGCTTACTGCTGCGACCAGCAGTATCGATAAAGATCACATCATAGTCGTAGAATTTGGCAACGAACTCAGACAAGTCTTCGAGATCCGAAACTTCAGTGAATGGGCAATCGAGGATCTTTGAGTATGCACGAAGCTGATCCGCAGCTGCGATTCGGAAGGCATCCATGCTGACAAGAGCAACGCGTTTTTTGTCATTGAGTTGAAGTCGGGCTGCAAGCTTGGCAATTGAGGTCGTTTTGCCAACGCCGGTTGAGCCGACCAATGCAACAACCTTTTGGTTGGTGAAATTGGCTTGAGGTGTAACGCTCATCTGTCGGAACAGAAAGCGAATGCTCTGGTTGAGATAGTGCTCTTTCAGCTTCTCTCCCACGAGAGGCGAGCCGTCGCCCTGGGTTGGTCGTGGGCCCGACATTACGACATGCGTGAGTTCGGAGATGATCGCCTCAAGAACCCCTGCTGCACGGAGGCGAATGCAGATGTCGTTCAAGCATTCGTCTTGCAGAGCCATGTTCTCGTTGTCTCGATAGTGACGCTGGCGCATGAGATCATGGAGCATCACACGTATTTCTTGCATTTGATCGGTGACATTAACATGGGGGATCTGTTCAATCTCCCTGCGCACTCGGCCAAGTTCTTCACGAAGAAGCCTCACTTCATCGCTTGCTTGCTCGTCAAACTTTCTTCCAACAACAGCTAGGTGCTGCTCTTGCTTCTGAGCAGGAGCTTGCACCGCGGGAGCAGAAGAAAGCTCAGTGGAGGTGAGGTGTGTTGTTCTTTTGCCAATCGGCTGTTGTCCGGGTTCAAGAACTCCGGCAAGAGTCTTGGCAAGATCGCGCGTTGCCGGGTTGAGTTGTCCGAGAGTGGGCATATTCTTGACCACACTGACTTCATTCTTCTTCTGCACGACAGGAAACTGGGCTCGCTGCGCTTTGGCAGCTTGCTCGGGCGAGAGCACGCTCGTTTTTTGGTAAGCGCCAGCCTGAGGGTTTCTCGACTGTGTGACCGCCTTCGAGTTCGAAGCCGCAGGTGCGGCAGTCACCTCGATCACGCGAATTGGCTTTCCGCTACCTTCCTGTGCGGTTGTTTTCTCTCGCGTTGACAGAATAACCGCGTCCCTGCCCAGCTCTCGCTTCACAAGCTTAATCGCGTCCTGCATGCTAAAAGCTTCAAACTTCTGGACATCCATTGTCACACCCCTGAACACTGAGAGTCATCTTGCTCTCTTAGGAAATCATTTTGATATTTCTGATCTGCATCCCTGATGGAACTTCGTCGTATGAGAGCACTGCAACCTGCGGAAGATAACGCACCATGAGGCGCTGAAATGCTTGTCGCAAACGAGCCGATATCAACAGCACGGGTTGAGAACCCTCGGTTTCAAAGACGGAAATTCCATTCATGAGCTTCTGAAGGATCTCTTGGGCCTGACGTGCATCGAGATTGAGGTAGGTGTTGCCATTGTCGGTTGTGACAAGACCTCCGCCAAGAATATCCTCAATCATGCGATCGAAAGTGACCACGACAAGCTCTTCCTTTTCGTTGCAGTACTTCTGCGCGATGCCGCGGCCGAGCGCTTTGCGACACTGTTCAGACAGCACTTCAGGATTCTTTACAATCTTACAGTGGTCAGCCAGGCACTCGAAGAGTGAAAGAATGTCCCGCACCGACACATCTTCACGCAGCAAGTTTTGCATGACCTTCACCACGTCTCCGAGCGAGAGACGTTCTGAATGGATGACTTCTTCAACAACTTTTGGATTGCTTTCGCGCAGCTTGTCGACGAGGTATTGAACATCTTGCCGTGTCAGAAGCTCAGCAGCGTGTTCCCGCAGAGCTTTGGTGATGTGGGTTGCAATCACGGTGGCACAGTTGACCACAGTGTATCCGCGGAAAACTGCCTCGTCTTTTTCGCGCTTGTGAATCCACAGGGCCGGAAGGCCATAGACAGGGTCGGTTGTTGGCTCTCCTCCAATCGGCATCTCGACATTGCCGGGATCCATGGCGAGGAAGTAGTCGACCATCAGTTGGCCCGTAGCAATCTTGCTCCCCTTGAGTGAGATTGAGTATTGGCCTGGATCGTGTTGCAGATTGTCGCGTAGCTGAATTTGCGGAACAACGATTCCGAGCTCTTGGGCAAACTGCTTTCGGATGCTTTGGATACGGTCGACCACTTCACCATCTTGTTGTGGGTCAATTAGATGCACGAGTGCATGGCCCACTTCCACGGCCAATACGTCCAGACGCATGAGTGAGTCGATGCTTTCGGATTCTTTCTTTTCCTTTGTCTGCGCATCTTTTTCAGTGCCTTCAGCCTCAAGTTTTTTCTCGTCACTGACACTGCGCTGAGCAATCCGACCCAGAAAAACCATAAGTGCAGCAAGGCCAAAAAATGCGATTTTGGGAAATCCCGGAACAAGTGCAAGCAAGGTGATGATGCCGGCAGCAACATAAAGCGCCTTGGGATGCACACGGAATTGTTTCATGACCTGCCCACCGAGGTCACCCTCGGAGGTCGCGCGTGTCACAATAAGACCGGCGGCAGTTGAGATCATCAGTGAGGGAATAGCAGCAATGAGACCGTCACCTACAGCAAGTAGGGTGAAAGTCTTTGCGGCATCGGTAGCACTCATGTTGAATTGAATGATTCCGATGATAAGACCGACGATCATGTTCACAAGAGTAATAATGATACCTGCGATGGCATCACCGCGGACGAACTTGGAAGCACCGTCCATGGCACCATAGAAGTCGGCTTCTTTTTCTACGGCCGTTCTTCTGCGGCGCGCCTCTTCGGCGTTAATGTGTCCTGAGTTCAATTCGGCATCAATTGCCATCTGTTTACCGGGCATCGCATCGAGCGTAAAGCGGGCAGCAACTTCTGCGATACGCCCCGAACCCTTGGTGATAACCACGAAGTTGATGACAGTGAGGATGATGAAAATCACCAAACCGACACCAATATTGTCAGCAATCACGATGTTACCGAAGGCTTTGATGAGATTACTCATATTGCCGCTGGTATCGGCACCATGCGTTAGAATTGAACGGGTGGTTGAAACGTTGAGTGCAAGTCGAAACAAGGTTGAAATAAGGAGAACAGTCGGGAATACACCGAACTCAAGTGGCTTGTTGATATAAACGGCAACAAGCATGATGACCAGAGAGGTTGAGAGCGAGATTGCAAGCAGTAGGTCAAGCAGAAGACCTGGGATTGGAAAAAGCATAATGGGCAGAATAGCGACAACCGCCAACGCCATGAGGATGTCAGGACTCTTGAGCCAAGCCCAAGGAGAACCGGTTGACAGCTTTCCAGAGCTGTCAGTCAGTGTTCCACCTGTTGCCATAGATCACTCCCTCCTCTTTATGCGTTGAGTTCAGCCCATCGCACTCTGAAGGTTGAAACGTTCAAAATAATCTTTTCCGCGTGCCTGGTAGATGACTTTCATCACTTCGATGACCGATGAATAGAGGCTTGGCGGAACTTCTTGACCAACCTTCACTGTCTTGTACAAGGTTCGCGCCAGTGCTTTGTTCTCCACCAGCATGATGTCGTTCTTCTTTGCGATTTCACGAATCTTCATGGCCAGGAAATCCTGTCCTTTAGCCACAACAATGGGGGCGGGCATCCCACGCACATAGCGAATTGCAACCGAAAAGTGTGTTGGATTGGTCACCACAAATGTAGCAGTTGGAACCGCATTAATGTTTTTGCGCATGATCATCTCACGTGCCATGCGACGGCGTTGGCTTCTGACCAGAGGGTCACCTTCTTGTGACTTGTTCTCTTCTTTGACTTCCTGCTTGCTCATCATCATCTGGCGTTCGAGCCGGAACCAACTCCAGCCGTAGTCAGCCGCACCCAAGACAACCATGGTGATGGTCACCCAGGTGAGCAATTTGAGAATGGCTCCGTAGAGGCTCTCAGCCATGACGCCTGTTGAAAAGAAGAAATAGAGCTCGCTTTCCGAAAGCTCTTTTTTCATGAAGACATAGAGAACGGTGCACAGAACCGTACCCTTGATCAGCACCTTAACAAATTCCTCAAGTCCACCTGCCGAGAGCATCTTCTGAAGACCTGAAATAAAATTGAGCTTGTCGGGTGTCGGTGTGATTTTCTTCCATGACCAATTGAATTGCGTGAATACGAGGCCAATCATGGATGGAACAATTGATAGCAGTGCTATCGTGCCGATCATTACGGGCATAATGGGCGCAATAACCTGCGTGACCATATCCATGAAATCGAGGTCTTTCTTGGATTGAAAGGCTACCATAGCAAGAGCTCGGTTGAAGCTTCCCTTCATGGAGAGGAAAATCTCCGAACCGAGAAATGAAAGACCAATCGTCACAATCATTAAAGTGATTGCGGCAAGCATCTCGCGCGGGTTGGCAATCTGACCTTCCTCGCGGTACTGCCTACGCCTCTCATCACTCGCCTCTTCAGTTTTGTCTTGTTGACTTTCTTCGCGCTCTTCCATGCGTCACCTCAATTCCTTGTGCCGAAGGCTTTTTGTACTTGGTTGAATGCTGCGATCTCGAGCATGCCGCCCTGAGTGCCAATCAACCGAACAAAAGCCGATGCTGAGAAGAAGAGAACAACCATGCTAAGCAGGAAACTTACTGGAAAACTGATTACAAAAGCGTTGAGCTGAGGCAACGCGCGGTTTAACAAACCAAGTGCAATTGTTGTCAGTGTCTGGATAAGAAGGAGAGGGCCGGCAATACGCAAACCGATATCAAAGCTGGCTGTAATCGTCTGCATGATGACACTCATCAAAACTTCAGGGTTTGCTGTTGCGGCGATTGGAATTGTAGAAAATGAAGTTACGATGCCTTTGATAAAGATATGGTGGATGTTGAATGTGAGGATGAGAATGGTCACCATCCAGATTTTTAGCGAGGAAAATGCGGATTCCTGTGTTTGTGTTTGAGGCGTAAACAGTGTGGCAGTTTGGAAGCCCATGTTTACACCGACAATGTGGGACGCAATTGAGGCAGCGAAGATCAGTGTTTTTGCTGCAAAGCCAACAGCAAAACCAAAAAACACTTCCCTGATTGTTGCAAGACCAAGAGCCACTGGGCTCCATTGAATGAATCCCGGAACTGCACGAATATTGCCCTCAACCACAGGCCAAATGCAGATACTGATGGTGAGTGCAAGCATCAATCGCAGTCGGGAAGGGACGGTTGTGTCGCCAAAAATTGGCATAAAAAAGAGAACGCTCACAATCCGCAGGAACATCATCACTGCGAATGGCCAGACCTGAGGGTCAAGTTGGAAGAGCGACTCGAAGTTCATTTTTGTCTCGTGATCTCCGGAATTTTTTTGAAGATATCTTGTGTGTAGGTCGTCATTCGGCGCACCATCCACGGGCTCATGATCGCAAATACGGCGATCATGGCGGCAATCTTTGGCAAGAAGGAGAGCGTAGCTTCGTTTATTTGGGTTGCGGCTTGGAAAATACTGATAATCAAGCCAACAACCAAAGCTGTAGCAAGCAACGGTAAGCTCAATTCTGCAGTTGCGTAGATGAGACCCATAAAGAGGTCGATGACTTGTTGGCTATTCATGCGAAGCTCCTGATGAGGGAACCTGCGAGCAGATTCCAGCCGTCGACAACCACGAACAGGATGATCTTCAGCGGCAGGCTTACAACTGTCGGCGGAAGCATCATCATACCCATGGCCATCAGAACACCACTCACGATCATGTCGATGATGATGAAAGGTAAGTAGACAAGAAATCCGATTTGAAAGGCACTTTTGAGTTCACTGATAATGAATGATGGAATGAGTACCCGCATGGAAATATCCTCGGGCTTCTGGGGTTGCGGCCCCTGCGATAGGCTAAGAAACAATTTAATGTCTTCCTTGCGCACCTGTGCCATCATGAAGTCGCGCACGGGAGCTTGTGCCTTATCGAATGCGACGTCTGCTGTAATTGTTTTTGCCATGTATGGTGCAATAGCAGTGTCGTAGATTTTCGTCGTTGTAGGCGCCATTACAAAATAGGTGAGGAACAGCGAGAGTCCAATCAATACCTGATTCGGAGGCATTGTTGGGGAACCTAGTGCCTGCCGGACAAAGGAGAGCACAATGAGGATTCGTGTGAAGGCGCTTGTGAGAAGCAAAATGGCTGGTGCGAGGGTGAGGATTGTTAAAATTCCGACAACTCTTAACGCAGGTACGAGGTCGTCGGAGTTTTCGGAGTCGCCAATGCTCAATGAAAAAAGTGGAATCGTATTGGGCTTGAGAGTTGTCTTCGAAGGATTCAGACCTGGAGCAGTTACTGGAGCGATCTGGGGGACTGTTGCGGTCTGTGTTTGCTTTTGATTTTGCGCGAGTGCTACCGCGGGAAGAATGAATATTTGGCTTATTCCGAGCACCATAACAAGTGCCACAAGCATCCTGCAAACGAGAGATCCGTATTTCAGGGAACTTTTCATTGTCACTTGCCCCGGTGGTGTGCGTTGCTTCTTTGCCGCTTGCCTAAGAACAGGAACACTCATGCGAGTGGACGCAGATCTTTCAGTCGTTCACGAATCATGTTGGTGACGTTACTGGCGTCATCTGCGCCAGAGCTATTGTTGTTGCTAGCTGTGCTCTGAGGAATGCTTCTTTTGCTTTCCTGTTCAAATGCGTTTGCAAGGTATTTTGGAAATGCCGCTCTGGTTTGTTTGAGTGTTGGCTCGCCCCTGCCTTTGCTATCACTTACAGAATCGAGAATTTTCTTTTCCCTGGATGCGGTTTCAGCGGCAACAGCTTTAGTCGTGACAGGAGATTCGGAGGTATTGGATCCCGTGCGCCCACGGAGGTTTTTCTCACGTAGGTTCTTCAGTGCACCCATCAGCATCTCAGAGCGGGCAACCGCTGTTTCTTCACCCAGGGATTCGGCCTCAGATGCGACGAGTTTGACCGGCTCATCTTGGGTGATCCGTTGCTGAACCTTTCTGCGCCGAGGTTCCTCTCCTCCCGAGTCATCCGTGCTTTGGTTCAGCGTCTTCGAGTGTGCTTGCATTTCTGTGAGAACGGTCATCCCATGTTCAGTTGATGCAACTGCAACTTCCTTGTCGCGGATGCGGATCAGGAGGATTTGACGTTTGGGTGAAAGTGCAAGCGTGCTGATTAGCTGCATCTGTTTTTCGGAGCGATTTAGTCCGAATGTCTTTCCTTGTCGCAACCGCACAGCCATCACTCCCGCTGCAGCGAGCCCAAGGATGAGAAAGGCACCAGCAGCATAGGAGGTCCACGGTGAGCTGTCTGTTCCGTTCAACGGCAGCAATTGTGTTTGCAGAGCAGCTCCATTGGGAACAAGTATGGTGGTGTCTGTTGCTTGAAGCGGAGCCGCACCCTGAGACTTATCCGTTGTTGCGGCTGTTGGATCGATTGCGGTCGCAGTGGCCTGTGCAGTTTCGCCAGTCGTACTTGTGTTAGTCCCTGGCGCAGCCTCTGCAGTTGTCGATGCTGTGGCTGCTGTTGCGGATTTTATGTCGGTGTTTTTCTGGGCGTCTAGGGTTTGCACAGCTCCCGCGTTTTGGGATGGAATGGCTGCGTTCGCTGCATTGCCTGAGTTAGCTGCAGAAGGATTGGCATCAGCGGCTGGAATAGGTGGAACTGAAAATCCATTTGCAGACTGAGACTGCGTCGCTGTGGATGTCGACCCAGCGGTGCCACTGGTTCCCGGGACTGCTTCGTTTGTCGGATTATTTCCTCGTGCAGGCTCAGCGCCTGCTCCCGCAAGTGGAGCACTCTGCGCAAGTGCTGGAAGAACGCTCGCTGCTGCAATATAAGCGAGTGCGGATCTCTTGAGGTTTGTTCTCTGAAGCGGGGAGTTCATAAGCACATCCTTATGGTTCTAAATTTCAGACAGCCTCTGCAGGTGGTACGTCTTCGATTCCCAGTCCGCTCATCACATCGGTCAGACGCACACCGAATTTCTCGTTGACCACAACCACTTCGCCCATTGCGACAAGCTTGTCGTTAACGTAGATTTCCATAGGCTCACCGGCCATTTTGTCGAGCTCAATCACCGAGCCCTGACCAAGTTGCAGCAGGTCGTTGACGAGTAGCTTTGTTCTGCCAAGTTCGACCGTAACCTTGAGAGGAACGTCGAGAACCATCTTCATGCGAGATAGGTCGATCTTGTTCATGGGACTGTCATCGTGAAACTTGGCCATTGGATTCATTTCCGGAGCCGGAGCTTCACTCATTGTTTTGCTGTCGAGTCCGAAGTCCTCAGGACTGAAACCCTGATTATTTTCTGCCATTACACGTCTCCCACGCTTTCTGTGATTTTAATTGCTCTATTGCCTCGGACGATTCCGGGTACTCCTCTGAATTTGTGCACGCCTTCAACCATGATGTTGAGTGGTTTGTTTGCTTCGTGATCGAGAATGATGATGTCGCCTTCAGCGAGCTCCATCATGTCACGCAGGTTGATCCAAGCCGAGCCGAGCGTGCAGGACACATTTACTTGTGTTCCGAGAAGTTGGTTCTTAATGCGGTTGATCCAAATGTGGTCTACTTCCAATTGTTCGTTTTGAAAGCCTACGCTCAGTTTGGATTTGATGGGCTCAAGTGTTGAATATGGGATAACCAGCTTGATGGAGCCACTCATCTTTTCAAGTTCAACATCAAAAGTCGTTGAAATCACCACATCTGAAGGTGGCACGACCGCCACGAACTGAGGGTTGATTTCGGTACGCGAGTAATGAATGCGTAGCGGAAAAACAGGTGCCCAAGCCTTTTCTAGGTCATCGATAGCAGCCATCACTATTCTTCGTGCGATCTTGATTTCAATCTGCGTAAAGTCCTTGCCTTCGATTTTCGTGTAAGGCACTTCTCCGCCGCCAAATAGGCTGTCGACAAGGCCGTAAAGAAGTTTGGCTTCGATAACCATGACCGCGGAACCGCGCAGTGGGTCGACCCTGAGAATATTGAGGCAAGAAGGCAGTGGAAGGCTGTTCATGAACTCGCCAAACTTGATGGGGCCACTGCTGTTGACACCGATGTTGGCCACCTTTCTTAAGGCAGCCGATAAAGAGACACGGAACAGACGGATAAAGCGGTCGTGAATGATATCAAGCGTTGGCATACGACCACGGATGATACGATCTTGGTTTGTCAGGTCATATCTGACAAAGGAGGATTCATCCCGCTTTTCCTCGGTTTCATGCGAGTCTATCCGTCCGTCAGAGACAGCGTTTAGAAGCGCATCGACTTCGCTTTGACTCAGAACCTGTTGTTCCATGGATCACTCCACCAGAAAATCTGTGAAATAGATTGTCTTCACAGGTCTTGAGAATGTTTCGTTCATTTTGCTAATAAGTTCGCGTCTGAGCTTCTCCTTGCCTTTGTCGGTCAGGAGATCCAAGCGTGTCCTTGTGCTGACGGAACTAATGATGAGGTCTCTAATCTGTGGTTCACGTTTCTTGAGTTCATCTTGCTGCTCTTTTCCGCCGGTGTATTCAATTGAAACGGCAATGCGCAGATATCGGTTTTCAAGCGGATTTCCGAGATTCAGATCCATTTTTGGCAACGCATAGGTCTCGCCGAAGGTTTCATCCGACTGGAACATCTTCACATCCGACTTTTCATCGGCCTTTGCGGTTCCATCTTTCTTTTCACCTTCTTTACCTTTGTCTTTGCCTGCATCCTTACCGGCGTCTTTGGAAGCATCTTTGGCGCCGTCTTTGGAAGCATCCTTAGCGGCGTCTTTGGAAGCATCCTTAGCGGCGTCTTTGGAAGCATCCTTAGCGGCGTCTTTGGAAGCATCCTTAGCGCCGTCTTTACCTCCATCCTTGCTACTCGGCTTGTCATCAGTCTTTGCAGAATCTTTCTTTTCTCCGTCTTTTTTGTCGGAACCGCCGTCTTTTTTATCAGCGTTAGCATCCTCTTTTTTCTCAGGATGGGCTCCGTCCTTTTTATCCGAATGTGCTTCGTCTTTTTTGTCGGCTGCGTGCGCGTCTTTTTTGTCTTCCGCGTGACCATCTTTTTTGTCGTGGGCAGCGGTGTCATCCTTCTTTGCAGCCATGGAGTGAGGCTTCTGGACAAAGGTCTTGTAGACAAAGAATCCGCCCGCCGCCGCTGCCACGGCAACCACCGCTGTTAGGCCCAAGAACAAGACAATTTTTCTCTTTTTTCGGGTCTCCGCGATTTCATCGGGAGGCCCTTTTTCTTTCTTTGCGGCTTCGGCTTTGCCTTCTTCTGGTTTCTTTTCTTCTTTCTTAGACATGATCACTCCCGAATGCGGCACGCGGTCTCGGTTCAAGCTTCTCAGATTCTGTTGGCGCCCTATGGTGTAAATATGTCCGTATGTCGTGAGCAGCGTGGGCAAGATTTGCCAGAGGCGGGCCAAACCGTTCGAAAGTGAGGGGAATTGCCTGGTCAGGTGTCGGTCTTTTGTTGCGTTGGGGCGTCAAGAAACGTACTGATGGGCAAGGCGACAGGGGAGCACGCTCGATGGAGCTGTCTGATTTTGCAAAACGAATTCTATTTTCTTGTGAGATGGAGGAAAAGCTTTGTCCTCCTGGGGAGTTGACCGATGTGCAACCCTTTCACCCGCAAGATTTGCCTCTGCGACCTGGGCGTCCTGCTGTGCTCGATTTCGATCGTTGGAAGAGCGCGGCCAAGGTCAGTTTTCCATCCAAGGCTGAGCTACTTGACCCTGTAAAAGTCGGGGTTCTTCTCCACTTTTTTGCGAATCACGAATTGCTTGCGCTTGAGTTGATGGCTTTAGCTCTTCTCAAGTTTCCGGATGCCCCCGCAGCTTTTCGGATGGGTGTTGCGAAAACCATGTTGGACGAGCAACGCCATCTTTCATCCTATCTTGCACAAATGCGTGAAGTGGGAGTCGAGCTGGGAGATATTCCGGTCAATGATTTTTTCTGGAGCCAATGTGCTTCCATGAAGACACCCATGGATTATGTAGCACGCATGAGCCTGACCTTTGAACAGGCGAATCTAGATTTTGCTGCTTATTTCAGAGATGTGCTTCGTGACATTGGTCAGCATCGTACAGCAGATCTTTTGCAGAGTGTTTTGGATGATGAAATTGGTCATGTGAAGCATGGCTTGGTTTGGTTTCGTCGTTGGAAGAGTGATTCGCAGTCGGATTGGCGGGCTTTTTGCGAGGCTCTTGGTGGAGAAATCAACGCTGCTCGAGCTAAGGGGAGTGTTTTTCGAGAGGATTTTCGCTTAAAGGCTGGGTTGGATCAGGATTTTATTGATGAGCTCAAGGTTTTTAGTCAGTCGAAGGGTGGATTGCCGCGCCTGGCATTCTACAATCCCGAAGCGGAGGAGGAGATCCGGCGCAACGGGCAGGAGGTTGAGCTGACTGGCGCCATCACTGCTGCTCGCAATGATCTTGCTCCGGTGATGCTTTTTGTTTTGAACCAGGATGACGTTCTGCTTTTGCCCCAGGAAATGCCCAGAGATTTTCTTCTGCGTCTCCGTGAGTGTGGGTTTGGTCTTCCCGAATTCATGAAAGCGAACAGCAACGATTCTGCTTTGCAGGAGCGATTGGGTCTCCGTAAGCTGCAGTCGTTGTATCCTTGGGCGGTCACCCCGCGGACAGCGCGTCTCTCTGTTCAATTGAAGGGCTTAGTTGCCGAGCAAACTGTTGCCGATCTGCAGCTCTTTCGTCGTGTTTATTCAAAGTCTTTTGCGCTCAGTGTGCTGAGAAATTTTCTGGAGAGTCATGCCGACGATCAGCGTCTGCCTAGCATTGCTGTTGCCGGACAGATTGTCTCGACACCTGAGGAATTCGAGCGCACCATGCAGATTTTTGTTGATGCAGGCTATACCTCCAAGTTTATTGCTAAGCGTCCCTGGAGTGCTGCGGGTCGACATCGTCTTGTGGAAACTATTTCGGGGCTTTCTTGGAGCGAACAGCCCGAAACGCTACGGCGGTGGTTTGAGAAATCCTGGCGTACAGGCGAAACACCCGTTGTTCAGCCACTTTTTGATCGCCTTGTGGATGTCTCTGTGCAAGGTCGGGTCGATCGTAAGTCAGGAAAGCATCAGGTGCACGTTCTCGGTTTTACTCGCATACTCAATCTTGCCAATGGTCAGTATGCGGGTTCAGTCGTCGGCCGCTTTCTCGCTGGGTGTGACCAGCGGATTCTGCGTTTCTGGCACACAGCAGCAGATCCGCTGCGCGGTAGTGTTGAAAATGTTTTGGAACGTGCTGCGTTTTTTGTTGGTGAAGCATTGGCTCGAGAGGGTTATACGGGGCCTTTCGGAGTGGATACATTCATCTTCAAGAATGCTCTTGGAGAGCCTGAGATTCTCCCAATTGTCGAAATTAATCCCCGGCACACGATGGGGCGAGTTGCACTCGCTTTGAGTCGCCGGATTGCCCCGGGCCGCACTGGGCTATGGCTTCACATCACAGCTTCTGGATTGGCGCGTCTTGGTGTGAAAAGTTTTGCAGAGCTGAGTTCTCGCTGGCAGCTGACCTTGCCCCTCCAAATACAGAGCAAAAGCGGCGGTACTTTGATTCTTTCTGGAGTCCTTGAGACAACTCCAGCCGAACAGTGCCAACAAGTCTGGAGTTGTTTTGTCGTTGCGTCCGATCTGGATGAGGTCATTAATACATTGGGCGTGCGTGAGCTTCTGTAATTTATCGCTGCGTCGAGGACATTCGGTAAGCTTGTGTGGCAGCCTTGAGAGCCATAGATTCGTTCAGTAGACTTTTTGCATCGAGCTTTGGATCTGGTTGAGAACCCTTTTCCGAGCTGCCAATGCTCTTGTCATTGGTCATTGTCCTCAAATCTGGATCGGTCTGTTCGAGCCAATTGAGAATTTGAGTTCTAATGCCAAAAGATTGGGTTGCGGTCATGGACTTTGAATATTCTGAATCGAGCATACCCTGGTAAATATCTTCAGCGTTCGAGACATCCTCGCGTTGTGCCGTCTGTCGCATCGACTTCACCATCATGTCCATGAACATGGTTTCAAATTCTTGTGCGACCTTCTCGGCCTCTTCTCGCTTTCTCTGCAACCCTTCTTGTTTTGTCGGATTGAGCTCCGCTGGGCTCAGTTCGACATTGCGGCCCAATGAGGGTGCAGCAGGGGAGGAGGAAGTGGCTTTGAGAGAACTCATCAGGTCTCCTCACATCAGCTTCAGCTGCGCTTTAAGTGCCTGCGCAGCATCGAGGGCCTGAAGAATGGAGACGAGATCCTTTGGGCCGGCTCCGAGTTCGTTGAGAGCCCGCACGAGGTCGCCTACCGTTGTGGTTTTTGGAACTTTGCTGACGTATCGGGTTTCATCTTGGACAATGATCTCGAGATTTCCATGACTGATCGCTACAGGCATAATCGTAACATTTGATCCACTGATTATTGTTCCAGTGCGTTCATTGATCACAACAACAGCTCGGCTGTCTGGCTCAACTCGGATCTGCTCCAGCACAGCCATGAAGTCTACGGGTGTGAAGCTCGGCGAATCGATAGCCTGCTCAGGCACGCGCACCCGTATGAGCCCACTGTTTTGGGGGGATGCTATAAATTCGTTGAATTTGCGATTGATTGCATGCGCAATGCGGTGTGCTGTCGTGAAGTCTGCACTTTTGAGTGAGAGTTCAATGTTGCCATTGTGAATAAAAGTGCTTTGAAACTCTCTCTCCACGCTCGCGTTTTGGCTGATTGCGATTGTCTTTGGAGCTGAGCTGCGGTTGTTGCCGCCGCCTCCACCTTGTGCGCCTGTCATTGCTGTTCCGAGGCTAAGAGGGCCTTGTGCGACAGCGTACACTTGTCCGTCGGCTGCTGAGAGAGTTGTCATGAGAAGCGTGCCACCCTCGAGGCTTGCGCTATCACCAACTGCTGCAATCCGAATGTCGAGTTTGTCACCGATGCGAGCAAAGGCGGGCAAATCGGCAGTTACAATAACTGCGGCGATATTGCGGGTCACGACCTGGGCAGGGTTGACTTGTGCACCAAGGCGGGTCAGCAGATTTGCCGCCGCTTTATTTGTGGCTAGGCTTTGCTTGCTGTCACCGGTTCCAGAGAGACCAACCACAAGGCCGAGTCCGACCAGTGGGTTGCTGCGCACACCTCGAAATTCAACCAGATCCTTGAGCCGTACGGGGGCTGAGTTGTCAGCTCCAGATGTTTCCGCATTCGTCTGTGTTTTGTTGGCAGACGCGGACAGAGGAAAAAACAGACACAGGAATGAAAACACGAGACCGGCTGCTGTAAGTTGGGAGACTCGTTTCATGGTGTGCCTCCGGAAGCATTTTCTTGAGCTTTGGGAGCTGCCTGGGCGCCTGCTGCTGAGGATGCTGCGCTTGCGCGCTTTTGTTGCTCTGAGGCTTGTTCGGCCATGCGCTCGCGCTCTTTTCTGATTCTCTCGCGTTCTGTTTCATTCGCTTTGGCCTGATCCCGAAGAGCCGACTGGGCTGTTCGGATTTCATCGCGTAGGCCATCAATGGCTGACATCTCGGATTTCAAATCTGGAGTGAATCCGGCAAGACGCCGCGACACCATCTCATCCCACCCGGGTGCACTGTACTCTTTCTGACGACCTTCGAGCTCTTCGTTTACGGCGACATCGGTGAGTTCCCGTGCATCAAGCTCGAAGCTTGTCAGTGCTCGCCGTGGAACTTTGGCGAGAATCATGGTCATGTTCTCCTCGCCGTTGGCGCCTGAAAAACGTCTTTGTCCACGCAGGTAAACATCGCCCCCGGGTTCGAACCCGATGATCTGCATTTTGAACGACTTGATTGGGCCCTGACTCAATTGAATGGTTGGACTCGCCGTGTCGGGATCGGTCAGCTTAAGGCCAGCCGTTTCTTGTTCGGTCTCTTTCTTCTTGTCCTTGGAGTTGGATTTGTCCTTGTTCTTCGTGTTGTCGTTGATGGTGACCGACTTGGGATCAAATTGCAGTTCTGGTGGGATCATCACCGTGATGGTTTGGCCCTCGCGGTTTGGTGTAGGGTCGGCCAAGAGTGTGCGTGGCTCCTGGGTGTCGGCCCATATTGAGCCTGTACTCGAACCGGTTTCGCGATTCTTGATGATGAATTCATCGCGTTTGAGGTACAGTTGGTCGAGATTTCTCTCTTGCCGCTCACCTTCTAACTTTCGTGCTAATGGCATCTGTGGAAGGGCGCGTTGCGAAGGTGGTGGAGGAGTTTGACAGCTGAACAGCAAAACAGTGAATGTGATGATGAGTCCGCTGAGGGTCAATTTAAGGAGTTTGTTCGAGTTTTCTGGTTTCTCGCTGAAATGCACCAGATTCGATGAAACTCTCTCAAAATGAACCTGCGAGCGAGCATTCAGTGTGTCGACCTTGAGTAGGTACCACTCTAAGGCGCATTCCCAACGAAGAAGCAAGTTTTCAAAAATGTTAGCGAACAATTTCGACCTCTCCCTCTCCGGTGATGCGTGCCTCAAGCTGTCTTGTTTTTTGAACTGAAAACGATGGCGCCTTGATTTCTACAAGAATAACGTCACCAAGGCTGCCGCTCTTCAGGGCCCGAGCTTGCGTCTTCACCGTAAGCGAATTCGCGCCAGAGGAGAGCAGAGCACGTACCTGTGATTGAGCTTTCACGTCATTTTGGAAAGGTAGTTTTTCCAGAGTGATTGTCTTTTCTCTCTTGAGCAGGGATTGCGCTGCAATCAGATCAACTCTCTTCCCAATGAATTTCTCAATCGATTGTATGCATTCAGTTTTGCTGGCAAACGTGACTGTGTTAGGGCAACTGATTCCTTCGACGCATGGCTTCACGATGAAGTTTGACTTCTCGAGTCGGCCATTTGTGGTGAGGTTTTCAATTTTCGGGACGGCAAACCACGACGTCTTTCTTGGGCCGAGTTCAACGCTCCAGCTGTTTTGTTTTTTGTCACTGTTGACGACAACTAATTTGAACTGCTGTGTCGTTTGTCCACCCGAAGAATGGCTCGCTTCGTTGCCGACAATTTTTACGGCGACAGGCACTCCATCGGTTTTCGGATCGCATTGAAGGCAGCGGACGTAAATGCCTGAACTCTGCACAGCAGTGGGTGCTTCGTTGGCGTCGACGAGTTCCTTTGTGCTTGGAAGAATCTGACTGAGCGCCTGGCGCAGGACATCTTTCTGCTTTTCCGATACATCGGCTTGTTGTGCAAGGCCGATGTAGTCGATGGCGATCATCTCTGTGGGTGGAAGTTCAAAGGCCAACATCAGATCATCTCATTTGGTTGGTTGTGGCAAGCATTTCGTCACCCGTCTTAATCACTTTGCTATTGAGCTCATATGCTCTTTGCCCAGTGATCATCGTCACCATTTCCTCGACGATGTTGACGTTGCTCGACTCAAGTTCGCCTTGGCCGAGTTGTCCAGTACCGTTTTCTCCTGGTGTCGACACAACAGGCTCACCTGATGCAGGGCTTGCGGTATAGAGGTTGCGTCCTATGGAATTCAAACCCGCTGGGTTGATGAAGTTTGCAACCTGAATTTGGCCGATGTTGCGGGGTTCATCCTCGCCCTGAATGGAGGCTGAAACCACGCCGTCTAGGCCTACCTGAACCCTCAAGGCGTTGGGCGGAATTGTGATCTCAGGAACGAGCGGCAGGCCTTCGCTCGTAACAAGACGCCCATCCGGCGAGCGTTTGAAAGCTCCATCGCGGGTATAGGACAGCGAGCCGTCGGGCATCTGGATGCGGAAGAATCCCCGCCCTTTGATCATGACGTCTGTGTCGTTCTTAGTGATCTTGATGCTGCCCTCTTCGAAAGACTTTTCGATGGAAGCCAGTCGCACACCGTTGCCGATTTGCACACCCGTTGGGGCCACCGTTCCGTTCGCGGAGCTCAAGCCTGGTGCACGTAGGTTCTGGTACAAAAGGTCGTTAAAATGAACCCGGCCACGCTTGAAGCCGTTCGTGTTGACGTTGGCAATGTTGTTTGACAGTGTGTCGATCAGCTGTTGCTGAGCTTCCATACCGGTCGCAGATGTTTGGAGGCTGCGGAGCATAGGGTTCCTCCTGTATTTTTCTGGAGACACTCTTTGCTCAGTGTACGTTGGAATCTTGAATTCCAGACAGTTAATCCTTTCCGCTGTTCGCCAAAGTCCTGCGCGGAAAAAATGTTGCCTCTGGAGGTTTTCTTCGAATGGCTGTTGAACGCACCGAATATCTCAAGAGTTTTGATGGAACTGAACTTTTTTTCCGATGCTTTGCACCTGCTGGAATTGCAGCTGGGGAGTCAAAAATAGACGGGTTGGTTCTTGCCGTTCATGGCTTTGGTGAGCACAGCGGTAGATACGCTGAGCTCGCAGAGGAAGCTTGTTCCCGCAACATGCTTTTTACTTGCTTTGATTTGCGCGGACATGGAAAATCTGGTCCTCGCCGTGGTGACGTGGAAAATCTGCATGCACTCGTGCTTGACGTTTTGTTCGTGGTGAATCACAGCCGCTCGCTCGTGGGATTGCAGCAAAAGAAGGACATGTTCTTCGGTTTACTTGGCCATAGTTTCGGTGGGCTCTTGGTGACCTATGCCGCATCCATCATGCAAGACAATTGCCCGCCGGTCTTTTTGAGCTCACCCCTATTCAAGATCCGTCAGGAAGTTCCGCACTGGAAGAAGCTCGCTGCTGCGGCTTTGCCGCGGGTTGCTCCGCTTGCCCCTGTGCCCATCGACATCGTTCCAGAGAATCTCTCGGAGAACCCAGAGAACAACGCCGCCTATATGGCTGACGAAATGAATCTGTTTTCTATTTCGGCACGTTTTGGAAACGTTTTTCTCAACAGCGTCAACGATGACATGATTCGACAGGCGATTCAGTCGTTGCGTACACAAGTCACGCTTGCTTTTGCGGGTGCTGACAAACTCGTAGATCCCGGAAAAACACGTTCGTTGTTGCCTCTGTTTCCAAAAGGTAGATTCCGCAGCGAAGAGATTGCGGGAGCGGGTCATGAGATTTTCAATGAACTTCCTCAATTTAGGAAGCAGGCTGTCGATGTCTTCGGACAGTGGATCGACGCTCGAGGGCAGTGCGGGTGATTCGACTCGAAGGTCTCAATAAGTCGTACGGCCAGAAATTCATTCTTAAAGACGCAACTTATCATTTTCCCGTGGGAGAACGCGTTGCATTGGTGGGAGCCAATGGCGCTGGCAAAACCACACTTCTCAATATCATTTGTGGTCTTGAGGAAGCTGATTCTGGAGCGATGATTCGACCTCGTGAGTGTGTGGTTGGATACTTACCTCAGGAGCCCAACCCTAATCCGGTTCCGAATCTGCTGCAGGAGTGTGTGGCAGGGCATTTGCGCATCAGCGAACTCATGCGCGCACGTGATGCAGCCCAAGGCAAGCTTGTTGCCTCCGGCGATTCCAATGCATTGGCAGCGTTCGAAAAGGCCGAAGCCGATTTTCAGGATGCCGGGGGGCCAGCGTTAGAGAGCCGGGCTCGGGGCATTTTGGCTGGTCTAGGTTTTCGCACATCTCAATTCGACGTTAATCCGAAGACCCTCTCGGGGGGCTGGCGTATGCGTCTCGAGCTCGCCAAGGTTTTTCTCAATGAACCGCAATTTCTCGTACTCGATGAGCCCACAAACCACCTCGATCTTCCAAGCCTTGTTTGGGTTGAAAATTACCTGCGCCAGTTCCGTGGATGTCTGGTATTTGTGTCTCACGATCGGGGATTATTGAATCGGCTTGCAACAATTACTTTGCATCTTTCGCGTGGAAACCTGAGAAGCTACAAAGGCAATTTCGACTCCTTTCTTGAGCAAAAGGAACAGTACGAGCAACAAGATGTTGCCCGTGCTGAAGCAATTGCGCGGCGCAAAGCTGAACTGAGTCGATTTGTTGAACGTTTTGGGGCCAAGGCAACCAAGGCTCGGCAGGCACAAGCAAGGGTAAAGATGATAGCCCGATTGCAGGATCTTGAAGACGAGATCGACCTGCCCCAGCAAGAAAATTCAGTCGCATTTGCATTTCCTGCAGCATTGTCTAGTGGGAGAGATGTACTCATGGTCGAAGATCTTGCAATTGGCTACGAGACTTCCCATCCACTTTCGCGCGGGATTCAACTCAATATTGTGCGTGGGCAAAAGATCTGTGTGATTGGTTCCAATGGCATCGGCAAATCGACACTCCTGCAGACTCTCGCAGGTGTGATTCCGCAGATTGCGGGAAAATACGTCAACGGTCACCAAGTTGTTCACGCTTACTTTGCCCAGGATCAACTCTCTGTGTTGCATCCGCAGAAAACCGTGCTGGACAATGTACTCGCCCGCACGGCCTTGAGCGAGAAGGAAGCGCGCTCGCTGCTCGGGAGTTTTTTGTTTCAGGGTGATGACGTTTTTAAGCCGGTCGGGGTTCTGTCAGGGGGTGAGAAAAATCGCGTTGGACTCGCCATTCTCCTTTCGCAGAAAGCTAATTTTCTACTTCTAGATGAGCCGACGAACCATCTCGACATGTCGAGTGCTGAGATTCTCTCCGATGCTTTGCAGGATTATGAAGGCACTGTGTTCTGCGTGAGTCATGATCGCGAATTCATCAATTCATTTGCCACTCACATTTTTGTGATGCTTCCTGGTGGGAAGTATGCACTGTTTGAGGGGAATCTTGATGATTATCCTCGGCTGGCTGAGGTCAGTGGCTTTCCGAATATTCTTGATCCCTCTTGGTCACTTCTGGATTCCCCGCAACAGAGTCGGGGCACATCCGAGAAAGAGTCGCGTTTGCAACAACGTGCCGACGCCCAAGCTCAGAAGCGTGAGCGTCAGCGTCTACAGAAAAAGATCGATGATCTCGAGGCGCAAATGAGTCATCTGGGTGCTGCGCTCAGAATACTCGATGAAAAGCTGGAAAATGTAGGCAGTGATTTTGTCTTGGCTCAGAATCTTGGTGAAGAGCAGCGCGTGGTTCGGGGGCGGCTTGAAGAGGTTGAGTCCGACTGGATGGAGAGCAGTGAACAACTGCTCAGCTTGACGACCGAAATGGAGAAAACATGAATTCCACAGAGGGACTCGCAAGCGTACGGGTGTGGGTTGTTTCAGCCTGGTGGCCGGAGCAGCGCGACCTTGTTGATACGTTCGCCAAGAAGGCCCACTGCATTGCCTACAATGAGCACATCACACTGTGCGGAGCGGTGGGGTTTCTGCGCACGGGCGTTGGGACGCCACGTGCGGCCGCAGCGCTGGCACATGCGCTTGCTGTTGCTAAATTTCATGGTTCACAGTCGGATGCCGTGCTTTTTCTGGCAACCGCCGGTGCGTATTCGAGTCAGCATGCTCTTGGGAGTGCGCACGTTGTGTCATCGGTCGCCTGGAGCGATGGCGATCTCCTGCGTGGGCAGTCATATTTGCCTGGTCTAAAGTCTGGACAGGAGCGGCTCGTATCCTCTCTGAAGCCATTCTCAGAAGCGACATTGTCAGCCGTGTCGACCCCAGGGATAACGGTCTCTCAGGAACTGGCAGGAGTTCTAGCTGAACAAGCTGATTTCGAGAATCTTGAGCTTTATGGCGTTGCTCTTGCTGCAGAAGACTTCGGGCTACCATGGGGCGCTGTGCTGGGAATCAGCAACGTTGTTGGGCCCGGCGCACATGCGCAGTGGCGTGAGCATCATCTGACAGCCTCACAAGCTGCCCAGGAGCTCTTGGTTAAAAATTATCTGGAGAAAGTCTTGTGAGTAAAGGTCTGCGCATTGTCCTTGTTGCTCCGATGCACGCCAGTAATGTGGGTTCAGTTGCACGCGTGTGCGGAAATTTTGGTGTGAACGACGTTCGAATTGTCGCTCCCCGATGCGATGTTTTGTGCGAAGACGCGCGTATGCTTGCAACCCACCATGCGCGCGGCATTCTTGAAGGCTTTTCTGTGTGCGCAAGTCTGCGCGAGGCTGTTGGTGAAGCAGAGAGGATTGTGGGCTTCAGTCGGCGTATGGGCGACATGCGCCGACCTGACCTGGGCTGGTCGGATCTTCCCGAGCTCCGAACGCAGCCGGGGCTGACTTCCCTCGTGTTTGGTCCGGAGGATACTGGACTCTCGCATGACGATCTGTCGTTGTGCACGCACCTCTGCACCCTCCCAACTCATCCGACCATTCCATCAATGAATTTGAGCCAGGCGGTTGCCGTTGTACTCGCGGGTGTGGTCTGGCAGGGCGGTTCAGAGATTCCCGAGAAACCTGCGGTGAGTACGCGCTTTGAAAGCGAGAGGCCCATCTCGGCACAGAGTCTGTTGAGCCTTGTTGATCACTGGAAACAGGTGATGGTCGACGTTGAGTTGACCCGCGATGGCAATCCCGAGAGGCTTTTGCATTATTTTCATCGTATTTTGAATAGGGCGCAGATCACCGAACGTGAAGGGAGTATGTTGCGCGGTTTCTTTAGCCAAATTCAAATTCAACTTGGTACCCGAAAAACCAAAAAGGAATCCTCCGATGTTGCCGGAACCTGATATTTCAGCCTGGCGAAGAATTTCACGACTGGCTCTGAGCCCCCTAGTACTTATGGGTGCTGCTGGTTTTCTCGCTTTCTTCTGGCTGCGTTCCTTGGCTGTTGAACCATTCGATTTCGATGAGTCCGTCTACAGGCAGATGGCTGAAGAAATGAAACGTGCAGGAGGTTGGATCAGTCAGCCCTTGTTCAATGGCGAAGAATACAATCATAAACCACCCACATATATTTCGGTGCTCGCGAGCTTCAGTGCTCTTACAGATGGGAGTACTCCGCAGGTCAGTTCATTTTCGAGCCGCAGTGTGAGCATATTCTTTTCTGTAGCACTTGCCTGGCTGCTTCAGAACACCTGGGCTACCCTGATCGGTTTTCGCAAGGCGACCTCCTTTGAATTACGTCGCTCTCGCGAGTTTAGGCTTCCGCCGACGTTTTTTCTCATGATGAGCTTTTTGCCGGTGATTGCCTCGTCTGCGATTCTTCTCGATCCCATGCTCGTCTTTTTTACCTCATTGTATTTTTGCAGCGAGGCTGTTCGAATAAGTCGTCAACATGAACAAGGATCATTTTCCTGGTGGTTGTTTCTGGGATCTGTTGTCGGCATGACTGGAGCCGTGATGACGAAAGGCCTCGTCGGTCTGGTGCTGCCTGCAGGCGCAGCGGTTGTCTTTCTGGCTCTGAAACAAGGTTTGCACTGGCGCCAGAGTCCTCTTGAGAGCCTTTTGAATGTGCTGAAATGTGGTGTGCGTGATTTTCTTCCCGCTTGGATTTGCGCACTCGTGGCTTCGGTAGCCTACTACGGATTGCTCTGGACGAGCGGTGGCGCGGCTTTTGTGGAAGAATTCTTTATCAAGCATCATTTTGGGCGAGCGACCTCAGCTTTCGAGGGTCACAGTGGCAGCGTGTTTTATTATCTCCCCATAGTTGTTCTTGGGGCGGGATTCACGCTTTCCTGGTTGGCATATGTTTATGTTGTTGGAACCCGAAAATCGCATATTTCTGTCGATTCCAGCGCCCTTAATTTGAATGCTGAGAAGTCACGCATGGTGCAGCTTTGGCTGATTGCGTGGATAAGTTTTTGTTTGTTGTTTTTTTCTTTTCTGGCCACAAAGCTTCCCAATTATGTATGGCCGGTCTGGCCTGCACTGGCTCTGTTGGCTAGTATGGCCGGGCATGACACTCATTTTACGATGGCCAAATTACCCAAAAAAGCACTGCACTTTTTTGCTCAATGGTCGGCCTTTATACTGCCCCTGGCATTGATTCTCTTGGGCCTTGCAGTGCTTATTTGGGAACCAGCTTTGGCTTCATTTATAAAGCTGCAGCCACGTGAGGAAGCTGTACTTGCATCATTTCTTCAACATTCAAATTTGTTGTCGCTTGGTTTGCTGCTCGCCGGAATATTCCTAGCGCTGGGAGCAATCCTGTTGCGATCGTGGGGTGAGCTCAGTTTTCGGCGAGGCCGCCTTTCGCCTCTTTATGCGGGAGGGGTTGCGCGGTGGTTGGCATTTTTTCAGGTCGCAGCTTGCGCTGTGCTGATGGCCGTTGTTGTTCCTGTTGGCGAGGAGGTCATGACCCTCTCAGTGCAACAATCTGCTCTCAAGGCGAAAATGTTTTTGGGTGTTGGAGAAAAACTTGCGACAGCCGATCTCTACAGTCCAAACGTTGTCTCGAGTCATGGTGAGCCTGTTGCACTTGGTATTGGCGGAAGTGAATGGATTTTTTCCGATCCAAAATACAATGTGATTTTGACACCCGTTTGGAATGTTGGCGTCTGCCAACAGCGCGGTTACGATGTCGCTCAAGCTGCTGAATTTTTTCGAGTCTGCTTACGTTCCTACAGGCGGACTCTGGAGGGTTCCAAACCTTGATGCGCTTCCGTTCTGTTCTTTCCGCAATTGTGTTTGTGGGATCTGCTGGCGTTGCTGTCTTTGCTGGCTGTGTTTCTCGTAGCAAAGCCAAGGGAAGTGCCGCTGGGAAAGAAAATGCTGTCGCGATTTCATCGGGCAGTGCTGGTACAGGAGCCGAACCTACAGCTGTGTGCCCGTCAGGAACCCGCTTCAATTCCTTTCCGCGCGTTTGTGTGACACGAGGTGGATTCGCTTTGGGTCCTTTTCCTCTCCAGCTGCAGGAATTGTGTCGTGAGAAGTCTCCCGAGGATGCATCTACGTGTGTGCAAAAACAGGATTGGCCTTTTGAGCTTTTGATGACCCTCGTTTCCAACTACAAACAAGGGTGTCCACCCGGAACCTCCCCGGGCCGCAGCGGAGTCTGCATCGGATCCGACAATATTTATGGCCCCTTCACACTCCAGCAGATCATGGCCTGCCGGGCTTCTGTGCCCGCAGTGCAGCAGAGCCAATGTGATGAGATTGTCTGGCCCCCTGATTTTTTGAAATTTGCCAATGAAGAGACACCTGCAGCGGTCAAAACTGAAAGCGTCAAAACCGAAATTGTGAAGCCCGAGAGCAAAAAGTCGGCAGAGTCGGATGGTAAGAACAGCGCGTCGAGCGAGCAACGCTCGGAGCCAACGTCTTCTGAAGCATCGGTTCCTGAAGGGGACAAAAAATCATCTTCTGCTCAGGCTCAGAAATCCTCTGCAGAACCCACCTCCACATCTCTTGCAGCGGAGCAACCTCCCAAATCCAGCGTACCTCCCGAAGAGACGCCAAAAGCTCCGACCTACTGCGTTTACAGTTGGGATGAGCGTCCTGGAACGGCCGATTTCACAACTATCGATAG
Source organism: Silvanigrellaceae bacterium (assembly GCA_044376695.1). Classification (GTDB taxonomy): domain Bacteria; phylum Bdellovibrionota_B; class Oligoflexia; order Silvanigrellales; family Silvanigrellaceae; genus RFOM01. The sequence continues at coordinate 63,563 of JBILKM010000007.1, forward strand.
GCGTCTGCTGTCATTGAAGCAGCCACAATCTTATCCACTCGATCGTGATGAGGAATCATCACTGCTGGGCAACAAGGATTTTCATGCACTCGATGTGTGTGGTCGTGCGCGTTTTTTGAGGGGCTGTTTTCATCAGGTGGTGCACGATCCAAATTTACCTGCGGCTCAGACCTTTCGAGCATGGGCGACCGGACGTTTGCGGCCGGTGGAAGCCTACATGGCGTTTGTGATGAGTCAAACTAGGCTGGGGCTCTGGCACGATGACTGTTGGCGGGGGCGGTGTCGGGGGATTGGGTTGGCACGGGTCAGCACAGCTGTCGCGACCTCTGGTCGGAAATTGCCTCCAGAAGACCCAGCATGGCGTGGCATAACTCACAACATGTTGACCAATTTGCGATATGGCATGCGTTTGATCGCCTCTAAGGCGGCTTTAGGCTCCAGCGACCTTTATCAGTTGGCATATTCCTTCAATGGAATTCCAGGAAAGAGAGAGCGTTTTGCGCAGGATGTGGAGAAATACTACCGCCAGCTGTTGTCTTGTCAGCTCGATTGATTCTCTCCAGCGTTCTGAGCAGAAGTTGAGTCAAAAAATAGGCCCACAGCGGGCATCAAGCTGCTGTGGGAGGTGGTTCGTCTGGATTCGGAACATGAGGCATTTTAAGGGCAGTTGTTTTGCGTGTGTCCCAGACCTCTCGTGGTACCTGTTCCCATCGGAACAGCACACCCGGCCGACCCTGTGACCAGAACTGCAGACCAACTGCCGTCACTGAGTAGCGCTCGAAGACGACCACTCGACTCGTTTGGTCGGAAAGGTTCAGGATCAGTTTGCTCTCCTGCAAACGCACCGACAAAACTCTTTCGTGTTTCGAACCCTCGAGCCAGAGCAGCGTGCAAGGCGTCTCGCACAGTTTCTTGATCCGTTGGGCCAGATAAAAATCAGGCATAGGGAGCCCTCCATGGCATAGCCGTTGCACATCCTTGTGCTACGCGAACCTCAAACCTCTAAGAGTTTTTAGGGTCAGACCATGTATCGTCGCAAACCGCACGGGCTTTGCGTCCGAATCTGCAGTCAACGGCAATACTTGACGGCGGTGGGAAAAATTTCCCTTGCAAACGAGGAGCCCTGCGGCTCAGGGCTATCGTTTGGGGAACACGGTTGAAAGGTGTTTAGGCACGGTGTCCTGCAGGGATTTTTCGACTGCAGTTTTGAGTTCCGTGATGCGGGAGGCGCCCATTGAATTGGTTTTCTCAGAGCTATGCGTAATCCCATAGGCATCGCTGTCGATGGCGTGCAGGAGTCTGTCGAGGGTCATGACAACAAAAAGGAAACTCTGTGGACCGAGTGCTCTACGCATGTCAGAGTCGGTGGTTTGTGCAAGCGCAGACAAAGCGAGAAGCTGATGAGCCTGTGGATGTTGATATAATTTCACGGAGGACGAGGTAGCAATGTGCTTGCTGAATGCCTCGAGCAGGAGTTGTCCTCGGATGAGCGCAATTGGATCCGACTGAATCTGTTGCGCAATAACTTCAAAATCAGGGCTAGCAAGGTAACTCCCTTGGCCAAAAAAATTCGGGTCAGTGAGGCCAGCAGACCTGAGAAGTTCGCCTGCGCGCGCAGAAGCTGCATCGAACAGAATTGGTTTGTGATTGAGTTGAGCGCGCTTAAGCGCAGCAGCTGCGAGTTCTGAACAATAGAGTCTGTTGCTATCGCGTGAGTCGAAGCGGAAATCGTATCGAACATTCTGATTCATAAGGGATTCGAACGCAGCACGGATATTGCGCCGATCTTCAGAAGAGAGATTTCTCGGGCGCACGATTGTGAATCGATCCGCATGCAGGTCGAGCGGTGCTACCAGCATCCGTCCAAAATTCATTTCGACTGTATATGGTAGACCATCGTTGCCAAAGGTGACCATGACCAGATGGCTCAGCATAGAGCCCGAAAGAGTGAAGGTTTCCCAAAGGCCACCAATGGCTCCCGTTTGCAGCAAAACAATATCACCCTCCCGAAATTCAATCCCATTCATTTTGTAAACGAGTTCTTCGGGTGAGTTGGATGAACGGAACGTTTGCAGGATGTCTTTTCTCAATTGCGCCTTTTGTTCATCACTGACGGACAGCAGGCCCACAATCGACTCTACTTGTTCATGAATTTCGCGCCATTTTTCGCGCGACCTGGTGAAGCGGGATGGGATCTTGCGAATGTGATCGAAATAGTTTTGCAGCTCTTTCCATTGATTTTTGAAATCACGGAACAAGCTAGTATCGAATCCTTCGAGTATCGCCGGACGAGTGTTCGGGACAAATGGAATTCCATCGGAGAGCTGTGCATTTTCACCGACCAGATCGGAAACTCTTGGGAGTCCTGCTTTGGCGATGGCATTCGCCAATTCAATGCTCGGCTCTGTGATGAATCGTTGATAGAGGTTCAATCGCGCCAGAGAACCGCCGGAGATTGCGAGCAGCTCAATGGTAGCTGCATAGGCTTTGGTGTTTTTTGAAACTCGCCGCAGGATGGACACAAGCCTGCGTTCGTGGTCGGGGTGAATGAGCTGAGCGAGGCGATCGCGTGCAGACGAGTACGAGTTGTCGTCGTTGAGCTCAACTGCTTTTTCAAATTGATTGAGAGCCATCTCTGAAAAGAAATGTCGTGTGGCACTCAATGTAAATAGTAACTTCTCACTCCAGAGTAACCAAATTCCCTTATGTTGGGCGTCCGGGGCTCGGGAAGCGATGTCGAAGGTTTTTCTCTGTAATGCATCGAGTCTGCTGAGAATGGCTTCTGCTTCGGAAAAATTTTCTGTGATAGCGAGAGAGTCGAGCTCGGCGAGAATTCCCTTCATTTCCTGCTGCAGCAGATCGATGGGAAGCGACGGCTCTGAAAGTGAATGCGTTTGAAAGCTCTCGAGCTTCGTTAGTGCCTGACTGGAATTCGATTTGCTGATTTCGCCTGTCTTGTTGAGGGGTGCTTGCGCCGAGGATCCTACTTGTGGCGGTGTGAAGGAATCCCGAACGATTTCAGATGGAGAGGCTGCTTGTGACTGCAGCTCTTCCTTTTTTGCATCATCCGAAGAAGATGAATTGCGGTTTGAATCCCATGCGCACGCGCTCAGCTGTCCGGCAATGAGGAGCGATAATGCAAACCCAGTCCAGCTCGGCGAGCTGAATGAAGGATGCTTTCCTGTGCGTTTCATTCATTGCTCCTGGTTGTTGGGGTTTTGCGCGTAGAACAGTTGGCTACAGAGCCCGATTGGATTCCGCTGTGTTCAAGTTCCGCCGCCGCGAGGTGCCGTGAGCGGAAGGTCTGAAATGGATAAGTGCCTTTTTCGCCCCTTGGCGCATAGCCGATGATGCTCTTGCAGAAGAACGATTTCACAAATCTTTCGAAACGCACGAATTCCTGTGCAGCAGCCTCTGTGAAAGTCAGATTCACGCAGTTGATGATGATGCTGTATGGCGAGTGCCACATCTTCAAAATATTTTGTACTTTGCTGCGCAGGGTCAGGACGTCGGCAGCGCTTTCAAGATGAGTCTCGGCCAGAAAACTGATTTCCATGACGTGTGCATTGAAATCGTTGTCGATCTGGATGCGGCTGCGCAGATCGGTGAGGTCGCGCTGCAAACCAGCACCCCGTGCAAGGCCAGTTCTGGCCACTGCTGCATCATATCCGGAGACGACCTCAAACGGAGACCATTCTGGCGCCTGTCCTTCCGAACAGAAGCCAATAATCGTCCGCATGAAGAAATTTTTAAAGAAGGCAATCAGCCTTTCGAAGTCTGGACGCAACTCGGGCGCAACTTCAAAAGAGCGGCAATCAAACAAACAGGTATAGGGCGAGTGCCACTTCTTGAGGTTTTCACTCCAGGCAGTCTTCAGGTCTGCAAGGTCGCTCTTGTTGGTCACCTTGAGTCCATCGGGGAAGTGCACTTCCACCACACGCGCGGACAAATGGTTCTCGAACTGAACGTTCATGGGCCCCTCATTCTCGTTTTTGCTGGGCCCACTCTATATACCGAGTCAGGACGGTGGGGAAGACAGTTTCTGGGCTTCTGAAAAACTAAGCAATTTCCTTAGGATCCATATCTTCCAGGGCTGCAGAGGACGGTAACGCACCGGGAGATCAAGCCAGAAGGGTCGTTTGAGGACAGACCGTTTGTGGCTGAAGGCATCGAAGCCACTGGCGCCATGATAGGAGCCTTGGCCGCTCTCACCAACGCCGCCGAACGGCAATTGGCTCGTTGCGAGTTGAATGACGGTGTCGTTGACCACCAGTGAACCCGACTGGGTGCGGTTTTCAACCTTCTCAATAAAAGAATCGTCTGCGGAGAAAACGTACAACGCTAGCGGATGCTCATGGGAGTTGATGTAGTCAATCGCTTGATCGAGCGACTCTAGAGCAACAATAGGAAGCAGCGGGCCAAAAATTTCTTCCTGCATCAGGGGAGCGTTTGCAGCCGTCGAGCCTTCCAATACGAAAAATGAGGGCTCGATCATGTTCGACTCGGGAAAAACGCGCCCTCCAGCCACAAGTTCTTTCTCGTGAGCTGCTGAAAGCGAGCTCAGCCGCGTAAAATGCTGCTTGTTGACGATGCCGCAGAAAGATTCCGAGCGTTTGAAGCCCTCCGGGAACATTTCAGCGAGTTCTTTTTTGAGGGTCTTGAGCAGCGGTTCCACGTTTTCGCGCGGGGTTAAGATGTAGTCTGGCGCAACGCACGTTTGTCCTGCGTTGAGAGTCTTGCCCCAGAGGATACGGCGAGCCGTCACTTCTAGATCAGCGGTAGAATCGACGATGCAAGGAGATTTGCCGCCCAATTCCAAGACGGTGGGGGTTAAGTACTGTGCTGCGGCTTTGGCGACAATTTTTCCGACCGTAGTGCTTCCGGTGAAGAAAATAAAATCCCAACGCAGTTCAAGCAATTTTTGGCTGACTTCAACACCACCAGCAACAGATTGAACCACATCATCTGGTAGATAACGGGCAATCAGTTGGCTCAGAAGTTGTGCGCTTCGCGGCGTTAGTTCCGAAGGTTTTAAGAGTGCACAGTTGCCAGCAGCAAGCGCTGAAACCAAAGGAGCGAGCAGAAGTTGCACGGGGTAGTTCCAGGGGCCAACGATAAGACAGACGCCGTAAGGTACCGGAGCTATGTAGCCACGCGATGGAAAAAGCACGAGAGGCATCCATTTACGACGGGGCCTCATCCACTTTCTCAAATTAGCCTTTGCAGCGTGAATCTCTTCAATGACGACGCTCAGTTCGGCAACAATCGAATCTTCAACAGGGCGGCCCAGATCAGATGCGATAGCTGCACATATCTCGCTCTGGTTCTCTATGACCAGGTCTTCGAGACGCGACAGCAGAGCTCGGCGGGCAGCTTCGGTTTTGGTTTTTCCTGCTTGGAAGCCAGCGCGCAATTTGTTCTGCAGCGCTTGCAATTTTGAGAGATCAACGGAATGCTCTGAAATCATAAAATTCCCTGCGCAACTCACGGGGCTGCAATGAAAATACTTTTTCTGTTTTACACGCAATCAGAGGCTGGTGCACCAGGTTTTTTGAGCCGCAACGGTGAAGAATCAGCGGGAAATTTGGCGCAGACACTGTTTGGATTTGCAAGTGAAACGTTGAAGTTGCCGCTTGATGATGCTTTTGATGTTCGTGCGCAGTCGCTCGCCGAGGACATTCGTTGGCGAGCTTTCAAGAAGCCCGAATCTTTCGAGCAGGCTATTCGCGCCGCGAGCCAATTCTATCCCGAGCTTTTGCTCTTTTCAGGCGAAGCAATCCGCAGTTTAAAGACAGCTGAGCCCGTGGCTCAGGCCTGTGCATTACCTGTGTGCGTCGATGCCCGTTTGGATCGCTGCAGCGAAGATAAGCCCGGACAAGGCATATTGGCTGAAGCTGTGCAAGATCTCATTTCCAAGCACGTTGATACCCTTTCAGATAAACCCCGAACGATATGGATCGCAACGTCTCAAAAGGCCTTGCTTGAATGGACCTCGTCGCTCATGGATGCCAATAAATGGCACGAATTCTCTGAGGTTTTTGTGAAGAGCACCCTGAACGATACAATTCCTGCAGTTTTCGCCTGTGGATATGAAAAAACCGCGGACGGGCCGCGGTGGGTGATCGACTAAAAATCTTGCTTGGCCGCGGCGCTTGCCTGTTACAAGCGGGTGACCTTGAGCACTCCAAAAGGCAACGCAAGTTGTTCGGTTTTGCCTTTTTCGAGCTTGATGATGTTGTTGCCGAGGCGTTCAACCATCTCAAAGGCCTGCTCTTGCTGGGCTGCTTTCATAGGAACTGGCCCTTTGGATGCGTTTTTGCGCACCGACTTAAGAAAGTACTTCACAGCCCACAGGCCCACGCGTCGTGGGAGCAAAACATGTTGGTCGCTGGGCAGGCGCTTCAGTTCGCCTTGCAGCTGTTGTGGAATTTGAAATCCACGCGGGGTCATTTTTGTCCACTGCACCTCAATCCAGCGACCACTGCCCCGGACTTTGTTCTTTTGGATAAAGAACTGGCTCGCGAATTTGGCGAGCAGCATGGGTACAAATGCCAGTGCTCCCCAATAGCTGTTGGTTGACAAGGCAAAGAGCAAAGCGACCAATCCCATGCTGATGAAGTCCTGGGCTTTAAAGCTCACCCCCGGCGAGGGTATTTTCTGCCACAGCTGGAATGCGAAAAAAATGAGCGCCATCAGTGTTGCAAGAACACCAAGAAGGACTTTGATGACAATAAGGAAAATTTCCATGATGCAATCGTTCCTCTGAGAAGCAATTGTGCGGGATCAGCATATTGCTTGCGTTTCCGCTGAAGGCGCCAGGATTAACTTGCAAACATCTGTAATTGATGCCAGTTCCACAGGCGTCCGACTCGCAGTCATGTCTCTAGAATAGGGACGTCAGTCATGCAAGAAGCTTCGCGCTCTAAACCATCAAAATTTCTCCCGCGCTTGGGCGAGGGGCTCTCGCGCCTGCGTGGATGGGAAAATGATTTCCGAATGTTGGCGTCTGGGCGTGGTTTCTCGGAGCTCAACCTGCCATTGAGCTTGCCCTCGAGCGAGTTTGTCAGTGGTCTCACTGGGGAAACCATTCTCCCGGGTGCCCCTCGATTTCTGGACACCAACGCCACTGCATGGTCCTTGCGCAGTGACCTCACCCTTTTTGCTGCTCAGTTTGTGCGTCGCCATAAATCCGAGCTGCAATTTCCATTCAAACTCTTTTACTCCGGAAAAGTTTTCTCGCCTCAGGGACTCCTGGGTGCTGAGGGTTTCAGGCTTGGGCACGCATCCGAATTTGAATCGTATGAATTTGGTGCGGAGATCGTTGGCCAGAAAGAGTTTGAAGCTGAAACCGAGCTCCTTGATCTTGCCCTAGACGCACTTCAAGGCTTTGGTTACCGGGGCCTGCGGGTCGTTTTCGGAGACGCACGCCTTCTGCGGAGTCTTGAAGAAGAAATTACAGCTAAAATTCCGGACGCAGCTCAGCGAAGCGCAAGCCTATCTCAACTCAAATCCGCGGTGCAGTGCAAAGATTTGGCCCAGCTCGAGGAAATTCTTGTCCGCAGTGGGCTGAACTCAAAGGCCGTTTGGGAAAATTCCGAAGTATACCGGAATCTGTTGTCAGTTGCTGCGGTCTTTCGACAGCGACACCCAAAGGTTCTCTTTCAAATTGACCCACTGCTGACCCGTCAGCGTTCATTTTACAGCGGCATTGTTTTTGATTTCTGGGCAGAGGACGCCGGCGGGCGGCTCCATTCCGTTGGTGGGGGAGGCCGTTACGACGAGCTCCTTCAACACTTCGGTCTCTCGGCTGCTGCCGCGGGTTTCATGATCCGCGACCCTCAATCAGCTGGTGTGCAAGATGATTTGCCGATTTCTCAACGTGCGCAGCAACAGCAGTCTTCGCTCAGGCGGCCAGTGCGTGTGGCGTTGCCAAAGGGGCGCCTCCAGAAATGGGGTGTAGAGGCTTTTGCAAGGGTCGGAATTCGTCTTGCAGAAAATGCTGACACGACTCGAAAACTTGTGATTCCGAGTGAATGCGGTCGGTTTGAGTTTTTGCTTGTGAAGAATGCTGACGTTGTTTCCTACGTTGAACGCGGAATTGCTGAAATAGCAGTGGCTGGTTCTGATGTTCTCGATGAAGAAACCAACGCCCTTTTGCGCCCTGTGACCTTTGCTTTCGGTCGCTGCCGGATTTGCCTTGCCGGCAAACCTGAGCAGCGCGAAGTGATTTCCGGTTTGCGCCGCACTCGCATTGCAACCAAGTATCCCAATCTGGCAATGCGCTTGCTTCAAGCTCGTGGCTTAAATCCGGAGTTATTGCCATTGCAGGGAAGTGTTGAACTTGCCAGCGTGATTTCCTTTAGCGACGCCATTGTCGACCTGGTGGAAACCGGTTCCACCCTGCGGGAAAACGGCCTCATTGTTTTTGAAGAACTGACCCAGACGCGTGTTCAACTTGTGATGTCCCGTGGATATTACGTTGAGTCTCACGGTGACATCCGACATTGGCTCGCCCATTGGCGCGCATCTGCTTCCGTCGTTGATGCACACTTTGAACTTTTTACGCCTGAGGCTTTGCACCATGATCCGCACTCTGAAAAATCCTGAGACCATCCTCGAGTTTATTCGTTCTCTCGAACAACGAGCGCCTTCTGAAGATCCGACTGTTCTTGCGCGTGTGCAGGGCATCATCGGCCAGGTTAAAACGTCAGGACGCGGTGGATTGTTGAATCTTCGTGCTGAGCTTGAAAATATTCCCACCACGGAAAAGCTCACCTACAGCCATGAAGATTTGCGCGATCTTGCTGAACGGTGTCCTGTACAGACACTTGATGTTATTCATCGCGCAATCGAACGGGTGCGCAGCTACCACCAGATCCAACGCGACGAAACGCGTTGGACGACCATCGGAAAAAGTAGATTCGCATCGCGTGTTCAACCACTCGACTCAGTTGCGCTCTATGTTCCAGGAGGCAAAGCATTTTATCCTAGCAGCGTGGTGATGGCTGCGGTTCCCGCTCAAGTTGCCGGTGTTGAGAGGCTTGCCGTCTTTACTCCGGGGCGCTCTTTGCAGGATCCCGTTTTTGCGGCCACCGTGTGTGCACTGAAGATTCCTGAAATCCATGCTGTGGGTGGAGCGCAAGCTGTTGCGATGGCTGCTTTTGGTATTGAAGGGGTTGCACGCTGCGACAAGATTGTCGGCCCAGGCAATGTCTATGTGGCGACGGCCAAACAGTGCTTGGCTGGGCGTATTGGCATTGATGGTTTTGCAGGTCCTTCGGAAATCCTCATTCTTGGGGATGGCAGTAGCAACCCAGAATGGATTGCACTCGACATGTTGGCTCAAGCAGAGCACGACGAAGATGCCAGTTCTATTCTCGTAACAACCAGTGTTGCCGAAGCCGAAGCTGTACAACAAGCCCTTGAGCGTCTGTTGGAAAAAATATGTCTCGATCGTTCTTCGATTGCGCGCACGAGTCTCGAAAAATGGGGTGCTCTTTGTGTGGTTGAGAGCCGCGATGCGCTCGTGCAGGTGGCCAACAGTCTCAATGCAGAGCATCTCCATGTGCAGACCCGCTGTGCACAGGAGCCTGAGGGGGAAAAGTACTGGCTCTCAGAGCTCAAAGGCGTGGGCGCTATTTTTCTCGGGCGTTGGAGCGCTGAAAGTTTCGGAGACTATCTCGCTGGACCGAGTCATGTGCTTCCCACGGCTGGGACAGCACGTTTTTCATCGCCGTTGGGCGTCTATGATTTTGTGCGGCGTTCTTCGGTGTTGAGCCTCACGCAAAGTGATGTTCTCGATTTAGCTGAGTCCACAGGGATTTTTGCAGATGCAGAACAACTGTGGGCACATGCTGCCGCAGCGCGTGTGCGCGCAACAAGGAGCCAGCCATGAGCATGTCAAGCAATAGAATGCATGAGCTCTTTCGAAGAGAGGCTCTCCGTTTTCCTCGATACACACTCAAGGAAAACGATACGGGCATACGTCTTCATCAGAATGAAACTCTTGGTTTAAGTGATGAAGAGAAGAAGGAGTTTGCACAGGTACTTTCCCAGGCTCTGTTGAAGTCGGAGAGCATCAACATTTACCCGAGTCTTGAACCCACCCGGCTGTTGAAGGCTTATGCTGCGGCACTAGAGGTGCCTGAGGAGAATATCGAGGTTACATCCGGTAGCAGCCAAGCACTGACGTTATTGGCGGAAGCTCTGTTTGCACCCGGGCGCAGGGTGGCAGTCACTCAACCGACGTTCTCGCTTTTCGCAAATCTGGTGCGTCTTTATGGCGCTGAGGTTGTGGACATCGAGCTCGATTCCTCGTTCAGCTTCGACCCCCTGAAACTTTTCTCCGCGGAGGTTCTCGGCTGCCAGGTTGCTATCGTGTGCTCACCCAACAATCCGACAGGCACTGTCTGCACGCCAGAAATGCTTTTGGAGTTTGCAGATCGTTTTAGCGGTCTGTTGGTTGTCGATGAAGCGTACGTTGAGTTTGCTCAGAATCCATTAAAGCAAAGTTTTGTGAAACAGGCTTTGCGCCGAGACAATGTTGTTGTGCTGCGCACTCTCTCAAAGGCTTGGGCGGCCGCGGGTTTGCGGGTTGGTGCCATGGTTTCACACAAAGACAACATTGCCTTGTTCCGTGCGCTCAAGCCACCCTATTCAATTGCCTGGCCATCCGAGGTCTTGGCGTGTCATGTGCTTGAACACAAGGTTGAACCGACACGCGCTCGTATCGCGCGCACAGTTGAGCAAAAAAATAGTCTAATGAGACTTCTGAGCGAGTGCAGTCTGGTCGAAATGCAGGCCGACTCGCAAGCTAACTTTGTATTCTTCACCACGCCTAAAGCTGAAGAGCTGGAATCTGCTTTGCTCGCAGCTGGATTTTTGGTGCGGCGTTATGGCTCCGGTCGCCTTGCACAGGCCGTCCGTATCAGCATGCCCCCGGAGAACGATTTTGAAAGACTTAAAAACATTTTGATTGAGGTGTTGCGATGACCGATTTCACAAGAGCCCCAAGAAGAGCAAAAGTGCAGCGCCAAACGAAAGAAACTCAGATTACGGTTGAACTTGATCTTAACCCCGCGCCAGGCTTTTCGCAGGGTAAAGTGTCAACTGGGATTGGTTTCTTTGATCACATGCTCGAGGCTTTTGCGAAGCACTCGGGAGTTTTTCTTGCAGTCGATTGTGTTGGAGATCTGCATATAGATCAGCATCACACGGTTGAAGATGTTGGAATTGTGATTGGACAAGCTGTTGCTCAGGCTCTCGGAGATTGTGCAGGTATTGAGCGCTTCGGCTTGATGGAATGCCCGCTCGATGAAGCTCTCGCGAAAGTGGTCATCGATGTTTCTGGACGCCCATTTTTGCATTTTGGTGCACAGTTCCGCAGACCCTTCATCGGTCAACTCGACAGTTCACTGCTAAAGGAGTTTTTTGGCGGATTCGTTCTGCACGCGCGCTGGACAGTGCATGTCGATGTCATCCGTGGTGAAAACGATCATCACGTCGCTGAAGCCGTTTTCAAGGCCTTTGCGCGTGCAGCAAAACGAGCATGGCAGACCACAGGTAGTGCAGAAATCCCCTCCACAAAGGGGCGTCTGGTATGACGCCCGTAAATGCGTTTGAGATTTTTCCTGCCATCGATCTGCTCGACGGTCAGAGTGTGCGGTTGAAGAAGGGTCTACGAACCACTGCCGAGGTCGTTCATGCCGATCCGCTCCGTCAGCTTCAGGAATACCGAGATGCAGGGGCAGGCTGGGTGCATGTGGTGAATCTGAATGCAGCCTTTTCCGACGATCCTCGCTCGCATATTGGTGCTGCTCGAACAGCGGAGATTATCGGTAGGCTCGCTCAGGAGCGCGGCATATTCATTCAGCTGGGGGGGGGTATCCGATCGGCTCAGAGCCTGCAGCAAGCGCTCATTTTAGGAGCTCACCGTGTGGTTGTAGGTACGTGGGCAACAACGCACTTCGATGAGGTTATGAATTTTGTTCAGAGCGATCCTGAACGCTATGTGATTGGCGTGGATAGCCTGGGTGGCCGAATTGCCGTTCATGGTTGGACGCAAACATCCGGTGAAACTACGATCGATCTTGCGAGGCGACTCAAGGCCAGTGGGGTACGTCGGGTGCTGTTCACAGAAGTGGAGCGTGATGGCTTGCTCGAGGGTGCGGCGCTAGAAGCAACCGCGCAACTCGCCGCCTCTTCCGGCCTTGAGGTCATCGCCAGCGGAGGTGTTCGCGACATCAATGACATCCGTGCGCTTGCCCAGGTTGGGGGGATTTGTGGAGTTGTAACAGGGCGTGCTCTAGCTCAGGGCACTCTCAATCTTCGTGATGCACTCATTTTCGCCAGACGCCTCTGAGGAAGCATTTCGCTCTTGAAATGTTCCAAAAACGCCACATTGTTTCGTTTCGTTGCCTCTCGTGCTATGGGTCTCTGCGTCTGAAAGTCCCCGGCTCACTCCCTTGTTTCGCATGAGGTGTTCGAGATGGTTACGTCTGATGCTTCTTCCTCCAATTGGCTCGAGAAAATTCCCCTCAAGCGCGCTTTTTTGAGCGTATCGGATAAATCAGGTTTGCGTGAACTTGCGCAATTTTTGATTTCCAATGGCTGCGTGCTGTCGGCCACAGGAAGCACCGCCGAGCAGCTTTCCTCATATGGATTCGCGGTTAAGACGGTTGAGGAAATTACCGGTTTTCCAGAGATTCTAGGTGGGCGTGTCAAAACACTCCATCCGAAGATCTTTGGAGCGATCCTTGCAAAGCCGAATTCGGACAGCGACGACCACGACCTTGAGATACATAAGATTGAGAAATTCGACCTCGTCGTCTGCAATCTTTATCCTTTCCAGGAAACCCTCCGCCGCACCGAAGAGTTATCTGCATTGGTTGAAAACATCGATATCGGCGGAGTGAGCTTGTTGCGCGCTGCGGCAAAGAATTTTTGCCGCGTGGGAGTGCTTTGCGATCCTCACGACTACAAACTCTTCATCGAATCAGTTCAGAAACACGGTGGAGATATTCCGGGCCAATTGCGCGTTGAATTGGCGCTCAAAGCACTCAGTGAAACTGCTACCTATGATGAAGTTATTTCACTCGCTTTGCGCCACAAGCTGCATGGCATTACCGGGATTCGTCTCGGCGGTGGTCCTGTGCAGCGTCAGGCCAGCCTCGCTGCGCAGCTGCTCGATACACAATTCACATACGAACTCGAGCGAGTGAAGCCTTTGCGCTACGGTGAAAATCCTCACCAGAAGGCAGCACTCTACAGGAGCGATTCGGGAGTTGTTCATCAGGGAGCGGCGTGCTCCCTCGTGGAAGCCCAATGCCTCAATGGCAAAGAGCTTTCATATAACAATTATCTCGACATGGAGCATGGCATTCGCCTTGTGACCGAATTCCGCGACTGTGCATGCGTTATCATCAAACACAACCTGCCCTGTGGGGTTGCGCTCGGTTCAACGCCCCTTGACGCTTACCGAAAGGCATTTGAGGGCGATCCTGTCAGTCCTTTCGGCGGAGTTGTTTTGTTCAATCGTAGGGTCGACCTCAATGTTGCTCTCTCGCTCATTGAAACGTTTCTCGAGGTTGTTGTCGCTCCGTCGTTCGATCCTGAGGCTCTCGAGGCCCTGCGCTCCAAGAAGAACCTGCGCATTGTTGTTCTCAATACTCAGTTGCCACTGCTGAACAAACAACAGGTTGTTCAGGTTCAGGGTGGATTTCTTGTGCAAGACTGCGACGACGTCATCTTCGATCCTGAGAAACTTCACATCCCGACAAATTCTCGACCAAGTCCAAACGACAAGTCAGCATGCTGGTTCGCATATTCTGTCGTTAAGCATGTGCGTTCCAACGCTATTGTCATTGCCAATGCGCAACAGACAATTGCTGTTGGTGGTGGCTTCACCAACCGTGTTGATGCGGTTGAGTATTGCTTGAAGAAGGCGCGTCTTCCTCTCAAAGGAGCGGTTCTCGCATCGGATGCGTTTTTTCCATTTCCCGACAGCATAGAGCTCATCAAGGACACCGGAATTTCAGCGGTTATCCAGCCTGGTGGTAGCGTCCAAGACGCTGCTGTCATAGATGCCTGCAATAAAGCCGGTATTACGATGTTGATCACCGGTCATCGCCACTTCAAGCATTGATTCGAGGTGCTTTTCATGTCGCTCATGCAACGCAAAGCAAAGCACTGCGCTCTGCTCGCGTTGTTTTTCGGCTCGCTGGTTTTGGCAGCCTGCATTTCGGAACGATCGAGCGTCCGCGAGAGTGCTCCGAAGACCCCTGGAGCAGCGGAGGTCGCGGCACCTTTCGCACTTCCGTTACTAGAGAGTTTCGGTATCGAAACCCGAGTATTCATTAGGGATTTGGCCGTTCCGATGCCCACCGGAAAGACGCAAAATGCAGTGTCTCTGCGTTGTCTGCAGGTGGAAATGGTCACGCGCAATTCATCTGAATTGCAAAAGCTTGTTCCCCTCTATGCAACTCACTCAACAACACGCGTGAACTTTTTTGAATTAGGGCAGGGATATCTTCTCTCCGATTTGCTGTCACCGGCGGCACAGGCCGCACTGAACCATGAGTTTCAATTCGATCCCAAGGCCGCAAAACTCAGCTCTACTGAGGCGCTTTTTGCAGTTCTGCAGAGCGAAGGAAGCAATATTCGTTTTGTGTCCTACGCAGATTCTCAACTAGATTCATTTCTACTCAGTCCGCAGGCCTTCAAATCGTTTGGTTCGGTTCCGCTTGTGCGAAATTCCTCGGCTGAACAGAGCCGCGAGCGCAACAGTGGTTTCGCTGTGGGAGATGTGCTCGTTTTTCAGGTGGATGGGCGTGTGAAGCATTCCGCGGTCTGGATTGACCACGACCTCTATCTCGAGGCGTTGGTCTTCGCTCGTTCCGTGCTCTTCCGACTGTCGAGTTGGTCGCAGTTGATTGAAGAGCTCGCGCTCAGGAACAACGATGATTTGCGAAAAATGAAGGCTACCGCGCTACGGCGGATGGGCTCTTGGTCGGAAACTGTGAGTCGAATTCGGAAATTCAGAGCTCAATCGGTTGGAGCCGATATTCTGCTTGGGCTTGATTCCCGAGGACGGGGTCGTGTGACCTCGGCCTCGGGTGTGGCCGTTATACCGCGTCTGCGGGAGCCAACTGACGGCGGCGCGTCTCGGCAAGGTAATCAACGATGATGCCAACGCGTTTGGCTTCTTCAATCGAGTATCTGCGGCTGTTGAGTCCGCGGATGGCGACGTCTTTGTAAAAGAGGCGACTCACATCGATTTGCTCCGAGAGTCTGCAGCTCTGTGTCGTTTTCTCAGCCTTGGCGAGAAGTTCATCCACACTCGGGAAGTGCGGTCTGAGGTCTGTCATAAAGCGGGGCTGAGTGACTTTTTCCGAGCGGTTGAAGAGCGTTGAAAAACTGTTCATGAGCAACTCTCCTTTCACAGAAAGGCGCGTATTGCGCGCACTTTATCTCTGCTATGAGAAGATGAATGGGGCTGCAAGATAAATTTGCTTATAATATTGGCAAAGATTAAGGGCGCCGCATCCAATCCAGTCTTTTCGTGGAGTTGTCCTTTTGCATTGTTGGCCAATCATTCAGGAATGTTGTTGACCCTGCCTCCGTCTCTTGCTAGGGCGCTAGTCTCTTATGCCCTTCATCGCGAGGTCTGGCGTGAAAACACCCCTGGATGCCCTCCATCAATACGTTAAACTTGGATTAATAGCGGTTTTCGGCTTGTCATTGGTTGCAGGTTGCAGCCGCGACAAATCCCAGGCACGCGAACTTCCGTCCGGAAAGTTCGTGCAACCTGAGGTGCCTGCAACGCCCGCCCAGGCCCGCAGTCTTTCCGAGGAGCTCGAGCACGAGCTCGCCGTCGGACTCTCACCACTGTTCAGCGAAAGTCTTGCATCGATGGAGCGCAGCAGCCTTGCTGCGCGTGAGCGCGAGCTGTTGTCTGATACTCTGGCTAAAAGCTTTGCGAAGGGTATGACCCAGAAAGTTGGACGCCAGTCGTCGACCAACTGTGTCGCTTCGCCTGAAAAGTCGGCTGCTTTTCTCAGCTGCCTCTTTTATGAAATTGTTGAAGATAACTTTCAAAACGAGCGTGATGCTCGCCGTTGGCTGGGTGCAGCCGCACAGGTCGATAAATCAACAGGCCGTGCGCTCCTGACCAGTGTTCAGCTTGAAGCTCTGAACCTCTCGGCACCTGTCCTTGTGGTGTCGCTGTTTGCACAGGCTGATCGAATTGAATCGATGCTCGTGCGTATGAACCGCTCGCTCGATACAGCGACCCGCGCACTCGAAATTCTTGCAGTGCAGCAGGCCTCGATGGATCTTCCCTACCTTGGAAATTCCTTCATCGATGGCAAACGCTACGTCCTGACAACCTCGCTTCAGCAAGGATCTGTGGGCTCGAGCCGTGTCTTCAACCTGGACTCCATGATTGTTGAATTCAAAATCAACAACAAGCGTCTCATTGTAAGCCGACCAGGCGAAGGGTTGTATGCGGGCTCATCGCAGGAGGACTTGATCGTTGCATCGTATCCAATCGTGCGTACGGTTGAGGATCCTCAGTCCAAGGAAAAATATTTCCAGGTCGACTTCAGCCGTCCTGAGAACAAAAGCTTTCTTGTTGCACCCTTCGGTGCAGGCAACGATCCAGCATTGCAGATGCAGGCTGATGTCGTGGTTCCCAAAATTTCCCACGCACCCAAAGCTCCCTTCGCAGGGATGAACAACGGTCTTTACTTCAACAGTAAAGATTCGAGCCTCGTGATCGACAAGCTCGTACTCATCAACGCTTCTGCACCTTTGTTGGGTGGCAACGATGAGGCAGGCGAAGATGAAATCGCCAAGGATTCTCTGCGCCCCACGGTGCATTTGGTGCAAGGTTTTTTTCCACTGCCCTCGGGAAACGATCCATTCGCAGAAACGCAGGCACTGCCTCTCAGCGTGTCTCAAATGGAACTGCGCTCACGCGGAGTGAACGATCGCACCGAGGGCAAAGACGTCCCATACTTCGCAACCGAACCTCTTTTTGAAGCACGCGGCGGCCGTGCGCGCGAGCCGATGGCATATGTGCGCAAGTTTAACCTCGATAAAGATATAACTTTCGTTATTAGCCGCAGTGTCCCTCCTGCCGTGGTGCCAGTGTTTAAATCTGCGGTGAATTCCTACGCTGAACTTTTCAAAGGCCTGACTCCCGAAGGCAAACCCGCGGCGCGCATCACTGCACTGACGCAGGATGAATTTGAAGCCCAGAATCGCGACTCAGGTCTCGCACTTGGCGGTGCGATCAGTGCCGCAGACCCCCGCGTCAACATGATCTTCTGGGACGACTCCTTTGCTATTGGCTCTGCCTGGGCCACCGCTGCTGCAAACCCGACTTCAGGCGAAATTATTTCAGGCGATGTCATGATGACTGGTTCGATGTGGGCGATGGAAGGCTGCAAGAGCTACTTCGCGCGCACCTGGCAAAAGGACAAAGAGCCAAATCTTCCAAAGCGTCCTGCGGGAACAGTTCCTTCACCTGTTAGCCGTTTCCTTTGGGACGCTAAGTGCGATGCTGCTTTGGCGAACCTGGGTATTTTCAGCAAACGCAACCCCAACGGTGGTGAGCCGAGTCCAGCGGCACTCAAGGCTTTTGATGAAGCGAACCGCAAGGGTGACCTGGTTGCATTGGCACGTTTCGCCTCTGAAAGTCTTGGTCGGACTGTTCAGCCGAGTGAGATGGTGTCGACGCTTGAACCGATTAAAGATGCAACTGCGGTTCGTCCGGGTTCCGCCGATCAACTCGCCACAGAGATTCGCGGCCAGCTTGGGCTGAATTCTCCCCTCAAGGAGATCGTTGAAAAGCGCACGCGTGCGCTTGAAGCTGCGCACAGCAACAATAATGAAGACAGCCTAGTGAAGCGCCTCAGTGCAGGCAAAAACTTCGTCAACTCCAAACTTGATTGCGTGAAGCAGTTTATTCCAAATGCTGACATCAACATGGGTGAGAGCGGTGCTCCTGTTATCACTTCCCCACTGGTGAATTCGCCTGAAGCAGGAGCTCTTTCACTGCTGCGCTCGGTGCTTGTGCACGAGCTTGGGCATGTATTCGGATTGCGACATAACTTTATCGCCTCAACCACACCCGCTGAACTCGCGGCAGATGCCAAGCCCCCTGTGGCTGTCGACGCTCACACCGATTCCGTGATGGACTACAACGACTACGGTATCGACATGGGTTCTGGAGCGATGACAGACTTCACCTCCAACGACGGTGCAGCTGGTCTCCCGACTTTCGGTGCCTACGACATCGTTGCGCTGGCGGCGGCATACAATCTGCCCAGCGAAGGTATGAAGTTCAAAACTCAAACCGCATTCTGCACCGATCGCAATGTCACCGCGTTGGGCAATTGCCAACGCTTCGACTACGGCAAAGACTTCAATGAATTTACGTTGCATCGCGCGAACGTGATTCTGCAGCGCTTGCGCTATGCGAATCCAATGGATGCTGTTCTCGATCCGCGCTCGCCGATGGTTTACGCGCAGCTTGTAAGAAGCCTTGGTCAAGAGCTGCAGAAACTCACTGCTCTTTGGGGCATTGCGCAACAGTCTGCAGCCGAATCAAGCGAATTCGCAGCGCGCAATGTTTATCTCCAGCTCGCGGAGTTGGGCTACAACGGCAAAGGTTCGCAGCAAGAGTTTTTGAAGAGCTTCGGTGCAAAGTATGGTGTTGAGCCGCTCGCACTGAAGGCCGCTCTTGAGCTCAAGCCCGAGTTCTTCGCAAGTCCTGAGTATGGTGCGGTCATCTCCGAGCTCGTGCGCAAAGACGTTGGCGTTTCGGTCATGGCCGTCACACGGATGCTGCAGACACGTTCCAAAAGCAAAGGCTCAGACAGCGCGTACCTTGGTGTCGTCAACAACGTTTTTCAGTCTGGAGTGACCTATCCCTACTTGGATGAGCTTGTCGATCACTTCGGACATCAGGTTGTTGTGCCGAAGGGTGCGCCCGTTGATTTCGAATTCCTCGACGACGGTCAGCGCAAAGATGCCTCACAGGCGAAACTCGACGGCCAGCCGTTTGTCTTCTCGCTGC
>JBILKM010000115.1:0-3590 GCA_044376695.1 Silvanigrellaceae bacterium
GTTTGCACTTCAAATCGCGCGCCAGGGTACCGATGTTGTGCTGGTTGCGCGTCGTGAGGACAAGCTCAAGGAACTCTCTCAAGAAATCCGCAAAATGGGCGTGATGGCAGAATGTATTTCCTGTGACCTGGAAAAGCCATCGGAGCGAGCCCGACTACGGACAGTTATCGAAAGTACGGGAGTCGATCTTCTCATTAACAATGCTGGTTTTGGTAAAATTGGAACATTCACTGAAATTCCAATGGAGCTGCAGCTGGGTCAAATCGAGCTGAACATTAAGGCGCTGGTAGAACTCACGTACTATGCGGTTCCTGCATTTAAAAAGAATGGCTTCGGCACAATTGTAAATATCGCCTCGACGGCATCGTTCATTCCCATTCCTAATTTCGCAGTCTATGCAGCATCGAAAAAGTTTGTGCGTGATTTTACCGAAGCTCTCGCTCATGAGCTACGTGGCTCAGGAGTGCGCGCCTGTGCTGTTTGCCCTGGTCCCACGGAAACAGAGTTTTTTGAGGTCGCAGGCAACGCCGACAAACTCAAAATTGGCATGATGAAATCGCCAGATGCAGTTTCACAGGCACTCGAGGGGATTGCACGCGGCGAAGCGAGAATTGTGCTTGGCGCCTCCAACAAGGCTCTAGCGGCAGCCTCACGTGTTTTACCCGATAAGCTGAGTATGAACATCGCAGCCATGCTGACGAAGCCTTGAGCAGGCAGACTTCTCCATGGAATTGAACTCCTATCTTTTTGCAGATGAAGAGCATATCCGGCGCGAACGTGCGAAGGTTCGTGAGGCGAAGAAGAGCCGCTGGTGGCAGCAGAAAACAGCCCAGGGTCTATGCCATTACTGTGGCAAAAAATTTACCTTCAAAGAGCTCACAATGGATCACATTGTTCCCATTGCGCGAGGTGGTACCACCTCGCCCGGTAACGTTGTTCCTTGCTGTGCAGAGTGCAACAAAAAAAAGAGTGTCGATACACCGGTTGACACTCTGCTGAATGGCGAGGCTAAATCCTCATCCGAGGGAGATTGAGCGGATTTCCTTGTCGTCAGCTGCAGCTTCACCTTCGGTCAGAGCTGTAATGAGCCCTTTGAATGCATCAATCCAAATTTTTCCGAGCATGTCTTGCTTCATCAGCATCAGCGCCTCGAATCGCGTCCTCTTGCGATGATAGCTGCGCGTAGTTGTGAGTGCATTGAAGATGTCTGCGATACTCACGAGCTGCGCAGGCAGGGGGATTTGTTCGGCACTTAATTGAAATGGATAACCTGTCCCGTCGCGTTTTTCATGGTGATAAAGAATGATCTCGCGCACCATCTCCGGAACCTCGAGAGTTTTAACTGCATTAAATCCATCTTCCGGATGCTTTTTCATGAGATCCCACTCGGTGTCGAGCAGTGGGCCGTTCTTATTGAGAACATGGAGAGGGGTTTCGCGTTTGCCGATATCGTGCAGCAACCCACCCAGCGCGAAACAACGCAGAACGTCGGCATTATTCTCTCCCATTGCTTTGGCAATCGCAACCGAAAGGATTCCTACTCCGGTCGAATGAAAGTAGGTGTACATGTCATGGTCGACCAGGTTTTGGATGTGGAGAACAGCACGCGGATCATCCTGCAAACAGGTGACAATATCATCAGCTACGGTCTGCAGACGACCAAGCACCAGATTGTCCATGCCGGTGTGAAAGCACACTTCCATCAGGTGTGAGCCTATGTCCTGAATCTGTGAAATGCGAAATTCCGGAGTGCCGTTGTGATCCACTGCCCGTGAGGCTGTATTGAATGCAATATACGATTTGTAGCGTTTGTGATCGTCGGGCCGGATAAAGAAATTGGATATTCCGCAATTTTTTAAAAGCGCAGGTTCTGTGGTGTTCCAGCTCGATGGCGCGCTCGCAAAAAGCACAATGTCTTTTGCGCGCTTTGGATCTGGGCCACCGACGGATGCATAAAGGTCGAAATTGATGGGCGTATTGGCCTTGAGGCTGTCGACCGGAATGGCGATCAAGTCCTCTTCACGGAGCCCAAATGGGCCTGTTGCACTTGCCATGGCTCTCTCTCCTCTAAATCTGAGGTGTTATCGGCCAATTTAGAAAAAAATTTATTCCCCTTCAGAAATCAGAAAATCCTCCGAACATTCACTGGTTGAGAAGGAGTGCCAAATGCCTGGCATCGAACTGAGTAACACCGAAGAAGATTTGGTGTTCGATGAGCGTCCAAAAGACAAAGACAGCCTTTCGGGAAATAAAGTGCCAGGGTCTGCTGAAGCTCCTGTGCTCACCGTAAATCTCGGTGTGAAGCTCGAGTTGGAAGACAGTCATGTGGCTAGCTCTGGTATTTCGCCCAAATCCACCCAGCCTATGCAGGAGGAAGGTTTTGGCGCGCCTAAAACAGTAGTGCCCCTAGAAACCGAGGCGGAGTTTCCGGACAAGCACCAGACACAGCCTCAGGCACAGCCTCAGACACAGCCTCAGGCACAGCCTCAGGCACAACACCAGGTACAGTCTCAGGCGCAGCCTCAGATACAGCCACAACCTCAGGCCCAACCTCAACCCCAACGGCAACCACAGCCCCAGGTGCAGTTGGATACAAAACGTGACTCTCTAGAGCTCTTTGAAATTCTTCTGGCAAGCGCACTCAAGGGTGGTGCTAGTGATGTGCTCTTGAAGCAAGGGCAAGTGCCCATGTTTCGGTGGAATGGTGAGCTGTTTCCGAGCCGCAATGGCCCACGACTGGATGCAGAGTTCTTCAATGGTCTCATGACATCATTGTTGAATGACAGTTACAAAACCAAACTCAATGCGATGCAAGACGTAGATTTAAGTTTTCAAAGTCAGCGTGCAGGGCGTGTGCGTATAAACATGTTTCATCAGCGTGGCGATTTGAGTCTCGTAGCGCGCCTCGTACCTATGGAAATCCCGTCGTTCGAAAAGCTCGAAATGGGAACTAGCATTCGCCAACTCGCAGACCAAAAGCGAGGTTTGATTCTCGTGACGGGAGCGACCGGCTCAGGAAAATCAACAACACTTGCTGCGATGCTCGATTACATAAACAGCACCCGCACATCGCATATTATTACGATTGAAGACCCCATTGAATTTGTCCACTCGGACAAGCGATCGATGTTCAATCAGAGGGAATTGGGTTTGGATACCCAATCGTATGCACAGGCGCTGAAGAGTGCCTTGCGCCAGGCACCCGATGTCATTCTTGTGGGTGAGTTGCGAGATACAGAAACCATTGAAGTTGCACTGCAGGCCGCCGAAACCGGGCACTTAGTTCTCAGCACTCTGCATACCAACGATGCTGCCGATTCTATTCTGCGCATCATTGGTATGGTGGGTCGAGATAAGGAGGGCATTGTTCGTGCACAGCTATCGGATAGTCTCCGCGGGGTGGTCAGCCAAAGACTTGTCAAACGCAAAGACCGTCCCGGACGAGTTGCTGCCCAGGAAATCATGATCAACACTGCAACTATCCGCGAGAAGCTGGCCAAAGGAGGACATCCCTCTCTTGTGCGCGACTTCATTGTTCAGGGCGGGCACAGTGGCATGCAGAGCTTTGATCAGCACCTGATTCAACTTGT
>JBILKM010000116.1:0-3555 GCA_044376695.1 Silvanigrellaceae bacterium
CGAAGATTGAATTCCTTCAACTCGCTTTCCATTCGGCTAGCCCAGGTCTTGACCAAAAGCTGCCGCAATTTCGGACGTGTGAAAGCCCGCCGATGATCGAGGTAGATAGGTGCGCGCGCACCACTTGAAAGTATGAAGGGATAGGAGGAGTCGACCTTGATAATTTGGTCTGCAAAATACAGATCGACAATCGACCGAATCGCATCATCATGAACCGTGTTCATCAAACACTTTCCTTTCCAGAAAAACGAACCCCCAACCTGCGTGCACATTCGGATGCGAACTGGAGGTTCCACATAGCACCGGTTGCTGCATGCACGACATCGGCACCGGCTTCGAGAAATTCGCAGACGTGGTTGGAGTTGAAACAACCGCCCACCCCGACAAGAGCGAAATTGTTCTTGTCGAGCCCGAGCGCCCGCCGGGCCTGGCTCAACTGCCGCATGGAAGTGAGCGCAGTGGTGCGGATCACCTCGCCGCAAATCCCGCCATGCTCTGCACCAGAACCCAACGCGCGTTGCCCACGGAGGTCGACAATATTTGCGCTCAATGTGTTGATCGCAGAAATTCCGTGCGCGCACCGTGCCACTCGCTCAACGACAGCAAGAGTATTGGCAGGCTCGAGCTGACCAAGCTTCACAATCAACTGCACACCAGGAAAATCCAGCAAGGCCGAGGCGGCAGCATCGAGTGATTCTCCGAGCGCATTGAGATCGGTGTAGATAGGCGCGCCCGATTCATTTGGACAACTGACATTCATTTCGAGGATTTTTCCACCCCGACGGGAAACCACCTCAGCAGCCAGACGCGCGCAACGCGCTGTATCGTCGAGAAATGCACTCCAGCCCTGCCCGTCGCGGCGCGAACCTTGAAAACTCAAGACGCTCATGCTTCCCGCGGAAAACGCAGATTCAGGCAACGACGCAAAATCGCTCGCCCACTGTTCAGGTGCAGAACTGGGAACACCGAATGCATTGGTAATGCTGAGCGAGCCACTCTTAAGCTGCTCGCTCAGCATATTCCTCGACAGTGGTGTGACCTGAGCCACCGGACGCTGCTGGGATTGGCTCTCCAAAAAATTTTCAACACCCAAGACATTTGGCCATGGATGACTTTTCCAAGCAGAGCTCCGCACAGTTTTGTAGACAGGCATACTGAAGCCGGCCTCGAGGGCCACCTTAAGGTACGCGGCCGACAACAACGGCCCTGCCGGCATTCCGAGAGGCAAGTGGAGTGGATGACCAAGGCACGAGAACATGGGCGCGCCTGTAAAGCGAATCTGCGGAAAAAAACCTCCCGAGTTCCATTCGGGTGAAGGTCCAAGCCGCAGATTTTCTTCGTAGCTCACAAGCGGATTGTACATGTCAATCGAGCCCCAAGACCCTGCGTCCGTTATCGGTGGCAATCCGAACAAGCTCACGTGTGTCGTAGAAATGTGTGGACTCGAGCAACATTCGCAGCTCGGTCATCATGTCGCCATCAGCAAATGGCTTATAGATATCAGCGATGTTGTCGGAGCCGAGAGCCACACACAAACCCGCAGGGATCATTTCATCAATGGGTGTCACCGCATTGTGAGTCGGGGTGAGGTTTTCATTGCGGCGTGCATCTAGCCACGCACCCGGGCATGCCACAAAGCTGAGTCCGGCATCAAGGCACAGCTTGTAGAGCTCACTGCGATATGCTTTGGGTTGGCAAGCAATACTGATCCCATGGACTGCAGTGACCTGGCCTTCAAGACCATGGCGTAAAACAGCGCGCGCCAATTGTTCGGTCTCGCGCTCTTTGGGATCGTTGTTTTGATCGACGTGCACATGCACACGCTTCTTGTGGGCTTTTGCAGCCGAGAGAAGAACATCGAGGTGCTCCTCTTCTCTTCCTCTGTCTGCACCCGGCAAACCGCCAATCACATCCACTTTCTCAAGTGCCATTTCAAAATAGCGACGCGCCTCGGGCTCGAGAACGCCTTTGAGAGTCTGGCAGGCCAGAACGAGCTTCATTTGCAGTTGGGTGGAGGCGTACTCCTGTGCACGCACAGCTGCAGTCAGCGCCCGCGTTCCAGCAACTGGATCGCAGTCGACGAAAGTGAGTGCTGCACTCACGCCACATTCACGCTGTGAACGCAGAGCAGAAGTGATGTGAGCGAAGTAATCTTCCTCTGAGGTCGAACGCTTCCACGCGTCCACCAGTTGCCACTTCTCCTGCAGAGCTCTCTCAACGGTTGCGTTAGCTCCCGGCAGATCCGCTGGTGTGACCGAATAGGCACGGTCGAAATGTGCATGGGCATTTACAAACCCACCTGCTCCCAAAATTTTCTGCTTGAGCGCAGCCAAAGGCATCCACTGCATTTTCAGACTCCGTTTACGAGCGCGGGCTTTTGACTCTCGCTGCGCACAGGTGTGGGTTTGCGGGCCTGGGTCTTAAAACGCTCACAGATATTCATGAGGACGTCGTATTCACTCACCAATTGAACACCATTGATGACGCTCCACTTTCTAATTTCTGTGCCATCGCGCACTTCGACGGTGTTGTTCTCAGGGCTCATGACGTTCACGATGAGATCGAAGCGATTCTGCTTCAGAAGGTCGAGCAGATTTGGTTTTTTATTCGAATCAGAAACCTTGTACACACAAACAGCAGGCACACCGGCCTTCTGTAATACCGCGTGGGTTCCCTCGGTTGCGAAGAGAACAAATCCGCTCTCTGCAAGTTTGGAAACAAGTGGCAGGAAACGCTGTTTCTGCTCCATGCTGCCAATCGAGATGAGTGCATAACGCTCAGTTTCGCGCGCCATACGCATCTGCATCGTGTAGATTTCAGTGAATGCCGCAGAAGCATTTTGGTTGAACGCATTGCTCTTCATGAAGGTTGCGAGTTTCTCATCGAAAAGACTGTTGGGAGTTTCGACCGCAACTGGCTCAGCCCGCCCCTTGAACAGACGCAAGGTTACCGTACCGGTGACTTTCTCATTCACAGCATCAATGTACATGTTGAGATTGTGCATCAACGGCTCGTACCACTGCGCACCGTAGCAGAGGTAGCCCCACTTTTGGTCAACTGTAGTTTTGAACTCGTTCTCCTGACGCGTGCAGACATATTTTTCAAGCGTCTCGTGCGCGCGAACGATGATGCTGGCAGCAGGAGCTTCGTAAATTCCGCGAACCTTTAAACCGACCACGCGGTCTTCAATGTGATGCGTGACTCCCACTCCGTGTGCGGCGCCGAGCTCGTTGAGCTGAGCGATGAGGGGCACGAGGCCAAGATCCTGGCCATTGAGCTGCACTGGCAACCCCTTCAGAAAGCCCAGTGTGACCATGACCGGCTCATTTGGAGTATCTTCAATGGACTTGCAGATTTGCAGGATGTTCTTGAGCGGAGGGACAAGAGCAGGGTTTTCGATTTCACCGCCCTCAGCAGAGATGCCCCACATATTGTCGTCGTAGCTGTAGGGAGAGTCGACGGTTTGCTTGACCGGGATGTTGTTTTTGCGCGCGTATTCGAGCTCCTCATCGCGCCCCATTCCCCACTCACGCACCGGAGCAATGATTTTCATTT
>JBILKM010000061.1:0-10727 GCA_044376695.1 Silvanigrellaceae bacterium
CTCGAGTTCGGATCGCTGGGTTCCTATTACTTCGTTTGAAGCTCCCTCTCCTCGGACAGAACACACCGTCAGTTTCATGAGGCAGCACTCTCGCATATTTGTTTGGGGCGGACGAACTGCAGCCGGAATCACATCTCGGGGGGCATTCTATGCTGTCCCGGAAAATTAAATTGCTTATGCTGTGTTTCATATCATTCTCAACATCTTGTTCGAACGAAAGAACAACAGCGTTCACGGCTGAACTCGAACCTGAGATGGAATCTTCTACCGAGAGTCGGCTCGGAACTCTCAATCTCAAAAAAAGCAAAGGCCACATTATTTTTACTTGCGAAAAAAGTAGGTGCACAGATCTTAAAGCTCGAAGCGTACAGCAACCAGATGCGAAAACTAACTGGATATCCGAAAACCAATTTGCTCTTACAGATCTCCATCCACAAGAGCACTCGATCCTCATTTCGATGACTGAGAATGAAAGGGTATCAAGTGCTTTCTATAGAGAGCTCACCGTTGAAGCTGGAAAATTCATTGAGTTAGGTCAGCCACCATTCGAAAAAAATGGTTCGCTGCAGGGGAGAATCATCAATTCAGTCAATTCTGAAGCAGCCAATGGTGCAGAGGTACACATTCCAGAGATCGGTGTCTCAACCAAGACAGATCCCAATGGACAATTTTTGCTAGAAAATATCCCCGTGGGGCGTTTTCACTTTTCTGTGAGAACAGTTTCCCATGGTCACATTCAAAACGAACCAATCGAAGTCAAGCCAGATTCAAGAACAGAACTCGGAGACCTATGGCTCAGTTCTGCATCTAATTCAACACAGTTGCCTGTGTTGCTGAATGGCGAAAATGGAATTGTTACAGATCCGGTCGCAAATATACGCCTCTTTTTACCCCAAGGCTCACGGTTCATAAGCGTGGACACAAAAGAGGGTGAGAGCCTGATGGCAAAGTCAGTGGCACGGCGCGACCTGCAAATACCGCTAACTAAACCTATAAACACGACACTTTTCATTCGTGTCTATAACGCAAAGTCGCAACCACTTGGTGTCTATCTCCTCCCACTCATCTTCGACCCATTCGCAATAGGTGGGAAAATGTATAGCCCGGAGGTGGAAATACAGCAGAGAGTCATTGCCTCACCAAACCGAACATTCACGATTCATTTTAAAAATCGGCCGCAAATCGCAAAACGGGTCAGATTCAGCCTCGACGCAACGCCAAGCGCATGGCAGGAATTGAGTGAAACCCTGACCTATACTCTCCCCAAAAGCAACACACAGTGTGGGCAGCGCGATCTGGGAATTGAGTATGAGAGTAATTCCGGATATCAGAGCAGAAAATTCATCATCCCTGTGACCCTGAGCTGTTGGGAAAGAATTCCGCACAGAGCTTCGATCGAAAAAATAATTGGCATCGAGAATGCGGCCGTCTGGACAGGCACCCACGCCTTTGTCTGGTCAGGAAAGCAGTTCGATTTCTCGAGGCGTGCGTCGATTTGGGGTGGCTCAAATTCTGCAGAGACTGTCAACGTACAAAACGCCCTCCATACCTACAAGTACCTTGAGAGTGGCTATATATTTCAGCCAACAATCGACCCAACAACGGGGCAACTATCGCGCACGAGAATGGAATTCATTGTGACAGATAATGCCCCTACAGCCCGCGCCAGCCCCGGTGTAGGTGGTTTGAATGAGAAAGTTGCTATTTATGGGGGAGAAAACGACTCCGGCCCCCTCGCCGATGGCGGAATCTTTGATATCAACGCAAATGGGTGGGTAACGATGTCTGGAGTGGATGCACCGTCAGCAAGAATTAAACCCTCTGTTATATTCATTGATGAACAAAGGGTGCTGGTCTGGGGAGGATACACACGCACGTCACAGGGTTTTGAACTTCCCCTGAACGACGGTGCTCTCTACAACATACGCACACATCGCTGGACAAAGATTTCAAACCAAAACGCTCCGTCAGCAAGGATGCACCATACTGGAATTTGGACAGGTCAGGAATTCTTCGTGATGGGGGGAGTTTTGCCTGGCGACATTGACCAGTATTCAGTGGCCAAATACAACCCAAATACCAATTCCTGGCAGTCCCTTCCGAACACTGCTATACCTCTGAGCTATGCAAATGCTGTTTATCATGAAAACAAGATCCTTATCTTTGGACGCAACAACTCCATTGCAATCTACGACACCCTGACAGGCTCACTTGCATACAATGCCTGGGTCAATGGAATTCCAAAGTGGAACATCAATCCCACCCTGGTACTTGCCCAGCATCCGACCGGTGGAAACAGAAAACTTCTCTATATCTTTGGAGGAGGATCATCACTCATCAAGAGCGATGTGAATGAATATGTTTTCACAATTGCGTATGAAAACGGCGCATTCGACTTCCAGGACAGCCGCACAAAATTCTATGCAAACATGTTCCCATCTGGAACGCTTTCGGGCACTGCCATTGCAAAATGTTGTTTTGATTTTCTTGGATTTGAATTCGAAAATAAAGTTTTTGCAATCAATGGGACAGAGGTCTCTAACACGACAATCTTTACAAACACGAAGACCTATGGCTCCCCCGACGGCTCAACAAACAATTACACTTCCACTTTTTATACATCCAAGAGCTACAATAGCCGAGTTATCTTTTACCCCGAGAACGACAGCAACCTCACAGCTCGTCTCATCGACATTCCAGAATCAAGATCCACAAGTGGTCTAAGTCCACTCGGCCCCTACCATCTGCATCGAACCTCCCCGCCGGTCTTGGATGCGGAGGGAAAAAATCTTTTTTTCAACGGCGGTGTGTACAACGACCCATTCAACCCTGTGCATCAGCAAGGCGGTTACATCTACAACTTGGAAAACCGTGCTTGGCGGAAGCTCTCACCCGCAACAACTGAACTCACATATTCAGACAGCACATATGGTAGTCTTACGATGTCTCGCTTTGAAAGTATAAATTTTTTCATCGGCAATATCTTCTACATCCTCGGAGGATATATAGAAGATCCGACCCTAAGCAATGCACGGTTCTTTAAATTTAATGGGATAAAGGCTGCAACTTCAAACGGTGCACACGAGCCTTTCCAGTCGATTTTGTCCGGGGGATCAGATTTTGATTTCAATCCAATCAGCAACAGCGGTTCTGCCTCACGCTGGGACGCGAACCCACCCTGCTTTGCCGGAAATCACTTGCTGCTTTCCGGTGGGCTACGCAAGACGCTTCATGGGGGAAGAGCCATTGGCAGTCCAGCTCTCATTTCAGAGAAGGTTGTCTTTGATTCAGCAACCGACTCACTCCGTCGTGCATCGCCCGACACGCTTGGCCCAAGAGCTGGGATGACCGTCGTTTCGACCGGCCAAAACTGCTTTCTTTGGGGCGGGTTCCGTGCGGATGAGGCAAAATACCTGTCAAACACTGCAGATACCTTGGCAAGCATCAGAGAAAATATGAGCGTCAGGAACGACGGAGCAATCTACTCTCCCGCAACCGACTCCTGGCAACCCATTGCGACTGAGAATGCTCCATCTGCAAGGGCATTCATGCATGGTGTTTGGACAGGTCAGGATGTGCTTGTCTGGGGAGGAAGCTCGGAGAATTTCCCATCAGTTTCCAAAAAACTTGAGAGAGAGATGGGAGTCTGGCGCTTCTCTCCATCATTGAATCGCTGGACTGCACTTGGTAACCAACCAGGAGAACCACCATATAACGCTGATGAACGGCCCGTCTGGACAGGCCGCCATATGTTTTTCTGGAAGCCAATCGATGCTGAATTCAGTTTTCAGTTTACCCCTGATGAGAATAAATGGTCACGGATACCTATGCCCTTTGGATTTAACTTTCGTATAAATGCGTTCTGGGATCACAATGTCACCTGGGCAGGAAAAAAACTGTTTGTGATGCCCTATATCTCAGAGGCGCCAGCAATCATGGCACTTTTTGTGCCTCCAGACCCATGAAAGGAGCATAAATTGATCACGATTTTGCGTTTTCAAATATTTTTTATGCTCCTGTGTTTAGCGGGTTGTTCAAATGGCAATCCTGTCAATGCGGCGCGGTGCGCCAAGGTTCAATCAGTGCTAAAAAGTGGTTCTACATCTGCCACGGCACTCGAATCAAATAGCGTTGGACTGCTCCTTCTTTCGCATTACGATTTGAAGGAAGAGAATCTCCTCGAGCCGCTCACACAAAATGAAATTTCGACTCAATGCAACGCATCGCTTCAATTGCTTGAGACCAATCCCCCGAAAGTCCGTGTTTGGACTGCATCACATTGCATTAAACCGCTTCTACTGAAATCAATCACGCTCGCAGTGCGCAATCGAACTTCTGCGTCGGGTGAATTTTATAAATGGAAAATCGAACACCCACTCATTAAATCAGCTGAGCGCATGCGCAGAGGATATTCTACTCTCGCGGGTGGTTCATTTTTTGCCGAACGATCGCGTCTTTTTAGAGCCTTTGATCGACGTTCGATGCTTGTGGAGGGAAGTTCAGCTGTACTGACCCCTCGGGTTTCGTGTGAGAACCTACGCTGGAGTCAACCTGCAGCCGACCGCCATTCTCTTTGTTTTAGTATTTTTGATCTCATGAATCTCGATTTTGAACTTCCCGATCCGGAATCCGTTCAAAGCAAGATGCTCCTGATATCCCTGAAGAATTCGCCCGTCTCTGCAAGTACACTTTCCCGCATTGCACTGAAGCGTGAGACCTTTCTGAGACGCATGCACGTCACATCACAGAGCGAGTGGATTATTCATGAGGGAAACAGAATCCGGCAATTCGTGAGCTCCTTCCCTCGAAATAGTTTTCCGTTTTTCTCAGATGACGTGCTCGAAATCGAAAATCTGAATCGTGAGGTCTTCTCGCTTCCCCACCCCGAGGAATCCCAGATTCTGGAACAGAGAGAATTTACCACCCAAGATGCAGTTCCCCCGGCTGTAAACACAACCTATCTAGCACATTCTGGCGGCAGATATTCCTCTCCACGAACGACAATTGATGGTGTGGCAGTAACCTGTCATCGTCCCCTTCGACGCTACAATTCAGTTACGGGACAAATTGATACACTTCCGGAACTGGAAGTTCGTCCGCATGAATTTTGCCCTGGCGGAAGCAAGTTTCAGCCAGACCACTTCTGGAACCGGGACAGGCCCTGGTCATGGATGATGGCAGACATGACCCATGGCGCGGCACGCGAGTTTTCAAAAGCTATTGTTGATATTGCAGCCGAGACAACTGACACACGCGCTCGCTTAGACCGATTTGAAATCGCATCGACCTTCGGCCTCGTGGATGACTTGGGCATGGATAACATTCTAGCTCAGATCGCCACTCCTCTGTATCGCCATCTTCGCCTTCCCTTTTCCAATGCTACCGATCAGATCATTGGCCTCGAGACGTTTGAGGACACAGGAGCCTTTCTCTTATCTTCACCGCGTAACAGCACTCGCGTGCGATTTGTTAAAGGAGACAGTGGTTCTATTGTTCATTTGGATGGCGTACCCATAGCAACCCTATATTCAGTGGATGGAGAAGAGACCTCTGGAGGGTCGAGTCTGCTGCCAGTGCCCGTCGTGACCGAAGACGCATCTGAGGACGTTTCACCTAGCAGCAACCGAAAGGTGTCATTCAAAACACACGCTGCACCAGAAACTGGTTGCAAGTGAGTCAGCCTTGTCCGGTATTTTGGTTTCCCACCGGTTCCACGCGGCAGCAACTCCTGAGTTGGAACAAAACATAATCTCACAAAAAACACCCAAAATGATAAATTAATTAACTTATCTGAGCTATCAAACACCTGTGCTCAAGGTCGATCGTTTTTCCTCCGATAATACTGGCAAAGATATTTTTGGAGGTTTCATGATCAATTTCAAGGGTCTTTTTGCGCTCTGTCTTGGCGTCGTGTCGTTGGTCGGATGTGGTCCAACATCAAACACAAACCAGACTGCATCTACAGACAGTAAAGGGTTAGGCCCTGACCTTGAATACTCCGATGAAATGGCCTCTTTCGGCTTGGCAGGCATGGGTGACCGTATTTGCCGGTTGAACTATTCGCTGGTGAAGAAAGATAACAAAGGCAATTACAGTGTCGTTGGCCAATCCTCACAGACCGACAATACGGCACGTACAGGCTTCGGACGTGGCTGCTTGAACTACTGCGTAGCAGCATTCGATGAGCTGATGAAGGCGAACGCTGCAACTGGAACGGAAGTCTTGGTTCGCAGTTGCCAATTTGCGGAAACGGCCGCACCAGCTGTCTCAAAATTCAATACGACCATGGATTCTTGTAAGGTGATTCAAGCTGACCAGGTTGTTATCTTTGCTGAAAACAAAACACGCGCCGAGTGCGTTACTGAATGCCAAAATCGCGAAGCAACAAATCCTGGGCGCCGTTGCGAGTGGGGCGCCGAGGTGCTCAGGGCACATCCTGTGAATCAGTGTGTCATCCGTGGCGCTGCTGGAAAAGTTCACTATCAGCAAAGCACGACACGCTTCAGCTGCCGCACAGAATGTGCAGCGCGTGCAACAACAAACCCGAACCGCTCATGCCTGTGGGGCGGAGAAAACGTGAAACAATAAACGCTGTGCCGACCTATGCGGGCCTCAGTTCTTCAAGAACTGAGGCCTCAATTTTTCTGTTTCTCGAAATGCCAAACGCAGAAAACCCTTCGCCAGCCGAACCTTTGTAGTCAGCTCAACTGCTTCAATCGTTTCAGCGACCATCCCATCGAGCCTTTTTACAGGCCCCTCGTAAAGAGTATGAGCTCGAATGTGATTGAAAATCCTATCGCGCAGTGCACTCTTCCTCGCGTCCACAGCATAAACAATGCGCGACGAATGGCCACAGAGTGTTTGTCCAACGACATATGACCAAAAGCGAGTTCGACGCAGCGGATGGCCTGGCAACAAACAAACTCCGGTTATTTCGGTCATCGCAGCTTCGACAGGCTGTGCTGCATCACCGGGAATTTGCTGGAGGGTACGAAACGGGCCCTTATCGATGAGTGCAAAGCCTCCCTGAGGAACAAGATGTTCATTAAAACAGATAAACGCCCGGCCCTGTTTGAGATAATCTGTCGGTAACCGCGTCCCATCAGCTCTCTCAAATTCACGCTGCAAAATTTCAAAGTCCCGTTCCGTGTCGAGCCGCTTAAAGGACAACTTTTCATCAAAAAGAAATAAATTGAATAGCTCAGAGGTAGCGACGAGACTTCGACCCATCAAACTAAACACAGCGTGCTCCTTTAGAGAGAATTTCCCGATTCAGCGGTAGTGTTTCAAAAGCCACAACCGCCAAGGGAAAGGACATGCTGATCGCTATCAGAGCAATACACAGTGTAGGAGTAGGTTTCTTGAGGGTATCAGAATCTGATACCCTCAGGCACACGTGCAGAAATTAAAGGGTTTGGCAGTTGGCTTGAAGTGCCATTTCATTGTTTTTGCATCAGTAGAATTTACTCTTCTCAGCTATGACCTCGAGAACACTCGAATCCATTGGGCGAAAGCAGTTTGCGACCCAGTAAAACTTCTTCTTCTGGCCACTCTTTGTGGTTGCCTGCTCAACTGCAAGCATGGTTTTAAGCTCATCCTCAAGGAGTTCCAATTTCTTTCTCAACTGGCAAGCGTTCTCCTCGGAAATGTACCCCAGAGAGAGCTTAAAATACTCGTCCTGTGCCGAAAAATCGCTGCCGAAAAACTCCTGAATTCCGACACTACTGTATTTCTTCCAGAGCGCCCCGCCAGGTCTGATTTGTGCGTTGCTGCTCACCAATGAACGCATTGCCGTGTTCGAAGGATAAGTGAGCAACTTTAGTTCCTCGAGTTCGCGCAAAGCCTTTACAATTTTTGCTGTCTGCTTCTTTCCAAAACGGCGATCAATCTCGTCAAATGTGCCACCGCGCGCAACGAGAAAAAACAACACGAAAAGAAATTCATCTTTAGCAAGAGCAGCCTCCTGCTCCTCTGAAAACGTATCCTTTTGTTCATAGGCAAGTGACTTAAGCTCAGCGAGAAGAACATCAAGCGAAGCACCCAACACACGGCATATGTCATCGAGCAGATCGAGCGAGAGGCGTTCTTCCGAAAAGTAACGCTTGACGCTTACTTCGCTCACTGAAAGGCTCTTGGCCAATTTGGCGTAGGTGACACCATCCCTGCGCATCCGCATCCGAATGGCCTCGAGGATCCTCTTTTTTTCGCTCATTTTGTCTCCTCTTACACTCTTGGAGTGAACGCTCCATATCCAACAAGAACACTCCCAAAAGGGTCAGGGATTCCACAAAGTGCCAATTTCACAGAGAGAAGGCGAATCATTGATTCAAAAGCAAAAATAATCTCAGGTTCCCGCCTTATGATCGATCCTTCACTCTATTTGACGCCCTCGACTCAACCCGACCCAGTCGACTTCCGAAGATTAACAAAGATTTTGTGGTTCAGGGGTAACAGTGCCCCTGTGGATGAGTCTGAATCACGACGCTCGGGGTCATGGATGTTCTTCCAAAACCAGAACAAGCGATTTTTATTGGCGATGGCAATGCTCATCGCTGGCTGCGTATCGCCCAGATTGGGCAAACAGCCCGCCCAATCAATCATGAATCAACAGAGCAAGACCGACAGCAAGACGCCTTCTCTAGCAATGCAGGGAACCCCGGTTCAGTCTCAAGACCAAAGTAAGAACTCAGAATCGGGCGGTGCGCAGGCCGTGGAGCAATCTCCATCCAGCGAAGACCAAATGCCCTCCGTAAAGACGAATGCCAAGGTAGGTTCGCCACCTGTTGGAACTGTTTCTGAGTCGTTAAGCGATACTGTCGTTGAAGGTGGATTATCCAAAAAAACGGTTGGTCGAGTCCTTCAATCAAACCGAGCAAATATTCTGAACTGCTACAACAAAGAACTCATAAACAATCCAGAAGCACAGGGGCTCGTCCTCACCAAAATAGATATAACCAACAGCGGAAAAGTGGCCGCCGTTTCTGTCCTGCAGAGTGATCTCGGCGATGTCGAATTTGAAAACTGCATTGTCTCAACAATCAAACGTTGGAAGTTCCCGACTCCACGGGGTGGCAAGGAAGTCAGGGTTAGCCATCCCTTCAGATTTAGTCCATGACCATTAGATGCCGTGCATGAGCTTTTCCTGATTGTGGCGGCTTCCGCGATGCCTCTTCGAGGCTACGGTGCTTGGTTCATTGAATCAGGGTCTCTGGCTCTACGCACACAAAAAAATCAAGATTCGGCTTATTTGTTGATTGTTACCTTGCTGAAAAATGCCGTCGTTGAACGAATGTATCGATTTGAACGAAATGAGATTTCGACGGGCAATGCCAATTTTTGGAAACTACGCTTTTGAAGGCCCGACTCCTCGATGACCTGATCATCTCCGTAGCGGATCACGACAAAATCCCTTTTTTCTTCCGTATCCAGCAACATATCAAACGAAATGCTCTGCCCAAGCTCACTCCCGAAGCTTTTCAGGATGATGCTCTGGTCATTCAGGAACGGACCGAAACTCATGTCAGGTAAAGAGATTGTTTGTACGGGCGGATTATCTGGTCGAGTGGGCTTGCCATCGCCATCGAGAAATTCATCCAACGGAATATCAATCAGATAAGTTGCGTAATTCCAAGGCGTACGACCACCATCGTGAATGCCGATAACTTTAAGTGAAGTGTCATCGAGAACCGTACTACCGCTATTCCCTGGCTCGGTATCACATTGATGGCTGAATTGATCGGTACCCCAGCCTCCGCGTGCAGACGTTTCGAGAACGCAGGTTTGCGACCATTCTAGTGGCCGAGCCCGGGGATGTCCGAAGATTGTCAGTGGGGTTCCTACTTTCGGTCGTGTCTGAAAATCGAATTCGACCTTTTCGGAAGGCGCCTTATCAACTTTGAAAATGGCATAGTCGCGATTGTCATTAAATTCAGCGGCAAGCACTGCGACACACTGCGAGATAAGGAAAGGTGACTTATCTTTCCGATATCCCCAACTCACTGATACGCCATCACAGGACTTTGCCGAACGACGCGCCGTAGCTTCGAAACAATGGCCAGCCGTTAGGACTAGCCCATTGCCAATGTGCGTTGCTGTGCATCCCATGGAAATCTTACCGAAAGCATTTATAAGGAGCGCATACTTTTCAGGAATATTAGCTCCGTCGCGCAGCACTGGAATCAAATCATTTTTACCGATAATTTTCTCTGCAGAGTCTGAAGTAAGATAAGTCAGAGAGCCATTTGCGCCTCGAGACTTCGTGACTCTTAATCTTTCGCTCTCTCCTGCACACGCAGGAAGTAACGTCGGGACAACTAAAGAAACCAGGAGAGTAGTTAAAAGCGAAGATCGGCCGAGATACATAAATCACCTTCCATGGGTGCGAATGCGGCAAACCCTCTCCGCATCGAATAATGAATATCATTTGTATTCACTGATAAGTATAAAATGAATATTAAATAAGCAAGTAAGCCGAGTTCAAAAGAAGAAGCGAAAAAGACCCAGTAGAGAACATCAAAAGCCCCGCAAATCTTATTCAGATTCGAAGTCAGGAAGCCTCGGTAAAGAAAGCACAACTGTTCTAGAAGTGGGTTAATCAAAATAAAAAAAATCCCCGAAGGATAACTCCCTCGGGGATTCAGAATAAAAAGGCTGCACCGAGCTACTCTCCCACAGTTAAAACTGCAGTACCATTGCCGCAGGCGGGCTTGACTTCGGAGTTCGGAATG
>JBILKM010000037.1:0-29494 GCA_044376695.1 Silvanigrellaceae bacterium
GCGGAGTTTGTCGGCCGAGATTCCCTGCTTTTCCGCAACAGCAATGTACATCGCGAGCAGAACGCTCGCTGACGCGTTGATGGTCATGGAGGTAGAAATTTTGTCGAGCGGAATATCGCGGAGAAGGATTTCCATGTCGGCAAGAGTGTCTATCGCAACACCGACCTTTCCAACCTCTCCTGCGGCCTGTTCAGAGTCAGAATCGTAACCAATTTGGGTGGGCAAATCGAAGGCCACACTCAATCCAGTTTGTCCCTGTGCGAGCAGGTATTTGTAGCGACTGTTCGACTCTTCGGCTGTGGCGAAGCCCGCGTATTGACGCATTGTCCAGAACTGGCTGCGGTACATCGAAGGATGCACACCACGAGTGAATGGATATTTTCCCGGCTCGCCCAATTCATTCAGGAAGGACTCGAGTGAACCCAGGTGACCGACGTCATAAAGTTGCTCCACGGGTGAATTCGAGGCAGTAACAAATGCCTCCGAGCGCATTTTTGCTTGAGTTTTTTTTTCGCTCACTTTTTGGTTCCTTCTTTGGTCGGCTGAATTTCTGCACGGGAGCGACGACCCGGAAACTCTGCCCACAGCGGTTCGGAAAAGAGTTTGTCGAGAAGAGGGTTTAGATCAGGAAACTGTTTTGCGCCGGCAGCTGCGTCGGCTTGGATCTGAGTGTCGCGTCCCCAGATGAGTTTGCCGGTATTGGTGTCGACAAGCAGAAGTGTAACACCGACTTTAACAATATAAATGTTATTAGCAGAAGACTTCTCGAGTGAGGTTAGAACGGGAATCAGAATGGAATCGGCGTTGAGAACCGCGAGGGAAAACTGATTCAGGAGTGGCGTCCATTTGCCCGAAGAGAGCATACAGAATTTGTAGAAGTCGAGAAAATTTTTGCGCTCCCGGCACTCTTTCGAAAGCAGTAGAGTTTCTTTTGCAGAGCCGCTGTGTACCAGCTGACCCATGTTTTTGAGTTCGGTGTCGATTTCAGCAGCCAAGCGTGGATTCGCTTTGAGGAGATTGCGCACAGTCTGGAATGACACACCATTAACATTGGGTTGATTCTTAAACGCTGCGAGGATTCTTGTTTCAATCGAACTTTGAACCTGCGCAGTGATAACGGTGGCAGGATCGATGCTGGTCTTCTGAACGGGATGAGGCATCAGCACCGGTGAGAATGCGGCAATACGTGCCGGATTCAGCGCCAAAAAATCGCTCTGCAGACCTTCGCGTGTGGGAGGCATCGATGTGCAGCTACTCAGATACAATGATGTCAGCGCCATCATCAAAAGATTCATGCCATTTCTCAAGTCTCAACCCTCCCCCGGTTCGGATGGCCCCGTCGCCGAGAACCATATCCACTTGATCCAGGTTTGTCATGTGATTGGCGGGACGGGGCGGACCCCGACCTGTCCTGTGCCAAGATGAGGCTCAGCAGGCTTACGCAGCGCCCATAACCCGGAGGCCAGAGTCATGAACAACCCTAAAAGAGCGATGAACGAAAGATTATATCGTCGTGTTTTGGGTGTCGTTTTGGTGCTGCTAGGCTCGAATGCCGCGCAGGCACTTTCAGGCCCCATGGTGTCGATTGCCGACGTTGTTGAGAGAGTTCTCCCTGGAGTTGTTAACATCCGTACCCGCGACAAGCTTGATTCTGCCAAAAGTGAAAATTCTGGCCGAGAGATTTCACCGGATGGTCGTTCGACGGCGATGTCTGATCCATTTTTTAAGCTCTTCGTATCTCCATTGGAGGTTATCCAGAAGGAAATTCCGCGCTCGCGTGGATCTGGATTCTTTTTTCTCTCTAACTCTTTTGTGGTGACGAATTACCATGTTGTCAAAGATGCCCAGAGCATTGAGGTTGTTCCGGCACATGAGCGATGGGGTCTGAGCGCAAAATTAATCGGTATGAACAAACAAGCGGATATTGCGCTTTTGAAGCTCGACAACCCTTGGATCAAGGCACGACCCTTGCGTTTTGCTTCAAGTGTGAAGACACGTATCGGCGATCCAGTTTTCGCAATTGGAAATCCATTTGGTTACGGCCATACCGTGACCTCGGGAATTTTAAGCGCCAAGGGCCGCACAATTGGTGACGGCCCCTTCGACGACTTTCTCCAGACTGATGTTGCTATTAATCCAGGAAATTCAGGTGGACCTTTGTTCAACCTGCGTGGTGAGGTGATTGGGATAAATACCGCTCTGCTTTCTGATGCACGAGGAATCTCTTTTGCGATTCCGACAGAAGTGGCGCGCCCGATTCTCGATGCTTTGCGCAAGCCTGTTGGTTTGTCGCGCTTGGTGTGGTTGGGTTTGGGGATCACCCATGTGCGCACACAAAATTCTGATCCCTCTCCTGTCGGGCTCTTAGTCACACATATTGTCGATGGATCTCCAGCTCAAGTTGCTGGATTGCGCGTGGGAGATGTGATTGTTTCCACAAACAATAAACGTGTCCCTGAAGTTTCAGACTTTCGTGACGTGATGAAGAAGTTGAGCCCAGGCTCTAGAATCAAGGTTGGAGTGATTCGGGAAAAGCAAACTGAACAGATTGAAATCATGGTCGGGCGCATGCCGCAGGAGTTCATTGCTGGCCGAGGTCGTTCCGATGTTCACTGAGTGCTAAAAGTTGTTTCACTGTTGCAGCGATCAGAGGATCGGGATCATTTTTTCGGTCTGAAAGTATTCCAGCAAGAGATAAATTCTTACTGGCATGAAGCGCACATAGAGCATTTCTGACCAGGCCGTTGAATTTTGCACGTGTCATCGCGGTTCCGCCAAACCACTTCTCGTAGTCCTCTTGAGACATCCGCGCGACTTGCTCGAGTGTAATTTGGAGAAAATTCTGGTGATATTTTTGAAAGCTCTTGATTGTCCGCAGAGGCGTGGTCTTTAGGTTATAGGGGCAGACTTCCTGACAGATGTCGCATCCGTAGAATTGCCGATCGAGATGG
The DNA here is from genome assembly GCA_044376695.1 of Silvanigrellaceae bacterium. Classification (GTDB taxonomy): domain Bacteria; phylum Bdellovibrionota_B; class Oligoflexia; order Silvanigrellales; family Silvanigrellaceae; genus RFOM01. The sequence goes on from JBILKM010000037.1 coordinate 2,952, forward strand.
GAAATGAATTCGGATGGAATCAGTTCGCGGTTTTCGATGGTGATATATGACAGGCATTTGTCTGCCTGAAGATACATGGGTTCAACCAGCGCGCCTGTAGGACATGCATCTAGGCACTTGCGGCACTCACCACAAGACAATCCAGCAATGGCGTCTGCAGCTAAAGGTTTTTCTCCACTCTGGTCAGAGAGAACCTCAAATCCAGCATCAGTAAGAATATGCGCGATGAAAAAATAACTTCCCACACCAGGTCGAATGAGCATGGTGTTCTTGCCGACGAAACCTAAGCCTGCAAGGCGTGCATGTGCTCGGTCGAGAAACGGAAGTGAGTCTGTAACAACCCGCCATGAAAGTGGATGTGCAATTAACTTTTTGGAAAGAGCGTCTGTTTGCCATTCATGGATGATTGCATCGAGTTCCTTTTTAAGGCTGCGATGGTAATCGGGCACACGCGCATAGCGTGCGATGTGGTTGATGATACCCGTATCCTGTATGTTGGTTTGGTTTGTAATCCCACGCACCGCATGTCCTTCGGCATAAGGGATTACGAGCGAGATGATGCTTTTGACGTTTGCGAGAATTTTTCGTGCATCTTTGCGGGCCTCCAGATTGTTCCGGAGATAATTCATCTTTGCGTGGCTACCTTCGGCCAGCCAATGTTCAAAGAAATCCACATCGGGCTTCAGTTCAGGGGGCGAAATTTGTTCTTCCCAGAATTGCTCCCAGGAGGAGACATCGAGAACAGAGGCCCACATCAGCCCTGCATTCTGAAGATATTCTGCGAGAAGGGGCGTTGGCTTGGAGAAATTCAAATTTTGTCCTTGTTTTTGGGAACGGCATGCAGTGTGCGATGCAGGCCAGGCGCGGTGCGAACGCGAGCGGGATTTGCCTCTGCAGGGTCAGCGTGCACGACAACATCAGCATCGAACCGCTGTTCAATTTTCCTCTCAATATCTTCGGTGATTTCATGGACAGTGCGGAAATCGAGATCGGCTGGCAGGGTAATATGAAAGTCGATGAAATAGCGATGGCCGCTTCGACGTCCACGGAAATTGTGGACGTCGATGATAAGTTCGTTGCTATCGCCGATAAGCTTTAGCACGTCTTCTTTCATGGATTCGGGCAGGTCGTGATCGAGCAGATCATTGATGCTTGAGGAAAGAAGTTTGAAGCCTCCCCACCCGATATTGATCGCAAAAACACCGGCGAGTAGCGGATCGAGCCAGGCTTTACCAGTGAATGCGATTGCGGCAAGAGATAACGCACTGGCAAGGTTAGCCACAACATCGGTGCGGTAGTGTTCGGAGTCGGCTGCAAGTGCTGGGCTGTTGTACTTGCGCGAAGCGCGTTTCAGGCCGCCTGTAATAATCCAGCTTGCAATTGCTGCAACGATAAAAAAAGCCGCAGTGGGCCATGGATGTTGCATGACGGCTGGCTCACCTTGGAGATCCTCCCAGAGCTTTTGACCGCTTGAAATCATGATGAGTACACCACCACCGACAATCAATGCACCCTGTGCAAGAGCTGCCATGGATTCAGCTTTGCCATGCCCATAAGGATGATTTGAGTCTGGACTCTGACGTGCGAAGTGAATCACTTTTTGATTGAGGGTGCTCACGCAGACATCGAGAGTGCTGTCCCAGGCCGATAAAGCCACAACCATTGAGCCTGTCATGAAGAACAGGATGAGCTTGCAGAGTGCGAGCGCTCCTGCTCCCCACGCGGCATAGACCGCAGCTCGCCGCGCACCAAAGGTTGTGTCACCGTGGAGTGGGATTTTTTCTGTTGCTGTCTGGTTCGCGTTCATGTCCACCGTGGGGTCATCCTGCTTTGTGCTGCTCCCACTGCTGCCTTGGGGTCACGACCGGGGGGGTGTGAACACTCGGCGGTAGATGGGAAGATTTTTTCCCATGAAGAGTGCCTCAAAAACCGTTGTGTAGGGAAGAGGCTCGAGACCTGCTGGGATGATATCCGGAGCAGATTCGTTCCAATTCAGCGTTCTGACGAGTTCCTGCACGCATTCGAAATAATCTTGGCTGTCGGTTTTGAACCAGAAAAAGCCGTTTTTGGGCTCGAGTTTTTCTGCAAGAAGGCGCAGGAAGGGCTCTTGCACGAGCCGATTCTTTCTTTGCTTCTTTTTGGGCCAGGGGTCAGGGAAGAAAACACACAGACCTGCAACTGAACCCGATGGGAGCTGCGACAAAGCTTGGTGGGCATCGCAGATGAGGATCTTTGCGTTGTCGAGTCCGAGGGTTTTGATTTTCCGGGCCGCTTTCACTGTGCGCTTGTATGTGATGTCAATCCCCAGGACATTCCAGTCGGGATTGTTCTGCGCGAACTCCAGAACGTTTTTTCCCATGTAGCAGCCGGCCTCAATGAGGAGAGGCTTGCTCGTGTCTCTAAAGACTTGCCGATTTTGATCGGCCCATTCGCCCGAGGTCAGGAGGATGCCCTGGTATTCCAAGGCCTCATGTAGGTAGGGGTTGAAGTGCTTGTCGGGAGCCGCCTGTCCGTTCTTCATGCGTTCTACCAGCATTCCTGCTTGCTTCATGGCTCGCTCCTCTCAGCTTTTGGGTGCCCTTCCCGAAGTCAAAACCTCCGTAAATGCTGAAAAATTTGCATTCTAGAAAAGGAGGTCTGCGTACCGATGAGCCCTACAGAACAAGGCGCATATGCGGCGCACGGAAGGGGAGCCATAATGAGGCTTAACAACAGACTCAAGAACGGAATTGAACTTTGCGGCGGAAAGCCTCAAGGATGGGCCCGTGGTTTGTTGAACTTATCGTTATTGCTGACTTCATTTGTGGGAGCGGACATGGCTTTGGCGTCGGGTAAAGCCTGTTCGCAAGATGCCATGAGCGCCCTTCCTGACCAGCCGGTGGCTCTGACCCGGGTAGAAAAGGCTGAAGACGGGCGAGTTCGGGTGATGTGGCCTTTGCGTTTGTCGGCAGAAGAGGGTGAAGTCGTTGCTGCCCCGCGGCAGCTGCAGTCGGGTGCCGAGTTTGATGTGCTCCGATGTTTGCCTCCCGGACGCTGGGTTGCTTTGGGTCATGGCGAAGTTGTGGCTCGCAATGGTGGTTTGGTCGAAGGTGTTCTGGATGTCACGGGAGAAGCTGTGTCGATGGACAGTGGTGTGCAGGCAGAGCTCGTTTCGACCGGCAATTTGCATCCGACCCCGATGGTGGGCGATCTGGTTGTTGTGCGCAAAAAAGAGATTGCTCAGAGAAATGGCGTCAGCCCTCGTGTGACTATCCCGGTTGAAAAACTCTTTGGTGGTTCCGCTGATGGCAATGCCATAGAGCTGACCCGCTTCGGCCAGGATTCGTTGAAACGGCTGTTGCTCAGCTCATTTGCGGAGGCACGTGGACGACTGTTGGTTGAAGTTCATGCTCGTCGCAGCGGATCGCGTACTCGGCTGCGTGAAGAAACCGCGCAGAGAGCCAAAAATATAGAACAGTTTTTGCGCTACGAATTCTCTCTCGACAAAGAACAGGTGGTCTCTGTTGGCATGGGTTCTGACACCTATTTGCCAGGACTGGTCGACGCAGATGCTCCTTCAGACTTTGTGGTCTTGAGGATGTTGCCCGGAAAGTATTGAGCAAACAATTCGACCGATGCCGCAACAGATGTGCTGCATGCGATTCTGGTTTGAGAGTCAGAATCCCTCTGAGGGAAAGAACACACCGAGACCAACAAACGGCATCAAATCTTTATGTTTAGCTGAATATCCTTCGACTCGATTTTGAAATGTCCGGTAGCGCGCACCGGCCTCAAAGAAAAAGATCCTCTCGGCACTCGCATAGACAAGCCGCGCCTCAGCCGGAAATGCACCGTAAATCTGGTAGTTCTGGATGGTGCTCTGCAAGTATACGACCGAAAAACCCGCGCCAAAACAGGGTCTGAATTTCCAGGATGAAAACAAACACAGCTCGAGCTGCAGAGAAGGTTCGATGATCCGGGTCTGTGCATGCGGGACGATTGGAAAAAGAAGATTTTCTGCACCGAGAGCATAAAAAGAGTCATAAAGTACAGAGAGCCGGTGCAGCATTTCAGAGTTGAATAACTTCATCGGACCATGAAATGAACGAGTTGCAGCGAACATGTGGCCAAGGTGGTTAGTGTCGCGCGAGAGGTTGCCCTCGCTCAGGACATATCCTGCACGTTGGCTGATGGTGGTGTCACCCTGAGCAGCGTACGCATGCGGATGAAAACCACATCCTGCAGCAGCGAACGAAAGAATAACTCCCCAGGCCCATGAAGCCGGGCCGCTCTTTCTTTCAACGGTGATAGAAGAGTACGTGATTTTACAAGTCATACTCACGTTCTACAGGGAACTGGTGGATGGCTGCTAAAAATATCTTTCCCACTCCAGCTTGTACTGGCTCGCTGAATTTAAATTTGAGCAATTTCGTGTTCTTAAACCGTCAAAACCGCTACTCGCGTGGCGGTCAAAAAATGCCGATAGCACCATCGGTCGGGCGAGACTCTGCCCACAAGGCGAGGAAAAGTGTTTCAAGTGCGGCCTTGCAGACATAAAATTGGATCTGTGCCAGTGAGCGTGATGCTGGTGGTGATTTTTCTTTACACTCTGAGCGCATGTTTCCGCCCTGCTCCACCCCTCGAGGAAGGTGACAACCAGACACCCGAGATCTCCACGCAAACATCACCCGATGGAACTGTTACAGTTGAAGCGCATCCGGTGGTGAAAAGAAGAGTGACGGGACGCACGGGTGGATTTACACCCTCACCCGCATCTACGGTGGTGCCCACGGTGACAGTACCGGCATCCACCGCAAGTCCCGCTGTAACCATCACGGCTGCGCCTGCTCCAGCATGGGCTCAGGAAGCGTACCTGAAAGCACCAAATTCCTTTATCCACCAAAACCTTGGTTTCAGTGTCTCGCTTTCAGGCGAAACACTTGCTGCGGCGGCATATCGAGAACATTCGGGTCAAACGACCATCACCAATGGAACAACTGCAGCCACAGATAACACAAAGATTTTTTCGGGGGCTGTGTATGTGTTTCGGCGCAGCGGAGGAAATTGGGCACAAGAGGCTTACATCAAGGCTGCCAATTCGGAAGGGAGCGATGAATTTGGTTACAGCGTTGCGCTCTCGGGCGATACTCTGGCCGTTGGTGCGCACCAGGAGGATTCGAATCAAACCACCATCAGCTTGGGGAGTGTGGCCAGCGCCGATAACTCTGCAGCGGAATCTGGAGCGGTGTATGTGTACCGTCGCACCGGGAGCACTTGGGCACAGGAGGCTTATATCAAAGCGGCGAATGCCGGAGGCGGCGATAGTTTCGGTCGCAGTGTTTCTCTCTCGGCGAATACACTTGCTGTGGGAGCCTATTCAGAAGATTCCAATCAATCAACTATCACGAATGGAACAGCTGCTAGCGCGGACGATTCGTTTTCCGCATCGGGTGCGGTTTACGTCTACCGCCGCAACAACGGGAGTTGGGCGCAAGAGGCATTCATTAAGGCAAGCAATGCCGGCACTGGAGACTACTTTTACAAAGCACAAATCTCGGGTGATACGTTGGTTGTGGGGGCTTCACACGAAGATTCCAACCTGAATGTCATCAGTCATGGATCTTCCGCCAGTGGCAACAATTCATCAACGAATTCGGGTGCTGCTTATGTTTTCAGGCGCGCCGGCATACACTGGGTTCAAGAGGCATTTATCAAGGCATCCAATGTTCAAGCAAACGATCTGTTTGGCTCCGCTGTGACTCTCTCCGGCGACACACTGGTTGTGGGTGCGCCGGGCGACGATTCGAATCAAACGACCATCACACAGGGCAGTACTTCCAGTATTGACAACACCGAAACCGATTCTGGGTCTGCGTTTGTATACCGGCGTACAGGAAATCAATGGGCCCAGGAGGCCTACTTGAAAGCTGCGAATGCAGGCGCCAGTGATGGTTTTGGTACAAGTTTGGCGCTTAGTGGGAATAGCCTTGTCGTTGGTGCGCCATACGAGGATTCAGGCCAGAGCACCATCACAAATGGAGCGGTGGCCAGTGCAGATAACTCTTTGTCCAACGCGGGTGCAGTCTATCTCTATCAGCGCACAGGAGGGCTTTGGGCTTCAATGGCTTATTTCAAGGCAGCCAATGCAAACGCGGACGATGAATTCGGCACGAGTGTTTCACTGTCTGGCAACACCCTAGCCGTTGGGGTCCCCAACGAGGACTCAAAACAAACCACAATCAACAATGGCAGCACTGCCAGTGCTGATAATTCGACAACCTCGGTGGGCGCAGTTTACGTTTACCGGGATAGTTCAGGGCTCTTCGATCCGGATGTGAGTGTCACATCGACCGGGCAAGAGAGCATCAGCTTTACATGGAGTGCGAATCTCGGGCGCACAACACAAATCAAAATCGCTCCGGCAGCATACGGAAGAGGTAGCTCCGCAGAAAACTGCAGTGATGCTCAGTCAATACTCCTCGCACCCGGTGTGACAAATTACACCTACTCTGGTCTTGCAGCAGGAACCAAATACGGTTTCAGATTTTGCGCTTGGGATGGTCAACAATCCTCGGGGGGCGCCACACTTTGGGCTGAAACCGATCCGCAAAATTTTGAAACCGGAACCGACAACTGGAACATTGTGAACAACGCCAATCCAACCACCAACCGCAATCAGAGTTATGTTGCTTCCCCCAGTAATAAAATGTTCGGCCCGTTCGCAGCGGGTGAATCGATTTCAAGGAGTTTTCAGTTGGGGGGAGAGTCAGTCACCATCAGTTTTGACTTTCTCCGTTTGAACAGCTGGGATGGCGAGAATTTCCAGGTTTACGTCCAAACCGACTCTGGCTTGGAAAGTCAGCTCATTTCCGAATCGTTTCAGCACACGACACCGACCCAAACCTACTTTGGCAGCTCTCTAGGCTATGCGTGGTGGATTTCATCTCCACCCGCGAATTCATTTTGCTTCATCACGTGCGGTTGGTCGAGCGCTCGGCACCGCGTGACGATCATCACTCCGCCCGGAATCAATTCATTGAATCTTCGTCTGACATCCACGCTCGATCAAGGTATCGCTGATGAGGCGTGGGGCATCGATAAATTTCGGCTGAGTCCGTGAGTTAGTTCCGCAAAATTATCAACGCTGTTTCGTGTTGAATTATTTAATCAGCGAAAGCGCTTCGTCTTCACTTATCTCTTTGCCGGTGGGGATGGCCTCAACCTGCGCAGAGGTCATGTCCGTGATGTTGACTCCCTGCTCCGAAAAGCGCTGTTGAATGGAAATGGGAAGTTCCTTCAAGGGCCGCTTTTGACAATTCGTGATGTAAAAAAGCTGAGAGTAGAACGAAATGACTTTGTTGTTGAACTGCTTGCAGAGTTTTTTGCCATCGATCTTGTCTCCCTTACCTGCGGAGTCGGGAAGAGCCTCGAGATCCTCTGCAGAGCGAACTGGTTTGGCGCGGCCATCCGCGCTGCCGAGAGGGCTTAGAGCTGAGTCACCCACAATCCTGTACAGGGCGCCCACTTCACGATCATAGCTACCCTCAATAGATTTGCCATCGTCGAGTTTGTCGAGTTGCTCTGGAGAAACGGTCAGGACAGGTGCATTGCGTTTGTTGTGCGCTTGTAACTCAACATAGCTCGAAAAAGCTCTTTTTTTGCAATTTTCAATGATGAAGTAGTCGGTTCCCGTCGATGTGACGTAGCGTCCGTTCAACTCGCGGCAGACCTTCGAGGTCGTGATGCCTTGCAGTTGTTTTCCGACCCAAGGTTCGCCAAAGGGGATCATACGATAGATGTGTGCTGGAACTTCGGCCACAGTTTTGCGTTGCTTGTAAACGAGTTCGTTCAGAAGGTCGGCATCTTCGATCGGGCGTTGCACGCAACCAGAAACGAAGGACGCAGTGTCGTAATAGGTTACAACTTTCCCTTCTAGGATCGCACATGCCTCTTGTTTGGTTTTGATGGCATCGAACTTCTGCACGGCTCTGAGCTCGAGTGGCACCTTCTGGAGCAGCTCGCTTCGTTTTTTAGACTTCTGGTCTCCAGCATTGGGAGCCTCAGGTTTTGCGGCCTGGCTGCTCGATGCTTGCGGCAGAGGTAAATCGATTTTACTTGCCTGGCTTTCCAGCGAGCCGTTGTCTTTTTGCAATTTTGCCTGATCCGCTTCCTTTTTAACGTCGGCTGGGGGAGCTGGCGTGTCTTTTTGTTGGGCTTGAGCAAAAGAATGAGCTCGCTCCCAACCCACCCCGAGGCACAGCACCGTGCCCACGAATGGCGCAAATTTCGGGTTTTTTCGGCTCAAATCTTTCAAGAAACTCACCTTCAACTCCTTCACGCTGCAAAGTCGCAGAGTATGGGTCGGTTGCATTGGCACTCGGCTTGAGGTCGACACAGTCACATGTCAGACTCCATGGAGTCCTTCATGTTATTGCGCCACATCGACACCTTCTGATCCGCTGCAGGATGGACTGCTCAACGGCTTGGAGATCACATGCAAGTCACCAATGACACCAGAACTATTGTTGAAGTTGTGGATTTTCACAAGTCCTACGACGGTCGTGCGGTGCTCAGTGGAGTCAACCTGAAAGTTGCGCGGGGGGAACACCTGTCCATTCTCGGGCCAGGTGGGTGCGGAAAAAGTACACTTTTGAAGGGGCTGCTGGGCCTTGTCATGCCTGAAACTGGCAGCGTCACTTTGTTTGGCGAGAATCTACTGACGGTGGGGCGCGAGAGGCGCAATGAGCTGTTGCGGCGAGTGGGTATGGCCTTTCAGCTTGGGGCACTCTTCGACTTCATGACCGTGCGCGAAAACATACTTTTTGCCATGGAGAATATGACCAATCTTTCGGCTTATGAAATGGAAGAGCGTGTGCATCGTATGCTGGCAAGCGTGAATCTTCCAACGGCGGCGCGCAAGTTGCCGAGTGAGTTGTCGGGTGGGATGCGGCGTCGTGTGGGAATTGTCCGGGCGTTGGCCACCTCACCTGACCTTGCGCTTCTAGACGAACCGACAGCAGGTCTGGACCCTGTGACCTCGGCTGTCGTGATTTCAATGATTCATAAGCTGGCTGCCGAAATTGGCAGCAGTTTGGTTTGTGTGACCTCAAGTGTTGAGGTGGCTTTTACCTTTGCATCCCAGGTCGCCATCCTGAACGAGGGGCGGCTCATCGCACAAGGTACCTGGGATGAGTTGCATAATCTGCAGGATCCGTGGATCACTCACTTCTTGGATGTGCGCGGGTATAAGCCCACTGGGAGCACAGAACAGGAAGCCTCAAACTATGCCTAGGTCGTCAACTCGGTCTTCTCCACCACTTCACAATGATGTGATTCATTGTGATGGCGTTAAGACGCACAACCTTAAGAATCTGAAACTCGATATTCCACTGGGTCGATGGGTCGCTGTCACAGGCGTATCTGGCAGTGGCAAAAGTTCGCTTGTTTTCGATACCATTTATGCTGAGGCGCAGAGGCGTTTTCTTGAAACTCTAGGAACCTACGAGCGGCAGTTTCTTCAAGGCCTGCCCGCAGGTGATTTTGAAGCCATCGAAAACGTACCTGCTGCGGTAGCACTCAAACAAACCAACCGTTCGACTGACCCACGTTCGGTGATCGGTACGAGTGCTGATGTATTTGATCCGTTGCGGATTTCGTTTGTCACCCTGATGGATGAAAGCTGCGCAAAATGTGGCTCGGCCGCAGAATCGCATTCGGTCAATGAACTTTTGGCTCAACTCAATGCTGCTTTTGCTCAGAGCTCGGCCCAAGATAATTACAAGATTCTTGCGATTCCGTTTGTGTTGTCCGAGGTCTTAAAAGAGCGAAAAACCCTTCTTGAAAGTTTCATGCTCGAGGGTTTTACAAAGCTCGTGGCTGATGGTGCCATTCTTGAGATTGAGGATCTCCTAGCAGAGAGCGCTCAGCTGCAGCGATTGTCTTCAGATATTCTTGTGGTGCTCGACAGGCTCTCGTCCGACTCGTCGCCCGACGAGCTGCGCAATCGTGCAGATTCTGTTTGGAGTCAGGTGCGTTTCTCGAATCGCTTTTCGACTCTGCAGATGTTGAATTACAATGCTGAAACGGAAAAAGTCTCACAGGAACAATTGTTTCGTGTGCAGCCGTTTTGTCACAGCTGCAACCAGCCTACGAATCTTATTCAATCTTCGGATCTCGACTGGCAGAGCGTTCTTGGCTCCTGTCGCACATGTCGTGGGCTCGGTAATGTGCCCGTCCTCGACGAGGCAAAGATCATTCCGGATCCTCGCCTGAGTTTGAGTCAATCGGCGATCAAGCCTTGGTCTTCCGACGTCTTTGGTTGGATGAACGACGAGCTTATTTCAGCCTGCCGCTCATTGGGTATTCCTGTGGGAACGCCCTGGAACAAGTTGAGTGAGGAGCACCGCAAAATTATTTGGTCGGGCTCAGCGCAGGGCCCGGAGAATGAGAAGGGTGCGCGTCGTCGATCAAAATTTGTGAGTATCGAAGAATTTTTCGCTGCTCTGGAAGCTGAGCGCTACAAACAACAGTCGCGCATACTGCTTGCGAAGTATCGGCGTTATGTGACCTGCTCCGATTGCTCTGGTTCGCGTCTCGGTGCTGCGGGGCGACAAGCACGCTGCGGCACGACCCGCTACGGTGACCTTATGCACGGCGAAATTGCAGCAGTGCAGCGTTGGATGAAGACTGTCAGTGACGAACCCAAATACCAGCATCGGCTTACAGGTCTCAAAGAGATTTGGTCAGAACTGCAACGCAAGGTAGATTTGCTCGTGCGCTTGGGTTTGGGATCGAGCACGTTATCTCGTCGTTGCAAGACACTCAGTGGTGGAGAATACCAGCGTGTTCTGTTGACCCGTGTTATTGGCAACGGACTCACCGATGCTCTTTATGTTCTCGACGAGCCGAGTGTTGGTCTCGGACGTGCCGAGATTCCCGAACTTGTGTCTTGCTTGAAAGACCTTCGTGATCTCGGAAATACCGTGCTCATGGTTGAGCACGACCCCGAACTTGTGCGCCAGGCTGATGTCTGGATTGAGCTTGGTCCAGGTGGTGGCAGTCGTGGGGGTGAACTGCTTGCTCAGTCATCGAAAGGTGACCCCGAGTCTGCACGCATGGATGTTAAGACACTCGCACTTGAGCGCGTACGTCGCCGCGATCAAACGATGTCGCCACAGCAATCGCGAAAAAAGTCGTCGGCAAAAGCTTTGTGGCTAAAAGGTTTTTCCATGCATAACTGCAGAGACATCGATCTGCAGATTCCGCTGGGTCAACTGACGGTCGTTGGCGGGCCGAGTGGTGCGGGGAAGTCGACCCTGATTCACTGCGGCCTCGAGGCAGCCTTGGAGTGGTATACCGATAAGGGTTTGAACTCGAACGACAGGGTCGACCCAGACGAAGGGCGTGGTCTGTGGAGTGCGCTTGAGCTGCCGACCGATTTCTTCGATGCGCACGATGTTGTGAGTGTTGAGCAACGTGCCATGCACCGCACCATCACGAGTGTTCCTGCGACTGTGCTGGGTTTAATGGATCTTCTCCGCAAACAGTTTGCGCAGACTGCTGAAGCTAAGAGCAACGACCTTATGGCAAGTGATTTTTCCTTCAACGGCGCCGGTGCCTGCGAAGAGTGCGGCGGCAAGGGCTTTCTTCGTGAAGATTTGTTCTTCTTGGGTGAGGTCGATAAGGAATGCCCCGAATGTCGCGGCGGTCGCTACCGGCGAGATGTTCTCAAGGTGCAGTGGCGCGGAAAGAGTATCCAGCAGTGGCTGGAAACGAGTCTCGAAGACTGTCTGGTTGAATTGGGTCGTGAGACAGGCTTTCGTAGAAGTCTTGAAATTGCTGTCCGACTGGGACTTGGTCACCTTCCCTTGGGTGTTCCTACCACCTTCATTTCGGGAGGTGAGGCCCAGCGCCTGCGCCTGAGTGCGGCACTGACCAAGGGTTCTAAGAAGCTCTTTTGTATATTGGACGAGCCCACGCGGGGACTCTCCGAAAAAGACATCGGTCAGCTCCTCAAGACCTTGCAGGATCTGACCCGTGACGGGCATACATTTGTTGTTGTAGAGCATCATCTTGCCTTCCACGAATACGCCGATCAGCTTGTTCTGCTCGGCCCAGGGAGCGGCCTTGAGGGTGGGCGCATTGTTAAACGTGAAGTGAATCAGGAATCGGAGGGCTGAAAGTGGCTTTTTTGGGCAAGCGTGAGTTCCCATTGTCGCGGATGCTTGGACTCGAGTCGAAACAAATTAACGTGGTCGACCGCAGCACCAACGAAAGTTTCGTGGAGAAAGTCTACGGCGATGATGTCATGAAGGTATTTTACGGACATCCTGCCGGACTCGCGGTGACAACGAAGCTACTGACTAATCGTGTGCTCAGTAATATTTATGGTGCCTACAACGATTCTGCGGCGAGCAAGCACAAAATCGAGGATTTTGTTGAGGCGCTCGGAATTGACATCGCTGAATGCAGCAAGGATCTCGTGGAGTATGTGAGCTTCAACGATTTCTTTGCGCGCAAATTGAGGCCAGGTGCACGTGTTGTGACCGAAGAAGAAAAAGCGGTTGCTTCACCTGGAGACGGACGGTTGCTCGTTTTCCCCGAAATCGATGAAACGACAGTTTCATTCGTGAAGTGGGCACCTATCCCGTTGTTCGAACTTTTCAACAAGAACCAGGAGCTCGCTGATCGCTACCGCAACGGAGCCTGCGCAGTTCTGCGCCTGTGCCCGGCCGATTATCACCGTTTTCACTTTCCAGCGGCAGGGAAAGTGGGCATCACAAAGACAGTTCCTGGTTTGCTGCACAGTGTGAGCCCGTACGCACTCGAACAGGGTTTGCCCGTGTATTGCCTGAACAAGCGCACTCTGTGTGAGCTCAAGACCAACGATATGGGCACAATTCTCCAAATGGAAATTGGTGCTTTGTTCGTCGGGTCAATAGTGCAGACCTATCGAGCCGGAACTCAAGTTCAGCGCGGTGATGAGAAAGGCTATTTCAAATTTGGCGGTAGCACGTGCATTCTTTTCTTTGAAAAGGGAAGCATTCGCTTCGATGATGACATTGTTCGCAATTCCCAGAATGGTCTTGAGACACTGGTTAAAATGGGCGAACGCCTTGCTGTTTCCCTGCGATAATGGTGGAGGCGATGATTCACTTTGCATTCCATCGCCCTCCTCTTCGCAATCTTTCGGTTGAAAAAATTCTCAACACAGCTTTCTCGGTGCAAAACTACGTCGAGAGTTTTCCACATATTTTTTCCGAAAATTCAGGTGCATTGGTGGCCACGGCAAGTAATGCCAAAGGTGAAGTCAAAGGCATGTGTGCAATTGATTCTGAATTTTGGAGTGAGCCAACATTTTTGCGTGGAGCTTGCATCGGGAGCGTTGCTGTTGCTCCCGAACACCAAGGTCAGGGTCTTGGAAGAGAGCTGTTGAAATGGGTGTTGGATCAGCTCAGTTCTGCGCAGCTACATGATTTTATTTATCTGTTTTCTCAGCCGCGATCTTTCTACACGGATTTGGGGTTCGTAGCTGCGGGGAATGAAGGTCTTTACACATTCCGCCCAACGAACCGTCGTATTACCCTGCCCGCAGGGATTCACTTGGCAAAGCCTCGTGAAGTCTCAGGTCTCGATGAAGCGGCGCGCAAACAGCTTTGGTGCGCACTAGAGCGGGGCCGTAAATACGGAGAGAGCCATGCGTCCTGGGGAAAATTTGAGGGTCTTTGCACAGTTTCGGGTTTGCTTGTGAGTTGGCTTGAGGGCAGCGATGGCAGAATGTTGGCTGGAGCATTCGTCGGTAAAGGGATTGATTTTCAAGGTGTGATGCATACCTGCTTTGCTGAGTCAGAAGCCATGGCGGAATTGTTTTTTAATATATTTTTGCAGAACTATAGAGAACTTTCAAAAGAATTACTGATTGCTCCAGGACTCTGGTTGAATTCGATTGAATCGTTTCTCGTGTATTCGCAATCGCAGGTTTTGTGTCTGGTGCACGGACTCCAAACTCCAACCGAGCGTTGTGTGGAATGGCTGGCTACGGGAAAAGTCTATCCGCGCTCGCTTTTTAGCAGCTAGCGGTTTTCTTCTTGGAAGATTCTATTCGACTTTGCTTTTTGCATGACCGCGCAGATTTTTTTCCAAAAAAAGTTCAAAATTCTCGACCGAAATGACCTCCACCGAGTTCTCAGTCACGATGACATCCACACAGACGTCGTGTGGTTCTCTGGGAAGAGTGTTTTTAGGTAGGCAAAGCTCCTGCGGAACACATGCTACCGATAGAACATGCTTCCGGTTCTCAGCGAGAAAGCGATCGTAGTAGCCCCCGCCGTAGCCTAAGCGTGTCCCTGAGCGATCGACGGCAAGACAGGGAGTCATCACAAGAACGGGTGAAGGGGTTGAAGGAAGCTTGAGGTTCAGCTGAACCGATGCGGGAGGCCGCGGCAATGAGCGTTTATCTTTGTCCCAAGCCTCGATCCCCTCTTGCCAGCGGTACCAATGTAGGGATCCATCCGCCAAGGCATGTGGCAGCCAGCATTGTTCCATAGGACAGTGTCCGAGCAGCTTAAGTTCCGAACCAATTGGGTAGTACGCTGCCCACGCTCTTTTCCAGAATTCTGTCGTTGAAGTGCATGAGTTCAGAGCCGAATGGAGAAACTCCGAAAGCCGAAGAATGTGCGCATTGCCCCAATCCTTTTGGTTTAAGGTTGCGATATTTTGGAGAATATCCCTAGAGTTCCTAAAATCCTTGCGCAGCTGTGGTTTTGGATTGCGTTCTTGTCCCCCGGACTGTTCTACGTTAAGCCAACACTGCGTTTGCAAACCGCGTAATGAAGGGAAATTGAACATGGCGACACCCGCAGCTCTGGTGGAAAAGGCATTCGGCAACGGCCAGTATTATCTGATTGACGTTGAAACTGTTGTATCTGTGTACCGTGATGCGGGCTATGATGTCGACAACGAAGACGAGGAAGTACCAAACGTTCTGACGGTAGATGGTCAGGAGTGTTTCTTCACTGGCGACCTCGTGAAGCGCAACAACACCTATTATGAGATTGTCATTGTCGCGAACGGCTTCAGCTGGGACGAAGTTGAATCCGACGCTGATTTCGACGACGAAGAGTAAGCTGCTGCCCCCAAGGCAGTGCCGCTTCACTTGCGTTTTAAGGGCTGAGGAGAGCGCCGCATGCTTGAGCTGGTCTGGCCGGGGAAAACACAGACGGCCCAACAATGTCTGTTGCCATCCGATAAAACTCTGAAGCCCTGGACTCCACGCACGAGTCCTGAGCTCTCCTCGGCCTCGACTGAGACAAGCGATCACAGAATCATTGCTGGCGATAATCTCGATGCTCTCAGGTTTCTGCGAGACGCGGGCCATCGCTATGATGTTATTTATATTGATCCCCCCTACAACACTGGCAGTGTGCTGACCTACAAAGACAAATCAACATCGTCAGGAGCACACGCATCAGCGCAGTGGTTGAATGAAATTTATCCGCGGATGAAGCTTGCCCGCGATGTTCTCGAAGAAACTGGACTTATGTTTGTGAGCATTGATGATAACGAGGCGTGTCATCTGCTCACTATTTTGCGAGAGATTTTTGGTCAGGAGAATCACCTCGGAACTATCAAATGGCGACGCAAGAGAAAACCAAGTTTTCTCGACAAACATCTCAGCGCTACGTTGGAATATATCGTTATTTTTGCCCGCAATGCGGCTGTATGTCCACGTCTGTTAGGTGCAGAAACCGAAGAATCCACGCGTCCTGTGCTCAACGCATCAAATAAAGATGTAGAAAGAAATATTCCTGAGGGCATGCCGGCGCATTGTCCTGCTGGTGAGTATGCACCCGGTGTATACACCAACCGCTCCCTTGGATTCAGACTCCTCGACCAACTTGTTGTTGGCAATGGTGTGGTCGAGAAGGGTGCGCGTGTGGTTGGCCCATTCCGTATTCAGCAAGATCTCTGGGCCCAGACCGGATTCATTACACGCAATTTTGGACTGCGCAGAAATGTGCTGGCCTCCGAGCAGAAGCGCAGACATGCCGAGGACAACGGCACACATTGGCCGACTAATGAAGATGCCCAGGCAGAACTTAAGGCTGTGTTCGATGGAGAGCGTGTCTTTGATTTTCCAAAGCCCGTGGGTCTTCTCACCGAGCTTCTGTCCATGGTTCCCCACGAAACCACCCAAAGACCGCAGCGGTGTCTTGATTTCTACGCAGGCTCTGGAAGTTTCTTGATCGCTGCTCTCGAACAGAGTCGTCGCGACGGTATTGTGCGTCGAGTTGATCTGGTTCAGAGCCGCGAGAGCGTGCGTGGCAAGATGAATCATCAATTCGATGACATTGCGGAAATTTGTGCCCATCGGGTGATCGCTGACAGCCGCATGCGCGGATTCACGCCCTCTTTCACTTTTCTGGAACTCGAACAATAAGAATGGGTAAATGCTGCAGTAATTGAGACATTCCAACCCTGCTAACCTGAGGTCAGCGGGATAAGGAATGTTTATGCGCAGTCATTTCGAAATGCGAATTTTTTCGGCCTTGTTCTTTGGTCTGTTGCATGTTGGCGGTGCCGATGCGGCCGAGGATATGGTGATCCGCGGGGATCAATCGAATTCACTTTTGTCGGAAGTTCCAGTTCCGATGAAGCCTCTTCCCAATTGGTTTTTCGAGAATGCACCGACAGATACAAATGCGCAGTTCAAGCAATTGTTGTCTGAAAGTGAGCTCTTCACACGCTCTCCAGAGACTTCGAAGACATCGCAAAACACAAGCAACATTCAAACGACAGAAAATACGACATCCACTGCAGCAGATGGAGCCACTCCATGATTCAGGAAATGTTTGAACTCTTCAGATCGCGTGAGCCTGTACCCTATATCATTCTCGCCATTTTTGCGGTTGGATGGGTTATTGTTTTTGAGCGCTTCATCGCGTTGCAGCTCACCTATCGTGTGAATTTCAGCAAGTTCAATACAACCATACGTCGTATGCTCTCAGCAGGCGATCTCGATCGTGCTCGGCAGTACTGCGCAGCATCTGGCAATACTGGAGTACCACTGATTACCGCGAAAGCGATCGAGGCCTACGAGAATGAGAACTTCCGTGTTCGCATGGTTGTTTCTGAGGAGACACTGGCCTTCATGCCACGCATTCGTCGGCGTATTTCGCAGCTTCCTAACCTTGCAGCTGTGGCTGTGCTCCTTGGTGCTCTCGCTGCGGTGAATGGCGTGTGGCAGAGTTTTCAAATGGTTGACGGGCTTGAGTTGGGCCTTAAGAGTTTTGCTTTCAGTCGCGGATTGAGCCAGGCCCTCACACCTATAGCATTGGGCTTGGCTGCATCGGTCTTCCTCATGATTCCATACGGAATCTTGGATGCAATGGCCAACCGCCTCGAGGGTGAAATTGAACACAGCCTTACAGTGGTTTTGAATCTTCTTGCGCCCGAAATGCAGCCGGTTTTTGCACAACCTGTGGGAGTTTCTCAGGCCGTTGCCGGTGAGATGCAAAGTGGAACAGCTCTTCATGAAGAAGATGGTCAGGTGAACAAGGGAGGCTACCAGGATGTCGCAAGTGCGGAGCGCTCAGACCCCGTTCCAGATGAGGAAGAGATCATTTGATCTCGCCTGGGGCGCTTGGGTTGGCATTCTCGCTGTGATGACCGCTGTTGGTGCTGCTTTGGCGGGCTCACAGATTATGCTGATGTATCCGCGCCCCGTTCAGATGATGGAATTCAAATATGCGAGTTTGCCCAAAGCTAACTCTGCTGCTGCAGTTCAGCTTAACAGGGACACCGTGGCTGTCTATTGGAGTGCAGAAGGCGTGATGCTTGGTCGCATTTCCGATTTGGCGGCGCCGTTGCGGCCAGGAGAACTTCTCCTCAAGCGTGGCGCATATCCAGACCTTGAGATTCTGGGAGAGGAAATTCGCGCATGGTGTGCAAAAAACCTGAAAGCGCCCGTGCTGCACCTCGCCCTCGGACAGTCGATGCAAAAGCAGGGCCTCACCATGACACAGATTTCTGAAGTGGTGTCTGTTTTCCGCTCAGTGAATGAAACGCAGTTCGATCTGTCTGATGTGACGCCTGTGGTTTTGCCTTTTGAGCTTGTGAATCCGTTGTAATGAGGGACTGATGTTTACAGAGGGCTCAAAACAATTTGGGGTTTGGCGCGGTGGTCATCCGAGCCTCAATCGTCATGTGGGTCGTCCGACCCAGGCATTGTTATTAGCCTATGGTCTTTGTGCTTTTCTGACTTGGATGATTTTTATTCTCACGCTGAAAATTCGTGGTGAATTTTTTCTGATAGAAAGCATGAATCTGCCTTTGCACACAGTATCAGGTGAGTCTGCAAAACCAATGCCGATGCGCAGCGTTGGTTTATCTATCGCAATCCGATCCACTGCTGTTCCCGGCAATTCTCGCGTCATTTTTGATACCGGTGAGTCATTTCTTCTGCCTGAAGAGAAGTCCGTGGTGCGAGAGTTTTTGGATCGGCGGGTTGAAAGCATGGAGCTCTCGGCGATGCTGCGCAAGAAGATCATTCCTGGGTTGGGTACTGTTGTGCTTTGGGTCGACAAAGGAGTGACCCTCGAGAGTGTTCAGCCTTTGGCAAAAGATCTTATCAGTGTTGGATTTGATACTCTGAACTACGCTGTCGACATCGAAAGGCCGACAGCGGGGAAGAGGCTCTGATGGTGGGATTACGCCTCAAAAGGTTTTTCGTTCAGCGGAAAGGCGAAGCTGTTTATCTGAAGATTCAGGTGTATCAGGGGCCCGCTTTACAGTGTGAATTTGATGCACCTCTCAAGCAGTCGTGCCGTGTGCGGCTTGGCAAATCGGCGGGTCTTGAGTTGCCTTTGCCATATTCTGCGTTTCCAACGGATCTGACTCTATTTGCGATTGATAGATGGGGCGCTAAGGTTTATCTCGACCCACGGATCGATGGATTTGTTTCAGACGGTCAGCGGTTTGGCGAGGTGCGTGACTTCATTGCACCGCGTGGTGCCCTGAAGGAACTTGCGACGGTTCTTGAGCCGCTTGAGGTAGCCATTCCCTTGGGAAGCCGTGGGGCACTTGAAATCGGCGGTTACACAGTCGTATTTCGTGTGGAAAGGGAGAGGCCAAAGCCTAAGGCGGTTAAGATGATCGGCGCACCAAAGGCGCCATTTGCTCTTCCCGAAGCCAACTCTGCACTCGAGAGATTTGGGTTTGTGCTCGGTATGGCAATGACCGTGATGATCACAATTCCTCTCGTTCAATGGCTCAATAAATCCAAGATCCATGAGTTCAAATCTCTGGCGGACATGTCTCCGTTTCTCGCAGCCGAAATCGTGCATCCCGATCATTTTCAGATCCTGCCTTGGGTTTTTGGGTCTGAATATGAGAGTCAAAAGATAGTTTCTCATGCTTTGCATTGGGTTGGTGAACTGCGGCGTAAATGGAATTCCGAGGATTCTGGGATTCGCTATGAAGCAGCAATTCCGCAGTTGCGCGGCTTTTCCAATCCAGAGAATGTTCTTGCACGACGCAAAGCTTGGCAGTCTGCTCTCGAGACTGAATGGTCTGGTGTTGCTCAAAGAAGAGATTCTGCAGCCCCCGGAACTTTCCTCAAAGGGCAAGCAGCGTATGCACCCTTTAGGGTTGTGGTGAGTGGGGGTGAGCAAGGCTCGCTTTCAGAGCGTGTGAGGGCGCGCATTGAAAAACTCAATCGGACACACGGTGCTATTGTGTCATTGATTGAGACAGAGCATCAATATCTTAAGGATCATTTTGCAACAATGAATGCAGAGATACCTCAGATATTCGATGCACCTAAAGAGCCAGGGCTATTCTTTCGGCTTGCAGAGAAATCGTTTTCGATTGAACGCGATAATTTTCACTCTGCCGAGAGTTTTGCGAGTCTTGCGCGGCAGAAGCAAGCAAAAATGAACGATGTGCAGGGAGCAGATGCTTCTGAGGCAATCGTTTGGTCGGATGAATCTCTAACTCTGCCACATGTGCTCAATATTAATCCTGCCGGCACACTGGCGGGTAGCGAACAAGATCTTCTGCGGAATGCGAAGCTCTCTTTGGGTTCGATTGCACCGCCTCCTGCGCCGAGGCCAGTGCCCAAGATCAACATGAAGGATGTCGAGACATTCATTCGTGGACGCAGCCCGGAAGTGAAGAGTTGCTACGATGTTGCACTCGGGAAAAATCCCCGCCTCGGTGGCGCGGTTGTTTGGCAGTGGACAATTGCGGAGAACGGACGGGTTGTTCGATCGAGTGTAAAGAGTTCAAGCATAAAAGATGGTGATTTTTTGAAGTGCCTCGAAAAGAAAGTCAGAGGTTGGACTTTCCCCCGACCAGTGAACGGAGCTATTACAATTTCATTCCCGTTCCGATTTGTTGTCCGTGAGAACACGGACACACTCGAACGGATCGCGCGATAAGCGAAGGACGTTAATGAACAAAGTATTTCAGGTGATTCCCCTTGGGGGATGTGGTGAGATTGGAATGAATCTCACCCTGTGGCGTGTTGATGATTCTTACTATTTTGTCGACTGCGGGACTCTTTTTGCAGATGAACATCATCCAGGAATGGATCTCATCTTCCCGTCGCTCGATTGTTTGCGCGAGCGCGGCATCAAGCCGACCGCATGGCTTATTACCCATGGTCACGAAGATCATATTGGCGCTTTGCCTTTCGTGTACGATGAGTTTCCAGCTCCAATTTATACGACCTTGTTTACTGCGGAACTCATCAAGGAAAAATTTCGGGGTCTTGAGCGACCTGTGCCGGACATTCATGTTTGGCAGGTGTGGCAACGCACCACCTTCCGGAACGCTGCAGTGACTCCCTTTCCAGTGAACCACAGTATTCCCGACGCATGTGGACTTTATTTTGAGACCAAGCACGGAAACCTGTTGCACACCGGCGATTATCGGATCGATCGTTCCGCCCCCGAGGGATCGGTGACGCTCGACAATCTGGTACGGATCACCGCAGGCCGGGAAACACTGCTGATGACTGCTGATTCGACCAATGTTTTTGTCCCGGGAACTGATCGTGAGGAGCAGCAGGTTGCAGGCAACCTGGAAAAGATTTTTGTTGGTGTAAAGGGTCGTGTGGTTGTAGCCACGTTCGCGAGCAATATCTGGCGAGTGAAGAGCGCCTTTCATGCTGCCCGCGTGACGGGGAGAAAAGTCGTCTTGCTGGGGCGCTCGCTGCTGCGCAATTACGAGATTTCTAGAAAGCTCGGTTATTTAGGTGAATTTGAAGACGGTCTGGTCGTCTCCCAGGAAGAGTTGAAGCTGCTCAAGCCCTCGGAGATCTGTGTCATTTGTACCGGAACCCAAGGCGAGGTTTTTTCCGGAGCAAATCGTCTTGCCTTCGGAAGCATGGACAGCCTTCGGCTCGATGGTGATGACCTGGTGATCCTCTCGGCACGTGCGATTCCTGGAAATGAAAAATCAATTGGGATTCTCATCAACCAGTTTTGGCGGATCGGGTGCCGTGTGATTACCGGTAAAGATGCCGATGTCCATGTCAGTGGACATGGCTATGCGCAGGATCTCATGGATTGCATTGCGGCCGTTAAACCTAAGTTCTTTATGCCTTTGCACGGTGAGTTTAGAAACCTCGTACAGCATATCCGCCTGGCGAACAGTTCCGGTGTACCCGCGGAGAGATGCCACCTGGTTGAGAATGGTGATGTCCTGACGATTGCTCCAGACCCATTGGGTGTCATTGATCGCTGGGAGGTCGGGCGCGATTTTGTGGGCAGCGACCGTGTGGTCTCTGGCTCTGGAGATGTGTTGCGAAACCGCGTCATGCTGGCCAAGAATGGAATTGTCGAGATCTCCTTTGTGGTTGATAGCACTTTTTCACGGATGCTCGACGAAGCCAAAATTATGGTGCGTGGTGTGAACGTTAGCATCGAAAGAGTAAACGATGCTTTGAGATCGTGTTTTCGTTCGTTGCTGCGGTCGCAGCGCAAAGGTGCGTGGACGCCGGAGGCGTTTGCTGAGGAATTGCGGATTGCTGTGCGACGCGAGCTAGAGGCCGACGTAGGCTACAAGTGTATTGTTAGCTTGTTTGTGCACCGCATTTAGTAATTTTCACAGAAATGCTGTAAGAAACGCTTCGACGTTCATTCCGAGGCGTTCGACCAGATATCCACCTTCCTGAACGTGCATCGTAGGCTTCTTCAGTGAACGGATGGTTTCTCCGAGCGCATGGAAGTGTTCTGGCAGCAGCCCGAAATGGCCGAGCGGATCCTTATCGGCTACGTCGAATCCACACGAACAGACAACAAATTTTGGATCTACTTTTTTCATTGCTGTGTCGATTGCACTGCGGAATGCGGTGAAGTATTCCTCAGGCCCGCAATGTGGTTCGAGAGGGCAGTTGAGCGTGTATCCTGCGCCATCATCGATTCCAGTTTCATGTTCGTAGCCAGTGAAATAGGGATATTCGATCGCCGGATTGCCGTGCAGGCTTAGATAAAAAACATCTGGGTTGTCGTAGAAGATCGACTGTGTTCCGTTGCCATGATGGTAGTCGAAGTCGATGAGAAGAACCTTGCCGTATTGTGAGAGGTACTGAGCAGCAATAGCGGCGTTGTTGAGGTAACAGTAGCCACCGAACAATGCCGCGGCGGCGTGGTGCCCGGGTGGACGCGCAAGAGCGTAGCAGACTTCTCCCGTTTTTTTGAGATGCTGAGCTGCGGCGAATGCACCCGATGCTGCAGCGATCGCGGCTTGCCAGGTATCGCTCATGATCGGCGTACCCACATCAAAGCAATAATATCCTGCAGTGAAGACTGTGACTGGTTCGTAAACCGGAACACGGCGGTCGCAGGGAAAGACGTAGGGCCAGATGACCTCCTCTTTGGAAAGCATCTGGGAGCTTTCGAGAAAGCGGATGTAGGCTTCGTCGTGAACCGCGAGAACGGCCTCCATGGGAACCGGTTCAGGCACAACAAATTGGAACCGACCATTGGCTTTGAGGTGACGGCGAATGATGTCGATGCGAGCGCGGCGCTCATGGTGGCGGAAGCGTTTGCCGGCAATGATTTCATGTGAGAGCACATGAGTTTTTTGAACCGGGTCGTAAAAAACTTTCATCATTCCACCTGCAATATGCACAATATAAGTGCATTCCATTCGCGGCGCAGCTGCGTGCTGCATCGTCATTATTCCGAAGCCTTTTCGCTGGGTCTACGACTTCAGGTCAAAAAAAATTCGCTCGGCCGTTTGTGGTCTGTTAAAACCATTTGGCTCATTCTTGTTGCATTATTTTCTGTTGTTGGGGAGCACGTGCATGAATTCACGCCCAAGCCCTCGGGGGGCCACCGCCCGTCTGTTGGTTCTCTTGTCGGTTGTTTGGGGCTGTCTGTGCAGCACAGACGCTCGTGCGGGTGTCGATATTCTCTGGCCTACGCAGGCCCCAGAGTGGGGACTGTTGCTGAGCCCCGGAGCGCAACGCAAGC
This sequence comes from Silvanigrellaceae bacterium, assembly GCA_044376695.1. GTDB lineage: Bacteria > Bdellovibrionota_B > Oligoflexia > Silvanigrellales > Silvanigrellaceae > RFOM01. Next base: position 26,411 of record JBILKM010000037.1, read on the forward strand.
CCGAGGAGTACAGAGCACTAGCGCAGCGTATTCAGGAACTGTCGCCGGTTCCGTTGGCGGTCGGGTTGGCGAGCTTTACGGCTCAATGGCCTGAACCGTTTCAAATGGCCTCCGCGCTTAAGTCTTTCAAGAGTCAGGTCACGCAGCGTGCAGCTGGCCCCCTCCCCGATGAGCGGTTTCTTGTCGCCGGACATTCGATGGCAGGCATCATTATTCAGGAGCTGCCTGCCCATGAAAAGATTGGCGGGGTCATTCTGCTTGGTGCCTATCCATCGAACGACGTCCTGCGCCTCGGCCAGGGCCTGCGCCAGGCAGGAATACCAACACTCATTGTTGCGGGTGAGTGGGATGGTCTGACGCGCATCACGCGGGTGCTCGACACTGTTCTTGAGTGTGAGGGACTTTCCCCGGGCCATCCGAATGAGAAGCGCTGCGCTAAACAGCGCGTTGTGATTCTGCCCGGGGTTAACCATTCTGATTTTGCCAATGGTGTTTTGCAGTCGGGCGATCTCGAAGGTGAAGTTGATTTGGCCGCGGCGCATACGGAGATTGCACTCGCAATTGCGGGCTATTGGGCCGAGGTATTGCTTCACGTGCCCGAGTCTTCTGCTTCGAACATTCACCAGCGCCAATGGAAATATTGGGTTGCGGACACCAAGGCCTGGGCACGTGCCTGGTCTGAGACAATTGCAATGGATGAACGTGCTTGTCATGAAGCACAGCGCAAACTTCTACCGCGCGGCTCCCCCGTGCGTTGGGATGTAACGGTGCGTACAATTGAATCTGTGCCAGGATTCATCATTGCAAAACCGTCGATCGAAAAAATTTCTGAAAATCACTTTCGAGTGACTGCAATTCAAAGCCAGGACAGGCCTTTCAATCCACTCGATTTGTCTTTGCAGTCGAGAGCATTCACGCGGCTTTCGTGCAAGCTTAAAAGCGAAGAAGCGTTGCGCGCAGCAGCTCAGCAAGATGATCAACTAAATTTGATTGCGCCCAGCTGCGGAGCCCTGAACAAGGAATTTTATGACGATGTGGTTGCTCGCCTCTCGCCCGAATTCCAGCTCCGACTCCAACGGCGTGGACTCGAGCTTCTCTTTGGAGAAGACCTTCCTGTAGAGGGTGGATTGCGTTGGGTGACCCGAAAGCCAGAGCGCCGTGTTGACCTAAATGAGCGTCGTGCTGTTGTGCGTCTGCCGCGCCTGCAGATACCTGCAAATGCCTCGTTGCAATTAGAGGGTCTACATCTATGCCAATTTGTCCCACCCACACAGCTTGCAGAATGGATCTTTTTTGATGCATTCAAGCTTCTTACTCAGGCAAAATGACCCCGTCGAGGTTCAGAGCATCGCAGCAAATGTGAAACCCTTGCATTGAGTTCAGCTTTGGCTAATGCTCCTTGAAGTCGTTCGGTAAAGAAAATCCGAGACAGAACCCGGAGCACCTTTCATGCAAACTCACTCTTCCCCCGCGGAAGGCTCGGCGAGCTTTCCTGCAGAGCGCATTGCGCGGTTCAGAAAACTTCTCCTCGAAGAGCGTCAAGCTTTCCTATTCGACGGTGGCGTTGCGACGCAGCTTTATGAAAAGGGCATCTTTATCAATCGCTCGTTCGACGAAGTGAATCTGTCGCAGGCCGAGCTCATCAGCGATATACATCGCCAATATATCCAAGCCGGAGCTCAGGTCATCACCACCAATACCTGGGGTGCAAATCGGCTCAAGCTAAAAAATTATGGACTTGAGCAACAGCTTACTGAAATCAATTTGCAGGGAGCTAGGATTGCGCGCTCGGCGGCAGGAGATGTGGTTTGGGTTGCAGGAAGCCTTGGGCCCCTGGGAGTGCGCATTGAGCCCTGGGGGCCGACCTCCTTCGACGAAGCCAAAGACTTCTTCCTCGAGCAGGCCACAGCGCTCCAAAAAGGTGGAGTCGATCTTTTCGTGCTGGAGGGTTTTGCCGATCTCAACGAGATCCATCAGGCCATTCGTGCTGTGAAGTCCCTTGGTGATTATCCTGTTGTGGCAATGATGACCACCAACGATGAAGGTCAGACACTCTATGGAACTGAGCCAGAATGGTTTGTGCGCAAGCTCGACGAGTGGGGCGCCGATGCTGTGGGTGTCAATGGAGGCAATGGTCCTGCACCCCTGCTGGAACTCGCGAAGCGTCTGAAGAGTGCGACCGAGAAGCCGCTCGTTCTCAAGCCCAATGCGGGCTTGCCTCGACAGGTCGACGGACGCCTCATATACATGGCAAGTCCAGAATATATGGGTGAGTTTGCACGTCAGGCATTGCTGCAGGATGTGCGGATCCTCGGCGGATGCAGCGGAACAACACCTCAGCATATTCGCGCTATGGCCGGAGCCGTGCGTCAAGGTGCGGCCTTTCGTGGTGGAGAGGCGTCGCGCAGTGCAATTGTTGTGGATGAAAAAATCAAGACCACAGATCAGCACAACAGCATTGTAGCCACGACAGCGTCGTCGTCCTGGAGCCGTGGCCTCGCGTCTGGAAAGTTTGTGACCTCTGTGGAGTTGCTCCCGCCAAAGGGACTTGAAACCGAAAAGCTGCTTGAGCGTTCTGCGCAATGCAAGAAGGCAGGAATCGATGCCATCAATATTCCCGATGGTCCTCGAGCGAGTGCGCGGATGTCAGCTCTTGCGGCTGCGTGTCTTATTGAACAGAAGGTAGGGATTGAAACTGTCCTTCACTATGCATGTCGTGACCGCAACATACTCGGGATTCAAAGTGATCTCATTGGTGCTGCGGGTCTTGGTCTACGCAATGTTCTGTGTGTAACAGGTGATCCACCAAAACTCGGGCCCTATCCAACCGCCACTGCCGTGTTTGATATCGATGCCATTGGACTTGTGAACATGGCCTCGCGCCTGAATTCTGGTTTCGACCTGGGTGGTACCTCGATTGGGCGCGCAACGGGTTTTTCGATCGGCGTAGGTGCAAATCCGGTGGCTCCAGACATCAAGAAAGAATTCGAACGCTTTCGGTATAAAGTTGAGGCAGGCGCACAGTGGGCTATCACACAACCCGTGTTTGATTCCGAAAGCCTAATGCGCTTCCTCGATTTCTCG
>JBILKM010000062.1:0-10671 GCA_044376695.1 Silvanigrellaceae bacterium
CCATCCTCGATTCCAGCTGGGATTTTGATGCGCGCATTGACTTGTTCCCCGGTTGTGAGCCTGAAGACCACTTGGCGCTCGCCACCATTGTAGACATCCATGAATCCGACCTCGAGCTCTCGCTCAATGTCGTAGGTGCTTTCATCGGCAAAGGGGCTATCGAATCCAGGGGGCGATCTAAAACCCGCTCCGCCGCCTGGCCTGTAGTTCCGCTGGCCACGAAAGGAGGCACCACGGCCTTGGGCTCCCCCCATTCCGCCCATTCCGCCGACCCCTCCGAACATAGTCTCGAAGTCAACGTTACCGAAGCCCATTTCACGAAAAATGCTGCTAAAGTCTGCGCCCCTAAAGACGTCTTCGCGGAAACCTCCGCCTTGCTGGAAGGCGGCATCGCCATAGAGGTCGTACTGTCGTTTCTTTTCCTTGTCCGACAATACTGCGTAAGCCTCTGAAATTTGCTTGAATTTCTCCTCGGCCTGCTTGTTTCCCGGATTGCGGTCGGGGTGAAACTTCATCGCAAGCTTTCGATAAGCCTTTTTGATTTCGTCCTCTGACGCAGCCTTGGTCACGCCAAGCAAGTCGTAATAATTCATACAGGTCTCCCCGGGCACAATGTCGTGCCTCCGAGAATTTAATCAGGATTCCTGCAATGGCAATTCTAGAGAGGAGGGAGACTCAGGATTTTTTGATGAGGCCTTCAACGTAAGCAAATTCGTGTTCAGGAACTTGTTCGAGGAGCTCATCGTCCTCGAAGCCAAAGAATTCGAACCAGTTGATTCCGACCAATTCAGGAACTTCAGTGGTGCGTTCTTCTCCATCTTCAGTTTCGTAATATTCGAGGGCCTTTATGATCAGACCAGAACCCTTCATCTCAAAATAATGGTAGCCATCGCCGTTGGTGTATTGACCATCACGCGAATCCCCCGTCCAGAACTCACGACAGTGCCAGATTTCATCGGGTCTTCGTGCTGGGCGAGGCTTTGCAGCCTGAGAATGATCCAAGGTCAGGGGCTGTGCACTTTTAAAATTCATTCCGTTCATCCTCAAGAACATCTCGGTCGTACCTCGCTTACTCAAATTTTCCAAGCAGCACTTCCTCAACCGTAACGTTCGGTTTGGGGAGTGCTTTGAGTCGATTCTCTAGTTGTCCCAATCTGTCCACGAGCGAGTGGAGCTGTCGTTCACGATCTGGAGCACTGACCCGGTGTGCGCCAGTCTGCTGGCTCAACAAGAGCTGTCCACGTCGGCGAACGTCCGACAAGATGGGTAGGAAAGAACGCGCATGGCGTGAACAGTGGGGGGGCTGGAGAGCCGATTCAACATCACTCACGACTCCAACAGCGATCTGTTGGAATCTTTTGAGTCTGCTCCCCCGACCGGCGCGTGTGAACCGCAGTAAAGAGCGTAGGGTGGTTTTTTTGTGGCGTACGAATTGAACCTTAACCGTCGTTTGCCAAAGAAAGCCAACGAAGTAGGCCACGCAAGTGGCCATTATACCCACCATGATCATCCAGACCATGCCGATTGATGTCACAGAGCCCATCCGCAAGACCTCCTGTCTGCGCAATGAGGTTCGGCTGTCGGTTGGCAAACCTGAGCGGCGTCAGTCGGTTTTCCAACGGCCTCGAGATTCTTAGGAAATCCGGCTCAGCTCGAATGGGTAGTTTTCTGTATCGCACAGCTGCTTCGCAATCAGTTTGACCTCGGTGTCGCGGTTGGCCTTAATGCTGTAAACGTTCTGGTTAATTCGTGCTTTTGCGTTCCTCACAACAAGCTGGGCCAGCGAAAGTTCTGTTGCGTTCTTCTCTGGACCTCCGCATTTCTCAAGCATGGAGTTCGCTCGGCACAACACTGCAGCAATCATAAATGTGTCGAGAGCAATGTCAGCAAGTCGGCAGAGCTGCATCTGTTCGTCGATGAGCTTTTGTCCGTACTGGCGGATGAGTTTGCTGGCTGTGTTGGCCAATGCTTTCGATGAATCTGCGAGTCGGCTGACCTCTTTCTCGAGTGCCGGATGAAAGCCTTCCAATTTCTCGCTCACAACCGATTGCTTGACCTGGAGGAATGCAAATTCGGAAATCACTCCAATTTTGCCGATCGCGTCGTTGAGTGAGTCAAGGTTTCTGATGTTCTGCAGACTTTGCAGTTCTTTTCCGATCTTCTTGAATTCGCTTGCCGGTTCTTTAAGGCCGGTCATCGCAACGAACATCCTGAGAATCTCGTTCGTCCCTTCAAATATGATCCCAATACGACCGTCCCGTAGGCGTCGTTCAAGGCCATAGTCTTTCATGTAGCCATTTCCACCGTGAATTTGCATGCCCAGATTTAGCACGCGCCAGCACGCTTCAGTTCCGTAGATTTTACAGATCGCTGCCTCAATGGAGTAGTCGATATCACCAGCATCAACGAGGGCAGTCGTGAAGTATGTCATCGACTCCACTGCATAGGCATGGCATGCCATTTCGGTCAGCATGTCTTGAATGACGCCAAACTCTGAAATGGAGCTTTGGAATGCCTTCCGGTTTTTGGCATAGGTGACCGACTGATTAAGAACTGCCTTAATCGTTCCCAATGCTCCGCCCGAAAGACCGAGGCGGCCTTGGTTGAGGATCCCCATTGCGATCTTGAATCCGTCTCCAGGTTTTCCGAGAACATTCGATGCAGGGATCTTGACGTCTTTAAAGTACACTTCCACCGTACTTGAGGCCTTGATTCCCAGTTTCTGTTCTTCGGGACCATGGCTCACTCCACCCATGTCACGTGTCACCATGATGGCGGTGATTTTGTCTTCGCCGTCAATGTTCTCTTTTGCGAATACGGTGAAGAAGTCGGCAAATCCACCGTTTGTGATCCAAAGTTTGGAGCCATTGAGTATGTAGTGGTCACCCTGGCGCACGATACGAGCTTTGATGCCAGCTGCATCGGATCCTGCTGTGGGTTCAGTAAGAGCGAAGGCTGCTATCATTTCGCCAGTCGCCAACTTAGGCATGTATTTTTTCTTTTGCTCGTCTGTTCCGAAGAGATAAAGTCCCTTAAGACCAATAGATTGATGTGCACCTACAGTGAGGGTGACACAGCTTTCGTGCTTGTTCATCAACTCAAGTGTGCGCGTGTAGAGTGTTTGTGTGAATTCTGAACCGCCGTAGATCTCTGGGATGATGAGTCCGAACAAGCCCATCTCTTTCAGTCCGGCGAGTACATGCTCAGGAAGTTTTTTCTCGTCATCCAACTTCATCGGATCAACGTTTTCTTTCAGCCAATCACCAATCGATTGTGAAACCAGTCGGAATTCTTCTTCACGGGGTGTATTGAAGAAAGGAAAGTGATGAAGAAGTGACTCGGGAATCGAGCCATTGAAAACACTCTTCATGAAACTGGTTTTTGTACCACCCATAGGTGAAGCTCCCTTTGATTTTTTCTTGCAAAGATTCCCTTCCATTGTACCACCGTTCTGCGGTCTCCGAGCAAATCATATTGAGGGCGCTGTGGCTCTATTGACGTGCCAAACCTTTGTGGATGGTGCGAGGCTTTGACGCGCTCACGATGATAGACTGCTGAGGTGATTTAAGGAGGCAAAAAACAATGAGCATGTTTAAGCTGAGCGATGAGCATCAGGCGATATTCGAGTTGGCGCGCGATTTTGCAAATAAAGAAGTCTGGCCGAAGGCTCGTGAGCTCGATGAGACAGCACGTTTTCCGACCGATCTTTTTGCAAAAGCACATCAGCTGGGTTTGCTGAATGCATTCGTTCCAGAGTCAGTGGGTGGACTCGGTCTAGGTGTGTTCGCGCATTCCTTAATTGGTGAGGCACTCGCCATGGGCAGTGCGGGATTCTGCACGGCCGCGTTGGCAAACGAGTTGGCTGCGGTGCCGGTGATCCTGGGTGGCAATGAAGCAATCTACAAAGAATTTCTTGCACCCATGGTCGAAGAGCCACACATGGCCGCATATTGTGTCACTGAACCTGGAGCCGGCTCTGACGTAGCATCGCTCAAAACAACCGCAAAAAAAGTGGGCGACAAATTTATTTTGAATGGTTCGAAAATGTGGATCACCAATGCTGGCCATGCAAAGTGGTTTTTTGTGTTGGCCAAAACGGATCCAGCTGCTGGCCACAAAGGCATGACTGGTTTTGTTGTTCCCGCAAATAGTCCTGGAATCATTCTCGGTAAAAAAGAAGACAATATGGGCCAGCGCTGTTCAGACACGCGTGGTCTGACGTTCGAGAACGTGGAGGTTCCCGCGCGTTACATGCTCGGCAAAGAGGGAGATGGATTCCGCTTGGCGATGGGTGCATTCGATCGCACCCGCCCTGTGGTTGCTAGTGGTGCTGTCGGTCTTGCGGAGCGAGCAATGATGTGTGCCATCGACTACGCCAAACAAAGAACAACTTTCGGCAAACCTATCGCAGAGCACCAGGCCGTTGCTTTCATGATCGCTGAGATGGCCCGTGACATCGAGGCAAGTCGTCTGCTCGTTTGGAAGGCGGCGAGTGAGATCGACTCTGGACAGAGAAATACTTTCACAGCATCGATAGCAAAGCTGCTTGCCTCCGATTCTTGCATGCGAATCACCACCGATGCGGTTCAAATCTTTGGTGGCTATGGCTACAACCGCGAGTATCCCGTCGAGATGCTTATGCGTGACGCAAAGATCTTCCAGATTTACGAGGGAACTTCGCAGATCCAGAGATTGATCATCGCTCGCCATTTACTTGAGCAATGATCATGGAGTAGAGCCGGCAGGGTGAACCGTAATCTGGCGACTTGGGAGAACTGAAATGGCTGTAGCGCAAAAGCCGATAAAACTGGGACTTGTGGTTTGTCGATTCAATGAATTGATCACCCGTCGTCTTGCGGAGGGTGCGCAGGCACTGCTGAAACGTCGTGGCATCAAACTTGAGCAGATCGTCGAAATCGAGGTTCCAGGTGCATACGAAGCACCTTTAGCAGCCCAGTGGCTCGCAGAAATGCATAGGGTTGATGGGGTTGTTGTACTTGGTGCTGTCATTCGCGGCTCGACCGACCACTACCAATACGTGTGTTCGGCTGCGTCAAGTGGCCTTATGAACGTGCAGCTTGCACGCGGCATTCCCGTCGGTTTTGGCATCCTCACTTGCGACACTATGGAGCAGGCTCTCGACCGTGCTGGAGGCAAGTCAGGGAACAAAGGTGCAGAGACGGCCGAAACGGTGCTTGAGATGATTGAAATGAAAAAGGGTTTGCAGCAGGCAGGGGGACGCGAATGATCTCCCCTCTCACCCGCGCGGCCATGGCTTTAAAACCTGCTCAATTGCGTGAAGCGCGCCGGTTCGCTGTCCAGCTCGTGTATCAGCTGGAAGCCTCGCAGCAGACCTATCTGAGTGATTCGACATTCAGCGCTTTTCTAGTGCAGAACGAGGTTCTGCCAGAAATGTCCGATTTTATTAAGATAATATCCGAATATGTAGTGCAAGAGCAACAGCAAATCGACGCCCGCATCCAAAAATGTGCGTTGAACTGGAAGCTCTCCCGGATTGCAAAAGTCGATTTGGCAATCCTCCGAATTTGCACTGCTGAATTGCTGACGCGCACTGAAATCCCCAAAGATGTTATAATTTTCGAGGGTGTTGAACTGGGCAAGCAGTTTGGATCCACGGCTTCAGGGGGCTTCATTAATGGAGTTCTCGATGCTCTCGCGCGGTCTGTGGCTGCGCAGAACAACACTCCGTGAAGGGCTGATAAAGATCATCAAGAGGTCAAGGAGCTGTGCAGCGGGAACTTTATCTGTTCAAGACTGAACAACGACTAAACATGTTTCTCAGCGAAATGGCGCGCAATGGAGAGTTGCCCGATTCCGTTTTGGGACTTGGTTTTTTCGCGACACAGCCAGCGGCAACCGCACAGTCGAGTGGCGTGACCCTCTCGGTCTCGCCTGTGTTTCTGAAAGATAGCCTTCTCAAGGCCATCGCCCGCGAGGCAATGCTGCCCTTTTCGGCCGATCCGATTTTTCTTGGAGCGACCGACTTCACCGAAGATCGTGGTAAATCTCGCATTTTACGCCGTCGCTCTGATGTTTTGGATGTGCGATCGATCCGCCGTTGGATCCTCTCTGGAGTGCATCCATTCTTCATTAATCCCCAGCAATCTTCTGGGCCTGCACCCTGGTGCTTGCGAGAAATCTCAGAATGCCAGGGTATTTCCGATGCTGTCGCAGTTATGCTCCGCGAGATGTTTCGTCGGGTTCTTAACTTGCGTGCATCCACGGTAGTTCTTGCTCCCGACACCGAGATGCTTGAGGTTTATTTCTCAGCTTTGGCTCGCTGGCGTTTGTCCCAAGGCAATTTCGTCCGCCTTAGGGATTATTTGCGTCTCAGGCCGTCCGATCGAATCGAGCTTATCTTGAAGGAAATCCTCGTCTGGCTTGTGGAAGAAAGCTTGAACGATCGCGTGACCGTCCTCTGCAGAACGGCCATTGAGCACGACCAGCTCGTTTTGGCGTCTCGCTATATACTGAGAAACACAGCAATTTCTCAGCCAATACAATTCAGGCTTTAGTTTTTGTAAAATCGTTCAAGCCGTCAGAATCTCTGCCGAAGATGCAAATAGGAGGTAGGGAGCGCTCTTCGATTTGCAGTAAAGTCTCCGGATATTCTGCCGAAGGTCATGCGCTTCGTGTTTTCAAAGAAAGGAGGTGAACTGTGCGCGGCATCCAACTCGTAAGTGTATCGCCCTCAGGCGCCGCCGCCGAGAGCGATGACATTGTAAAGGATCTCGAAACCTGGTTCGAGAATCACCAACAGATGTGCCGATTGATTTCAACGACCCCCGCGTCGGATGCGGGCGAAGTGGAATCTAATCTGGATAGGCTCAAGGCATCGGTCGATTCTGGTCATCGGTTGTTTTCGTTGCTGAAGAACTCTTATCAAAAGGGCCGAGGCTCTCAACCGCAGGTACATCGCTCGTCCTGCAGTATCCCGCTATCGGGGATGAACCGTTTTGATGAGAGCAGAGGCCATGCAGCTTCTGCGGCAGGGGCAAACCAAGTGGCGCAGAATATGCGGCCAGCTCCGTCTCCGAACGTCAGTTTCGGGCCTGTTCAAGGTCTACAACCGGTTTCTGCATCCGAACAGCCGCTTGTTCTGCCAAGTCGAACTTATTTAAAAAAGTCAGGCGGCTGACTGAAAAAGAGTTCCAAGAATCGATCCAATTGAATCGGATTTGCCTTTGCCCCGCAGTTGAGTCATCCAGCGATGGTTCTCTCCGCTGCGGGGCTGTCTTTTTTGATTCGTTTTCTTTCAACACTGCTGGCGTTTTGCGTCTTGGGAATGGCTCTCTTTCGTGTCTTCCGTCAGGGAACCACAAAAGATGCATCCACCATTTTTAAGTCAACCAATCCACCTTCGAGTCAAGAACCTTCAGTTCCTCTCCGAGCACGATGGAGGTCAAAGAATGTGCTCGCTCTGCCGCTCGCTTCCGTTTCAGGAAGTACACGCACGTTAAGTCGCTACGAAGAAGTTGTTCTCGTCCAGAGCCTTCCCTCCGGACACCAGTGCGCATTTGGGAACTTCATTCTTCTTGAGTCTCAACCCACTCATTTTGTCTTCAAATCCTTGTCTGGGCGGAAGCCATCTCAGCTCGAAAGCTGGGCACGCCTGACATCATCCGCGCTGCTCTGGCAGATCATCAAGCCCACTTCCGAGTCCTCCTCCCGTCCGTACCTCCAGAATTGCGAACGATGGCTGCACACAGGTGAAGCCCTGACAGAGGTCAAAATGGTCTCTGCACGCCGCGAACTCTTTCTCAGCTCCAAGGAATTCTCGCGGGTTTTGCCGCTTCACACGGGGACTTCGGTGTTTATCGAGCCCGATTTCATACGTGGCGGCTGGCGTATTTCATCTTTGCAGGGAGGTTGGCAGGGTCTGCTGGTCTACGGAGCCCAGAGCGGGCTCAAGCAAAAGCTCTCCGTTCGCTTTCCTCTCGGCCAGGCGGAAAAATCATCAGTCAGGCAGCGCCACACGCAGCGGGCATTGAGCAAACCGATTGCTCTGCCCGGTTGGGATTGAGTCGTTGACACGCGTTTGTTAGGCTCCTTCGCGAAGTCATTCATTCATTGCTGCAGGGAGCCATCATGACCACACCTCTTGTCCATTTCTCTGAACATCAAAAAGGTGTGGGTGTCCTCGAAATCAATCGCCCCGAAGCCTTGAATGCGCTTAATACCGAGGTTCTGCGCCAGCTTTCGGAGCATGTGTCTGCCCTGGCTCGTAATCAGGCATTGAGTGTTGTCATTTTGAAGAGCAGTGGCGAAAAAGCATTTGTCGCTGGAGCTGATATCAAAGAGATGCTCGACTTCTCCCCCGGCCAAGCGTTCGAATTTTCGCGCCGCGGCCAGACAGTTTTCACGGCTCTCAACCAATTGCCTCAGATAGTCATCGCTCAAGTTCAAGGATTTGCACTCGGTGGAGGACTTGAGTTGGCTTTGGCAGCAGATTTCATTGTGGCCTCCCAGAAGGCCAAATTCGGTCTTCCCGAAGTTGGTCTTGGGCTCATTCCTGGATTCGGTGGGACACAACGTTTGGTCAAACGCCTAGGGCTCGCAAGAGCTCTGGAATGGACCACCTCGGCAGAAAAATACACCGCTCAGGTTGCTTACGAACTCGGACTCTTGAACCGTGTTGTCGAACCCGATCAACTTGCCGCAGTCGTTGAGTCGCTCGCAGCCACAATAGCTGCGCAGGGTCCTCAAGCAATTCGTGCCGCCAAGCGTGCAGCTTGGGCAGCTGAGTCTTCAGGAGGTGATTTGGGCTTCGAATTCGAAGCGCAGCTTTTTGCCTCGTGCTTTTCAGGAGCTGAATCTAAAGAAGGTCTCTCGGCCTTTGTGGAAAAGCGTAAGCCCAATTTCCACTCGCCTACTCATTGAGGCACATGGACATGATCCCTTTGTTTGGTTTGGCTGGCATGAAGAGCGAAAAAATTACAGTTGAGCTGCGCCGCAAAGGTGGCACTTTGCTTCGTACATTGAGTCTTCGAAAAGGCACGAATCTGTGGGTTGCACTGCGTCGCTTTGGAGTGCCTGTGGGTTCATCCTGTTCTGGCGTCGGCGTGTGCGGAAAGTGCGCCATTCAGGTTGATGAAAAATTTGAAGTACAACTGAGTCCGCGCACAGATTTGGAAACCCAAACCCTATCGCGTCAGGGGATCGACCCCACCCAACGGCTTGCTTGTCTATGTCGAGTGCAAGGCGATGTTGTGGTGAGTGCAGACTACTGGTGAGTGCTTTATCGCTCAAGAAGATTTGCGCCCCAGAGAGCCGTCATGGTTGCTCTGTGTGTTCTGGGTCGGGCGAGGTAATGTGGAAATGAGTTTCTTGAACTCATGGAAAACCTGACTCTCTGTCGGAGAGAGCTGACGTCTGCGCAGATCTCTGTGCAGCATAAGATGCAAAACCTCTAAACCACGTTTCACAACATAAAGAACGTTCGGCTGGTGGGCTTTGTGGGCGTTAAGATAGTCGCGAGTGTAGACTCCGACCAGCCATTGGCCGACGTCGAGAATGGCTACACGATAATCGTTTGCCTCTTCCTGATGCTGTGATTGGAATGCGTTGCTGATGAGCGAGGAGATCGTTTCGAAGTCTCTGTCACTCTGAAAGACAAGAGGTTCATCCTGCTTGGGCTGTCCAAAAAGCTTCAACGCAAGCGATATCCGTTCACTCGAGTTGCGATAGATCTCTTTGATGGTTTTCTTTTTGTCAGCCGCTGACGACATTCCAACCTCGCATTTTCATCAGACAGCAATCTGAACCGGCTCTTCAGCAGATGAGTCAGTTGACTCATCATCTCGTTCAGAGTTCGATTCCATGGGTGTCAGATAGGAAACTCGGCCTTCGATTCTTGCGCCATCTTCCACAACTAGGCGTTTTGCAGTCAGGTCTCCATAAACACGTGCGGTTGGGCTGAGTCTGAGCAGGTCAGATGCTCTCAGGTTGCCGTCTATCCGGCCGTTGAAAAGAACCACAACGCCATTGAGGTCGCCTGTAATGACAGCCGACTCCTCGACCGTCAGAATTCCATCGCAAATGACCGAGCCATCGACGTGTCCACCCACGCGAGATTCTCCCTGAAGGAACATCTTTCCTTGGAAGCTGCAACCATCAGCAAGCATAGAAATACCACGCGCACGAGACTTTGTCGTGGTTGGCTCTGCTTGTCGAGTAATTGTGTTCTCAGATGTTTGTTTCTTTGAAAACACGCCAGACTCCTGCAAAATGAATTCTGTTCCGTCGACAGACCTCAGTTCGAGTCTACTGCTCCTGAGGGCGAGGGGAGGTGAAAGAAGTGTCTCAAGACAAACCGGTGACACCTGAGCAGAGTGCTAGAAGTTTTCCGGGTGATTGGCTTGCTCGTTCGCTAGCCTTTGCACCAATCACACTTCTCAGGCTGCGACATATCGAGAAGATGTTCGGCACTGCGCGCCGTGCTTCGAAGTCCTGTGGCTGCGAAAAGGATTCGAGGTTTCCGTCGCCCCAGGATCGGGCGATTGTTTGGGGAGCTGTTCAGCCCGTTGAGACGGTGCGCCAGGTTCTCGTCTCTACCCCATGTCGTCTTATGCCCTTTGGTTGGTTGGTTCTGAGCCCAAATGGCGGAATGTATTCCTGGGGGGAGGTCGTCGAGGTTCCTCTGGCTGAGGG
>JBILKM010000038.1:0-29233 GCA_044376695.1 Silvanigrellaceae bacterium
CTCCTCTGGATTATCGAGCAGTGTCCGGTACACGATTCTGGAAAGAGACCAGGTATTCTAGACATCCCTTCCATTATCAATGGATGGAAATGAACTCAAAGATACTTCATGAGTTAAATGAAAAGGTCCTCACTCATTGAGCGATCGCCTGAAATATTTACCCGCTCAAACGAGCAGAAGGCGTAAAAGGCAAACCCTCCACGTCCCCGTTCTACTTTGATGTCTCAGACAAGGCGGACGTCTTGATTTTTTTTGGACATAGAATGATCCGTCTCTCTTTAGCCTGGCGAACATGAGTCCAGAGAAACTGTAGACCAGAAGACGAATTTGAACTTAACGAATAGGAGTCTCTTAATTCAGTAAAATTTGCAGTTCTGCTGATATCGCCGAGTGGGGTTGTCGGGCAAAACCAGTCTGCACCAAGAAACAGGTTTTTTGGCTCTCAAAAAACTTTCGCCCGACTTGAAAATTAACAGATCATTCTATCGCAATCATAGCGACCCTTGGATACACGCATGAGGCTTTAAACTTTTGGTGTAGCAAGGCCGAGATGTTTATTTAATTGATGGATAAAGACCTTCTGAACAAATAAAATAAACCAATTTTTCGTTTGGATTATTCAGATTCGGTAGAGCGAAGGTGGCCCGCGTACTCCCTCCGAAGCTCCAACCCATCAGTGAGAATAGCGCTTGGTGTTCGCTAATCTGCAATTCCTGGCCATCTGCTCTGACGAAACCTTGAAGTTCCATTTTACTATTGTGCAGAGCAAATGTCCTGACCTCGCCCAGATAGCACTCGGCAGCAAATGCGCTCGTAGACAGGAGTGTACTCAAAAGCAGTGCGATAACTCTCATGTGATGGATTCCTTAACCTGAAAATGATGGATTTGTTCGCTTCTGACTTTCAGGTATTACACCGCGTTGAAATTTGATAGAGAATTCTCTCCTGCAGCCATTTCTTGGGGCGCCCGCCCGCAGACTCTTGGGTTTAGGGGCGCTTTTGATGGGCAGAATTATATTCCTATTTTTTGTCATAAATAAATTATATTTCATTATTACGGTGAGTTACAACTTAAACTCATGGGCAATTTAAAACATCCGAAATGTATAGAAGGAGACATTTAACAGACTCTGGGAGATTTCCACTCATGATATCAAACTTCAAGACCTCAGCCGCCCTCTCTTTCTTTCTTACCGCCACCGCATGCGCGAGTTCTTCAAACGAAATTCTACCCGTGCCCGAGCGGTCGGCGAACTCCGAAGCAAGTAAGAGTGAATCCTCTGGTGCACTTCCAGGAACTCCTGCTCCTTCTTTGGCTTTGCAGGCAGCAAGCCTTGATGAAATCGTCGCTGAGCTCTCAAAGTCAGCTACGAGACTAGTTGACCGTGCTATTTCACCAGCAGAGCGCATTCCTGGGCTTGTGGTCGGTATTGTGACTGAGAATGGAAGCAAGGTTGTTGGATTTGGCACAACCCGCGCTCTTAATGGCAATGTTCCAAATGGTGACACGTACTTTGGAATTGGATCAGTGACGAAGGTCTTCACGGGATTAGTGCTGGCTGAGGTCGTTCAGAATGGATCGGTGCGGCTCGACGATAAAGCCAATGAATATTTGCCCGCGGCTCTGCAGCTACCCAGTGATGCCATCACCTTGCAGCAACTCGTCACGCACGCCTCAGGACTTCCGAATTATCCAGGCAACCTCTCCGATTTTCGGGACAATGATAACGATGGTATGGCCGATTCAACTGAGAGTAGCCCAGGGCGGAATTATGCGCGGCAAAACCTAGCCGATTGGTTGGCAACAAAGCCAGCGTTAGGTTTCAATCCGGGTGCAAGCGCGCGTTATTCGAATCTTGGCATTGGTGTGTTGGGTTTGCTTCTGCAAGAAAAGCTCAATCTCGGAAGCTTCGATGCCATGATGAGTGACCGAATCACGAAGCCGCTCGGAATGAGTCGAACACAAGCCAACACACCTGAAATGCAGTCGGAGAATCTGGTGAATAAGGCGCAGGGTTATTCCGAGGGCACCGAGCCTAAGCCCATGCCGTTTGCAGATATGGGAGTTCTCGATGGATCCGGTGAGTTGGTAAGCACAGCGAATGACATGAACAAGTTCCTTGAGGGCCTGGTTGGGATTTCGCAAACCGCGCTAACGCCTGCGTTTAAGGAAGCAAACCGGTCACTGGCCAGCTTCGGTGAAAACAAAATGGCCTATGCAAGTGCCATAGCAGCCTCGAGCAAGGGTGGAACTTATGCTTTTAAGCCTGGAGGCACGCCTGGCTATTCAGCGATTATTTTGTGGCGCACACACCCCAAAGTTGGGATTGTGGTGATGGCCAACCGGGGCGGCAGCAAAGCGAATGACAAGGTCAACAATTTAGGAAAAGTGCTGATTGAAGCATCGGTGCGCTAACAGGTGCGCATCCGGTGACATGGCTCCAGCGTCTCTCAAGCACTGCCGAAGCCCGAATCCAGGTTGTTGAGTTTGTTTCGTAAACTCCGTTTTATTTTGAACCAGCCGCGCGGGAGAAATAGAATCGCGGCAAGGTTTATGCATCATTTCGGAGACGCCTCACAAAATTATACTGATATTTCTTATTTAACCAGAAATTGTTTATGAATAAGAGAGCTTGCAACTGCAATCAAATAACGCTCAAGTTCACCCCTAAAATCGCGTCGAAAGAAACTGAGCTCCGGGTGCAAAAGGACTCTCGCCACGGTCTCGTTGGGAGATGCGAACGGGTATAATCCAACGATAAATGTGATAGTGTCTTGAAGCAGTGTTGCGTATTCTTGTGAAGTGAGTTCAGGGCAGCAGGCTTCAAAGTGCACTGCAATCTCTCCGAAGAAGTGAAGTGAATTGATTTTAAATTCTTTCACTTTTTCCGCACTCAGATTCACTTCCAGCACGGCAGGCAGAGCGGCGGTCAAACTGCACAGCAACGGCTTGCCGGCAATGGTTTCTGCAAAAAGCGCAATCAATCCCTTTAAATCCCTCGAACGCGTCGATTGGAGCATCCATTTCTTCTGAAATTCGGCGAACCAGTCTTGCCACTCAGTCCACAGCAATTCGAGAAGGAGAGCCTCACGCGTCTCGAAATATCTGTAGACGTTCGCTTTAGCCATTCCTGCAGTGCGGGCAATGTCGTTCAAACTGAGCTTATTAAGGTCGCTGTCCTTCTCAAGAAGTGCCCTGGCGGTTACCAATAGGTGCTTGCTTCTGAGCTCTTTTTCTTCTGGTTTTCTGGCTCTCAAAAAGTGCTCGCTCATCGACTCATTTCTCAGGTGACAAAGCAAAATTCAAAACCGCTAACTCTATACTGCACTGCTACAGTGGATCACGAAATTGGCCAAGATCTGCTCGACTCACCCATACATTGACACGTCTCAATTTGACAAGTGACCACTGGTCACTTAATTTAATATTGCCATAATGTACTTTTGGGGGGAGCGATGTCGAAGATTCTAATGTGCCCAGAAAATCTATTAAACCAGGATCTTTCGGGAAAGACGTATGTGGTCACCGGTGGGAATTCCGGAATCGGTTTTGTCACGGTTTCCCAGCTCGCCAAACAGGGAGCGCACGTCATCATGGCATGTCGAAGGCTCGATGAAGCTGAACGCGCGAAAGACGCTCTTTTTTCAAAGGACATGAAGGGCAAACTCACGGTCATGCATCTTGACCTTGCAAGCCTTGAATCCGTGCGAGAATTTTCGAAATCGTTTCGGGAAAAGTTCGAATCTCTTCACGGACTCGTGAACAATGCGGGTGTGATGTTCACTCCACGCGGAAAAACGAAAGATGGGTTTGAAACCCAATTCGGAACAAATCATCTCGGGCACTTTCTTCTCACCGAATTGCTCCTTCCAGTTCTTGAGAAGACTCCAAAATCTCGGGTTGTGATTTTATCCAGCTGCTATCACGACAAGGCGCAGGGACGCGAAGGGTACATTGACTTCGATGACCTCCATTTCGAAAAGAGAAAGTATGACGGGTGGAGCGCCTATGCACAGTCAAAGCTCGCGAATCTTTTGCATGCAAAGCACCTTGCAAAAATGACCGCCGCAAAGGGTGTAACTGTTGTCAGCGTTCATCCAGGCTGGGTTCGTACCAATCTAGTTCGCTCATGGATGCCTGTGTGGGTTCAAAACACTCTCCTACGCCCTGTTCTCCAGATTGCTGGAATGATCGAGCCATGGCAGGGGACGCAAACATCTCTCTATGCTCTGTTAGCTCCAGAAGTCGAAAAACAAAGTGGCTCGTATTTTAGTCAAACAGGCTTTTACCGCAAAAAAGAGGCCACACGGGGTGGATGGCCATTGCACTCTCCAAACCCAAATGCACATGACGATGCGGTCGCTGAAAAATTATACTCAGTGAGCAGGAAGCTTGTTGGCTTAGCTTAGGAGACTTCAAATGACACTAATCACCATAATGCTCGACTATTTCCAAGGCGAAAAAATTGAGGCTCTGGTTTTTATTCTGCCCATTGGGCTTTTGAGTCTTGTGTTCGGAACATCGCTTGTTACGGAAGGCGGATCGTTTGCCAAGGGTATTGCGGTGCCCTTCATTCTGATGGGGCTCGTTATGAGTGTTGTGGGAGGCGTGGTTGGCTTTCGCACTCCAGCGCAAGTTCAAACACTTGAAATTGGACTCACCACGCAACCCGAGGCAACAAAGACAGCCGAAATTCAGCGCATGGAAAAGGTCAATGATGCATGGCCGAAATATCTCGTCATCTGGGCCGCGTTCGGAGTGATTGGCCTCGCACTGCGCTTTTTGGTGAATCACGACTTTGCGCATGGATTGGGAATTGCGCTCGTCTTTTTTTCTGGCGTTGCACTTCTCATTGATGGCTTCGCGGAGCGACGCGCTCGAATTTACATGAGCGCTTTGATGGCAGAGAAGATAGAACAGACCCACTGAACGTGGGTCTGTTTCAATGGTGGAGGTGCCGGGAATTGAACCCGGGTCCGAAAAGGAATCTGCGCTCGGCGACCACATGCTTCTCCCTCTGCTAATCTTATTCCGCCGTGCTTGAGGGCCCCCACGGTGACGGAACCAGTCCGATTAATAGGTTTGTGAATCTACGAACAGAAGATTCAACGAAACCCGCACGTAACTTTACAGCTTCCGCAATGCACGTGCTGCCGCACTGTCGGTCGCTGCGCTGCCATTAATTAGGCTGCGAGAGCGTAATCATTGCCATTTCTGGCTGCCACAACGGTTTAAGGAGCGCTGTAACCAACCCCTGCATGCACCTGACGTTCATCTCTCTCCGTCGAAGCCAAGTCACCCCCCTCCGACGAAATTATCGTCATTTCCAGCTGTAGCATGAGTTCATGAGCTCCACCAGCACCGAGCGATCCGGAGTTTGCCTTGACATCCTGCCCTTCCCGGACACATTTTCCACCATCACTCCCCTCCCAGAAGGGGGGCTGCAATCATTCCAACAGCTGGCGGCTCTGCCTAAGGCTCTGAGAATTGAGGATATCGTATGCCAATCTATGAATTTAAGTGCACCAATACAGCCTGCAACAACGTGGAAGAGCACCTGTTGCGTCATTCCGACCCTCTCCCCAGCAATTGCGAGAAGTGCAACTCTCCCATTGAAAAGCTGGTGAGCCAGACCAGCTTTTCGCTCAAAGGCTCGGGCTGGTACGTGACAGATTATAAAGGGAGTAATCCGGGGGCAGCGGCGAACTCCTCAACCAACACCCCCACCACATCGACCGAAACCTCGGCATCTACCGCCTCCACGGGCAGCAGCGCAGGCAGCGATTCAGCTGGCTGTGGAGCGCCGGCCTGTGGAACCTCAGCCTGCTCGAGCAACTAATTTTCAAGATTGTGCTCCTTGGTGTTGACGAAGGGAAACCCCTAGGCTACACACCGCTCCACTGCGGATGTGGTGAAATTGGTAGACACGCACGTTTGAGGGGCGTGTGCCGCGAGGCATGACGGTTCGAGTCCGTCCATCCGCACCATCCCTTCTCGAAGGGCAAGAAACGACTCCTGTTGGGGTCGTTTTTTTTTGCGTTTTGCGCTATGGTTTCGTTTGAACTTTGTGTCCTTATAGAGGTTTGCCCGAATGACCGCCCTGGAAATCACCCTGATACTTGCTGTGGGATTGTTGGTGGCTGCGGTCGCGTTTGTAGCTGTCTATGCCGTAAATATGCGCGCAAAATCAAAAGAACTTGAACTTTTGAGAACTGATGCCGAACGCCGCCTGAATCAAGCTCGCCAGGAATCCGATCAAATTGTGAAGAACTCGCTCCGCGAAGCCAAGGAACTCGCTCTCCGCGAGGGTCGCGATCACGATCGCGTCCAGAAAGAGAAAACCCTTGAACTTCAGCGCGTCGAGAAACGCATTCAAAAGCGCGAGGAAACACTCGACAAGCGTGAACAGCAGCTCGAGCAAAAAGAGAAAGATCTGAAAAAGCTTGCTGAACATGTGGAGCGCGAAGAGCGCCGCGCAACTGACACCATCAAGAATTCCGAGCGAGCTCTGCGCGAGAGCCAAGAGAAGCTTGAAAGCGTTGCCCGGCTTTCGCTCGAAGAAGCGCGCGATATGCTGCGCCAATCGATTGAAAGCGAAGTGCGCCGCGACACCGCCGAAGAAATCCGCCGGCTCGAAGAAGAAGCACGCCGCACGGCAGAAGATAAAGCACGTTCGGTAGTGGCAACGTCCATTCAGCGCATGGCCAATGAGTTTGTTACCGATGCCTGCGTGAGCGTTATCTCACTGCCCTCGGATGACATGAAAGGCCGCATCATTGGACGCGAAGGCCGCAACATCCGCGCCATCGAACAGGCCACAGGTGTGGACATCATCATCGATGACACTCCCGAGGCCATCCTCATTTCATGCTTCAATCCAACCCGCCGCGAAATCGCCAAGGTTGCAATTGAACGCCTGCTCGCTGATGGCCGTATTCATCCGGCGCGCATCGACGAAATCGTGAGCAAGGTTTCCAAAGAGTTCGACGACATGACTCGCGAAGCCGGCGAGCGCTCAGCATTCGATTGCGGAGTTCAAGGCCTGCACCCCGAACTCGTTATGGCGCTGGGCAAGCTGAAGTTCCGAACAAGTGGCGCGCAGTCAGTGCTACAGCACTCGGTTGAGGTGTCTCAGCTGTCGGGCATCCTCGCAGGCGAGCTCGAGTTGAACGTCCGCATCGCTAAGCGCGCTGGCCTGCTGCACGACATTGGCAAGGCCATCAACGAAGACAATGAAGGCCATCATGCATCTGTAGGTGCTCAATTCCTGCAGAAATGCGGTGAATCGCCCGAAGTCATTGAAGCGGCGCTCAAGCACCACGCCGAGCAAAACCAGGGCGTTGGCCCCATTGCTGTAGTTGTGCAGATTGCCAATTCCATGAGTTCATATCGCCCCGGTGCACGCCGCGACTACTTGGAGAAATCCATGGGCCGCATGCGCGAAATGGAGACCATCGTCGCAGATATGTCTGGCGTCGAGCAGGCCTATGTGATTAGGTCGGGCCGTGAAGTTCGGGCGATGGTATCGTCCACAGTAACCGACGACAGCGCCGTGAGTGCACTGGCACGCTCGGTGGCAAAGAAAATCCGCAGCGATCTGAACTACCCAGGCCAAGTGCGCGTCACCATGGTGCGCGAGCAGAGAGTCACCCACCTGGCGAAGTAAGATGGCCCCCAAGGTGGTTTGAATTCAATGAGTATCCTTGTTTGCAAAGGCAACGAAGCCTTCTTTGAAGCCCTCCCGAGCGCCCTGCTGCCGCAGGAGCCGGAGGGCATTGTTCGTGTGCTGATGCTCGGCGATGTGATCGGGCGCCCAGGACGCAAAATCGTTAAAAGCATTCTGCCGCAACTAAAGCACCGCGCAAAAATCAATATCGCAACCGTCAATGGCGAAAACCTTGCGGGTGGTTTTGGTATCACCCAGAAAATCTTCAACGAGCTCACAGCATCCGCAGCCGGCGTAGACATCATCAGCATGGGCAACCACTGGTGCGACAAACCCGAAGTGCATGCCATACGCAAAGCGAGCAACCGCATGGTGCTGCCCCAGAACCTCAAAAATCTGGAAGGCGTTGAGCTCATCCCTGAGTTCGAAATTCCGGGTTCGCGCCGCACGCTGTGTGTTGTGAACCTCATGGGCATTTTCGCCATGAAGCACGAATACAACGACCCGTTCGCCTTTCTTGAAAAGGCACGACCTGTGCTCGAAGCCAAAGTGCAGAGTGGCCAGAGCATTGTGGTGGTCGACGTACATGCAGAGGCAAGCAGCGAGAAACAAGCGATTGCCTGGTTCATGGATGGCGTGGCTGCGGGCCTCATCGGCACCCACACCCACACCCCCACCAGCGATGAGCGCGTGACCCGCAAGGGAACCGCGTTTCTCACCGATGTGGGCATGACCGGCCCTTATGAATCTGTGATTGGCATGACCCTCGATGGCTCCATGCCACGCTACTTCACGCCCAAACAGAAGAAGCCACAGGAAGTGTCGGAAAAAGATGTCTGGCTGTGTGGCTTTTTGCTCGAAATTTCTGAGAAAACCGGACTCACGCGCGCTGCGCACCGCATCCAGTACAGAGAGGACGCCGAAGAATGGACTCTTCGCACAGTCACCGCTCCAAGACCCTCGTAACCAACTGCCCGCTGTGTCAGGTGGTTACAGCCGGGGCGCAACATCACGAATTCATCTGCGAGCTGCAAAATGTGGTGGTCACCCGAGGGCCTTTCGCACAGCGCTGGCCTGGAGCTGTACAAGTCACCTGCAAGCGCCATCTGCGCGACCCGGGTCAGCTCAAGTATCCACATTTTATCCACAGCCAAGCTGAAATCTACGCACTCGAAAATGCCATCCGCACCGCAACCCGAGCTCACCATATGAATGTGGTGAAGTTCGGCAATGTGGTTGAACACTTGCATTGGCACCTCATCCCGCGCTTCGAGGGTGAAACACATCCGCAAAAGAACCCGTGGGAGCTCGCTGATCTCCCCGCAGAAGCACTTTTCCACACATCATCCAAACAGCCGCTTGATCTCCTTTATGCAGAGATCACTGACTCCATGAAAAGTCTTTTGAAGCAGGCACAGCCACCCTATTTTGCGACAGCCTTTTTTGTCCGCCCCCGTGCAAAAGCGGAGCAGGCCAGTTTTCTAAGAAAATCCCTCGAGGAGCAGCGCCAGGCGATTGGTGCTGCTCCCGCCGAGTTTGAGTGTTTTTTGATGCAGAGAAATTATCTCGACTTTGCCTGGGATACCTTCGGCGGAGAAATCGATGCCGGCGAAACACCACAGATGGCTCTGCACCGAGAACTGCAGGAAGAGTTGGGATGGGGTGTAGTGCGCGAGCTTGAGGTCACCCGGCAATGGGGCAACGGCATGGTTCGCGGCTTTGTCTATCTTGTCGAACCAAAAGGCGGAGTTCTTCTGCAAGATCTTCCGACCCGTACCCCTTGCGACGAAGTGAAAGAGGCTGCCTGGATTCCGCTTCAAGATCTCCTGGCCAACACCAATGAGCAGTATGCGCACCCTCTCTGCGGGCGTGCTCGGGCCCTTGTTGCTGGTCTGAGGGATTTTTCGCTCTAGATATTCCAAAAATTTCAGAAAGTTGGAATTCAACCTAGATTTTGACTTGACGGCCAGCTAACGAGCCTATAAAAGTTTGTGAAACAACCAATAAAAGTGAATAGAGGGCTGGAGTTCACCCAGGGAATGGGGCGCTACAGGCGGAAGAGAGGGACCTCTCTCTGGCCCTTCCACCTTTATCGGTTGGTTCTCAGTCTCGAAATGAGATGCTTTCGCTCGGGTCAAGCCGCGGTTTCAGCGCTTCAGAGCGTGAAGTTTTCGCCCAGGTAAACTTCCTTCACCTTGTCCATACGCGCCACATCTTGTGGGTCACCCTCAGCGAGAATCTTGCCGCCCGCGAGGATATAAGCACGATGACACACGCCCAGAGTTTCACGCACGTTGTGGTCGGTGATGAGAACCCCGAGGTTCTCCTCGCGCACGAGCCGCGCCACGAGTTTTTGGATTTCATCGACCGTCACGGGATCGATCCCCGCAAAAGGTTCATCGAGCAATAGAAAACGAGGCGACATAACCAAGGTGCGCGCAATCTCAAGCCGCCGACGCTCACCGCCCGACAAGGCGATGCCCATCGATTTACGGATATGACCAATACCGAACTGCTCAATCAGGCGCTCGAGCATGGCTTTGCGCTCGGAGCGAGGAATACCCCAGACTTCCATGACAGCTGTGATGTTGTCTTCCACACTGAGTTTGCGGAAGACACTCGCATTTTGCGGCAAGTAACCAATTCCCATGCGCGCGCGCTTGTGAATCGGGAGAGGGGTAATTTCGCTGCCATCGATCTCAACTTTGCCTGCGGTTGGCCGCAGGAGCCCAACAGTCATGTAGAAACTCGTGGTTTTACCGGCACCATTGGGCCCAAGAAGCCCGACAATTTCACCACGCTTGACGTGAAAACTCACATCCTCGACCACAACACGGCTGTCGAATCTGCGCATGAGGTTCTTCGACTCGAGCATTCCTTGTTGAGATGACATCGGGCACTCCGTGGCAACAATCCGTTGGGCGCTTCCTGCCTCCGGTCAGCGCGGTTTCTGTCCGGAGGTTTTCTTTGCCGGAGCTGTTTGTACGCCAGAGCCGTTCTGATTTCCAACCGGCGGGTTGTTGGCAGCCGGATCCATCACACCCCGAGCCCCGCGTACTTTGATTTCGTTGGTATCGAGAAACACTTCAATGACCTCACCCTGGAGCAATTCTCGGCCACGCCAAATTTTGGGTTTGCCTTTGAGAACCGCTTTGCGCGAAGCCATGAAAAACTCGAGCTCGTTGGCCACGGCACGGAGTTCTGCACTTTGAGCGGTAGCACTTTTGAAAAGGCTGACACGCCCTTTGGCGAGTGCCCGGTTGGGGGTTGTGGTGCCTTTGGCAGAGAAGATTTCTGCCACATCAGACTTCATCAGCGCGTCGCCTTGTTCAATTTCAACATCGCCCTTCAAGAGAACTCGCCCTTGGTTCAGCGAACCCTCTAGCGACTGCGCCGAGTAGGCAATCGGAGCATTGCTGTTGTGATCGATGCCCGAGTTTGAATTCGATGAACCACCCGAACCACCTTGTCCCGCTGCAGAGGAAGCTGGGGCTGGTGGGATTTTGGGGGACGATTTTACCCCCGAAGAAGATTTTCCCGCACCCCCGGTGCGCGTTGGAGGTGGTGCTGAAGGTGTCTCGGATTGAGAGGGAGGGGCACTGTTCACGGGTGCGGCTGGCTGAACAGGAGCAGCTGCGGGAGAAGGCTCGCTTGCAATAGGTGCGTCCTCGAAGTCGGCCTGAGCATGAACTGCCACGGATGCAAACATGGCCACAACAGCCCAGCGGATCCAAACACAGCACAAGGGGGTTGTCTCACGGCGATGCATCAATTTGCCCTCCTAGAATCACGGCGAGGTTTTGAAGCAGGCGACGACTCAGACCGAACCCGCCGCGTCTGTGGCGGCGGACTTTCTGTTCCTTTGACAGGGCCCACGAATTTGAAACCGCGATCCCGGAAATCGAGCTCAAGACCTCTCGCGTCTAGCGTACGCCGGGGCCCCACCATCCGCACAGGCTCATTTGTAACCAACGTCATCTTTGAGGCATCGAAGTTGAAAACACGCCCTGTGAGCGTATGACCGCGCAATTTGAATTCGGCTGCACCAGGAATCTCGATGCGCTCAAACTTGGTATCTTCACCCCAAACATTGAAAGCGACACCACCCGGACGCGACGAAAGTGCGACAAGACGCTCTGTATTTAACGTGGCTAGCCGAAAACCGGGATCGGCCTCTTCATCAACCACGCGCATCTGAACTTCTCCGAGCGCAGTGAGTTTGCCTGTCGTCACAAGACGGCCCTCATTTGCTGAAAGCTCAGCCACAAGCTCACCATCTTTGTATTGGTGCAGCTGCAGCGGGGTCATCGAGAAGACCTCAACCGGGAATTTATCAGTATCAAGATTTGTATTGAGCTCAGAGAGCGTCATTTGCATGTAGGATTCCTGGTAAATGAATCCCACAACCATCAAAGCAAGAAACAGCAATGAATAGATGCGTGCAATCACAACTCGTCTTCCAACACGTTCGGGACTGACCCGAGTCTATCATGAGCGCGATGCTACGCGCCGCTGCGACACAAGGCAACAAATGCCGTAATCAATGACTTGCCCGGCACTGTCGCAAAACTCTCAGGATGAAATTGCACCCCAAACCACGGATTTTCGCGGTGCTCGCAGAATGCCACACTCTCCTCAGCGAGCGCAGATTTAGGCGCAAAAGAGTGCGATTTATCTGAATTAAAGCCACCTACAGTTGCACAGATCCGCCACTGTGGCGCATGAATTTGGGCTTCCCCGCAGGCCACACTCCAGCTGTTGTAGAAAGTGCACTGCTGCCGCTCCAGCGCCAGCTTCTCAAGCCACTGCGCTCTTTCAAGCTCACGCAAACACTGCGAACGCCCATGCACGGGAGTCTCGGCGGCTCGCTCCAACGAGCAACCTGCGTTGGTCAGCAGCAGCTGGTGTCCCAAGCATACACCCAACAAGGGCTTGGTGCGTGGCCAAGCCCGAAGCAATTGCTGCGAAAGCGGGTAATCCTCGGGTCGACCTGGTCCAGGTGAAAAGACGAGCGCAGAAAAAACTCCATCAACAACCAACGCGAGAAGGTGTGCAATAAAATCTGAAGACAAAGATATCGGCTGCGTGTGATTCTCTAAGAATTTATGTGAAATAGGTGCTGATATAACGCGCGCAACGGCACAATCCTGAGCACGCAAGGCAGCGATCAAATTTCCGGAAAAAGAATCGATATGGTCAACGAAAAGTATTTTCCCACGCAAATCATTCGCACATAAATCAACAGAGTCACCGAGCTCGATAAGAGGGGCAGAAACACCACGCGGCGCTTCTTGAATCTCCTGTTTCTGCTGAAAGATGTTGGCACAGAGCAGCTTTTGGCATGATTCTAGGTCAGGTGGCAAATGCCCATGCTCCGGTAGATCAGGCCAACGTCGAGCAAAGCTCTGCCACTTGAGATCGAACTCTTCGAGCTCAAATTCGATATCGGAGAGGGTAGTAATCCCGGCCCCAATGCCAACCTCCCAGCGATCTTTATTGGCAAAAAATCCACGAATGAGGAGGGTTGATTCAAAATGAAATGCATCATCGGCCAGCGCAAAGATACCCGTGTAGTAACCGCGAGGGCTCTTTTCGAGAGCACGCAGCTGCTGCCCAACAGCGTGTTTGGGTGTGCCCGTAACTGAACCTGCCGGTAGCATATGTCTAAAAATGTCCGCATGGGACAGCAGCGGCTGTTGAAGCTGCCCAGAAATGACCGATTGCATCTGCAGCAGTTCGCCCGCCCGGCGCATAGCAAAAGGCGCATCAACACAAACACTCCCAGGAACACACAGTGCATTGAGATCGTTGCGAAGCAGATCGGCAACCATTTTTTGTTCACACATCTCTTTGGTGCTGTTCCAAAGAGATGAAGCACCAAGAGCCGGCTCAGAAAGTTCGACTTTTGCGGTTCCCTTAATGGGTTCGGTGATCAGTGCGCTTCCACAACGCAATACAAATCGCTCCGGTGAGAAACACACCACGGCAGGCAAATCCGCGCCACAATCAACAAACACACCAAAACGCGAAGGCGATTCCAGCCAACGCAAAACGAACGCGCTGAGAGATACCCTGGCATCGGTACGCGCTGGGCCATAGAGACGTGTAGATGCGTTGGCCAAGTAAGACTCACCATCACGCATCAGGCTCTTCAATGTTTCAAACATTTCACGCAGGGATTGCCGCGACTCACTGGGCTGCCAGGCATTGCCGTCAATTGAAGCCTTGCGGTCTGAGGTGGCTGTGTTTGAAACGGAAAGTTCTGATTTAATTTGCTCATCTAAGGCACTGAGACAGCGCTCAAGCACATGACCGCCCGCACGCAGCTGTGGCTCGGCAGCATTGAGCGAACCACTCAATTCAAGAAAGTTGTCGCATGCGAACTTCAAGAAAGGCACAGGCTGAGGCCTCTCGAATTCATCTGCAGCTGTGTAAGGAATCAGAAATGCACCTGTTGAGGAGCTCTGAACAAGCGGGTGAGAGTAGAAATCTCGTGCCACCGACTCACAACATTCGACAATGGGATCGGCGGCAAAAAAACACCTGATCCTAGGCTCCTCGGACGAGAAACACATGGAACTGGCACGCGATTGGTCGGCCGCCTGCGGATGACGCGCCACCAAAGGTGACTCATACTGCAGAAAGCAAATCCAATGATGTGTCTGACGCTCCAACAGGTGCGCCAAAGTCTCAATGGAACTCAACCAACTCATCGGCCTGCTTCTCCCAATCACATTCATCGTGTAACTTAGAATCTGAACACTCGAGGGGCTTCATGAAAACGAAACTCGAAATCTGTCAGAATTGGCTTCCCCGTTACACCGGCACAAAGCTCGACGACTTCGCCGACTACATCCTTATCACGAACTTTCAAAGCTACGTGAACCGCTTCGCACAGCTTGCTGGAGTGCCTGTCCATGGACTCGATCGAGCCATGCCCAACGCGACCTGCAAGAAATCCAACGTCACCATCATCAATTATGGCATGGGTAGCGCGAACGCTGCGAGTATCATGGATCTCTTGAGTGCCCGCAATCCTAAAGCCGTACTGTTTTTGGGTAAATGTGGTGGCTTGAAGAAGAGTACGGAAATCGGCCACTTCGTGTTGCCTATCGCTGCCATCCGCGGCGAAGGAACCTCGAACGACTACTTTCCGCCTGAGGTTCCGGCACTTCCTAGCTTCAAGCTGCACAAGTTCGTATCTCAAAAAATCGTTGAGCGCGGCCTCGATTATCGAAGCGGTGTGGTCTACACCACCAACCGCCGCGTTTGGGAGCACGACGACGCCTTCCGGCAACGTCTCCAAGACATGACCTGCCTTGCCATCGATATGGAAACCGCAACAGTGTTTATTGTCGGTCACCACAACGATATCTCACGCGGTGCCTTGCTGCTTGTTTCCGATGTTCCCACCACCCCCGACGGAGTGAAAACGGAAGCTTCTGACAAGGTTGTGAACGCTCAGTGGACAGATATCCACTTGGAAATTGGTATCGAATCACTGCGCGAACTCGAAACCAAGGGCGAGACAATCAAACACTTCCGCTACTGAACCATTCGACAAAAAAAGAAAATCAGAACGAATCATCGCGCCCGGCAATGAAACTTTCAGCCTGGCGCGTTTTCGGATTTGTAAAAAAGCGCGTTGTCGGAGTGCATTCAATCACGCGACCATCCAGCAAAAACAGGATTTTGTCGGTCAGTCGACTGGCCTGAAGAAGATCGTTGGTTGCAAGAATGAGGGTGAGACTTTCACTTTGCGAAAACAAAACCGCCTCTGTGTTTTTCAAAAGCACAGGATCCATGCGCGTAAACGCCTCGTCGAGCATAAGCAGTCGCGGCTTGCGCAGTAGGGAACGCAAAATAGCGAGTTGCTGCAACAGGGGTTGATCGACCTGAGCAGGAACCAACTCCGTGACCGACAACAGAAGAGCCTTGTTGCGACTCGAGATGGGAAGACTCTCGACGAAATCTTCAAAGGGCATCTGCTCAAGACCACTGACCACACGTACCGCTTCAAAATTCTGGGCCACGGAAATGGGAAGCCATGTGCTCGTTTCACCAACCACTGCCATCTGCCGCTGGATGGTTGCCAGAATGCTCATGCTGGGGCGGCGTTCGCCAAAGGATTCTCCAAAGACACGGCATTCACCGCTCTGGAGAGGACTTTCGAGACCACTGAGATCTTTGTCCCAGATCGACTGCGATATAACTTTGAGAAGAAGGCTCTTGCCTGAACCTGCGGGCCCCACCACGCCCAACGACTCACCTGCGTTCACGCAAAGCTGAATACCCTGCAGCAGGGCTGAATATCCCGACTGCAGGGCATAGTCTTTGAGTTCAATGATGGGCTGCTGAGCGGAACTCATCAGCCGCGCGAGGCGATCGGAGCAATCGTTGCTTCCGTTGGGCCAACGTACTTCGCCGCGGGGCGATAAATACGGTTGTCCTGCCACATTTCAATGATGTGCGAAGACCAACCGACCACACGTGCCACCGCGAAGATGGGGGTGAAATCGATGGTTTCGATCTTCATGAGGCGATAAAGAGCTCCAGACCAGAAGTCGACGTTCGGCCAGATATAATCTTTTGAGGTTTTGCCGAGCTCGTCGATCATGGTGTCGTGCACGATACGAAGAGTTTCGTAGGTGCTCTTGTCGCCGGTTTGGGCAACGAGTTGTTCAAGCATGCCGCGAAGAACTTTAGCGCGCGGATCCATGGTGCGGTAAACGCGGTGACCAAAGCCCATAACTTTTGCCTTGGTGGCAAGCGCGTTGGCAACCCAATCCTTGGCCTTCTCTGGCGAGCCGATCTTGTCGGCCATCTCGAGAACTTTTTCGTTCGCACCGCCATGCAGGGGACCGCTGAGAGCACCAACAGCACCGGAAACAGACGCCGTAAGGCGCGCCTCAGTGGAAGCAATGACGCGCGCGGAGAATGTGGATGCGTTGAAATCGTGATCCATGTGCAGCATCAGTGCAACATCGAACATACGCGCAACATCTTTGCTCGGCACCTTGCCATCAAGCATGTAGAGGAAGTTTTCAGCATGGTTGAGATCAGCGCGTGGCTCAACAGGAGCCAATCCACGACGACGGCGCGAAATACGCGCAACGGCAGTTCCAAGCTGTGCTGTTAGGCGCACAGCATTGCGCACGTTGCCATCAACGTCTTTGAGGTTCACTGGAGCTTCATCCCAAGCCAGTGCGGCCATAGCAGCCTGCAGAACCATCATGGGGTGTGCTGTTTTTGGCGCAGCGTCGATAACTGCTTCCACAGTCTTGGGCAGCACGCGGAACTCCTTGAGTTCGGCAGTGACCTTATTGAGCTCGGCTTGTGTCGGCATTTTGCCGCGCAGAAGGAAATGAGTCATTTCCTCGAATGTAGATTTCTCGGCAATTTCTTCGATAGAAATTCCGCGATAGATAAGCCGACCTACTTCACCCTGCACCTGACTCACAGAAGTCGCATCGGCGACCACACCTGCCAGACCTTTGGAAAACCCGAGTTCTTCTGCCATGGACTTGCCTCCCTAAATCATGAACAAAACGCTTAGGTAACAGATGTAGCGTAAAACGACTCCCCTGCTCAACAGCAACAAGGGGCGTGATGGCCTAATATCGACCCGTACCCGGCAATCTTGAAGGGTGGTGTCAGGAATGCTTCAGTTGAGATTTTTCAAAGTATTCTTGGCTTTGCTCAGCCAGAATTCGGTAGGGAAGCGGCCGAGCCTCGTGCCGAAGGAACTTTTCGAACTGTTTAGCGCATTCCGCAAACTGCTCTGGATCAAGAATTCCACGAAAACGCTGCACTCCCAGATAGACCCCATAGGTGATGAGCACGTCCACAGCACAGTAGTCTTCGATCTTTTGCGACGCGCCGCTGTGATAGTAAGCCTCGGCCACCTGACTACCATCCATACCCTCGAGTTTTCCGGCGAGCCCCATGGATCGCGCAAGAACATCGAGGCCAATTTTCTGCGACGCATTGCCGTTCACAAATTGGGCCAAATCAAAAGATTTATCCAAGGCGAACCGTGAACGATAGGAATCGTAACCGAACTCTCGGCCATACTCAGGGATAGGGCAAGCAATAAAATGCTTCATGCTGCGCTGCTCAATAACAGGCAGGTCGAATCCTGAAATGTTGTAGCCGCAGAAGGTCACCGGCAGCGGTTTGAGTTTCTTCCGCTGATAATCGCTCATGCGGTAATCAGATTGAACGTGGTCGTACCAGATCCGCGCCGCATCAGCATGCTTCGTGCAGAAACTCCAGAACTCACGGATGAGCTGAGCCTCGGCGGCAAGAAGCTCTGCATAGGTTGTGCAGGGGGGCAGAGTCTTTTTGAAGCCATCGATAATCGTGTGTGTTTCAGGATGAACAAAAATGGCACAGATACACATCACGACGTGGTACATTGGCGCTGGAAAATTAATTTGCCTCTGTTCGCGGATGAGGTTGACTATGGCCAGGTTGTTCCAGTCGTTTTCGACCTTGAAGGTCTTGCCTGCGGGAAGCTGAGGTTCAAATCCAGCATAAAGCAAGGGAATGTCGGGCACAGTTTCAATATCAAAAACCAGCACCGGGGCAGCAGGTCGCTCGCCCAGGCGCTGACTTCCAAAAACCGGTGACGGAGATTCACCTGTTGTGTTCATTGCGCGCGTCCTTAGTTCAGGCTCAGAGCGCGTGCAATTTCAATAGAGAGCTGCACACCGTAGCCGGAGCTCACCTTGCGTGGGAAACCCAACGCCATGTTGCCATTCGCTACACCTGCAATATCCACGTGGCAGTAGGGCTTGCTCTCTACAAATTCCTTCAAGAACATTGCACCCACGCTCGAGCCGGCAGCTCCTGCGGTTGCACCGATGTTGGTCACATCAGCAATCGTTCCCTTGATGTCCTCACCGATTTCTTCCCAGGTAGGCATGGGCCACACACGCTCACCCACTTGCTGCGCTGCATTCACGACAGTCTTTTCGAGAGTGTCGGAGTTGAATGCAAAAATTCCTGCACCCAGGTAACCCAGTGAGGTAATCATGGCACCGGTGAGAGTCGAGTACTCAACGATTGTGTCGGGCTTGAGATCTTTTGCTGTGTAGGCAAGTGCATCGGAAAGAACGATACGCCCTTCGGCATCGGTATTGAGAACCTCGATGGTCTTGCCATTGTAGGTGGTGAGCACGTCGCCCACACGGTAGGCATGAGCATCAACCATGTTCTCGCACAAAGCCGCAACGCCGAAAACACGGATAGGCAGCTGGAGTTTGGCCATCGCAACCACAGCATTAAGAGCCACTGCTGCACCGGACATGTCGTACTTCATTCCGACCTGGTGCGTCGAAGGAGTTTTGATGGAGTAACCACCAGTGTCCATGGTGAGACCCTTGCCCACAAAGGCCACCGACTTCTTGGCATTTGTCGGAGCGTATTCAAACACAACAAACTGCGCGTCATTGGCACTTCCACCAGCCACTGCCATCATCGCGCCAAAGCCCATTTGACGCAGCTTCTCTCCACCATAAACCTGAACACTCAATCCCGCTGCACGTGCTTTTTCGGACATAACGCTGGCCACATAGGCTGGGGTAGCAACGTTCGGCGGTGCATCCTGGAGAAGCCGGCACGTTTCGATCGAGTCAGCAACAATGGTTGCTTGCTTGAGGTGAGTTTCAACGTTGGATTGTAGACCTGCGAACTTGAATTCGACCGGTGTCTCGAGCTCTTTGCGGGCCTCAGCGGTGAGGTTGGAGTTGGGATATTTGTAGCTTCCCATGCGCAAACCGAGCGTCATTTGTGCAACGAGTTCTCCGCTCGCAACGAACATACTTGTGCCACAGAGCGTGATTTTGCCCGCTTTGAAGCGAGCTGTTTCTTCTGCGATCTTAAGGCCGAGTTGACGCGCACGAGCAGGCTTTTCATCGATTTTCTTGCCGCCGCCCACCAGCACAACACGCTTGGCAACTTTACTAACCGGACACAATGTAACTGCGGTCGAGAGCCATTTGCCCTCGAAATCTTTCAACGCAACGAGTGCAGCGATGGCGCCGCCAAGCTGAGTATCAATATTC
The DNA here is from genome assembly GCA_044376695.1 of Silvanigrellaceae bacterium. Lineage (GTDB taxonomy): Bacteria > Bdellovibrionota_B > Oligoflexia > Silvanigrellales > Silvanigrellaceae > RFOM01. The sequence continues at coordinate 19,736 of JBILKM010000038.1, forward strand.
TGAAGCTCGGTGCTTTTGATTTTGCCTTGGTCGAGGTCGGTTTCATCGAGGACAACCACAACAACATCGGCTGATTGATTGGCGATTGTACTTGCAGCCAAGACAGTAACAGGTTTGACGGGTGGAAGTGTTGTCATATTGAACCTCACTCATTGATCGATTGGGATTGCCTAGTACCGTGAAGTGTGGCTTTCTCTGGGCCGCACGCATGGGCCCGCAGAATGGCCCAGAGTGTAGCTGAATTCAAGCGTCCGAAAGGTTTTTTGTGGTTATCTTTCGCTCAGTTTCAATGCTTTTCACGCTCCTCGGGATGCTGGTTGCCATAGCAATCACATGGTTTATTCCCTGGGTATTCACGCTGCATCTCGGATTTCTCGCCTATTTTCCCTATTTACCCAAAAGTGAAGAACGCTATCTGCGTGTCACTGGGCCACTTTCAGGGCCTTACCGCAAGAACTGGGTGCCGAGTGCCGACATTCCCCGAGCCTGCAAACTCGCTTTGGTCGCAGCTGAGGACACCAAATTCTTTATCCATCATGGTGTCGACATCGAGAGCATCGAGAAGAGCTATGAATACAACCAGCGCAAGAAGAAGGCTAAACGCGGTGGCAGTACCATCACCCAGCAGCTGGTGAAAAATGCCTTTCTTTCACGTGAACGGAGCTACCTCCGCAAAGCGAGGGAAATGGTCGGAGCCGTGCTTCTCGATGCAACCTCAAGCAAGGACCTGCAACTCACCTGGTATTTCAACATTGTTGAATTCGGCCCGAAGGTTTACGGCATCAAAGATGCAGCACAATTTTATTTCAAGAAGTCGCACAAGGCGCTTTCGAACCGGGAGTGTGCAAGCCTGGTTGCCATCCTTCCGAGCCCCAACCGCTGGAACAAATCGCTCAAAGCTGGCAGCCCCTCGGGTTTTCTGGCCTCACGCATTGGCACAATCCAGGCGCGTATGAAGATGATCCCCACCGACGAAGAATCGAAGGCAGTGCTGTCGGCGAGCCGCTCCCGAAAACAGGGAGGGGGAGCAACTCCTGCGAAACCGCCGGCAGAGGGGGCCCGCAACCAGCCCTCTCCACAACTTAAGGATCTGGAACTTCAGGCAGAACAGGCCGAGGAACTGGATTTACCCGAAGCGCCCGTGGAACCAGAGACCTTCTATGAACCTTTTGGCCTGGATCAAACCCCGGCAGCAGCTCCTCCACCCCAGGCTGTTCCTGCGCCGCCGCAAGATAGCGAAATTGGAACACCTTCCGGCCGCTAAAAGTTTCGCATTTGGAAGGCAACTTGCCATTGCCAACAGCGATTGAAGGTGCTAACCATCGCGTCGTTTCATGCAAGTCCGGCTTGCTTAAGCTTATGAAAAGGATCGCCCCATGACATCACCAACCGACATCACCAATCGCCGTCGCGCAGCGAAGCTGTCCAAGCGCGGCACTCCTCGTAAGAACCAGGTTCGCGCCAACGGCACGACACCTGCCCTGTTTGTTCTCAACAAGCCGCCAGCGAATGAGAAGAAGTAATCAATCTAAAGTTTGACAAGTGAGGCGCTCCACTTTGCGTGGAGCGCCTCGCTTTTTTGCGTATCAGTGTGCTATATTCGAGTTCCGAAAGTCAGTTCCCCCCAGGAGGTAATCTACCCGTATGCGTCCAGCGGCTCCAAATCGCGCTCCCGTTCAAGAAGGGCCTCGTATTAACGAGCGAATCAAAGCACCCGAAGTTCGCCTGATTGACGAAACCGGTGCTCAACTTGGCGTGCTCTCCACCCGTGATGCACTCACGCGTGCAGAAGAAGTTGGACTCGATTTGGTGGAAGTCTCACCGGATGCTGTGCCTCCAGTTTGCCGCCTGATTGACTTCGGAAAGTTCAAGTATCAGCAGAGCAAGAAGGCCCAAGAAGCCAAGAAGAAACAGGTGGTCATTGAAGTGAAGGAACTCAACCTCACTCCAAACACGGACAAACACGACATCGAAACCAAGCAAAATCACATTCGCCGCTGGGTTGCAGAAAAGAACCGCGTGCGCGTGGGTGTGAAGTTCCGCGGCCGCGAAATGTCGCACCAGGAACTCGGACACGAGGTTCTTCAAGACCTCATCAAGGGCATCGAAGACCTGGTGGTTCCTGAAGCACCACCCCGTATGGAAGGCCGCCGCCTGGTGGTTACCCTTCTGCCGAAGGGCGAGAAGGAAAAATAATCCCATATCGAAATTTGACACTTTCGAAAGGATCGAACTAATCTTATGGGGTTAGTTTTCTCCTCCTTTTTGTTGCGTTTTTAGAGCCGCTCTTGCAGCGGCTCTATTTTTTTACCCTCAGGCTCAACGCTTCTTGAGCTTGAGAGTCACAGCCTGACCTTCAATTTCAAGACTCTGCTCAAAATCTGGCGCGGCTAAGGCCTCAACGCACTGAGCCAGGGTTTCATCTTCCAGATAGGCCCTGTTCTTTTCAATGGCAGAATGGAAGAGGGCATTGGCCGTGACCACCTGTAGGAAGATGCGGTCTTCCACTTCAAAATTTGCACTCTTACGCGCTTTTTGCACCAGACTCACAACCTCGCGCGCGAGCCCTTCAAAACGCAACTCTTCGGTCAGGGTAGGGTCGAGCGCTGCAACCAGCTCAGCATCGGTGGCCACAAGCTGATGCCCCGTTCCCTGCAGCTCAACGGTCAGCATGTCGGACGATAGATCCATCCCCAGAGCCTGAATGTTTTGCTTCTGGAGGGCCTTCTGGCACTGCTCCGGTGAGAGTTGAGCCAGGGCAGCTTGTATGTCTTTCATTTTGTCGCCGAGCACCTTGCCGAGCACCTTGAAGTTCGGCTTGACGATAATGCGCGCCAATGATGACGGGTCACGGGTGACCTCGACGCTCTTCACATTGAGCTCATCTGCGATGAACTCGCGCATGCTCTCGAGTTTGGCTGCCGCCTGCTCTTGCACAACACCGATGGTGATTTTGGCGAGAGGTTGGCGATTTTTAAGCTTGTGGGCTGTGCGAATATTTCTCCCGAGTTCAACCACGCGACGTGCCAGCTCAACTCGCTCGAGAAGGTTCTTTTCATCAGCAGTGAGAGTGCGCGCGCTTGGAAGCAGCGAGAGATGCACACTGCCTGTTGCTTTAAGCTCTTTTGTGAGAGCGAGCTTCTCAAAGAAGTACTCGGTCGCAAAGGGCGCAAAGGGCGCAAGAATCTGAGAGGTCTGAACCAGGACATGGAAAAGTGTGGAGAATGCCTCTTTGTCGGCTTCCCAGAAGCGGCGACGGCTGCGGCGGATATACCAGTTGTTGAGCTCATCGAGGAAATCAACAATCGACGGCACCGCCTTGGCGATCTGGTATGAATTCATTGATTCATCGACCAGCCGCAACAGTTCGTTGAGTCGCAGGAGAATCCAACGATCGAGTTCTTTCTTGCTGGTGACAAAATCAGTTTCTGGATCAAAGTTTTCAAGTGCAGCATAGGTTGCAAAGAAAGAATAGGCATTCCAAAGAGGAAGAAGAACACGTCGGGTGTTTTCCTTAACCCCTTCAACATTGAAGCGCACTTCCTCGGCAACAGTCGCAGGCGAGTTCAACAGAAACAGACGCACGGAATCGGCACCAAACTCATCGAGTGTGCCCATCGGGTCAGGATAATTCTTGAGGCTCTTGCTCATCTTGCGGCCATCGGCTGCAAGCACCAGACCATTGACGACCACATTCTTGAACGCAGGCTGTTCGAACAGCGCTGTACTCAAAACATTGAGGGTGTAGAACCAACCACGGGTCTGATCGATGCCTTCGCAGATGAAGTCTGCCGGAAAATTCTTTTCAAATTCCGCTGCACCCTCGAACGGCCAATGTCTTTCAGCATAGGGCATTGAACCCGATTCAAACCAACAGTCGAACACAAATGGAACGCGCTTCAAAACTCCTCGCCCGGTCGGAGACGGAATCGTGATGTCGTCGATAAATTCCATGTGCAGGTCGTCGATTTTACGGCCTGCGTATTTTTCGAGTTCCCCAACAGAGCCAAGGCAAAGTGTTTCACCTGTTTCGTCGTTCTTCCAGATGGGAATTGGGTTGCCCCAATATCGCGTGCGGGCCACGTTCCACTCGCGCGCGTTTTCGAGCCATTTTCCGAACCGACCGTTTTTGATGTGTTCGGGAGTCCAGTTGATTTTGTCGTTGGAAGCCAGCAATTTGGACTTGATTTTTTCAACATCTACAAACCAACTCGGTACAGCACGGTACATGAGCGGGAGACCAGAGCGATAGCACATCGGATAGCTGTGCACGAAGGTTTCGTGTCGATAGATGAAACCGCGTTTCTTAAGGTCGGCGAGAAGAATTTTGTCGCCTGCCTTAAACTCAAGTCCAACCACTTCAGGATGATTTTTACTGGTGTAACGACCGCTCACATCGAGGTGGTCGATAATTGGCAAGTTGTATTGTTTGGCGCAACGGAAGTCGTCTTCTCCGAACGCAGGAGCAGTATGCACTGCACCCGTACCTGTATCGTGCAAGACGTAGTTGGTCGCATAGACCTTAAATGCATTCGGGCCGGCTTGATCCAAATAGGTGTCGAAAAATGGTTCGTAGCTTTCACCCGCCATTTCAGAGCCGCGGAAGGTTCGTTTGATTTCCGCTTCGCCCTCTTTGAAGTAGGCGCCCACGCGCGATTCGAGCAGAACAACCGTTTCCTGATTCTTGATGTCCCAAACCTCACAATACTGAGCATCACCGTCAATGGCGACTGCGAGGTTGGCAGGGAGAGTCCAGGGCGTGGTTGTCCACACCAGCAAACTTTTACCGCTAAATTTTCCGGTGAGTTTGGCACGAAGAGTGACCGAAGGATCCTGAATATCGCGGTAGTCGAGGCTCGCCTCGAAGTTCGACAAGCTTGAACCCAAGGCCGATGAATAGCTCATTACAAACCGGCCTTCATAGACGAGGCCTTTATCCCACAAATTCTTGAAAACTGCCCAAACGCTCTCCATGAACTTGAGATCCATGGTGCGGTATTCGTTTTCCATATCAACCCATCGCCCCAAGCGGCGCATGTAATTGCGCCACTCCGACGTGTAGCGCAACACAGATGCGCGGCAGGCCGAATTGAAATTGGCGATGCCATACTTTTCGATTTCTGGGCGCCCGTTCAAATTCAGCTCTTTTTGGATGAGCATTTCAACCGGCACACCATGACAATCCCAACCGAATCGGCGTTCGACTCGATGGCCCTTCATTGTGAAGTAACGCGGGAAAGCATCTTTGATGCTAGATGGAACGAAATGTCCAAAGTGCGGCAAGCCGGTGGCGAAGGGGGGGCCATCATAGAAGTTGTACTTCTTATCTTTGGGCCGTTCGTCGATACTGCGTTGAAACGTTTTTTCCCGATCCCATTTTTCAGCAACAGCCTTCTCAACGGTCGGGAAGTGGATGGATTTTTCCGGACGCTCAACGCGCATGTTGAAACCTCAATAAAGAGATGGAAACCTAAACCAGATTGCAGCCTTCTAGCACGGCTTTTGGCGGTTTTTCCACCGCCAGGAGCATCAGACTGCGCAACACGGTACACAAATGACAAAACTTTGAACTGTGCCCGATGCACGGGCCGACAAGTTTGAAGTAAAGTCGGAGCATTGGCACACGCTTAGGGCTCTTTCAGCCTGAGGTGGGGAATTCAACGGAGAAGGTGGCGGCAATGGTCAAAAGTGAGCTGATTGAGGTTCTGGCATCCAAGGCGGACATCACAACGACGCAGTCCGAAGAAGTCGTCAATCTGTTTTTCCAAGCCATCATCGATTCGCTAACGACCGACGGTCGCGTTGAAATCCGCGGCTTTGGCGCATTTACCGTGCGTAAGTACAAGTCCTACGACGGCCGCAACCCCAAGACGGGCGAGAAGATTGAAGTGCCCGAGAAAAAACTTCCCTTCTGGAAGACAGGGCTCGAGCTTCGCCAGCGCGTCGATGGACTTGGTGTCAATTCCTGATTCCGAAAACAGCTATCTCTCCGCAAAAAAAAAGCCCCGGCCAAAACCGGGGCTTTTTTTGTTGCAATGAAACGACAGCACTTACTTGGTCGTGCCCTTAGCCTTCTTCACCTGAGCAGAGAGACGGCTGATGCGACGTGCCATGTTGTTCGCGTGAATCACGCCTTTACGACGGGTCACAGCGATAACCGATTGGGTTTCGCTGAAAAGAGCGTCGAGCTTGTCGAACTGCTTAGCTTCGATAGCATCACGCAGCTTGCGGATTGCTGTTTTCATCGTGCTCAGAGCCTGACGGTTACGGGCATTGCGGACGATGGTTTGACGAGCGCGTTTCTCAGCGGACTTATGAGTAGCCATGGAAAACTCCAAAAGGGAGTGACTGTGCTTGAATGACGGCGAACGAGAGACAGACACTCACTGGATTGAACCAGACCCTCGTTGCCCAACCCCGCGCTGCTCTGGAGAACACGGGGAAAACCATAACAAAGAAACAATTAGCCGAGCTTGGTGTTGGTCTTCTTCAGAAGATTTGCAACGGAGTCGGAGGGACGTGCGCCGACCTTATACCAGTGGTTCATGCGCTCAACTTCAAAAGAAATCGTGGATGGCTCGGTCATGGGGTTGTAGTGGCCAACGCGCTCGATAAAGCGGCCGTTGCGGGCATTGCGGGAGTCTGTCACGACAACCTGGAAGAATGGTGCGTTTTTGCTGCCAAAACGTTGCATACGGAACTTCAGAGCCATTTGAGAATCCTTCTTTGCCGTGGAGAACAAGGGTCCACATACCCGGCGTCTTGCGAGTTTTGAAAAAGCCCAACCATTTGAAGCTTTTCCATGAAAGACTCGTGGACGCGTTGCCAGAAACAACCCAACACAAAGTGGGAATGGTCGCTTACCGCCCGATTTTGCATCTGTCAATCCAAAAGCCCTGGCAACCCACACCCCGCCCGGCGGGTGTAGAATGGGCTTGGGATGAGAACCTTTGACCAAGACCTGTTGCAGTCAGCTGGGAGCTCTCGAGCATGCGGCAAAACAAATTCCCGACGGCTCTGTTGCTCTCTCCGGAGGGAGGCCTAGCAGCCGACATTCAAATCGCTTTGCGCAGCTTTGGTCTGAAGAAGCTCACCGTTATTAAAGAGGCCAAAGAACTGGCCGAGCTAACCGAGCGGCAAAACTTTGCGCTGGTGCTCGTCGACACCGATAGCCTGCCGGAAAGTGAAAAAACAGAAACCCTCGAGGAGGTGCTCAACCTCAAGCCTAAACTCAAAGGGCTCCTGGTGGCGATTGCGCGGGTTCAATCGCGCGAGGAAATCGTATCCCTGCGCGAGAATGGTTTTGCCACTGTTCTCATCAAACCAGTCAGCGTCGGAATGATGGAACAGGCCTTCTCCGAACTTATTGAGCGCGAGCGCACCCTTCCGGTCGATCGCAGCGCACTGCGCAGCGTGCATGAGCTCTTTTCACGAGGGGGTGTCTTCGAAGCAGAACGAACTCTGGGTATCTGGCTGGAAAAGGAACCAGAATCGCTGGAAGCTCTCACTCTGCAAGCGCTTCAGTACCTAAAGAAGCAGGAGTTCTATCGGGCCAACGCAACCATTGCGAAAGCACTTAAGATTAAGGCCGACTATCTACCAGCTCTGCAAATCCGCACCCGCATTTCTCTGCGCCTTGGACAACTCAACGAGGCTGTGCAGAGCCTCGCCAAAGAAGAAAAGGCTGTGGCCCGCCTTGAAGCAAAGCGTGTACATGGCCCCGCTCACCACTTGATGCCCGCAGAAGAAGCCGAACTGAGCTTCTGCGAAGATTTTGAAACCCGCGCAGGCATGACCGCCCTACTCAACAACCTTGCGCTGCAGCTCAGCAAAACGGGTCACGCGGAAGATGCTCTCGTTCTGTATAGAAGAGCGCTTGGGCCACTGGAGACACCCGAATCCCGTTTTGTAACACTCTTTAACCGCGCGCGCTTGTATCTAAAACTCAAGCGCTACAATGACGCAAGCCGCGATCTCCAGGAATCAAAAACATTGGCGCCGCAAGAACTCTTCGACAAAATCGATGAGCTTCTCGCCCTGTGTGTGGAAGAAAAAATCCCGTCTGCACTTGGACAACTCGGGCAGCACAGCCTTCGGACCGGTGCCGTGGCACACCCCGATCTCCTCGATGCCAAGCCAGCCGAAAAGCGCCAGACCAAATACCGAGCTTTCAACAAGGAAGAGGTTCTCGAAATGGTCTTCCTCGGAAAAATGGAAGAATCGACTGTTCCGCCAGAGAGCGTAAACGACTGGCTACAGATGAAAAAACACATCATGCACATTCTGTTCCTCACTGAACTCCCTCTCGTGCAGGAAGCCGAGACCGATGAACTTTCCGCCGTACAACAGGAATCCGTATGAACCAGAAAGCCACATTGGACGGACGTACACTGAAAGATTTCTTTTTCGATCTGCGTTCAATGCGTTTCACGGGATCTGTCCAATTTACCTGCTCTGAGGGAAGAAAAAATGTCTTTCTCCAGGGCGGAGAAGTCACCCACTGCAATTCAACCTTGCTTGATGATCGGCTCGGAGACGTCATATACCGCGAAGGAAAAATATCACTCGACTTGTTTGTCGACCTCGCGGGTAAGGTCAATGCGACAAACCGATTCGGCGATCTGCTTGTCCAGACGGGAGTGCTCAACACGATCGAACTTTGGGAAGCTCTGGTTCTCCAGTCGAAAGAAATCCTCACCTCACTTTCCCTTTACTCAAACTTGGATGTGGAAATCAGTGGTATCGACAAATTGAAAACTCCAGACCTGGGGTTGCGCTTTCGCTGGGATCAGACCCTCGATGAAAGCGAAGAAGAAAACCGGCAGATCCGTTTGTTTGAAACCGCAGCGCGGCAGACGCCGCAGCTCAAGATCGACGAACGCACTCGCGCTCTTGTGAAAACAGACTTCCTCAAGGACATGTTAACGCTCGTAGAGCAACACAAAGACTTCAACACAATTCTCGACGAGAAGAGTCAATTGTCGAAAGTTTATACACTCAAAGCACTTTTCAAGATGTATTCAATGGGAATCATTGCGGACACTTGGAATCTTCACGCTCAAGATCTCCCAAAGGCCGCCGAAAACGAACTTCAAGAGGTCGTAAGCTCCTCCAACAAGGTTTTTTTGTTGATGGAAGCTATCTTCATCGAGAAGAATCTGACCGGATGGGAATTGGCAGTGAACAGAGCGGTTCGAATACTCGAATCTGAATTTGGCCCCGGTGTCCAGCTGATCCCAAACCACGGATTCGTGGTTCAACAACTCCACAAAATGATCGCACTCAATCGTGATTTCAAGCTGCGGGCGAGGGGCTCAATGGCAAACCGTTGGCCCATCTCGGTGGTCACACTTGTTCAGGAGGGTCTGCACAAATCACTGCTCTATTTGCTCTTTGAACTCTCAAACAACAGAGGATTTGAGGAGGACGCCAGAAGAATACATGCCGAATTGGTCAGTACGAGAGGTTCGTACTTTTCGCGAGTAGCTGAAGCCATTT
>JBILKM010000063.1:0-10541 GCA_044376695.1 Silvanigrellaceae bacterium
GCTGCAAACCACACCAAGATTGCTGAAATACAGAACGAGAGGGTGGAGAACAGTGCTGGCAAAACCAAGGAATTTGCACTCGTGGCTGCCGCTGCAGAAAGAAAACAAAAGAGTGCGACAATTCGGGCGAGGCGTGAAAGGATCGCCTTCCCAAATTCCTCGCGAGCAAGAAAGATACTGTCGGCCGTACTCATGTAAGCGAATGGAATAAAGGCTGCTTGGTAGATGAGGAACGACAGAGACATCTCTGGGCTGAAATTGGCAGCGACCACGTATACGAATGAGAGCAGCAGTGCGGCGCACCCGAGAGCCAGCCGCGATTGTAGTAAGAGGTGTACGAAGCCTTGTCGTTGCGTGATGTCTGCATTGCGAAAGCTATGGATAAACTGTGTTTGTGTGCCGAGATCTGTGAGGAGCTGGAAAGTTGTGAACGAAAGAAGAATTGTCGACAGCTGAGAATAGATCGATGGCTGGGGAGTGATGTGCTGCAGGATTTTGAGCGCAGCAAAGTTGGCGAGCCCGCTGGCCACTGAAAGAGCGTACAGCAGGACTCCACCTCGAAGTCGTTGAGCGTGTGTCCTTGCGTTCACCTCTGCTCCCACAATTGCACTGGCTTAGTTCTTTGCGTTCAAAGCCAGGCCAAAATTCACTGTGTGAATTTGATTGTTGTTGTAGCCATCGGCACCGCGGTCAGGAGTTTTGCTGGTTCCCTCAGCGCCCCCACCAATGTAGCGCGTGACGAACGCGGCATCCAGCCAAGAGACAATCGGAAAACCAAGCTTCAGTGACGCATCGTGGAAGGAGCCTGTGACATCAGAACGTCCACCATTGAGGTACTTCACCGAAACATAAATGGTGTCGATGTCGGTTCCCCACCAAACGCCATTTCCGAGTTGGGTGACGCTCTGGAACTTGAAGATGGGCACTGGTCCGACATCTCGGTTGCTGCGGTGTTTTTTGCCATCCACACTGGTGAACTCGATGCGCGCATTGCGCAGCTGGAGGCTTGCTCCGAGGGCGATTTTGGTAGTTTCGTTCGACCAGGTGTCACGCAGCCAGCTGAAACGGTAGAAGGGGAAAGAATACTTGAGATCAACGGGTGTATCTTTTTCAAAAGTGACGTCGTCGACCTGGAGTTTTTCAGGAACCACAACTCGCGTGTTTAGTTCGAGTGGCTGATAAAGAAACACAAAGCGATCGGCTTCACTCGTACGCACAGCGACCTCGGCGCGCGCGAATGGAAACAGGACATCCTGACCACCATCCTTGACGTAATCAAACTTGGTGCCTTCTTTGCCAAATTGAATTTTGTGCGCGGCGACTGCCGAGTATCCAAGTTCTACTGTACCCACTGTTTCTGGTGCTTTGGCGAGTGATTCGTGTGATTGAATGGCAGCAGAGACCAGAATCGACGAGAGAACGACCTTCAAGGTTGGCTTGGACATATGGATTCTTCCCATGGCTTTGGTACCCCAAAAAATTGAATGGTTTTTGTAGTCTATCCGGTTAGCTGCGCGGGTGTCACGAAATTCGACTGAATTCTATTGAAAATGATTCTCAATAAGACTAGTCAGGAAGTACGGAACTGAATGTGTTGGAGTCTTCCTTGAGCAAATCACTGAAATATCTGGATAAAAACAGGGTCGCTACGGTACTCGATGTTTCCGCCGGCCATCCCCTCTCGGAAAGATTGGTGGAATTGGGTTTTGTTGCCGGTGAGGCCATTGAAATTGTGCATGAGGCTCCGCTGTCACGCGACCCGATCGTGGTTGTGTGTGCGGGAACTCGCATTGCCCTGCGTCGCGATGAGGCGGAGCTGATTCTCATCGAGGAAATGCCAGAACTGAAAGGAGTTGCTCCGTGAGCACCGCCAGCAAAATTCTCGTTGGTCTCGTCGGTCACCCCAATTGCGGTAAAACGGCCCTCTTCAATGGCCTCACCGGACTTCGTCAGAAGGTTGCAAACTATCCGGGTGTCACGGTTGAGCGAGTTGAGGCTCAATTGCGCTCCGACCTCGGACATCCTTTGCGTATTATCGATTTGCCGGGTGCATATAGTCTGAACCCTCAGAGTGAAGACGAGAGGGTCACACATGATGTTTTGCTCGGCGAAATGGGTGCAGAACTTCGTCCTGCCGTTCTAATCGTGGTTCTTGATGCAACCAATTTGCGTTTGCATCTTCCCTTCGCCCTGGAGATCCGCGAGCTCGGTTATCCGATGTGTGTAGCCCTCAATATGATGGACATGGCGTCTGCGAGCGGCATGAAATTTGATATTGCTGCACTTGAGCAACAGTTGGGATGTCGTGTTGTACCAACCTCCGCAACACGAAACGACGGCCTTCACTCTCTGGCAGAAGCCGCTGCCGCTGCTGTTCAACCTGGGTTCGACACATCAGCTGTGGTTTGGGCTCCTTCAACGCGGGAGCAGATCATTGCGCGGCGTCGGAAGGTTGAAGATATTTTGCGCAGGGTTGTGCTTTCCCCAGGGCATCCCGCTCAGCTCACTGCGCGCATCGATCGCACGTTATTGCATCCGGTTTGGGGGCCGATGGTTTTATTGGCCATCATTTTTTCGATATTCCAAGCCGTTTTTACCCTTGGAGCGATTCCAACGGATCTGTTAGACGGCCTTGTGAGTGGGTTTGCTTCCTGGGCACGCCAACAGCTCGCTGCAGGTTTGCTTGCAGACCTTTTGGTTGATGGTGTCATATCCGGCGTTGGTGCTGTCGTGGTGTTCTTGCCGCAGATTCTCATCCTCTTCGCTTGTCTCTTGGTTCTCGAAGATTCTGGATACATGGCACGTGCAGCTTTCTTAATGGATCGCATTATGGGACGGGTTGGGCTCTCAGGACGTTCGGTGCTGCCCATGGTCTCTGGATTTGCCTGCGCTGTGCCGGCAATCATTGGCGCGCGCAGTATTCAGTCACCTGCGCAGCGTCTGACCACCATTCTCGTTACACCGCTCATGACCTGTTCTGCTCGTCTCCCTGTTTACACGCTTTTGATTGCAGCTTTTGTTCCTAACACCCTCGTAGGCGGAATTTTCGGACTCCAGGGCATTGTCCTGACAGTGCTTTATGTTGCAGGTGCTTTGAGCGCGCTTGCGTTTGCGGCGATGCTCAAAGTCTTCAAGCTCACGGGCAGCAATGGATATTTCTTGCTCGAGTTGCCCACCTATCGGCTTCCTTCGCTACGCACGGTTTACCGCGGACTCTACGAGAGAGCGCGCGCCTTTCTGATGCGCGCAGGCACCCTCATTCTCTCGATCATGGTTTTGCTCTGGGCAATATCAACCTTTCCTCGCCCTCCCGCCGACGCCACTCAGCCCGCGATTCATTACAGTTTGGCAGGCAAGCTCGGCAGTCTCGTTGCGCCTGTGCTTGAGCCCATCGGCTTCAACTGGAAAATTTCGGTTGCAATGATTCCAGGTTTCGCTGCGCGAGAAGTTTTGGTCAGCGCGTTGGGCACTGTCTATGCGGTAGAATCGGAGGATGCCGAAGACACAAGCCTTCTCACCGAGAGGCTCAAAGCAGATTGGAGCTTGCCCACAGCTTTGGCTTTGCTGGCCTGGTACATTTTTGCGCCGCAGTGTTTAGCGACTTTTGCCGTGATGCAGCGTGAAACCCGCTCTCTGCGCTGGACTGCTTTGAGTTTCGGTGTGCTCCTGGCACTTGCCTGGATAGCCGCGTTCCTGACCTATCGTGTTGCAGGTGCATTGCTGTGAGTGGAACCGACTGGCTGGTTGTTCCGATTGTTGCCGTTGCAGCTCTTGTGGTTCTGCGTAAGCTATTTGCAGGCCAGGCGAAAAAGGAGTGCGGCGGATGTTCATCGTGTCAGGGCAAAGAAAACAAAATCACTCGATGAGTGAGTCCGTGCATACGTCCGACATGAGTTTTCACCAGCGCAGTCGTATGGCCATGGAGGTCAACGAGTGGCTGAAGGCCGTGTGCCAAGATCGGATTTCCGATCTGGGGTTGCATGCCGAAACCTACAAAGAAGACTTCGACCTCGATCGACTACCACAAGGATGGGGGCCGTACCCCTCTCTCGATGCCAACGATGTTCGCGCAAAGTTGATTGCAGACGTCGGAATTGCCTTTGCCTGGCGGTTCGGTGCAATTGTTTTTGTGGAAGTTCCCAAGGAGATGCGCCACCGGGAAGTGGATCTATTGCGGGAGTCGCTTGGATTGCCATTGCGGGAACCACGTGTCACGGCAGAAAAGTTTTTGATTTATGTTGATGCCGCTCGGAGTGCGCAGGTGGAGTACAATCGCCTGGTTTTGCCCTCCATTAATCAAGAGCGACTCGGCGCCGTTGTGCAAACACTCGCACAGAGTGTGGCCATGGAATACTACGAGGCGATCGTTACGCAGGCCAAAATGCAGGTTCTTGCGATGCTGGATCGTATCCGTAGGCAAGGGCGAATCGATTTTCCCACTCGCCATCTCAATAGCCAGATTGCCGATGCCTCGATGACCCAAGCTGAGGTGGTTGGTGTGCTGCATTTGCTCGACAAGCCTGACACACTCTGGAACGACGCGGAGATGGAATCCATTTATCTCGATTTACGCAACGCCTTCGATCTCGAAGAACGCTTCAAATCGATCGAATACAAGATCGAGACTATCAAGGAATCGCTGCGCATCGTTCTCGAGTCTCGCAACACTGCCTTGGCTCAAAGGCTTGAATTGATCATCATCGTTCTTATCACAGTTGAAGTGATGTTCTCGATCTTTGCACGTTTTCGATTGTTCGGCTGGTGAGCGCGGCAACAATACGGCGCGCAGCTCCAGATAAATGCGACTCCGCGGCTTTCATGGGTACTTGGCTGGGTAAGAGCTTTGCTTCACTCATGAGGGATTGGAATTTTCTGTCGAGATCCTGACCAACAGCACCTGCCAATGTCATCCACCCTGAACTCACCAAATCAAGACGCATCGTGCTGCTTTGGAGTAAAATGCTGCGAGTTCCAAAGCCTGCGCATTCCTCAATGACATCGACTGAATCGCTGAGCACGAAAGAGGCATTCGCGTAAAGGAAACAACGTTCGAGATGGCTGACCTTATCAATGGTCATGAGGTTATACGGAGCGAAGACCTCGGCGTAGGAATCTTTTCGGTTTGAGTTAATGAGCAAAAGCACAATTTTCACGAGAGAGTTTGTCAAAACGAGTCGGCGCACGTCTTCCATAATGCGCTCGTGATGTGGATGATTGCAGTCGAGCTCAATTAAAACAAAATGACTTCCCACAAGTTTTCCAAGGTACGGTGATTCCTGTGCCAACGTCCTCGTTTTCGATATAAACAATTCACTCGAGGAAATAATTCGCCCCGATTCGAGCAATGGACTCCCAACCGAGAAAATTTTGCGTTCCTCAACTCCTTCGGCAAGCAATAGATTCTTGCAATGTGTGTTCGGTGCAAAATGCAACGAGGACAGCGTATTAATCAGACGTTTTTTGTTCAGCCCTTGCTTCTCTACCGTTTCAGATTCCTCCATCCCATTTACGTCGATGAGGTGGGCAATTGGGATTTCGTTCTGAAAAGCTGAGAAAAGGTAAGAGAATGCGAACTCTGTGTGTCCAAAGCTCATCAGCCAAGCAGGTTTTTGGGAACTCCAGAATTCCCCCAGCAACAACAAAACCTCAGCATAAAAAAGACTTTGGTTGTTCTCGCTGCCATGGATTTTCCATTGAATATCAGGTGCAATATCGAGCGAACCCAGTACGCTTGTGAGGCTATCGTTGCCATTTGTGACGACTGTGACACGTGGCACAAGACCGACTTCTTGACGCAGTTCATGCACTATGGGTGCAAGATGCAATGCATCGCGGCGATCCGAAAAGATGAAGTCTACAAAAGCAATGTTGTCCTGTTCCATGGAACCCTCCTCAGAAGGCTCCAGTTAATTACGCTGCAGCTTTCAGACAATCTTCATTCCTTGAAAGGACGGAAACGTTGTCAGGAATGGTGTGCCTGAGTGTTGAAGAGGTGGCACATGTAAATGAAATTTTTGAGGAGGCGGTCTCCATCGCGGGTGGGGTGTGGTGTTTCGGGATGTGATTGCACAGAGTAAATGGGCTTACTAGGATGCACGAGGGCATCTACTTCACACTCCGGACTTGTCATGGCTACATGCAAATCCCAGGGATGCAACGGTTTCTTGACCTCTTGTTCGTGCCAAGTGTGGCTCCAGAATTCGCGCGGCCAAAGCTGCTGAATCGACTTGCGGATGCGTAAATGGCTCGGGGGCAAGGGATCATGTTTCTCTGTTCCCGGGAAGACCCGTTGCCAATCATTTTCCGTCCAGTTGCGGCTCACCATTGCGGCCTCACGAAAAGCGAGATCCTTTCGATTTCCAGAGAAGTAATCAGAATCGGAGAGCGTTGCTGCAAGCAATGCCATTTTAGGTGAGGTGACTTGCTTGCCACGTGGCACCTGATAGCGGCGTGTAGGCAGTTCGTGGCGATTGTCGATGAAGTCGACGCGGGCACGGTGCATGTCACCCAGCATTTGGTGAGAGAAGCATATTCCGAGAAAGGGAATATTGTTCTCGAAGATATTTTTGACAAGAAGGCTCTTCATGTTGGGCAGCCAGGGCGGATTCTCGGTGACATTGGCTGTGCTTCCGAGCCCAAAAACACCCGCGTAGCGGTGGTTTTCGATGAACGCATTTTCAAGGGGGTCATCGCTGGAAAGTGCGGGACATTTGATGACCACGGAGCGCAAAGAAAATTCGGGGTGCTCTGCAAGTTCTCCAAACAGCATAAGAATGCGGTTGTAAGCCGCTGTCTCGGGTTCAAAGGCGGCAGGGTCTACAACGAGAATGTCAGTCTTGCGTTTATTCATGCTGGTGCTCACGTGTTTTTCTTTGTGCCGGTTTCGGCCTGCGGATTTGTTTTGGCACAAAATTTCCACCGAAGAAAGACTTCTGTCGCTCATAAATACTTTCGTGATTTCAATAAAGTAGACTCTCTTTCGGCGGGCGGCTGTGATTTATACGAGAGCGAGGAGTTCGCGCTCCGGCCCAGGCCAGGGCCAATTTGAAACCTTAACGTCTCCGAGGAGACAGGGAGTCATCAGCATGCCAGCCATCGCAAAAAAGAAGCCGACGATCGTTCTTCAGCGTACACGTCATCCACTCACGGAGACAAATCGTGGTGAGATCGTGCGGATTCTCCAGCCGATGCAGTCCGGCTCGATTGAGCTGTATTTGCAGCTCAAGAACGCCCATTGGAATGTTAAGGGTGCAGGCTTCTCTTCACTGCACTCACTCTTCGACGACGCTTCCGTAAATGTTTTGGAATTCGCTGACGATCTTGCGGAGCGCACGGCAATTTTGGGTGGCGAACCGGTGGCCACAGTTCAGAAATTGGCTGCGGTTCCTCAGCTGGCTGATGCTCCTCTGGGAATGCGCAACCAAGATGAATTCATCAAGCTCATGACCGACAGAGTTTCATACTTTTGCGGACTGGTGCGCGACTCACTCGTGTCACTCGAGCGTAACAATGACCCAGTGACATACGACGTCTGCCTGCGCGGCCTCGCATCCCTTGAGAAGCGTCTGTGGATGATTGAGTCACACCTGCAGTCCAAAATCTAATTTACCAGCATAGGCATTCGAGAGCGTTGTCTTCGGCAAGATGGCACTCTTGTTGGCCGTTCATAAAGCCCCACAGCGCGCCATCGTGGAATTCCACCTTGGTGCGCATTTTTGATTGCACAGCAGCACCAACTGCATGCTCTGAAGCGTCGGCCAATAGAATGGTACGTGTTCCCCAACGAGCTCCTTGTGCCGTGTAGTCATCGATCAGCAATTTTAAGTTTGTGATGGCATCAAGCCGGGCAAGCTGTTGGAGTTGGCTCATTCGGCCATCTTCTACACGCGAGAGT
Source organism: Silvanigrellaceae bacterium (assembly GCA_044376695.1). Classification (GTDB taxonomy): domain Bacteria; phylum Bdellovibrionota_B; class Oligoflexia; order Silvanigrellales; family Silvanigrellaceae; genus RFOM01. The sequence goes on from JBILKM010000063.1 coordinate 7,895, forward strand.
TCTGTGGAGAAGTCTGGACTGCTGCTCTGCAGGAGTGAAATTCGATATTCTTCTAGGGTTCGGCTCAAAGGCTCCATGGAGAGCTGATAATATTTTCCAGCATGCTGGAAGTAGAAATTCAGATCGAGGATAGCGCCTCCCTCGGGAAGAACTTGTTCACCAGTGAGTTCCGAATCTTTCATGGTTTCTCTGAAGGATTGCTGCAGTTGGTTGCTGTTGCGATTGCAGCTCTTGTGCGCTCTAAAGCGGGGTTCCTTGATTTGGAAGCGCTCAATGGGTTTTACGTTCAAGCGACGAAAGAAATCGCCAGGATTATGCATGCGGACGAGCGAGTTCGGAGGCATTGCGTTATCGGGCTCCTGCGGGATCTGGTTGACCTCAGCAGAAGATTCTTCGTTCAAGGAAATATGTACTTCATTCTTCTGCTGCAATTCGAAGGGTGAGAGGTTCGTGCGCTCATACTCTATTGCACTGCGCATGAGCGCCTTTCCATTTTCATTATTGAGGTCAAGTGCTGGTAATTCCATTTTCACAACTGGGCTTGAAATTAGAATGGCCGCACAAATCATCAGCAATGATGCGACGAGATTTTTTTTCATGTTAATTTCCTCGCCGCGGCAGATGTCGGATTGGATCGACTGCCGTACCCTTAACCCGGATCTCAAAGTGGAGATGTGGTCCTGTGGACTTCCCTGTGTTTCCGCTCTTCGCTATCTGGTCGCCCGCCAGAACCACTTTTCCCACAGTCATGTCGAGTAAATCGGAGTTGTGGGCATAGCGAGTCTCGAATTTTTCGGGATGCCCGAGTCGAATGAGATTGCCAAATCCAGCAGAGCTCCATCCTGCGAAGGCTACTTGTCCTGGAGCTGCAGCAAGCACCGGTGAGCCGGTGCTGAGAGCGATGTCTATTCCCTCATGCAGTACGCCGAAGCGTGGTCCATATCCGGAAGTCACCACACCAGATTGTGTTGGCCAGATGAAACGCTGTTCGCTGTTCTGTGGGCTTGGCGATGATTGGGGCTGTCTTGTGGAATCTGTGGCTGGTTTGGCAGTGTTTCTGGATCCTGCTTGGAACAGCTCCTGGCGGAAATGAGAAGCAAAGACGTAACCACTCTCGATACGGCAGGGTACTCTGAGCTGCTGCTCTGGAAGAAGAGTGATCTTGAAGTGCGGGCCGTTCTCGCTCTGTAGCAGCTTGGGCTCTTCTTTGAGCTGAATGGACTCCCCTGCATCGATAGGACATTTTTGATGAGCCGGTAAATTTGAGGACTGTTCAGTGGATTCCTTTATCACGCTCGAATTCAATGCCACCAAGAGAACTTCGAAGCTGCTCGTATCCAAAGTTTCGGAGGTTTGTGCGCGGTTTGCACAAGAATACAAAATTTGGGCAGAAAAAGCGCATAAAAAAACTTCAACTCTGAGAAATTTCACTGCCCACCTCCGCACAACCTGCAACAACACTCCGCCCCAAAGAAAAGCTAAAACAGTAGCCCAGCTCCGATTTTTATGGATCCTCCAATCGAATCCGAGACGACAAGATCGATTCCGACTCCGACGTCAACTCGGTTTTTCATGCGGTAGAGCCAACCGACCTCTGCTCCGGGTTCGATTTCAAATTTCGAGCCAAATCCGAGATAGAGTTTCGGTCCACCGTTGAACCCAGAAATATTGGCTGGCCGTTCCCACATCAACGCTCTCAGAGAAACGAGCCTTAGGTTAAAGAGCTCAAATCCGGCAGTGACATTTTGATTAAACACTGGCCCAGTATCAACCGAAATTGCGGCCCCTCCCGTTTTGATTGCTCCAAACGAAAACCCGGCACGGACGCGTTTGTTCGCGTCGTCGGCAGCGGCATGATCAGATGAAAAACAAACCGCAATTGAAAGTAAACATATCTGCCTTAGGATTCCATTCACAGTATATCCCTCCGCATGAGGATGTACTCGTTCTGCCCAGATGAAATTGCAAATTTGGAAAATCCACGGCCAATCATTTCACTCGCGTTACCGGAACGAATGAGTGCACCGGCGCTCTTTAAAATACCCCACTGCTTACAAGCCTTACACAGCTCAAGCGTAAGCGCATTGCCGATTCCCAAAGACTGAAAATCAGGATGAACGGCAATGGTTTTATAGATGGCTGTGTCATGGCTCATAAACGCAAACAGAAAGGCAACGAGTTCTCCATCTTGCGAAAAACAAAGACTTGATCCGGAGCAGTTCTTAGATTTTAAAGTGGAGAGAGTCATCGCAGAGAATATTTCAAATGGGATCTCCTCAAACATCGGACTCTGAGCAAAGGAACGATTTAAGAGATTAAATATTTTACGGAGGTCTGTGTTGATATTTTCATCCAAACGGATTCCGGTCACTGTGTAGCCGCTCTCGAGAACCCGGCTATGATCGGCCTGTAGACGTGCAATGTAGGCATCCCAGATGTCGAGTGTTTGTATCTCAAAGAAGAAGCTTGCATATCTGATGTGCTCTAAAAAACCAGCCTCTCTAAAGATCTCCACGTGGAGCTCTGAAGGCGGCGGTTCCCAGGGAAAATCGGGGATGGTATTTTCAACACTTCGCAGCTTGAAGCGGTATTGAAACCAGCTGTTGAAATCCATGGGGCCAAACACGGTTTTGACACTCTGCTCTGA
>JBILKM010000117.1:0-3451 GCA_044376695.1 Silvanigrellaceae bacterium
GATTGGGGTTAAGTCGTAACAAGGTAGCCGTAGGGGAACCTGCGGCTGGATCACCTCCTTTCTAGGAAGACGAGTGGTTGGTAACAACTGCTCTAAGGTGGGCTCTTACATAGGCTCACCGACAAAGGATTCTCCAAGTGAGAATTCCTTCCAGGTCAACTCTTCACGCACTCTGTGACTTCAATCTCTCTCTTGAGAAAGAATTCGGGTCTGTAGCTCAGGTGGTTAGAGCGCGTGCCTGATAAGCACGAGGTCGGCTGTTCAACTCAGCCCAGACCCACCATCTTTCAAAAATCCTCTGGGGCGACCCAGGGGATTTTTTTTTGTCTTGTTATTGTTTTTCAAACGCAACATTCTGTCGAAAAAACGGAGATGCCCATGACCTTCAGAAAAGTACTGCCTGCTGAACGTGTTTCCGATCGCATCCAGAAGACAGTAAGTGCATTTCATCCAGAAGCCATTGAGCGTGTTGAGGATGCCATTTCTCGAAACAAGGTTGTCGTTGTCGGGATGCGTGGCAACTATTTTGTGAAGAAGGCTCTCAAGAATTTGTCCGCATGGAATATTCCTTGCGCATACGTCGAGTTTGGAAGTTACTTCAGCCAATACAATCAGCGTGTGACTTTGAAAATGTGGACAGGATATTCGACCTTCCCGATGATCTTCGTCAATGGTGTTCTGATTGGCGGCAACTCCGACATGGAAGCGGAGAAGGCCGACGGCTCATTGGATTCAAGACTCTCAATTTAAGTTTTGTTGTGACATCCGGGTGAGCGGAACCCGGCTCCTTCAGACTCTGCTTTTTGCCACTCATCTGGGGTGAGTGTGTGGAGGGAGAGAGCACGGATACGGCTGACGATATCCGACAGAACCGACTGCACAATGCGATGCCGCGCCAGCAGCTTTTGACCCACAAATTGCTCCGATACTATAATAACTTTGTAATGGCTTTGGGCTTGTGGTCCACCCCCATGCTGCCAACTTTCATCCTCGACCCTTAAAATGCTCGGATTCAGTTTTTGGCTCAGGAGCTCTTCGATTTGGCTTTTGATAGGCGTCATTGGGTTTCATCCTTCAATTTGCAGCTGACAAGTTCCTTTACACTGTTTACCGGATGCTGCCGAGAGGCGGTTCCAATGTTCCTCCTTGTGTGTTTGGGGTTTGAGACATTCTGAGTTGTTTCCGGGTGTTCGATAGGTGTCAGTCGTTGGCATGCGCCTTGCAGACCAACTTTCGGAGGGTTGTTGTTATGAGCTCTGAATTTCCAATGTCATTTCCTGAAGAGTCGCAGGTCGCCTCGGTCAAGCCGGAGAGGAAGCCCGAGAAAAGGAAAACGTCACAGGAATCGGGCAACAAAAACTCCCCGAGGAAACCGTCATTCGAACACAAGAACGTTATTCCACTTTCGCGTGCTGCGGACTCGATGATTGCCCCCTTGTCTGAAATGGCGGATCCACGCAGCAGAGACAGTTCCGCACTGGGTGGTTACCCATTGAGCGAGTTTGCCCACGAGGAGAGCCGTTCAGCTCCCCCGGGAAAACGCAAAGCGCGCATGTTGAGGCGTTCTTTGTTGGGACTCACTCTTGCCGGCTTGTGGGTGGCGATTGCAACTGGCCATCTTCACTCAGAGCATCCATTGGTCGAGCAGCTGCGCACACAGCTCGCTCTGGTCGAACCTACTGCAGATGAACTTCTTGCAGGCGAGCGGGAGAGCACAACCACAACTCCAGCAGTTCCTGAAGTTGTCATGACTCCTTCCGAGGCGACGAATTCGGAGAGTTTGAATTCATTAGGCAGTGCACAGGGAGTTCTTCCTGCAGCCGCTCAGTCAGCTGCCACAGCATCAACTGCACCGGAAGCGGCTTCTGAAAATCCTCAAAAGAATGAAATCAGCACTTCAGGTTCAGTTGTTGGCGAGAGAAATATCCCAGAAACACCGCAAGCTCTAAATGCAACTGCGCCAGCTCAACCGATGCGCGTGCCAGCGATTCCCGGTTCTGTATCTTCTGCTGATGTTGAGAAAACCGTCAAACTCTTCTTGGCGCAAGGTTCTCAGCTCAATGAGCTCGAGCAGCATCTCGCGCAGCTGTTGATGCAGCATGGTTCGGCCGAGAAGCTTGATGGCATGCTTGATGCAATGGAGCTTCGACATCGACAAGCCTTGGAATCCATCCAGACACTTCGGAACAAGCGCAAGAGCGGAACTCGTTGAGTAAGCGAAACGCTGCTTGAGAGAAAAGCCGACAGCGGAAACCCCGTTGTCGGCTTTTCCGCATTGCATGGCGAGCATGTGCAAGGTTAGGATTCTCTTAATCTTTGGAGAATCAACCGATGCCTGCAACACATCCCGGTAAGAACCCTGCTGCCCGTGAGATGCAGGCTGTTGTGATGTTCATCGATATTGAGGGTTTTTCTCGGATTGTGGGCAAGAAAGAGCCCGAGACAATCTTCTCAGAGCTGCGCAGCTGTTTGAGTCGGATTTCCTCGATTGTCGAATCTCATGGCGGTCATGTTAACAAAACCCTTGGGAATGGACTGCTGTGTTACTTTGCTACGAGTGATGGGCAGACCGACTCTGAGACCGACGTTCAACTCATGCAATTGGTTGAATCCGCTCTGAGGAGTGCAATTGCCATTCAGCATGATTGGGTTGCTGAGTTTCTTAATATTGAAACCACTGCGCAGAGTGCTGCGAGCAAGAAGTGGCATGCCTTGCCCCTTCGGATTGGTTTGAATGCAGGAAGAGTCTACTGGGGCAACGGTAGTATTGATCCTGAGCAACCAGAATACACAGTGGTCGGCGAAACTGTGAACCTTGCCAAGCGGCTGGAAGGCTCGGCCGATGTCTTCAAAGTACTTGTGAGCCCCGCAGCTAAAACAATCCTCGATGCTTCATCATTGCCCCTCGATCTGGGTTTGGGCGTGATTTGGGGCCGCCGTTTTTTGCAAATCAAGCATCAAACCGGATTATTTGAGGCTTGGGAGTGCAATCCGTTTGGCTCAGATCCCGAACTTCTCAAAGCAGCCCTTCGCCTCATGCGCACTGGAAATAAGCGAGCTTCGCCCCGCGTTCCTTGGCTATGCGATGTTCCCCTGACTGCGGCACTGTCCTCGGGACAAAATGCACGTGTGGTTGATTTTTCTGAAGCTGGCTTTTGTCTCGAATTCGAAAATCCGGTTGCGCGTAAAGAACAAATTGAGGTTACTCTCAGCACAGGGCGGGCTGATTGGAATAAAATCCTAATGATCAAAGGATTGGCTCAGGTCGTGTGTGATGTGCGCTGGGTTGAGAAGGTTGGGCATATGCACTGGCACGGGGTTGCGTTTGTTGGATTTCCGCAAGAGCAGGCGCGTGCACTTTCAGATCTGTTGATTCAGTTCAACAACCGTTCCCATGAGGAGATTTGAATTTCCGTTGTGTCCGGCGAGTGTGACACAGTTCTTGCCTGCT
>JBILKM010000118.1:0-3450 GCA_044376695.1 Silvanigrellaceae bacterium
CGCAAAAAATGGAGGATGGAAAAATGAACAGCGAACCGTCATCAGCCGATGCTGCGGTTGTTTATCGGCCTCCATTTTTGACGTTCATCCTCATCGGAATAAATGCGTTTGTTTATCTGATGATCCAATTTCAGGGTGGACCGACCTACGAGAATCTTTTGCGATATGGTGCCAAGGAAAACGGTCTCATTGCTGAGGGTGAAATTGGGCGTTTGTTTTTCCCGATGTTCATGCACGCCAATCCTGCTCACATTCTGTTCAACATGTTCGCGCTGTATCAATTTGGTCGTGTCTTTGAAGTGCTTACCGGTGCTCGAAATCTTTTTGTCACCTATATTTTGGGTGGTCTTCTTGGCAATGCGGCGAGCTTTGTGTTGAGCAGTTCGCTCTCGGTTGGAGCGTCAAGCAGTTTGTTTGCTCTGCTTTTCGCGCTCTATGTGCTCGAGCGATATCAACAAAAGTTAAATCTCGAGAGCACAGGAATCAAAACCAAGACAGCTCTTGGGCCGGTGATTATCATCAACGCCATCATCACGTTTCTCATCCCCAATATCGACTGGGCTTCACATCTTGGTGGCAGCATTGCGGGAGTTCTCATTGGACTCGGCATCGTCATGAAACACAAAATGAACAGTCGATTACTTGGGATGGTCAAATATTGGCGTGTGGATCCTGCTACACTGCAATTGCGATTTTACCAGCGCGAGGGATTTTATCTTGCCGCTGTTGGGATTCTGATTTTCTCTTCTCTGTTTAAAATCCCAACCGTGAGTTTTGCCGATAGAGTTTTCGGTCTCGGAGTTCTCGAGGCCAGCAACAATCCAACAGAGGGTCATGCTGAGGCAGAACTGCCGCGCTACCGCTCGGCCTTCGATACTCCGGCTTCACCAGTTCATCCAGAGACCCTATTGCAGCAGGCTATGGCGCACCTTTCTGCTGGCCGCTTTGATGCAGCAGAGCCAATGTTCGTTGTGCTCAAGCACATGAATAAATCTGGACTCGGGACACCTGAGTTTGCATCACAATCAACACTAACGTTGCTCGAACAGGCCGAGGAGGCAGCGCGCAATCGCGAACAACTCGATGAGGCACTGACTCGAGCCCTGACAGGCGAACAGACGTCGGTGGCCTCGCAACCTGGGTATTGTAATAAGGCAGCAGATTACGCGCGGTCGCTCGGTTTTTATTCGTTCTCTGGGATGTTGTATCGATGCGCGTTTTTCACGGATTTCGGAAACAAAAAGTTTGCACAGGCAGCCATCGCTGATCTGTGGCTGGAGACGAGTCGGTGCGAGAAGCATTTGCTCGTGACATTTAGAACCGGCGACTCGAATGGCTTTGGCGATTTTCGTAATCAACGAGAAGCCTGCTCTTCTCATCTTGATGAGTTCAGAGCTCAGCTCATTCAACTCGAAGGGATGGGATACCTCGATAAGAATGGAGCTGTTCCTGAGAAAAGAACGACCCTCAACTAGCCAAGGCATTTGATTTTGATGAAGACAAGAAAAAAATCATCATTGTTCGGAATAATTGCACTGTCCTTTGCGGTGTTATTTGTTGGCTGTGGGCCACAGGGTCTCGAGACGCGCATTCGGGCAAAAATTCCCGAGAAAAGCGTTCGTCTTGCCACTGATGCCAACGTTGAAGCTTGGTGGCCGCAGTGGGACAAAAAGAAATTTATTGTCGGCGTGGTCGAGCGAGAGAATGTATCGAGTTCAGATGCACTTCTGCAGACTCGGCAGCTGCTTGCAGGAGCGCTGCTGGAGTCGGCTGTAGATGTAAAGGAAGCACGGGCGGCTAAATTTCGCATGGCTCTGGACACAATTGCGGGTGCTCTTGTCCTAGAACGTCAAGTTCTTCTTCCTGATACTTTAGTGCCGGTGCACGAGGTCTTACCAGACGTTGCCTCGAACATGTCCGACCGAATCCAGGTTTCACATTACTTTCTCTCCGTGCCTTCAATCCTGAGCGGCATCGAGAAAGCATCTCTGCTCGGTTTCTCTGGCCTAATGCGTTTTTCAGATGTGCTGACAAAGCAATCGGGTTTGGCAGGATTGATGCAGACGCTGAGCCAAGCACAAGGTGTGACTTGGGTTGAACCTAATCTTGTAGGTTACCTCCCGGCACAGCGCCGCTCTCTTAACGAGCTGAACGGTACACTCGGTCTTGCGCCTGAGTTTAAGTACAACACTTCAATTGTTTCCGTGCTCAAGAGAATTCGCGCCGACACAGCATACTCCTATGTTGAAAAGACGAAGCCAAAACTTTCATCGGTTACCGTTGCCATTCTGGATACGGGTGTCGATTCCGAGCATCCTGAACTTAAGGATCAGATGTTTGTTAATCCGGGTGAAACGAAAGACGGTGCTGACAATGACAATAATTGTTATGTCGATGACATCTTCGGAATCGATGCCACTCTCGAATGTGGCATTGATGATGGAGTTGTTCCTCGTCCAGGCCATGCCGACTTAGGTGGGCCTGGAAAGCAATGTCCGCGCACTCGTGCCGATGATGAGCTCTCAGCAAACTGTGGTCACGGAAGCCACGTGGCTGGGATTGTTGCAGCAAAGCATGGCGGTGACCTGAGCACTATTGGGGTTTGTCCGAGCTGCAAGATTCTCTCTATTCGGGTCGCTGAGCGTTGCATACAGCCAGATACAAGCGAATCGGGTGAGTGTCGCCGCCCAATGTCGGCCTACGATCCTCTGACATCCTATGAGGTAGACGGTGGAATTTCAGACGCCTCGCAGGTACGCGCTCTGGCCTATCTTTATAATTTGCGAGCTCCTGACAACCGCAATCGCCTGCTCGTGAATGTTGTGAATTTGAGTCTTGGAAAATATTTTGCGTCACGCTCGATGAGCTACATCATCCGCAACTTACAGCGTAAAAATATCATTGTTGTAGCTGCCGCTGGAAACGATGGTACAGAGACTCCAAGCTATCCTGCAGCATACGACAGTGTGGTGGCTGTGTGCGCCACAAGCGAAGACTATTCCAAAGGCGCTTATGGGCGCGCACCGTTTAGCAATTTTGGCGACTGGGTCGACATTTGTGCACCGGGTACAGACATTGTTTCCACCTCGCCCGGCAAGACCTTCGATGGAGGTGGTCTTTTTGTAGACAAAAGCGGAACAAGTCAGGCTACACCGTTTGTTGCAGGAGCACTCGGATATCTTCTTTCCTACTATGGAAATGAAAAGAGTGCGCCGCAGATTGTTGAGATGCTTAAGGATGGCGCCGATTCCGAATCTCTTTACAATTCAGTGAGCAACCGTGTGCCTGGAACTGGCGAGCGGCTTTACCGTGCTTGCTACACCGACACGTCTAATTGCGACAACCTCCTTGGTGCGGGCTTTCTCGACCTCGACGCCGCTCTGCAGGGAAAGAAGCAGAGCAAAACTAATTTTGACTACCTTTCAAATCAGCCGGGTGGATGCATTGTGA
>JBILKM010000119.1:0-3367 GCA_044376695.1 Silvanigrellaceae bacterium
CGTCTCGCGGAGTGGTACAGTGTCCGCAGAAACTACGAAATTGTACTGGCTGATGTGCGCGAATTTTATAAACCCGTGCGCTACAACGGGTGTGTGGCTTTCCTTTCTGCTGCTTTGCGGCGGATTAGCGTGAACATCCCACTTGGCTCCGCCCAACAGGAGTCACCCTCACTCGTGACCCGTCCATTTGCTCAATACCTAGAAAACACACTCGGGTGGTTCCGCATTGGAACAGCTGCAAACTTGAGAGCAGGAGATGTGGTTTTCACACGCGACAATCCTTCATATCCAGGCTATCCGGCACACACATACATGTTTCAGAGCTGGAGTAGACAAGATATTGGAATCGCATTGGTGATAGACAACCAGGACTTTACCCACGAGCGCAACATCTACGACAATGACACTGCCTTCAATTTCACTCCCTACGCCTACGCCCTGCGAGCCCCCTGACTTCACCCTAGCGCACAAATTCAGCTATACTCCGGTTCCGTGAGTTATCGAAGAACTGGAGGCTCCTTGAACAGCATTTGGATTGCGATTTGTTGTCTGCTGCTGACGGCCTGCAACTCGCTTTTTTATCACCCTGATAAAATCTCCTATAGTTTGCCCGAGCAAATCTCTCCGAGCTTTCAGGAACACCGCATTTCCGTGGGTAAAAACGGTGAAACTCTCCATGCCTGGCATTTTAGAACCTCAAAGAGAAAAAAAGGAACTGTAGTTCACTTTCACGGCAATGCTCAAAACATGTCTGCACATGTATTTTTCGTGGCGTGGCTCCTGGACGAGGGCTACGACCTGGTGACCTTCGACTATCGCGGATATGGAAAAAGCGATGGCGAGGTCAATCGCCAGAACACTGTGGAAGATGGCGTCGCCATACTAAAATGGACAGCAGAGCACATTGAATCTGCAAATATGCTCGTCGTGGGACAAAGTCTGGGTGGAGCTGTAGCTGTCGTTGCAGTTGCGAAGTCAGAGATCTCTACTGTCAAAAAGCTCGTCCTCGATTCAACATTTTATTCGTACAGAAAACTTGCACAGCGTAAATTGGGTTCATTTTTCCTCACCTGGCCGCTACAATGGCCGCTCTCTTTTCTTGTCACCGATTCCGAGAGCCCGAACGACTACATCAAGAAATTTGCAGGTTCCACCTTGCCTGTTTTTGTAGTGCATTCAGATCGTGACCCAGTCGTTCCCTATTCTGAAGGGCTGAAACTCGCTCAAGCTCTTGAAGCTGTCGCAGGCACCCGCGTTCGCTTTCGCACGGAGGCGAGCCGTGCACACACAATTTGTATGCACCCAAGTAACCGCAGCGAATGCATGACTGCCATTGTGGGTTTTTTGAATGAGTCGCCTATTTACCCGGAAGCATCGGAAGCACGAATTCCATGAAAGCACTGGTCAAACCATTCAGCTGGCTTTTTCATCCGATAACGGTTTTTGTATTCGCCCAGATCTGTTGGGCGCTTCTCGTGTTTACCTGGATTTGGTGGTACTTCGACCGCGAGCAAGCCATATCGTTGGCGCTGGCAAAGCTCCCTGCACCTCCAGAAATCAAGGCGGGGCAATGGATTATCCTGCTGCAGGGCGGAATCCTCCTTGCCCTTATTCTTGTTGGCCTACTCGTGACATTTATTTCGCAGCGCAAACAAGTGCGCTTGAACCGCCTGCACGAATCATTTCTCAGTAACATTACCCACGAACTTAAAACTCCCATTGCGAGTATTCGTCTTGCCACAGAAACAATGTTGCTGCGCGAGCTCGACGTAGATAATCGGAGAAGGTTTCTCAGCCGCACACTCTCCGAAACAATTCGCCTGCAAAATCTCGTCGACAGTATCCTGGTTGCCGCCCGGCTCGAATCTCGCAGTTATAGCTCACAAAAGGAGTCGGTTGATCTGGTTTCGCTGGTAGAACAAACAGTGAGTCAGTTCCGTGAACGCATCGGTGTCGAACGCGAAGTGAACTTCGAACAAAAATTCGTGATCAAGAGTAAAGAATTTCTCATTCAGGGTGACGCCATCCAACTCCAAATGGTCTTCGACAATCTTCTTTCCAATGCCTACAAATACACCTCTGAGGGTGGAAAAATTGATATTGTCTGCACACTTGGTGCAAAAAGCTTCAGTGTTGACATCAAGGACGATGGCGTCGGCATCGAAAAAGAAGCTTTGAAAAAGATTTTCGAGAAATTTTATCGTGCCGAGGGAACCTCACGCATTCGTGTTCAAGGTTCAGGTTTAGGGCTATTCATTGCACATTCAGTTGTCCTCCAGCACGGTGGTGAACTCACTGCCGCAAGTGAGGGACCAGAAAAAGGGGCTGAGTTTCATGTCGAATTTCAAGGGAAAACTGCTGCTCGTCGAGGATGAGCCAGCCATAGGCGAAGCTCTTCATTTCAATCTGGTGAGTGAGGGTTTCGAAGTCGACTGGAAGCGCGATGGCCTCACAGCCTTCGATGCTCTGTGCACCGATGCAAACCGCTACGATGCGGTTATCCTCGACCTGATGTTGCCACACGTGAGTGGATTCGAAATCTTGGCGCGCATCCGGCCACTGGCAGAGAGATTGCCTATTTTGGTTCTCAGTGCGCGTAGCCTCGATGCAGATAAGGTTAAGGCTTTGGAGCTCGGCGCCGACGACTACGTCACCAAGCCTTTTTCATTGAACGAGCTGATACTGCGTGCACATGGGTTGGTGAGGCGAGGTCAATGGGCTCGCGAGACCCAACGCATTGCCACAGAGACCTTCAAGCTTGGGTTGGCAGAATTCTCACCTACAACCCACAGCGTGTTCACCGCCAATGGCGAAAACATCAAAATTACACCAACCGAAATGCTTTTAGCCAAAACGTTTTCGAGCAACCCCGGGCGTGTTCTTTCACGTCAGGAGTTGCTCGAAAGTGTTTGGCAATATTCCAGTGGAACCGAAACGCGGACTGTGGATGTGTTCGTTGCAAAGCTTCGGCGCTACATCGACTCATCGGCAGGCCCATCGGTCATCGAGACCATCCGCGGCCTAGGATACCTTTACAATCCCACGCCCGGCACGACATCCTGAGCCCTTGTTGAAGGCTGTTGTTGCTTAGCTGGACGACCGTGAATTTGCGCTTCAATAGCCTCTTTCGTTGGCCGCACAACATTCCTTACAATACCCAGGAGTTCGAGTGCACGAATCGTGATCCATGTTTGATCGAGCTGCCACCAGCGCCACCCATGCCTTGCAAAACGTGCGTGTGCATGATGGTTGTTGTGCCAACCCTCACCAAAAGCAAGCACACCAATGATGGCGTTGTTTTTGGAGTGGTCACCAATATGGTTGGCATTGTCACCGAACATGTGTGCAACCGAATTCACACACCAAG
>JBILKM010000039.1:0-28411 GCA_044376695.1 Silvanigrellaceae bacterium
AAACGAGTAGAAATAGTTTTTTCCTGTGCCGGAATTGGTGTTGGTCGAACTTTGATCTGATGGACGTGATGAATCAGAATTCTCGCTCTTTTGTTCGAGCGGTGGCGTGACAATTGAATTCGTTCCTTCAGAAGTTGTTCCGCATGCGGTAACAAAACCCGCTACGCTCAAAAGTCCGAGTGCTTTCTTGAAACTTGCTTTCATGACCGACTCCCTTGTGCAGGCTGATTTGCCCTTCACAAGACATATCGGAACTATTTTTTTGCCCATTAAAAATGATTCATTAATGCTACTATATCAGTCATTTATGTTTTTTTAATTCTAAAATTTATCGCAGAAATTGCATCCCAAGTATGGCTACTGAGAGGGGAGTTCTTGGGTTCTCGATCCGAGAGAATTACGGCGTCATTTTTTTTGATGGAGTGGTCGGGGATACGCGACTCGAACGCGTGACCTCTTGCTCCCGAAACAAGCGCGCTACCAACTGCGCAAATACCCGAGCGTAAATCAAAGCTTACCGGCCACTCAATCCGCTTTTGCCCTGGACAGGAGATTTGGCGGCCTGCAGCTCAACCAGGTCTCTTAGAATATTGAGTGTTTCGCTGAGCTGCAAGTCGCTCTTTCGAACAACGATATTTTCGTCGCGGATCTCCTTGAGCTCTGTCTCTTCTTGCTCTTTCTCCTTCAACCTGTCGGCTTTAGATTTGGCATCTTCAAGAAGCGAAACACTGGCTTTGTCTTTCTCCTTACGTGCCTTCTCAATTTTCTCGCGCATCTCGGAGAACTCTTTAGATTTTGCGACGCGCTCTTTGCTCGCTTGCTCAAGAGTTGGGATGAGAGAATCAACCTTACCAACCACGCGGAAGCCCGGAGCAGGTTGTATCGCGTCGTTTTTTAGAACGTAGTCATTCTCTTTTTCGCCCACATCACTCGCCTCAAGCAAGCTCGGGATCACAATGTCCGACTGCACACCAATCTCTTGGTTGCTGCGACCGCTTGGACGATAAAATTTCTGTTGCGTGATTTTGAGCGCACCATTGGATACTCGCCCCTCCGTTCCCGGGAGCTCCTGAACAACCTGAACGGTTGCTTTCCCGTAGGAATGGCTATCACCCACAACGATCGCACGACGATAATCCTGGAGTGCACCTGCCACAATTTCTGACGCTGAAGCACTGTGTTTATTGATGAGCACAATCAAAGGACCAGAGTACTGTTGGCTTGGATCGGAATCGAGCAGAGGCCGACGCAACCGACGCCGATCTACAGTTTGCACCACTGGACCCTCTTCGATGAAGAGACCAGTCAGCTGAATGCTTTCACCGAGGTCACCACCACCGTTACTGCGGAGATCGAGAACTATTCCATCGACCTTGGAAGATGACATTTTCTTCAACTCACGCAGCACGTGCAGGGCCGCCCCACCGCATTCGCGAGTGAAGCGCGCACGACAGGAAAAATCGGTGTAAAATGCGGGTAGTCGGATAACACCAAGCTTCTTGCCACCCACCTCGACTGCTTCGCTGCGAGCTTCACTCGAGGAGATTTTGACCGCATCGCGAATAATGGGAATGGTAACACGCTCAGTTGTACCTTGTTCTGACTTGCGCAGTATCTGAAGCACCACACGGGTGCCCTTTTTGCCACGGATAAGGCGCACAGCCTTGCTGAGCTCCATATCGATAAGATCCACCATACCTTGCCCATCGCCTGAATCGACAGCGACAATTTTATCGCCCACTTTGAGGCGGCCGTCGCGCTGTGCCGCGCCACCAGCAATCAGGGCTTGAACAGTGATGTATCCATCGACTTCCTGAAGAGTCGCTCCTATGCCCTCGAGCTGATTGCCAAGCCGAATGTTGAAGTCTTCCTGCTCAACCGGCAACAGGTGAGTCGAATGCGGATCAAGTGAGAGAGAAAATGCATTTATGAACAAATTTGCAACTTCATCAGAGCTCATGTCTTCATAGTTTTTACGGATTTGATCGTATCGCCGCTTGAGGCGCTCACGTGCCTTTGGCTCACCATCAGGATCTTTCATGGTCATGACCTGAAACTTGATGCGCTTGCGCCAACGTTCGTTGATTTGATTAATGTCGGTTGCCCATTCTTGCTTGCCAAGGGTCATTTCATCCGGAACATTGAAAACAAATGGCTTTGCGAGCAAGCTTTCGGCTTGCGCGCTTCTCTCCTTGACACGCAAAAGGAAAACCTTGTGAATTTCTGAGATGAAATTGCAATCTGCCTTGGCAATCAATTCATCTATTTTGTCTTCGTATTTAACGAACTGACTCAGGTCTGATTTCAGGAAATAAAATTTACCCGGATCGAGCGTTTCAAAAAATTTTCCATAGGTGCGTCGAGACAACTCTTTGTCGAAGCTCCTGTAGACATAATGGCTCTGCAGGTACAAATCGACGCGGTTGCGCACTTCACGACAGGTCAACAGCTGCCCGGATGTGGTTGCTTTGCCAGTTGCATTTGCTGGCTCCAGGATAGCCGTTGCTGCGAATGCAAGAAAAACGAATACCAGAGTCCAGCGAACCCATTTTGGCTTGCCCAATAGAAACTTCATTTCAGCCTGCTCCCCGTGACCCCTCAGGTCACATTCACTACTACACTGCGGCTTGGCGTAGAACCGGTCAATTGGGAATTCTGGCCGCCTGCTCTTCAAAGTTGGCACATGAGCATTTGTGCCTTATACCCTAGGAACTGAACTACACAGGAGACAAAGTGCGTCCTATGGCCGAGACAGGCGAGCAGAGGAAATCTGCTGACCATGCAAAAATTCACGAGGCATTTGATGCCTACCTGGCGCGTCTCGGACTGCGTCAAACGAAACAGCGCCGAGTCATTGTCGAAGCGGTTCTCCAGATCGGACCACACGTAGATGCCGAGGCCATCACAGCCCAGGCTCGACTCCTGGACAAGAGTATTGGCCTCGCAACTGTTTACCGCACACTTCAGCTGATGACTGCGGCTGGCCTGTTGCTTGAGCACTCGTTCAGCAAAGATCGCAGCACATTTGAATTTGTTGGGCCGGATCGCGAACATCACGACCATCTCATCTGTAACCAGTGCGGCTCAATCGTTGAATTTTGCGACAATTCACTGGAAGACCTGCAAGAGCAAATTGCCCGGAAATTAGGGTTTCAGCTAAAGACCCACCGGATGGAGCTTTTCGCCGACTGTATGAACCCCGAGACCTGCACGCGACGTGCTTCTCCAAAAGGACACTGAGACATGACACAAACGGCATCCCAAACGAGCCATAAGTTCCCGATGACCCCCAAAACCAAAATTTTGTGGTCACTCTCGCAATCGTCCTTTGAACGTCAAAATTCCGAAAAACTCGCAGCCCATCTCTGTGCCCTACAGATCGATGCACTGCGCATCGTAGTTTCGCCTGCTCTTCTGCCACTCTTGCAAGGCCTGCGTGCAGAAATCACACGCCAATATGCCCAAATTCACAACCGCCCCACACCCGCAGGTTTGATGCCCTTCATTTGTGGGCTGGTCGGCCGCCGCGCTCGTCTGCGCGTTCCGGGTGGGAATTTTGAAATCAAGGCGGGTGAACCATTCAACGTAACACTGCGCACCGACTTCGATGCCTGCCAATATCCCGATAAAACGCCGGCAGCCCAGGAGGTTGAAATCGTCCTCAGCTCACCCGACATGAAGGCACAGCTCAAAGTTGGGAGCACACTGACCATCTCCTACGGACAAACAATTCTCGAAATCACCCAAGTGGAAACCCTCGGCGACACCTTGCGTCTGAAGGTGACCGCATCTCAACCCACACAACTCCTCACCGGCATGGATGTGCAAAGCAGCCATCTGCCTCACTCCCTGCTGCCCCTCTTGCCGCAGGATGAAGAGGTTCTTTCGCACCGATTTATGCAAGTTGCCGACTACGTCGTCATCCATGGTGTTTCTACTCGCGACGACCTCCTCAAATTGAAGGCACGCATCATGCCCGAGAAATCGGGTCAGGGCTCAATCCGCCATCCGAGCGTGTCTGTCGGTCCTGCTGTGCGCGACCGCGAGGCCGCACTTCCACCACGCTGGATTTGGAAAGTCGACTCCAAGGAAAGCCTCGAGCTCCTGCCCGACATCCTCGATTGTGTCGATGGTGTTTTGCTGAGCCGCTCCGAACTCGGACTTTCGATTCCGCCCAACAGCCTGCCCATCATCCAGAAAGAATTGATTGCGCGCTGCAATGAAATTGCAAAGATTGTGATTGTTGCATCTGAGCTCATGTACTCCATGCGCGTGAATCCAAATCCAACCCGCGCTGAAGTCAGTGACATGGCCAATGCCGCTGCTGATGGTGCCGATGCATTGTTGCTGGCGGAAGAGGTCACCGAAGGGCCGTTTGGGGATATTGTGGCTGAGATGTCCCGCGATACGCTGGTGAATGCTGCTCCATTTTTGGAATCAAACTGGAACCGAGTCGAGTTCAAAGCAAAAACCGACGAAGATGCAATTGCATACGGTGCTCTGAAAGTTGCACGCGATATCGGTGCACGCGCCATCGTGTGCCTCACGGAAGGCGGCTACACGGCTTACCGATTGGCATCGCTGCGCACCCCCATCGACGTCGTAGCCATCTGTTACAACGAAAGCATCATGCGCCAGTTGAACCTCGTAAATTCGGTGCGCGGGCTAACCATCGACAGCACTTTGCCCTTCGACCAAATCCTCGCAGAAACCAAGGTACAACTGCATCAGTCACATGGTTTCAACAAAGGCGACAAAATCGTGTTCGTGTCTCTCACTGCATCGAGTGTGTCAGCGCGTAACTCGAATATTTTCACCGTGCAGGAAATCGACTGAAAAATTAAGTTTGCGGCGTGGGGCCCATGTGCCCCTGCCTACGTCTCTCTTCTATGCGCAAAAGTTTGCTTTGCACTGCGGCCTCAAGCTCAATGCCGCGTGCATTGCAGTAATTCATCAGTGCAATGAAAACGTCTGCAGCTTCATCAGCGATGTGCTGCGGATCCACTCCCCGAACAGGGTCACGCCAGAGTTTTTTCTCAAGATTGGCGAGCTCACCGCATTCTCCTGCCAATTCCAGCGCAAAAAAAGACGCGCTCCGCTGCCCGAAGGCACGGAGCTGGTAGGCAAGAAAAGATTGCTGTGTAGGTGCGAGGCCCTGCACCTGTGGCGGCACCAGGGCCTCAACCTGCGAGCCTTCTTTCACAGAAAGCCCTTGGTGATGTTCATGAGTTCAACATTGGCCGCAACAGATTTCTTGAACGCTTCGCTCTCTGATGGGCTGAGCTCGAACTGGTAGATTTTTTCTGCGCCCTTGTTGGTGAGCTTTACAGGAACACCAACAAAACAGTCTGACACTCCGAACTCACCCTTGAGCTCAACAGAGCAAGGAAGCACACGGCCCTGGTTGCGGACAATCGCCTCGACCATAAGAGCTGTGCCTGAGCCAGGTGCAAGCCATGCAGATGTTCCAATCAGAGCTGTCAGCTCTGCGCCACCTTTTTTGGTGCGCTCAACCACGTCGTTGAGTTGTTCGGCTGTCAGCATTTTTGTCAGCGGCACGCCGCCGACACAGGCTGTGGAAACCACGGGAACCATGTCTTTGTCGGTGTGCGCGCCGAGAACAATGGCATGGACGTCTTCAACCGACGCTCCTGTAGCCAGCGCAATGTTAGTGCGAAAACGCGCGGAATCGAGGGTTCCAGCGGAGCCGATCACGCGCTCGCGCGGAAAGCCAGTCACCTGTTTTGCAACATAGACCATTGCGTCCAAAGGATTCGACACAACGATGAGGATCGAATTGGGTGCGAACTTTTTAACGTTTTGACAGATCTCTTTAACGATACCTGCGTTGATGTTGACGAGCTCTTCACGGCTTTGGCCGGGCTTACGTGGAACGCCTGCGGTCATCACCACAACATCCGCATCTTGCATAAGTGCAGCATCGCTGCCTGCGGTGAAGTTGTTGTTGAAAGACTCGAATGGACCGCACTGAGTGAGGTCGAGCGCACGACCCTTAGCCACATCACCCTTGAGGTCGATGAGCACGAGCTCGCCAAGCTCTTTCACAGCTGCCCAATGGGCCACTGCTGCGCCCACGTTCCCACCTGCACCAACAATCGCAATCTTAGGACGTTTGATCATGATTTCGCTCCCTGTAGAAAATATTTAGGGTTTATCGGCAACAAACAATCGAGTGGCACCGGACAACCACATCTGCTGCGTTACATTTATAAATCCAATTTCCCGCAGCATCTGGGCAAAGGCTTCAGCACTGGGCATGGATCCCACTGACGCAGGCAAATATTGGTAGGCGTCACGGTCAGAAATGAGTCCTCCCACCCTGGGCAACACGCTCTTGAAATAAAAATCGAAGGCTTTTGCGAAAAGCGTACTGTGGGGTTGGAAAAATTCCAAAATAAGGACGCGACCGCCTGGCTTCAACACGCGAAACATTTCACTGAGTGCCTGTTCACGGTTGTCAACATTGCGCAGTCCGAACGCAATGGAAACAGCGTGTGCTGAAGCAGATTCGGCAGGCAGCGCCTCGGCTGAGGCCTGAGTGAACGAACAACGAGCATTTGCCTTGCGGATCCATTTTCCAAGATCGGGCCGACTTTCACCCTTGCGGAGCATTTCAAATGAAATGTCGAAACCCCGAATTTGCGCATAATCAGCGCGCAGTTTGGCAACGGTCAACATGACATCGCCGGTACCACAGGCCACATCATACAGAATACCCTGGCGATCTGCTTGAGCGGGAAGCTTTTGCGCCAGCGCTTTGCGCCAACGCACATCTTGCCGCGCGCTCAGGAGACGATTCAGGAGGTCATAACGATCAGCTATTTTGTCGAACATGACCTGAACATTCTTGGACTTATCGCTCAGACGCATGATTTCATTCGGTCTTATGACCACGGACGCACCCTTTCGCAATGACACAGCCAATGACGTAGCTGTACAAACAGCGTTTTGTTTACGTCCCACGCCCTATTTCTGCAACTGATTGAGGGCCAAAACTCGACGTAAAAACCGGGCGTCGACAACGCGGAGCGGCACACCTTCGGATGGCACCTCGAGCAGACCTCCTGGCCAATAAATGGAGCGGCCGGCCTCAAGGGAAACTCCATGGTGGGCGTCCGCAACAAGTGTGCGATTCCAAAGCCCCAAAAGATCGCGAAACAACCGGCCAGCCTCACCCGAAGGCACAACACCGCTGCCCACCTCTGCAGAAATAACCACAACCGGACACTCGACCTTCTGCAATGCTCTGAGCAGCTGCTGGAATTCGAGTTCAAGATGGGTTTTGAGTTGGCTCATAGAGTAGAGCGACATACATCGGTTGAGTTGTGCCGCCAGCCAAAGATTCAGGCTGTCGACGACAAACACTTCAGCACCATGAAGTTCGCCGGCTGCTGCAACAGGCCAAGCCCAAGGGCCCTCCAGTGTTTTCCACGACGGTGGCCGCGCAGAACGCAAATCAGCAAGACGCTGCTGCCATTCGCTGTCCTGAGGCAATTCGACTCCAGTTCCCCACCAGACTACCTTCGTCAGCGGTTCGCATATTGCATGCGCGAGATCGCTTTTGCCACTCTGGGCGCCTCCCAAAATCACCATCCGCTGTGCCATTTTCAAGGCCTCTTTCTCTCGCTAAATTTCATGATGACTTCGAGCAGAGCAGCAATTCTCTCCGCCGAAACAATGTCGAGAGTATCACGTGCTGTGTGCCATTCCTGGAGATTGGTCCAATCGATCATATGAACTACAGGTACACCCATCCGCATAAAAGGAACATGATCGTCTTCAACTGTAAGCGGAACTTTCCTCAGCTGAACAGTGCCGCGCAATGCAATGAGCTGCTCAGAAATCAGCGGATCACTCCCGCTCGTGATGAATAAATTCTGCTTTTTGTGACCAACCATGTCGATATTCAAGACGAGGCGAATTGGTTTTTTGTTCCACAACACAGTGGATCCGCTGCGCTGCAGTCGATTCACAAAATCTCTTGAACCATATAAATTATCTCGAACACCAAAGAGCCTCTCGCCATCGCTCCACTCTGGCAAAAACGCCTCTTCACCATCGAAGAAAGCAAACACCAAGTCACATTCAAACCACGTGCCAGCAGACTTCTGCTTAGAGACAAGCGCATGCAAAGGGTGAGTCCAGAGCCGAGCCAATTCAAGCATTAAGGCTGTCGAGGAACCGCCATCATTTGCGCCAACAAATCTCACCTCTGGCGGAAAAAACTTACTGTCGTAGTGACCCACGATCATGAAAACGCACTCGTCGGGGCCTGGCCGCCAGGCAACCACATTGCGCCCAGTGCGTTCCTCAAGTTTTTTTTCCTTTGCCGAAACGGCAGGAGTCTTAACAGTAAAGCGCTGCTCCTCGGCCTTCCAACCAAAGTGCTTAAGAGCCTGAACCATCCACTGAGCGAGCCGGCGCTGCTGTTCACTGCCCATAGGATGAGGTTCCTGGGTAATAACCTGAAGAAAGCGGTCGATGTTGTTCACACTGGGTGACGAAGGACGACGCTGGAAGGTCGTCGCAGATGGCCACCCCGCCGCCTTTGTGTCAACAGGGTTAGCATCCGCGATTGAGCTGGAGCGCGTATGATGTTCGAATACAAGGCACAGCAAAAGTGCACTGAGCAGTGCAATGCTGATTCGAATCAGAAACACCTTGGCAGAGTTCAGGATTGTGGTTATCACACCGCCACCGTTTTCAAAGGGGAGCCGGAATATGCGCATCTTATTGTGTAACGATGATGGATACCAAGCAATGGGCATCCAAACATTGGCAGCCACCCTGCGCGGAGCGGGCCATGACGTGACCATCGTGGCACCGCACGAAGAGCGCAGTGGCCAATCACATGCCATGACCTTTTTTCGCCCTGTTCTCGTGAGAAAGATCGATGCCAATACTTTTGCCGTGCATGGCACTCCGGCAGACTGCGCCTTCCTTGCGCTTCACGATCTTTTCAAAAACGTCAAATTTGATCTGGTGATTTCCGGAATCAACCACGGCCTAAATGTCGGGTGGGATGTGAACTACAGCGGCACTGTCGGGGCTGCCACAGAGGCTGCCTCTCTGGGGCACCGCGCCATTGCGGTATCGGTTGATCTCGAGGGTTGCAACACCCCTGAGCTTATGAAAAAGGCCTTCCAAAATGCAGCCAATCTTGCGCTTTACTTTGCAGAGCAAAGTGAAAAAATCCAATGGCCAAAACTGGAGGTTCTGAACCTGAATCACCCCGGTTTGCAGATGAAAGGCTTGCGGCAGGCTTCGTGTGGCTCAATCAGCGTCTATGTGCCGACAGCGCACAAAATGACTTCTGAGGAATTAAGCAAGCAAGGAACCCACGTTTATATGATTGGTGGTCAGGCACGCCGTGGCAGCGATGTCGCAGAGCAGGATGTCAATCTCATTCAAGAAGGCTATGCCACAGCCAGCTTTCTTGAAGTACGACAAGCCAGTACAACCAACACAGCCTCTCTCACCACGGTGGTCAACGCGTTCAAAGCATGAACTCTGATTCGCGTTGCCCAACCGAAAAGCCACACTCAAAAGACGCTCTTTTCAATGGAAAAGACGTTGAAAATCCCGTTTCTCCTTGGCCACAAAAACTGCGGCGCGGGCTTGTCACGTTGGAACAACTCGATGAACGAGGCTGGTTGAACGAAAGTGACACCCGAGAGCTTCTTGAAAAGGCACAGGATGCTTTGGATATTCGTGTTCCGGCGGCGTGGCACGAGGGCATCAACGACAACACCGCGTCACTCGCAAGGCAAGTGATTCCGTCCGCAGATGAAGCATTTTTTGCCCCGGAGGAACTCTCCGACCCCATTGGTGATGAAGCTTTTTCGCCCTGCCCGGGCATCACGCACCGCTACCGTGATCGTGTCCTTGTCAAAATCACTTATCAATGCGCAATGTACTGTCGCTTCTGCTTTCGCAGACACAAAGTTTCGCATGCCGAGGAAAATCTGTCTTTTAATGCCCTACAAAAAGGCTACGAATACATCGAAAATCACGGTGAAATTCGGGAAGTGATTTTCACGGGTGGCGACCCTTTGGTT
Source organism: Silvanigrellaceae bacterium (assembly GCA_044376695.1). GTDB lineage: Bacteria > Bdellovibrionota_B > Oligoflexia > Silvanigrellales > Silvanigrellaceae > RFOM01. The sequence goes on from JBILKM010000039.1 coordinate 10,080, forward strand.
CTCACAGATTCTCGACTCGAAGAGCACCTCACTCGAGTGGAAACAATTCCACATATCGAAACCATAAGGTTTCACACCCGCATACCCAGCGCGTTGCCCGAGCGCATCACCCCTGAACTGTGTCAGCGGCTCGGAGATTCAAAGAAAATGGTGTGGCTGGTGGTGCACATCAATTCTGCGGACGAGCTCAATGTTCACACACTCAGCGCATTGCGAAAACTTCGCAAAGCAGGCGTTGGCCTGTGCTCGCAATCAGTGCTCCTCAAGGGCGTGAACGATTCGGAAGCGCACTTGCGTGACCTGTTTGGGGGTCTCTACCGGGCAGGTGTTTTGCCGTATTATTTGCACTACCCCGACCTTGCTCAAGGGACGAACCATTTTCGGATTCCGCTCGAAACCGCCATGGCGCTGGTTCAGGGCCTTTCCGGTCACCTTCCAGGGCCTGCAATACCTCGACTCACCGTTGATATTCCTGGTGGATTTGGAAAAATTTCGGTGTCGCCAGAAAATGCTCGTCAAATCGATGTCGACACCTGGGAGTTTAGAAGTCCCATCAATAACAGTTGGAAAAAAGTCCAATACCCTCGCTCCTGAGCTCTTTTCCCTAAAGTTCCCGTCAACCCAGCCGATTCCAACATTGTAGCTAGTCGGAATCGTAAGGAGGCCGGAGAACATGAAAGCAACAGTGAACCCTAAGGTGAGGGCATCGGCTGCTGGTTTTACGCTGGTTGAGCTCATGGTGGTAGTGGCGATCATCGGTATTCTTGCCGCAGTGGCTGGGCCACGCGTGCAGGCCTTCCGTGCGAAGGGTGTGCAATCAGAGGCCAAGGCAAATCTGCATTCTATCTACTTGGCACAGCTAGCCTACGAAGACGCCAATGACCAATTTGCACCAAGTGCGACCTGTCCAGTGGCTGGTGGCGTATGTGGGGCTCTCACTCATCAATCCCGTGCGGACAACAAGTACGCCTATGGATGGCTTGCCGATCCAAACCGTTTCTTGGCAGGCGCCTCGAGTAGGCGGCCTCTGTTGAGAGGAAGACAGGATCAGTGGGCTGTGAATACCAACAAGGCGCTGTGCTCCATTGACGATGTAACCGCAGAAAATCAGGGAACGGTGACCAGCAGATGTGTATCCGTGAGAACCGAAGCCGTCGCCGTTAACGCTGCAACAGGTCAGCCAACGACCCCATTGTCTGCTGTGGACAACAAACAATAAGCAGCCATTCAATTACCGGCCTCTATCCTTGCTCACCGCACCGGACTGTGCTACACGCCACAGCTCCGGTGCTGGCATTTTGGGCTTTTGACGCTCGAAATTCAGTTGTTTTCCTAGGAAGAGTATTGTTTTTTTAATTCTGCAGAATGTTTTAGGAGGTTCCCGTGCACGGTTCACGCCACAAGAGAAAGCATCCCAAGGGTCGTCGTAAAGTCGGTCGTAAGAAGCGTCGTCTTCTCCGCCGTCGTCGTGCTGCGAGAACCGGTGGCAAGTAAGGTCGGGGCCCGATGAGGGCTTTCTGCCTTTCATAAAGAGCTCGGGAGACGTCCCGGGCTCTTTTTTTTTGCCGCGTCCTCAGGCGGGGGGCTCGGCTGCCTCAAGGCGCCGCATCTGGCTCGAGTTATGCACAAGTTATCCACATGGCCAGCTGTCCAAAAAACGCTTGTATTTCCTGCGACAAAATCGAGCCTCGGGGAGGGTTATACACATAAAAAAATGACTGCCTTTGGGGCAGCCATTTTTTGCTTGATCGTTTGGCACCACAAGTGCCGAAAGCCAGCTCGATTGCTCTTCCCGAAAGCAGGGCTCTCGTGAAGAAGCAGCGAATTAACGCTTCGAGAACTGGAAGCGAGCGCGTGCGGACTTGAGACCGTACTTCTTGCGCTCTTTGATGCGTGGGTCGCGGGTGACAAAACCTGCAGCCTTGAGTGCTGGACGGAGCTCAGGATTGAACTCCATGAGGGCGCGAGTGAGGCCGTGGCGAATTGCACCGGCTTGTCCAGAGAGACCACCGCCAATCACGTTGACGTTGATGTCGATTTTGCCATTGAGAGCGACGAGCTTAAGAGCTTGCTCAACAACCATGCGTGAGGTTGGGCGCTTGAAGTAGTCTTCAAGGGTGCGGGAATTAACAGTGATCTTTCCCTTGCCTTCCTTGATGTAAACGCGAGCGATTGCGTGTTTGCGTTTGCCGAGACCTGTGAAGTATTTGCTGGCCATTGTAGGAGCCTTCCTTTGTTAGTCAGATTGAGGGTGAATCAAGCCTTCGTGCGCGCGGGCAGCGGCTCGGGTTTCTGAGCGGCATGAGGATGCTCGGTACCGCAATAAACCTTCAGGTTTCTGAACAATTCACGACCCAAAACATTGTGCGGAAGCATTCCTTTGACAGCCAACTCAATAAGGCGCTCAGGATGTTTCGCACGGAGGTCACCAGCGTTGAAGGATTTGAGTCCTCCGAAATAACCACTGTGACGGTAGTACATTTTTGTTGTTTCTTTGTTGCCAGCCAGACGCACTTTCTCGGCATTGATGACGATGATGTTGTCGCCTGTATCAATGTGAGGAGTGAAGATCGCTTTATGCTTGCCGCGCAGGACGTAAGCGATTTGAGAAGCGATACGGCCCAAGGTTTGCCCTTCGGCATCGACGATGAACCATTTTTTATTCACTTCAGATGGTTTTGCGCTGTAGGTTTTCATTTCCAAAACTCCACGTAATTTTTCACACGAAAAATTACAATTTAACTCAACCGCAAACCGAACTTTCTGATGCAGGCCTCGCAGAACTAAAGGGCGTTCTCACAACGCAGAGTTCGAAACGAAAACAAAGCATCTTCCATTTCAGCGCACGGATAGCACCTGTAAACGTGACCATGACGCACACTCCAAAGGCAGGGATTGTGGAAGACCCAAACCGATGCAGTGCAAGCGCGTGCCAGTCATCTGACACACACGTAAAAGGCACCCTCTGCGCACCCGGCCAAACCGGGCATACTGGACGCAGGCAGCCCCTTATAGTGAGAGGACACGCTGTGGTCAACCTTGATTTGCTCTCAAAAAACGCGGCCTCAATTCTGCCAGTTTCCGGGGTGGTGGACACGGTGGTTGTCCGCCTTGGACGCCTTTTTGCACACAAATTACTCGAAAGTGGACAGACAGCGGCGGCTCAGCTTCTGGCGCTGGAACAAACGGAGACCTCTCCCGCGCGAGAGGCCGAACTGTACATGACCGAGCTGGAATGCCCACTGCTTCTTCAGGCCCAACAGCTGAGTGCGCTGTGCTCCCTCTCATGGCGATCCGCGCTCCTGGAAGACAAGGTTCTAGAATTATTGGCCTCTAGGGCGCGCAAAGAGCTCAACGTGATTACCGACGACCCACCACTGGCGACCCGCCTTGCCCAGGAAATCGAAACGATTCTGGCTGCATCACCGTTCAGGGGCACAGCAGGCGAAAGCCTCGAGAGACTCCAAGAAGAGCGGGTCTCGGCATTAACACGCACCTGCGGTGATCTGCTCGGCAAGCAGGCCATTACGTGGGGAGACCTCGTTCGTGCCAAAAGCCCAACCCCCGTCTTTGAGCTTTTGAACCTGTCGAGCCGTCTATTGCAGGCCGTTGCCCACCTCGAGCAGGTCTTATCTAGAGTTGAAGGTCTATTCGGGAAGGCACCGGGTGAAGAGCACGACTCGCTCCACAGGATCGGCTACCGACAAAAGCTCAAAAACCGGAAAACCCAAACACTGCAGAACCGTCAATTAAAAAATCGACACAACCGCTCTGTTGCCGTGCACTGGGAAGATGAAGCAGCACAGTCTATCTCCGAGCGTAATTTCCTTGGTTTTGCAGTTGGCGTTGACAACATTATTTCGCAATTTGCTGAGACTCTAGAATATTGGAGCAAGAACGAAATTGCTCGAGCCTCAAAGCAACGAAGCCGATTGCTCGAAGTCGAAAATTTCATTTACGCCGACTGCGTGCGCCGCAACCTTCATCAACAAGGCGAAGCCCTCGAGGATGCCGTCAGCTGCGCAGAGAAGCTGCTCGGCTACTGCCAGGAAAACCACGTTTCCGCGACCGAGCTCATGGATGATGAAATCTGGATGCTGTTTCCAAGAATTAATCGCGAAAATCTGAAGCAGGCCCGTTTAAAGGTGCGCCATTCGGATGAAAATTTTCCACTGAGTGTGGCCCACCGAGAGTGGATTTCCCAAATTACAGAGAGAGCTCTGGGTCAACGGGCTTAGGCTTCTGAACTGCATCGGAACCTTCGTCACCCAGTTCCGGAGCCTGATCATAAAATTTCTCGCCAATTGAAATGATGACCGGCGAGAAGAGCTCATCTTGCTGCAACAAAACATGATGCGCTTTGGCCAACTCAAGTGTGGCCATAATCGTCACGATCAGGTCGTAGCGAGTTTCACAATCATCGAACAACTCACGCAGCGTGATTTGTTGTGTCATTTCCAATCGCCGCTTGATGACGACCATGCGGCTTTGAATGGTGACTTTTTGCGCACGAACTTTGACTTTGGGAGCTTCCTGGCTCTGCGCGTAGCGCAACAACATACGCTCGAAGGCAATCACCAATGAAAAAGCATCACCCTTGATGGGTGCAAGCAAATTATCGAACTCTTCTTCGCGGCGCGACGACTCGCCACTTGGAAAGACATCGCGACCCAGAATGCTGAGCTTGTCGAGTTTCTCGCAGGCCTCGCGGATCGCTTCGAATTCCAAGAGGCTCTCGACGAGCGGACGACGGGGGTCATCTTCGGGGATGTCCTCCAGCGACTGAGCGTCAACAAGTTTGTTCTGGAGTGCAGGAACAAGAAGGTTCGCTTTTATTTCGAGCAACTGCGCAGCCATAGCCAAAAACTCCCCTGCCGAGTGGAAGTCCAGCATGGGAACGTTGCGCAGATAGGTGACGTATTGTTCGGCAACGAGCGAGATCGGGATATTGAAAATATTGATTTCCTGCTGCTTGATGAGGTGCAACAGTAGGTCGAGTGGGCCATCAAAATTTTCAAGACGCAGATACATGTTCTTTGCTCAAGCCTTACGATTGCGGGTAAGATACGCATTGCCTCTGTGTCTGGCAAACCCGAAGTCGTGTGGAGCCACATCAAAATGCCGAAAATTGCTCGAACTCTCGTGGGTTTTGGATTTATTTGGATCTCCGCTTGGGCTACCTTCGGAGCACTTCTCGGGGCCCGTCTGAACCAGGCTATCATCAACGAAGACAAAATCTGGCTCGAAAGCCTTCAGCGTAGCATTCTGCGCAGCGCGCACGCGCATATGAACAGCATGGCATTGGCACTGATTGCCTTGGGGCTGTCCTACATGGCAGCGCGCCGCAGAGCCTCGGAACGAACTCTTGTATTGGGGGCGGTCGGGGCACTCGGTGGGACGATCGTTTTCGGTGCTGGTTTGGTTCTGGAGGCCTTTTTTCCACCCACACGAGGGCAGATTCCATGGGCTTCGGCACTCACTGCAATCGGGGGGGTTGTTCATCTGCTCGCCATCGGTTTATGGGGGATCATTTTTCTCGGCCCTGCACGCCGACGAACTTCGACATGGATTGATCCCCAATGACCCAAGATCAGCATTCTTTTGCGAGTTCTGTGTCTACAGAAAATCGGCTGGCTCATTCCACATTACCGGCCTTCATCGTTCGCATTTCTGCAATCGGTGACACTCTGATTGCGGCTCGAACACAGGCACACCTCCTTACCCGAGGGTATGCTCCTGTACTCGTAACCCACAAAAACAATGCCTCACTGCTCGGCTGCATGCCGCTGCTGCAGGGGGCATGTCTTGTCTCTGATAGCGGGCCTACATTTTTGTGGAAAGCAGAAAACAAAACAGACCTGGCAGAAATTAATGAATCTGAATTCATTGCAGCATTGAGAAAATCGATTGAAAAATCAGGATCAGATCACATCCAGAAAAACGACAAACTGAATGTCCTTGATCTACAGAACACGGCACGCAGCATGCGCGCCATCCGCGACCTGGAAGTACGACTCACACGCGCTGGATTAAAAATTGAAAAGAGAAAAGTTGCGAAATTGAGTTTCTGGAGATTGCTGCTGGTGTTTTTGAGTTACTTGGCCCGGCGACAGTGGACAGGACGCGAGATTCCAGCCTGGCTGCAACGCCGGCTCAAACCGGTACACAGGCTGCAAAGGGAAATAGTCGAGTCTCTGCCGCACTTGTCACGCGCACCCCAGGCTTCATTGCCTCAACCTCTGATAGTGCCAGGCACTCAACCTCATTTTCCCCAGGGGCACGTCGTTTTTTTGGTGGGTGCTAGCCTGCGTTTGAAAAGTTGGCCCAAAGAAAATTACCGCGCGCTGCAGAAAAAGATCCTCGAACACACTGCGCTTTCCGTGGTGCTGTGCGGCGGGCCCGAAGACGTCCAGATAGGGGAATATCTCTCTTTCCCGGCTCATGATCGCATCATCAACAAAATCGGCAAAACCTCTCTGGCCGAAACCCTCGGTCTTATCCGCGCTGCGGCCTATGTTGTTACGGGTGATTCCTTTGCAAGCCATGCTGCGGATCTTCTCGGCACTCCCGCGAGTGTCCTTTTCGGGTCAACACACCCGCTCCTGGGGTTTGCACCGCAGGGCTCCCATATCCATATTCATCATTCAGAACTCTCCTGTAGCCCCTGCAGCAGGCACGGGCAGGGCGAATGTCGCTTCAAAAACATGCGTTGTCTGACCGCTATTACCCCCGACGAGGTGTTCTCAAAAATCGAGCAGATCTCGCGAACGGCTGGTCAGGGCATTGACGCTCTTCGTCAAAGATCTGACTCTTGACCTTTCAAAGGTGCTAAAATCAAGGAAAAATGAGTCAAGAGGGAGATGCGTCATTTGCAAACTTTAAAGACACGACTGAACCCGAACAAATTCATTGCTGCATGCATTGGCATTGCGACATTGAATTTTTCAGCGTGTACAAAAAGCAAGCAAGTTGTCTCCGTCGAGCAGGACGTACTTGTCCAGAACATGATGCCTCATAATTTTGCGACCGAGGGTTACGGTGTTCTGAGTGGCGGCTGGAGTGGAGTCGATTTCAAAGGACGAATTTTTCCTGATGAACGCTACGGGCGCGAGAACTTTGTCCAGTTCGATAGCTTGCAAAAACAAATCCAACTCTTTGCGCTCGAAAATGAGGGCCGCACTGGCCTGTTGCCACCTCCGGGCAGCGAGGACGTGGCCAAATCCGAGGCAGGACTTGCTGAACTCATCCGTACCGAACAGAACATCAACACACCAGCTGCAGTGACATCGTTCCTAAGGCTTGGGGCTTTGCTCAAAGACTTCAACGTCGGTGCTCTGAAACCAATCGCGGTTCCATTCACCGTTGTCACTAATCGTGACGAGCTCCCTTATTCACCTAAACCCACAACCGGTCCGGAGTGGAACCAGTTCATCCGCGACTACTGTGGTGGTTTCCAGACTCCACATCTCGGATTCATTTGGGTTGAAGGCAGCCGCAAGATTTGTTTGCGCGTTTGGACGGGACCCAACCGCCAGATGCTAAAGCTCAGAACTCTCGTGACTCTGCCGCGCAGCCATACAAGCAGTGCCCAAGATGCGCGTGTCAGCCCTTGGCTAACCTTGACGCGTAATTTCACTCCGGCGCCAACACCCACTCCTGTAAACGCAGGTGGGACTCCTGATGCCGCCACAACACCCGCAGCAGAAACACCCTCAACAGAAACTGCTAAATAGTTGCCCACAGCGCAGGATCTTCGCCCAACCAAAAAATCATGTCGGCCAGCGACATCCGAGAACGCACAAAAGGCGCAAAACGCAGCGCCCAGCGATACTCGAGTGCAGAGGTTGGCTTTGAAAGCTGTTCAGGAACGAGTGGAAGACCTGCAGCAGTGATCAACGCCTGCATCTCGGCCGCGGGGATCACCAGCTTGCGCAGATGCTCCCGGATGGAAAGCCAGTTTTCTTCGAATGCGGCGATATTTTCGCGCGCTCGCACCCATTTCTCGTGCTTTTTAAGGTAATCCTCAGCGAAAAGTGCAGTGGCTTTTGCGATGCCAGGTTGCAATGTCTCCAGCCGAGCTTTGCGCTGCTCAGGTGACATTTCCGATTCTTCAGAGCCAAAATATGGAGCTGTCTGCAACAGCTGTGCAATGGTTTTCCTGATGCGCTCTTCGCTCTGCAGGCGCACATTTTGGAAATCAATTTTCTCAAGAGAGAGAAGCTGGTCGTAGGATTCAGCGCTGGCTAGGCTAGCAAGCGCTACCTGCTCACCATGCCACGCCAGAGGTTTACCTGTGGTGAGGTGCAAATAATCCAACGCATGACTGATGGTGTGCTCATATCCACTCAGCGGAGTGGTTTCGCCAGACACAGACATGGCAATACCAGCCATAGCCAGAATGGCGGCAAGATCCTCCATGGCCCCACCCGAAACTGGCCAATTCCTGAGCGCAGAGGCATGGCCACGCAGGTGCGCGCTGAATGGTTCCATCAGGTGAAAAGCCAACTCATCGTAACGCTCTGCAACACCCATCTTCCAAGCGAGATACCAGTCGCCATAGGCAACAAATCGGGCAAGCAGATCACCATATCCGGCCTGGGTCATAGCCCGAGGCGCAGCCGACAAGACAGGTGCATACCATAGGCAGTGATCAACAGTCCGCGACACTCGGGTTCGTTTTGCTCCCGCTTCCTCAAGCACAGCAAAGTGAGATGTAAATGCAGTGACTGTGAGAGCAGTGGGCAGCACAATGAATGGCACACTCGACCAGTTGAGATCGAAAAGCGTATGCTTGACAACATCGGTCAGAGAACCACTGCCCAAAACAAAAACAGGAGCGGGCACACGCTGCTTCAGAAAATTTTTGAGTGCCGAGACTGCCTCAACTGAGGCATGGACATCTTCAGGTCGACATCCGAGCACCTTTGAAACATCGATAAATTCATACCGAAGCCCACAATCAAGGCAGAGCTGTATGAAAAAATCATCCATGTTGATTTGATTATCACCGGCGAGCTTGAACACGCCGTCGGAGAAAATCAAAATTTCTGTGGAACTGGAGTCGGTATTTGCAAAAAGCCGTTTCAAAGCAGCATGCAATTCTGAACGTTCGCTCAAAAAATGATTGGATGTGCATGTTGCAAGCACCTGAGCAGACAACTGTGCATTCAGAGTAGCACTCAGCAACGTCGCTGCCTTTGTGCTGGGGGAAAAGCTCATGAGTTGCCTCCTGTGTGGGAGCGCGACACCAGCCGCCAACGGATCAAAGACAAACATACAACACAGAAAACAACAATCAGCAGAGCGATTCCGCTCGATGTTGAAATTTGAGTTCCGGGAAAGAATCCACGCGGATCACCACGAAAGATTTCGTTGAGGAAACGGTGCGCTGCCGAAAGAAGCCCCATCCAGGCGGCAACACGGCCGAACACGACCGTCCGACAGAAAGCATTTTCGCAATAAGATGAGCCAGCATCTACTGGTTTACTTGTCGACACTGCCGACCGAAAGGCTCGACGAAACATCCACAATCCAAGAGTGCCGATCAAAAAGGACGCCACCGTTTCCTCGAGCTGAACTGGATAACGATAAAGTGCACCGTCCTCCAGATTCGGGAAACGTACAGCCCACCAGGGCGGATTGAGCTGGTCAGGGAGAGGAAGACCAAAGTCGTCCCCATTCAGGTGACATCCAATACGCCCCACACCCAAAGCAAAAACACCCCCGACCATTCCACAATCAAGTGCCAATGGAAGAGCAATTCCCCTTATTTTGCAGTAGAATATTCCACATAAAACGGAGGCCAATGCACCTCCATAGAAGGTCATCGGACCAATCTGGAAAAGTGCGACAATAAAATCAGCAAACGTGCGAACCTCGAGCTGCTCCACAACGATACTGAGAACCCGCGCCCCAAACCATCCAGCGACGTAACAGATCACAAACAGATTAGGCAGAGCATCCAGGAAGTACTGAGCCTGAGTATTTCCTGCACGAGCAGCAGTCTGTCCACAATATCGAGCGATAAAATAGGCGACAAAAGCTGCCAGTACAAAGAAAAAATGCCAGGAGGGAACCTCCCAGCCAAATATTTCAAAAAGAATCGGTCTCATAATCGGCGTCCTTCAAACACAAAAAGGACGAGAAGAGGATCAGAGATCCTGGCGTCCAGCTGTGCCTGATTCCTGATTCATCTGTCCGGTTTTCAATGGCTGCGCGGGTGAACGATTCTCGCGTGCAAAAGTTGGGTTGATGGTCGCCACCCAACGTGGCCCAACAATACCGACAACCAAACTCGCAAGTGCAACGATACCCACCAGAACACGCACGTCACGCGCGTCTTCATTGTCTTGGGGGTTCACAGAACTGCGAGTCGCAGGCTTCAGCCAGATTTCAACCAAGAGTGACAGGTAATAGAAGAGCGAAATACAGCTCAGAAGAACCATGACCACAGCTAAGCCAATCAAGCCCACTGAGACAGCGGAATTGATGAGCATGAACTTTCCAAAAAATCCGGCTGCGGGAGGAATTCCTGCCAAGCCAAGAATGAAAATCGTCAAACACAGGGAAGCAAAAGGCGCACGTTTGCCGAGTCCGGCAAGCTCCTCCTTAAGGAGATCTTCACGGCTGCCATCTTCAAGCCAAGCGAGAATTGCAAACGCTCCGAGATTCAAGATGGTGTAAATCGCCGTGTATGCGAGAACTGCCTGACGCGCTTCTGCACTTGAAGGCGAGAGAGCCAATGTGGCAAACGCCAGACAGAAATAACCAGCGTTGGCAATCGACGAGTAGGCCAACATACGCTTGATGCTGTTGTGCACGAGTCCAAACACCGAACCCACGAGAATGGACAGCGCTCCGAGAACCCAGAAGATCTTTGCCAGCCAAACGCCGCCATCATTGCCAGCGAAGCCGTTGCCCAAAATCCGAAGCACAACCATCACAATGCCCACCTTAACGAGTGTCGACATGTAACCGGTCAGTGTGGAATGGGCGCCCTGATACACATCAGGTCCCCAAGTATGGAACGGAGCAATGCCGAGCTTGAAGGACAGTCCCACCACCATCAGCAGCAAACCCAGGACACCGAAAGGATTCGATAGCGACACATTGAGAAGCGCAAAATCTGCCCAACGCAATGTGCCAATGTTCAAATAAACAAGCGCCATGCCCATGAGAATGATGGCCGATGCAGTTGCACCCATCAAAAAGTATTTTACCGCAGCCTCAAGACCGCGAGTGTCTTGGCGCTGATAGCCCACAAGCACATAGAGCGGCACACTCATCAGCTCCAGGCCAGTGAAAAAGGCCATAAACTCGCCTGCCGAGGCCATAATCATGATGCCTGCAGAAGCAAACAATAGCAGACACACAAGCTCGGGGCGCAACAGCTGTCGGCCAGCGTTAGAAATCTCTGCCATGAAGAGCGTGAACATAGTGCCAAGCCCGACGACGAGAAATGTAAACTGAGAGATTTGATCACCCAGAAAACCACTTCCCAACCATGCAGGAGGCTGAGTAGCGCTCATACCAAAAGAGCCAGGTGCAGAGAGGAGAATCAGCGGCACAATCACGGATGGAAAACAGCTGATGAATCCAATCTGGTAGGACACCATGCTGGGGCGATCCGGATTCCCACGGAATACACCCGCAAGCAATGCCACCATACCACCCACAAGCAACGCCAGAATGGGTGCCGCATGCAAGTAAAATGCAGCGGACGGAAAAATCAAATTCAAACTGGATTGAAGCGCTTCGTTCATCATTCACTCCGCGAAAGACGGGGTCGCAATCAGATCAGGGCCTGTGCAACTCTCACTTTTCCATCATCACTTTCATGGGTTCATTCGAGCGGCCGGGAATCACAAGTTGGGTTTTGTATGCCGACTTGCTGTTCACGCTCTCCTGCAGCTTTTTCATCGTGGGCACGGTGTGCTCAAGAATCGGCGCCGACAAGAATCCGGTTGCAAAAACGAAAACCGAGAGCGTTGCCAGCACGAACGATTCGCGCGGCGTACAATCAGTAAGCTTTTTGTTTTCTTCGTTGTTGAGGGGACCCCAAACAACCTTGAGCACAAGCCAGAGCATGTAAATCGCACCCAGAATGACACCCGTTCCAGCCAATGTAGCCATGATAGGATGCACCTGAAAGACGCCGTTGAGGATCAACCATTCGCCGATAAAACCACCGGTTCCGGGCAGGGCCACCGAACCCATGGTCGCAACGACCATGAAGAAGGCATACCACGGCATCTGCTTAGCGAGTCCACCATATTCACTCATCTCACGCGTATGACGACGCTCATAAACGACGCCAATGAGAAGGAACAAGGCGCCCGTGGAAACACCGTGATTGACCATCTGGTACAACGCACCCGTGAAACCCATTTCATTGAATGCAAACATACCTGCAACCACAAACCCAAGGTGGCTTACAGAAGAATAGGCAACCAACTTTTTGATGTCGGTCTGGCGCCAAGCGATCAGTGCACCATACACAATGCCAATTACCGAAAGGGTAATCATGACCGGTGCCGCTTGGTGTGCAGCTTCAGGGAACATAGGAATGCTCATGCGCATCAAGCCGTATGTACCCATTTTGAGAAGAACACCGGCGAGGATGACCGAGCCTGGAGTGGGAGCCTGAACGTGTGCATCCGGCAACCAGGTGTGAAATGGAAAAAGTGGAACCTTAATCGCGAATGCCAGTGCAGTAGCTGAGAACAGCCACAACTGCGTTTCTGCGGGGAGTCCTGCTGCGGTGCGGTAGAGCTCGATGAGACTGGTACTGAATACGCCGTTCTGCTGGTAGTGGAGATAATAAAGGTAGGCAAACGCCACCAGCATCAAAAGACTTCCGACGACTGTATAAATAAAGAACTTGGTTGTCGCGTAAATGCGATCTTTTCCGCCCCAAACACCGATGATGAAGTACATCGGAATGAGCATGGCTTCCCAGAAAACATAGAAGAGCACGAGATCCAGGCTCACTAGAGCACCGATCATGGCCGACTCAAGCACCAGAAACAGTGCAAGAAACGACTTCACGTTGGACTCTATGGAAGAGTAGCTTGAAAGGAAAATCAGAGGACACAGGATCGTGGTGAGCAAAACGAGCATCAGGCTCAAGCCATCGACTCCCACAATATACCTAATCCCGGTTCCACTCGGCAGCCAGGCGAGATCCTGGGCAAACTGCATTGAGGCAGAGTCGATGTTGAAGTGTGCAATCAGGTGAAATGAAAAAATCATTTCCAGGACGGCAATAGCAACAGCCACGTGGCGTGCCGTTCGAACATCCTTCATCAACCCAACGACAATTGCACCCAGCAATGGAAAGAAGATGAGCAGTGTAAGAATCCACTGCGAAATCACCGAAACCATAAAAAGAAAATCTCCTTTCGAAAGCTTAGCGCGTTAGATAAAAATCCAAGCACCAAGTGCAATCACAGCCACGAAAACCAGTTTCAGGTAATTGCGCACTAATCCCGATTGAATATCACTCAGAACCGAAGTCACCAGGTAGATTCCACGTGGGCCTTCGTTGATAATGCCCTCAATCACAGCGCGGTCGCCGAATTTGAAGAAGGCGTCGCCAAGCTTCTTGAGTGGTTCAATAATCACTGCTTGATAAAGTTCATCCACGCGCCATTTGTCGAGGATGAGGCGGTAAAAACCACCCGCAGCCTGAGCGATGGAATCACCACCCTGAGGCCCGGCCTTATACAAAGCAATCGCAAAGCCACTCATAATGAGCATGACCAGAGTGGATGTCCCCATCAGGCCCCACTCAAGAGCTGAAGAGCCGTGAGCATCACCGTGAGCGGCCTTCATGACCTCTTTCGCGGTTGAAATGACGGGATAGAGCCATTGGGTAATGGCGTTGTCACCCTCAAGACCAACAACATGCATGATGGCGTGTGGCAGCGACACGTAGCCGCCAATAATCGAAAACACAGCCAGCAGCACCAAAGGCAGGGTCATGGTCCAAGGATTCTCGTGAATCTCATGGGAGTGGTGATGGTCGTCGTGACCATGACCATGATGATGTGCATGTTCAACCCGGCTCTGACCGAAGAACACCAGATAAGTGAGACGCACCATATAGAAACTTGTACAGGCGGCAGCCAACGCTCCCGTGACCCAGAGCAATGGATGACCAAATGTTCCACTCCAGGCGTAGTAGAGAATTTCATCTTTGGAAAAGAAACCGGAGAACCCGGGGAACCCAATGATAGCCAGGGTACCGATGACAAAGGTCCAGCCCGTAATTGGCATTTTCTTGATGAGGCCACCCATTTTACGGATGTCCTGCTCATGATGCATGGCATGAATGACACTTCCAGCGCCAAGGAACAGAAGCGCCTTGAAGAAGGCGTGGGTCATGAGGTGCGCGACACCATATTGGAACGCGCCAACACCACAGCCGAGCACCATGAATCCAAGCTGACTCACGGTCGAGTAAGCGAGAACTTTTTTGATATCGTTCTGAACAAGGCCAATGGTTGCCGCAAACAACGCGGTGGCCGCACCAATCACCGCGATAGTGGTCATGGCGGTTGAGCTATGCACGAGCAAGAAGCTCATACGTGTCATGAGGTAGATGCCCGAGGTCACCATCGTGGCAGCGTGAATGAGCGCTGATACAGGCGTGGGGCCTGCCATGGCATCAGGCAACCAGATATAGAGAGGAAGCTGAGCAGATTTTCCGGCGACACCAAGCAGCATGCACAGACCAATTGCCGTGATCATCGGAGCATTCTCACTCGCCAGCTCGTTGGTGAGTGAGGCAGCAATAGCAGAGTAATCGACGCTGCCAAAAAGCTTGACAGACATAAACATCGCAAGAAGAAATCCGAGGTCACCGACCCGGTTAGCTACGAAAGCCTTCATCCCTGCGCGTGCATTAGCTTCATCGGAATACCAATATCCAATGAGTAGATAGGAGCACACACCCACACCTTCCCAGCCAAGGAAGGTCACAACCATGTTTGCGCCAAGAACAAGGGAGAGCATCGAGAAAACAAACAGATTCAAATATGCAAAGAAGCGATACACACCCTCTTCGTGGTGCATGTATTCGCCCGCATAAAGGTGAATGAGGCTTCCAACGCCCGTAATGATGAGCAGAAGAATACCGGACAGACGGTCGAGCGAAAGAGCAAAAGGAATCTCGAGCCAACCACCTCCAAGCGGAACGGAGATCCACTTGAAAAGCTCAGTTCGGATCATTTCGCCCGAAGCAATCGGACCAAAAACAAGCGCACAAGACAACACAAAAGGCACAGCGATAGCGAGGGTCGCTACCGTGACAGTGACCAACCGAGGAGCTTTGCGCAGAAAAAATCCGTTCAGCACGGCTCCCAGCAACGGTAGGAGCAAAACAGCGGCAAGCATTGCTTGATAATTCATGTGTCAGCCCCTCAATGCTTTCAAGTCATCCGCTTCAATGGACGCCTTGGTTCTATAAAGCGCAATGATGAGTGCCAGCCCCACCGCTGCTTCACAAGCAGCAACCGCCATCACAAAGAACATCACAACCTGACCATCGATTGTGCCGGTAATTCTACTCGCCGACACAAACGCCAGATTTGCTGCGTTGAGGAGGATTTCCACACTCAACATCATGAACAGGATGTTCTTGCGAAACATGACGCCTGCAAGACCAACCAAAAATAACAAAAATGAAAAGTAGAGCCCGAGTTCAGGCAGCGTTAGCATTGTCGGCGCTCCTCTTCTTGGCAATGACGATTGAACCGATGACAGCTGCTAAAATCAGGAAGCTGACAAGTTCAAAAGCCCAAAGATAATCAACAAACATTGTTGAAGCGACGTTCTTCACATTCTCGCCAGGGGCGAAGTAGAGAGAGCGCGCGTGTGCGGGAGTTTGACCAGGTGCAACTCCCATGGATTCTAGCCCTTGGGTCAGTAATCCTTGACCCACCTGTGTTCCGAGAAACACAGCGGCCAAAATACCAACACCAATGAGAACCATCTCACCCCAAGTGATTCCACCGAAACGCAGCTCCTCGGGAGGAAGGTTGAGGAGCATCATCACGAAAACGAAAACCACCATGATGGCGCCCGCGTACACGATAATTTGCGCAACAGCCGCAAAGTGTGCCTCAAGCAAGCCAAACATTCCGGCGAGGAGAGTCATGACCGCAATCAAGACCATAGCCGCACTCACGGGCCAGCGGCGCGTGATCATCACCCCCGAAAGGATGGTGGCTGCGAGTCCCATCATCACAAAAGCAATAAAATTCAAATCCATCTGCATTACTCCGCGTTCCTGGCCTGGAACTCAAGTCAGGCGCATGATTCCGACAATCAAAGCCAAAACAACCAAATTCACCAGCGCCAGAGGCAACAGGTAGACCCATCCCACACGCATCAGCTGGTCGTAGCGGAAGCGTGGAAGGGTAAAGCGCGCCTGTACGAACAGGAACATGAAAATTGCAGTCTTGGTGAGAAGAACCACCAGCCCAATAAGAGACGCCACCCATGTGGCAGGCTCAGCACTGAAAACAGGTGTCAGCAACGCTACAAGTTCACTCTGTGACAACCACGGGAGCTCATACCCACCCAGGAACACACATGTTGTAAGTGCTGAGAGTGTGAACATCATCGCGTACTCGCCCAGGAAGAAAAGCGACCAACGCATCGACCCGTATTCAACAAGAAATCCAGCAACGAGCTCGGCTTCACCTTCAGCGAGGTCGAAGGGCAAGCGGTTGGTTTCTGCAAACATGGTGATCACGAAAATCACAAAAGAGATGGGAGAGAGAAAAATGCCCCAATTGGGTAAAACACCGAACAAGAGTGAGTCGGATTGTGCCGCAATCATCGCCTGGAGATCGAGTGTTCCGTAAATAAAGACCATGGGCAGCAGCGCAAGACCCATAGCGATTTCGTAGGAGATCATCTGGGCCGAGGCACGCAAACCGCCCAAGAGTGCATATTTGTTATTTGATGCCCAGCCGGCGAGCGCGACCCCATACACACCCAGCGCAGACATCGCGAAGAGGTAGAGGAAGCCCGCATTCAAACTGACGGGTTGCATATTGATGGTGTGACCACCGACGACAATTTCCTTCGCCAAAGGGATCCCCTGGATGGCCAACAGACCCATCACAGCAGGAACAATCGGAGCTAGGATATAAAAGAACTTGTTCGCTTGCTTCGGAACGAAGTCTTCTTTGAAAAGAAGCTTGATCGTATCGGCGAGTGGCTGACCCAACCCGAAAAGTTTGAAGCCAAACAGGCCAACGCGGTTGGGGCCGATGCGCCGCTGAATGAATGCAGCTTGCCGACGTTCAACCCACACCATGATAGGTGCGACCTGCAAAGCAATGGCCAGTGCCAGGGCAATTTTACCGAGGGTCGCAACCACACCAATGTTGCTGTCCAGAAACTGAGTGACCACTCCGACTGTACCTTCCATGTCGTCCCTTTCAATCCCAGTTCAAGGCGCCGCGACGCAGGATATAGATGTAACCGACCACAAGCGTTCCCACGAACAGACCAACCTCGATGATTCCAAACCATCGGAGTTCGTCAAAAAGAACGGCCCACAGGTACAAGAAAACGGTTTCGATATCGAAAAGAATGAACAGAATCGCAGTCAGGTAGAACTTGACTGACAAACGCTGACGCGCAGTTCCGACAACCGGTACACCACACTCGTACACGTCGAGCTTGGCAGGGTTGGGCTTCTTGGGTCCCAAGAGGAACGATGCAGCAGTTGCACCGCCCGCGATCAGCAGTCCCAAAACGAAGGCTATCAATATCGGAAAATAAGGGTTGATTGACGCTGTCATGGTCAACGCCTCCAAAAAAGTCAAAACGTGGGCGCGGCACTCGCCTTAACCCATAAACGGATCTCGAACAAGTTAACGCGGGGACGCATCCCGAGAGAGGGACCCGCGAAAGACCAAAGCCGCAGCCAGACGTGCAGTTTGCGAATGCACATCACGCGCCGGACACAATTCGGCGACATCGACCACGCGGCAAATATTTCGAGACAAGATATCTTCCACGCATGGCCACAGAGTTTCAACCGGCACCCCAAAAGAAGTTGAGGCGCTGGTCCCTTGAGCTACTGCTGCAGGGAAAACATCGAGGTCGATAGAGAGGTGGATTGCCCCAGATGCATTGTCAGCATGCAGCCACTGCTCAATCCATGCAGTCACCTGCTTATCCAAAGAGCATTCACTCGCGTTTGGCAGTCGGTGAAAAATCCAAGGTTGAGCCGCTCCAGTATACTCAGCTACTGATACGCACTTGGATCGAGCAAAATCCCAGAGGCTCTGTGGATTCCGCTCACGCTGTAT
>JBILKM010000120.1:0-3344 GCA_044376695.1 Silvanigrellaceae bacterium
TGAGCAAAGAGATCGCCGCACAGGTGAAGGTATCAGCGAAACCCATCGCAGCGTCCAAGACAACTGCCCCCAAGGCCACAAACAGCAGCAAATCAACTTCCAAATCATCTGCCCGTTCAACTCGCGCCTAAGGAGACGACTGCTCATGAACAAACCCAAAAAACCGCTGCGTGGACTTTTTGCCAGCACTGAAGCGCCCCTCAGCACACCCAGCAAGACTCCTATCCCAGTCCCCATGCCCAAGAAGGAAGCACCAAAATCTCCCGCCAAGAGCAAGGTTCCGCCAGAGAGATTGGTTCCACCTCCCCGCATCAAACCTCAGCGTCCGACGCTGATGATGGATGCGCCGGAATCAAGCCCAACCGAAATCGTTGAGCCTGAAATACCTGTGACTGAGGTCGAGGTGACTGCTGCTCCTGTCGAGGTCATGCCCGCGACGGTTGCCATGGACATTCCCACCACACCTCAGCACGTCGCATTTGAGAACAACCGCATCATGAACATTCAATATAACTTTGAGGCCATGAAGAGCATCCGCGAGAGTTGGCAAGAGACCGACTACGTGCAGTTCCTCAAACGCCTCGACACCCTCCAGACAGAGGCATTCCTGCTCCGCGGCAAACTTCTCGCAGAAGCAAAACAGCGCTTCTTTGAGACCAACAAGCTAGGATGGGCAAGCTTCTGTGATGCTGAGTTGGGAATGAACTACACCACTGCAAACCAGTACATCAGGGTAGCCACTGAATTTGATGTGACGTCACATCAACGACCCGACTTTGGATTCGAGCACTTCAAGGCTTTGCTCCCCCTGACACAAGATGAGCGCGTGCTCATCTTGGAACAGACCGAAACCTGGAGCGTGAAGGCCATCCGCAACAAGGTGCGCGAAATTGTGGTGGCTAAAGCTCCCAGCAATCCAAAGCAAAATGCCAAAGAAACCTCCCGCCAAGCCATGCGTTTCATGCGCACGCTGCAGTCCACCAAAACCGATGCTGCCGACTTTATTGAAGCGTTTCAGAACCTCAACCCTACGCAGCGCATGCAGGTTGCAGCCACATGCCACAGTGCAGCGGCATACCTCCTCAAGCTCGCCCGCATTCTCAATGATGAACCCGAGATCGAAATCACGGGTCGATTGCCAAATCTGCGTGCCGGTGCGGTTGCTACGGCCGAAGGATTCGCAACAATGCAGGAAATTCTTCCTGTAACTGGAAATGCAGACCACTCCAACTGACGACAAGGAACAGAAATATGCCGGACTTCCTCTCTCCACTCCGGGTGAAAAGAGCCGGCACTGCACTCTCTCCATGGCTCCGTGCAGCACTCCTCATCTCCTTGACCTGCACGGTCAGCCCCTCCACCCAGGCCGCAGAAACCAAACCCGCAGCCGGAAACAAGACGCAGTGCCGGAGTCTTGGACTCTTCAACACATCAGCCAAGACCACCCAAAAATCAGAAACAAACATCAGAGAAGCTCTCAACAAACTTGAGAAAGCTTTCCTTGAGAACAATGCAGACCTCTTTGCAGAGATCGCTAGCAATTCCCTTCAGAAGAAAAGTGATGATCTCAAGGCCATCTTCAATGGAACGGTTCTTGAATACGGACTCAAAAAAGCAAAGCTCCAACGAAGCAGCCTTTGGGAAATAAAGATCGAGGGTGAACAGCAACCTGGACAAGCGGTGCGGTGCGGAGAAATGGGTATTCAGCCTGTTTATGGTCCCAGCGAACAGTTCGCCGCGCTCTACTCGGTTTTTTCCGCAGAGCAGCAGACCAGGATCTTGGTTCTGTTCGCGCGAACTACGCAAGATGCCAAAAAAGAGGAAGGTCTTGGTCTCGTGCTGCTGCAGGTTCAACGCTGGACTTACAATGGCCGATCCCCAGAGGCGCTCCTGGCCGAAGGACTGCGGAGTGAAGGAGCGGGTGAACCAATCATCGCTCACCTGTTAACAGAGGCCGCAGCGCGTGTGCTCGAGAGCAACCCATACCTGGTTCTTCCCTTGCAGCAGCAGGCTCGCGATCAGGCAAAAAAACTGGGTGAGAAATCAATCCCGCTTCAATCGATTGCACTTCGACCAACTCAGACAGAGCCTATTTGGAAACCAGAACGCTTCGCGGCCATTTTCAAAGATGGAGAGCTCGCGGTTGGGATCAAGGTGCGGATGACCCAGGAAATTGCGCTGAACGACCAATTAGAAAAATGTAAAAGGCTAGGTCTTCAAATCTTCGGGCCCGATACAGCATGGCGCAGCTCTTTTTCAGGATTCGAATGCCTTCCCTACGGAATAAACGAAGATATCAATTCATTTCCCAAGGGTGGGAGTCAGTACTTTCCCTGGAAATCTCTCGACAGAAAAAAGTAACACCACTCCATGCTTTGGACTTGCGGCTCAGCGCTCACTTTTAACATCAGCCGTCGCAAGTCCGTATTCACTCTCTTCCTCACGCCGCACATTGACGAATGCACTATCAGCAAAAGATCTCAACTCGGGTGACGCTTTGGGGTGATCCATGACCACCCTGAAATGGCGCTTTGCTTCCTTGAAGCTGCGCGTTCCATAGAGAAAAACAAGACCAAGGTTATAGTGCGCAAGAACATCGTTTGTGTCTCTCGAGAGAATTTTCTTGTAGGTGTTAACAGCAACAGAATATTTTCGAGCGCCATAGGCCGTTTCCGCAGACAGATGCGCAAGTCGGGAATTGCTTGGGTCGAGCTGTTCGGCCTGACGGAACAACTCCAGTGCCTCAAGGTGTGCACCGCGTTTTAAGGCCAGCAGTCCAAGATTGCACCGTGCGGTCGTTGCGGTTCCAGGAAACGAAGCTGCCTCAGTTAAAAGTGCACGTGCCTTTGCATCATCACCCAGCATGAGGGCGGCGAGTCCGAGCAGCAATTGTTCTTCTGCGGCGGAGAAATTCCGCTTGCGCGAATTCTTGGTATACCGAAGATATCCCTCGACCATTTCAGGCTGCCCCGTCATCAGCGCCTCGATAGACAATATACGCAAGGAATCAGAATCAGCCCTGGCCATGTTTTTCACATTAGCGCGGGCCTGGTCTGCTCTCTTGCGCAACGACTTCGTCATGCTGGCTGGGAGGTAAATTTCTCTGTCGAGGGCATTCCTCAACGTAGAACTATCAGCATTGTCATCGAGAGAACGAAGAACGACGTCGGTTTGGTCAAGCTCGCGGTCATAGGTCATTCTTGAGAAGGCGCCGTCTTGGAGTCCCACGGGCTCGGGCTGGGTCGTCGTGCACGCGGCAGCGACGGAAAAGAGCGAGAGAATAAAGAAAGCACGCAGCGGGGCGTTTGCCAGGCTGAAAGGTCTTCGGCTCTGAGTTGGGCTGC
>JBILKM010000121.1:0-3341 GCA_044376695.1 Silvanigrellaceae bacterium
GCTCGCGCCCGGCACACAACACCTCTCCCAACGTTGGCAGAGTCAACGCCAATTCGCTTGCCACCTGACCATTGCGCCCCACCACCAGAATCCGGCTCATTCCCCTCGCCTCCTCAAATTTGGCTCAAACTTTGCCATGTGGTAATGGAACTGTCACTTTTTGTGGGGAATTCACATGAACAAGACTATTCTCGTGACCGGCGGAGCAGGATTTATTGGTTCAGCGGTGGTGCGCCATCTCATGGCCAACACAAGCTACAACATTGTCAACGTCGACAAGCTCACCTACGCCGCATCGCCTGAGTCTGTGGGCCCCGCAGCACAAAGCTCGCGCTACACTCTTCTGCAAACCGACATCTGCGATCTCGCAGCACTGCGCAAAGCTTTCTCGACACACCGCCCTGCTGCGGTCATGCATCTCGCGGCGGAAAGCCATGTTGATCGCTCGATTTCAGGCCCAGGCGCTTTTGTTCAGAGCAACATCGTAGGCACCTACAACATGCTCGAAGCGGCACGCGAATATTGGAATGCTTTGTCCGAAGGCGACAAGAAGGCATTCCGCTTCCATCACATTTCCACCGATGAAGTTTTTGGTACGCTCGGCGATACAGGCTACTTCACCGAAACCTCGCCCTACCAACCGAATTCTCCCTACTCCGCAAGTAAGGCATCTTCCGATCACCTCGTGCGCGCTTGGCACGAAACCTTCGGATTGCCTGTGCTCGTGACCAACTGCTCCAACAACTACGGTCCTTGGCAGGCGCCCGAGAAACTCATCCCCGTGGTGATTCTCTCCTGCCTCAATGGCAAGCCCATCCCTGTGTATGGTGAAGGCAAGAACGTGCGCGATTGGCTTTTTGTCGACGATCACGCGCGGGCGTTGGTAACAGTCGTAGAAAAAGCAGCTCCTGGCAGCACCTGGAACATCGGCTGCCACAACGATGTACCCAACCTCACCATCATCCGTAAAATTTGCGCACTGATGGACGAACTTTCACCCAACAAGGCGAAAGTGAAAAAGCACGAAGACCTAATTTCATTTGTGAAAGATCGCCCCGGACACGACTTCCGCTATGCGATTGATCCCAAGAAGATTGAAACCGAGCTCGGCTGGAAACCACTTGCCGATTTCGACACGCATCTGCGCACAACGGTCAAGTGGTATCTGGAAAATCAGGCGTGGTGCGAAACTGCACTGGCACGCATTAAGGCAGCTCATTGAGTTTGAGTCGCGGCTAGGCTCAACTTGCGGCCGCGCTCAATCAGTTCAGCTCGGGCAAGAAGCAGCTCTCACTGCTTGGTGTAGCACTTGGTTCCCGTTTCGAGAACCTGCGGTCTTTTAGCATCAGATGTTCCGTCGTAAGTGTCATCATCGTCACCGGAACAGAGAGTGTCTCCCGTAAACATGAATATATCGTATTGAGTTGTCGGCTCCGTGGTGCCGCGATCAGCCAGACCAGTCACTTCCTTTTCTCTGTTCTTGACCCAGTCAGTCTTGCCATAGCGCGAATTGCCATTAAGAGAAGTGACCGTTTGATCTGATTTAGGCGTTAAATAGAACCTCATATTCGACAAATCGAGCTTTGTCGCACCCGCTGGTGTGGTTGCTGCGCCGCCAACAGTGACATTTCCAGTCCTGCGCGCAAGCAAGATCTCCTGACCACTTGTGCAGCTTTTATCCGAGTAGTAGTTGGCTGTGCCACTCACCGTCGTGGCCGTGAAAACCTCTACAACCTTATAGGATGCAGAATCCGTAACGATACATCCAGATACAAACGTCCCCGACAATCCGGAAGAGCTCGCGCTGCCCGTGGAATCTTTATCTCCACAGGCAACCAAAGCAGCACAGAGTGCGAATGCAGTGAGCGATGAGATTTTCATGAGAACTCCTCTGGGTTGAAAAACAATTTGCCTTTAAAAGGTACTACAGTACCGCATGGGGACTCGATCAGCCTTTGCAGATTCTGTTGATTCTTTGACTCATTCAGCGGTGTGAAAAGAAGCAAGCGCTCTGGAGAAAACTCGTTGCGCAGCACATTACTTCTGGCGAAAAAACCAAAGCAGGAAGCTCAGAATCAGGCTCAACAGCAGGCTGGTGGCGAGCGGAAAGTAGAACGTTACATTGCCTTTTTTGAACTCAAAATCACCGGGCAGCGATCCCAAACCGAGACTGCTGCGCCAGTGCCAAAGAAGCCCGATTAAAAACAGAGCTCCTCCTAAAATCATGAGCATCTTTCCCATTCTACCTCCCAAGATAATTTATAATCGAGCCTATCCGCTGCGAGGCCTTAAGAGTGTGACTTTTATTGACCTCATCAACCACCACACCTAAGATACGCCCCTCAGGATCTTCAATTCCTTTTCTTTAATCAAATCTGCTGCTGTTATTGGAATGTGCCCACATATGAGCCCACTGCCGCGCTTCCGAAAAACACTCTTGCTCATCGCTCTGCTCGTGGCGCTCTTTGGCTTCCACCGCCTGATGATCAAAGAATACATTGGCCTCGATCTCACTGGAGATCTCCTCACCCAGCTTCAAGCTCTGGGCATTGGCTTGTTGTCGGATCTGTGGATTGCCACTGTACTGGCTTTGCCCTATTTCTTCACAGCATCGCGCATCTACTTCAACACGATTTTTGCCTTCATTGCCATATCCCTGGCCACTCAGGTGCCTTACGTCGAGTTCTTTCGCACCAGCATGCGTTGGATTCATCTCTCCTACCTCGTTGATTTCGAGTTCCTGCGTTCCTTTGGCTCGTTCTTGGGACGCCCCCGCTTTTGGCTGTCGCTGCTTTTTGCCTTGGCAATTTTTGTGCCTGTAAGCAGTAAAATCGCAGACACAAGCACAGGCGATCAGCCCCGCGCAAACAGCATCAAGGCACACACCTTCGGCTATTTTCTCGCACTGCTCGCTCTCGGCATTGGTGCCAATGCCCTCTCCCAGAAATGGACACGCAACTTCAATTTCTCGGTGAAGCTCACTCAGAATCTTGTTGTTCAGCTGGTGCTCGATGGCATTGAAACCACAAAAATTGGGCGCTCGATAAAATTCGATGAAACCGATCTCAAAACTCTCAGCGATGCCCATGCACGCGTTTCCATACAAAGCCCATCCCCAGCGCAGGGGGTGCCCGTACAGCAGCCCTCGGCGCAGCAGCCTCCAGCGCAGCTTTTGCGCAATGCTGCACTCCCTGCCGAAAACCCCGCCACTCTCGATTTCATCACTCAAAAGCTCAAGAAAAACTTCACCGAGAACATTCTCAAATCACAGAACCGCTATTTCTTTGTGGTGATTCTCGAAAGCATGCGCGCTGCCGAGAGCCGCCTACTGACCCCTGGTA
>JBILKM010000122.1:0-3336 GCA_044376695.1 Silvanigrellaceae bacterium
AGAGGCGCTGATATGATCAGCGCGGGCCAGGCAGGAGAACTGCAGTTTCGCCGCCCTTGATGGTCACGACTTCCTGCACGCTGGGGAACAGAATAGCAGCACCTAAGCCGCCTGCAGCGGCGCCAATCAATGGAGCCCACCAGGTGATACCGCGGTCGCCCGTGAGACCATCAATCAAGAAGGCAATTCCAGTGCCGGCTGCTGCACCCAAGAGAATGTTAGTCACACTTGCATCACGTGTACTGAGCTTGGTTGAAGTCACTTCCGCGCTGGCGGCCATGTTGTAAACAACCGAACCGTATTTGACTCCCGTTACGTTGAAAATTGCCTTGGGAGCGCTCATTTTCAGCGTACCAATAAGGCGCGAGCCCGCTGCAAAAACAGGAGCACCCTGGATGTCCTTCACTGCAACGGTCACTTGGGGAAGCTTGTCTTCAGACACAGCCTCGTTGCCGCTTCCTGGAAGGTTGATGTTGTTTTCAGGGTTGGATGTGACGGCCGTTGGGAACTGAATGGCGATCAGGCTATTGGCCGGAATAAGGTAGCGATTTGCGCCGTTGGTGGCTTCAAAGTAGCCAGCAGGTGCCTGCTGCACAGGAGTCTGTTGAACCGGAGTTTGCTGAACCGGGTTGGATTTGTTGGCGTCCTGGTTCTGCTGAGGAGAGTCGTTTTTGAGTTGTGCTGCTGGCTCTTGAGAGCCGTTATCAGATGAACTGTCGTCGGAGCTGCAGGCTACAACCGAAGTCACGGCAAGGATTGCACTCAGGGGAACGAGAAAGAGATGACGCATGGGAACCTCCCGTTGGTAATGAAAAAGCTGCCCCGCCAACCTCTAGGCACAGGGGACTTCTCCGGGAGTATCAAGAGTCGTGCCAACGCCAGTGTTCAAAAAGTCGGGTTGTTTTAGGCATGTTTTCGGGCCATCGGTCGTTCATGAGCCAAAGAGGCTGTTGAACAATTCGACATCAGTGTCAGGAGTTAAGCAGGGGAAGTGTGGAGGCGGAACTGCGCACGTCACTGGGAGGACGTCGACTTTGAGCAATTCCAAGCCTCTGGGGGGGCAGCCTTTTTTAACCAATACTGATGGACAAACGGATTCCGTCGAGGTTTATTGTGTAAGTATTTATTGCACAGCTCGAGGGGGGTGCATGGGCAACTCACCGAATATGAGCAGCGAATCTCAAGGGGCCTGTTTGGCCTCGAACATGAAATATTTGAGAAAAGAACTCTCTCTGAGCCAGGAGCAGCTTTCGGAGCGCTCGGGTGTCCCACGCAGCACCATTGCCAGCCTTGAACGTGGAGAAGGCAATCCTACCCTCCAGGTGCTCATGGGTGTTGCACGTGGCCTCGGAGTAGCTATTTCTGAACTTCTGGCGCAACGTCAGCCACGCGCCACCCTTTTTACCTCTCGTGAACATGGCCGTACACAATATCCAGGTCAAATTCAGGGTGTTGGAACTCCCACGCGAGCTTTCGAGGCGTTGCGTCTCACCCCGGCGCAGTTGCGCTACCTGGTCATTGAGGAAGTCGTCCTCGACGGTCTCGAAACAATTCTCTCGCCCGCTCATCCGGCCGGAACTGAAGAACACTTTTTTGTTGTTGAAGGTGCGTGTGAGGTTGAGGTTGGAGGCGAAACCTTCCGCATTGGTCAGGGCGATCTTCTCAGATTCGACGGTGACCAAAAGCACCTCTATCGAGGTATTGGCAAGGGCAAAAGGGCGCGGGGTTTTGCCGTCGTCGTGCAGGTGCCCCGCGTCTGATGATGCACTCCGGTTTCAGTAGGAGTACACACCGCGTCCGGTTTTACGTCCGAGATATCCAGCATCTACGTATTTTTTCAGCAACGGACATGGACGATACTTCGAATCTCCCAGACCTTCGTGCAGAACCTTCATGATAGCAAGGCACGTATCCAGGCCAATGAAGTCGGCGAGTGTGAGTGGACCCATGGGCTGATTTGTTCCCAATTTCATTCCGGCGTCGATGTCTTCGGGAGTGGCGATGCCTTCCATCAATGTGAAAAACGCCTCGTTGATCATGGGCATGAGAATGCGGTTTACGATAAATCCTGGATAATCTTGCGAACAGACCGTTGTTTTCTCGGCCTTTTCAGCGAGCGACTTAGTGAGCTGGTAGGTGTTTTCGCTTGTGGCATGCCCACGAATAATCTCCACGAGCTGCATGACGGGCACCGGATTCATGAAGTGCATGCCGATAAACTGGCCCGCGCGCCGTGTTGAGCTGGCAAGCCGGGTAATAGGCAGGCTGCTTGTGTTTGATGCGAGGATGGCATGTGCCGGAAGAATCTCGTCGAGCTGCTTGAAAATAGATTTTTTCAAATCCTCATTTTCGCTGACGGCCTCGATAGCGAAATCGCAATCTTTGAAATCAGCGAGATGAGTGGTTGTCTTGATGCGGCCTAGGATGACCGGCGGATGCTCCTGCAGCTTTCCTTTTTCGAAGAGTTTGACCAAGCTTTTTTCGATCGAGGCTGTCGCTTTTTTCAGTGATGCCTCGGAGACGTCCATCAGACAGACGTTGAATTCAGACTGGGCCAGAACTTGAGCGATGCCATTGCCCATTTGGCCGGCACCAACAACACCCACCTTTTTAATTTGATTGATTTGGGTCAATTCCATGGTCATAGAAAGTCTGCTCCTTCCAAGAGTTTATCCACCTGAGTGGAGAGCATCGCCTGGCGTGCAAACAACTCCCCGTTCTCGTTCAGGTCATCATCAGAAAATAGGGTTTGCCCGCCGATGTCAAACGTGTGCAGAAGGGAATACCCTGAGAATCGGGTTGAATTTTGCAACAACTCCGGATTAGGAGTGGGTTTGTGTCCCAAAGTCCTTGCGATTTTGTGGAGGAAAGACTCCGAGGAGAAGCGCTCATGATCTACCAACAGCCCCTGCCCTCCCCGTATCCTACGTTGGATGCTGAGGCGCTCACCGAGCGCATTCTGGCGGCTAAGGCCAAACTTGGAGATCAACTCGTTGTCCTCACACATCACTATCAGCGTCCAGAGATTGTTGCTCTTGGCGACATGCGTGGCGATTCGTTGAAGCTGGCGCAGTATGCAGCTTCTCAGGACAAGGCAAAATACATCGTATACTGCGGTGTGCATTTCATGGCTGAAAGTGCAGACATCTTGAAGCGTGGTGAACAGATTGTGGTGCTTCCTGATCTGGGCGCAGGCTGCGATATGGCGGACATGGCGGATGCCGACGACGTAGAGCTTGCGTGGGACGAACTCGTTGAAGTTCTCGGACACGATAGCATCATGCCGGTGACGTACATTAATTCGACCGCTGCTTTGAAAGCATTTGTAGGACGCAA
>JBILKM010000123.1:0-3332 GCA_044376695.1 Silvanigrellaceae bacterium
AACTTCACCACGTGCCGTGTTAATAACCATCGTGCCCTGTTTGAGTGCAGCAAGGCGATCGGCATTCAACCAACCACGTGTTTGTGGAGTGAGCGGACAATGCAGCGAAAGCACATCGACGCGCTCGAGAAATTCCGATTCATCGAGCCGCTCAATTCCTTGATAATCAGCAAATTCAGATTTAACGCCTGGCGCGATCGTTTTTTCTTTGAGCGACTGCAACGCAATGACTTTCATGCCAATAGCTTGAGCGCGTACGGCCACCCGCCGACCGATGTCGCCCAATCCCACAATTCCCAAGGTGCGGCCGGCGAGATCGACGCCCAACCCATAGCGAGGCGACCATCCCGGAAATTTCCCTTGAGCATGCAATTCGAGCGCACGTGGAAACACATCACGCGCCACCATCAGCATAAGTAGAAGGGTGAGATCGGCCGTGGCGTCACCCAACACGTGAGGAGTGTTGGTTACAGCAATTCCAAGCGCCCGAGCCGCCGCGACATCAATGTTGTTGAAGCCCACCGCGTAATTTGCCACAAGTGCAAGGTTCGGTAATCTGTTTTTGAGCTGCGCGAGTGCGGGTTGATCAAGACGGTCAGTGAGCACGGAGACTACCGCCCGGACAGCTCTATGGTCGATCTCCGACAAGCCATTCAGACGTTCGAGAAGCGATTCGCCCGACGGCAAAAGAAGAGTGGTGAATGAGATTCCCTGTGTCTTCACAACGCCAGCAGGAATGCCCGGAAAATCACTCGAAAGAAGAACGACTGGCGACATGAAACCTCCTTGTGAACAATGAAAGATCAGTCCTCAGACTCACCGAGGAGATCTTTGACCGTTTCAAGTACTTCAATAACGGGATTCGGAATTTTTCGTTCAGCGGTGCAAATCCAGACTTCTTCCATAACACCATGCAGTGTTCCCAGCGCATAAAGCTGCTTGTCTGCAACAAGATCGGAAACTGCCGCACGCGGAACAGCGATCAGGCCGACACCGGAGGCTGCAAGTGATTTTTGAACAGCGGTATCCTGTGCTTCAACAACGATCTGCGGTGTCACACGCTGCTCACTCAGCCAGCGTTCAACTTCATGGCGAGTGCGGCTATGACTTGTGGGCATAACCATGGGCTGCCCATTCAGAGATTGGGGAAAATTCTTCTTCAACCCGGCATATTTTTGCGAGCCGAAGAGTGAAATCGGAAGTGAGGCAATGCGCCGCGAGCGCAGGCCTTTAAGATCCTCAGCAAAGGGCATTTGATTGGCTATCACAAGGTCTAGGTTGTGGTGCGCAAGCTCAGTGAGCAGCGAAGAGGCATGTCCTTCTGCAATCCGAACCTTGCACGGAAAAAGTTCGGTCATGCGCTGAACGATAGTGACCACGAGCTTCTTGGGAAGGCAATCCTGAAGCCCCACATTTACGACCACTCTTTTGGAGAGCGCGCCATCAGCTAACACCTGTAAAAGCTCATTGCCCAGGTCGGAAATCTGGTTAGCGTAGGCCAACACAACACGGCCTGCCTCCGTGAGAACCAGTTTCCGCCCGGTTCGTTCGAACAGCTCATGACCGAGAGTCGACTCAAAGGTTTTGAGTTGGGCACTGAGCGCGGGCTGGCCCACGTTGAGTTTCTCCGATGCGCGTGCGATACCGCCCTCGTTCGCGATTGTTCTAAAATACAGCAGGTGATGATAGTTGAGCCAACTCATTCGCGCTCCTTCGATTTATTCGAATTCAATATAATTATTTATGTTATTTAATCAAACCGAAAAGCAACGATACTTCCCTACAAACGGTTTGTAGCCTACGAAGGGTACGAACCTATGGGGTTCGATTCATTATCCCTATTAACGATAGAGGTCGCAGTGGGCGAAGTACAACTTTCATTTTGGATTTTATTTCACGTCTTCGTGCTGGCAATGTTGGCACTCGACTTGGGTGTTTTTCACCGGCAATCACATGTTGTTTCCATCAAAGAGGCACTCACCTGGTCAGCGGTGTGGATTGCACTGGCGCTTATTTTCAACGTGTGGGTCTACAACGAATTCGGCAAGCAGGCCGGCATCGAATTCCTCACAGGATATCTCGTTGAGAAATCTTTGAGTGTCGACAATATCTTCGTTTTCACCATGATTTTTGCTGCACTGCAGATCCCACGCCTTCATCAACACCGGGTTCTCTTTTGGGGGGTGCTTACAGCACTCGTGCTCCGAGCGATCATGATCCTTGCGGGCGTTAAGTTGATTCAAACGTTCCACTGGACCATCTACTTTTTCGGCGCTCTGCTTATTGTTACAGCAATCAAAATGCTTAAAGATGCAGACACCAAGGAGCTCAATCTCGAGACCAGCTTGCCTATGCGCATCCTTCGCAAATTTATCCCTGTCACAACCAAGCTTGATGGTGAGAAATTTTTGACCAAGGGCGATAATGGAAAGTGGGTCGCTACGCCGCTGTTGGCAGCACTTATCCTTGTTGAAGCAAGCGACGTCGTTTTCGCGGTAGATTCGATTCCAGCAATTCTGGCGATTTCGAAAGAGCCGTTCATTGTTTACACCTCGAACGTCTTTGCCATCCTTGGTTTGCGGTCGCTGTATTTCGTGTTGGCTGACCTTGCCAACCGCTTTGCACACTTGAAATACGGTCTTTCGGCAGTGCTCTTGTTCGTGGGAACCAAGATGTGCTTGGTCGATTTCTTCAAGGTTCCGCCCTTTGTTTCACTTTCAATCATTGCGACTTTGCTTGGGCTCTCCATTATATCCTCTCTCATCAAGACCTCCCGCCAAAACAAAACCCTACCCTGAACTCCATCTCCCCGTTTCTTCTGCAATATAAGCCCTCGCAAACGAACACCCTGTGAAGCCTCTCAAGCTTCACAGGGATTTTTTTTCGTCCCCTCCCCCCACAATGGGTGCCTCTCAGAGGCACAAGAATCCTAATACAATCGTTCTAAGTTTCGGTTATGGGTTGGTATCTCAAAGAAGTGCTGACCGTTCACCTCAGCAAGTTATCCTATCGGCTACTATGACAATTGAGCTTGACCGCACAGAGAAGAATGAAATTACGCTGGAAATGGTTTTACTTGCAGACATTACAACTGTGGGTCGAAGAATCGACTTTGCGCTTCGAAACCCCTTCAAAAATGAGGGTATCATTTATTTTGGCAGGTAAATTTATAAGCCAATAAAAAAGGTGGGGACTAGCCCCACCTAGAGTGAACCAATTTATGCGTCAATCAACGCACGCTGTTCCAGGCTTTCTCAACTTGGTTTGTAAGCTGTGCCCACGAGCCAGAAAAGATCGCCCTTCCATCTTGCGGACGACGGAAGGATTCAAGT
>JBILKM010000064.1:0-10172 GCA_044376695.1 Silvanigrellaceae bacterium
TGGATGTTGCTGGACTGAGAAAATTGTACAGTAAGGAAATTGCAAAGCGCACACAGGTCAGCTCAAGCCCAGCACCATCAGCACCATCAGCACCATCAGCACCATCAGCACCATCAGCACCATCAGTCCAAACTGCAAACACCGCAGGTGGTTCTGCAGCCAAGCCGTCTGCACCCCTAGCGAAGCAGGTTGGGAGTAACGGTAGTCAAACCAATCCGCCAGTCCCACCAACAGGAAGTGGATCGGGGTCGACCTGCCAGACGTTCCCAAGAAGCCCAGTGAATGATGGTAATGGAGATTGCGGAGATGCCTGTCGAGGTCAGTTGAGGTCAGCGGCAGCCGTTGTTGGTGTGGCTATCCCCGGAAATCTATCGAGTAACAGCGTTGCTCGGGATCTCTATGACAAAATTCGGCAACGAGGTGCTTCCAGTGGCTGTGATCCACTCAAAAACACCAAATACAAATGAGCGAAGAAGATTTTTCGCTACATACCAGCTCTGATTCGCCCAATGCGGATACTGCAGGAAGCAACAACCAAACCATCTAGAAAGCCCACTCCGGTGCGTTTCTTCAAGCAGAGACCGCCGCACCCACTTTTGCCGCATCACGCGCCAACGCTTCGCGCGTTGCGTTCTTACGAAACCACACGGTCACGACCGAGCTCGTCAGCACGATGAACAAGCTGTAGAGCACAGGAATCAAGAGCACCTGCTGCTGCAGTTCACCCTTGAAGGTAACCGTAACAATCAGCACAGCCAAAGGACCGTTTTGAATGCCCGTTTCCAGGCTGATGGTACGCGAACGATTGTTGTCTTGCTTCAATAGACGCGCAAGCCAATAACCAAAAAGCATGCCGATCAGGCCAAGACCAATAGCACCAAAGAACACAGGCCAGGGAGTAGTCATCAGTAATTGATAGTTCCGCGGCACCCAGGATCCGATCAAGAAGAGGATGACGAATACGCCAAGAACCGAACCCACGAGCTCAATCGTTGCACCAATATTTGGATTGGTTTTGCGCAGAATCATACCGATAATGGTAGGCACCAAGAGCACCACAAGAACCTGTGCCACATTCGCTGCAGGAATCGCGAATTCACCCGATACACCTGCCAAGCTGGTGTAAAACGCAATGAGCGACGGCACAGCAACCACTGCCACGAGGGTAGAAACACTGGTCATCATGATCGACAGCGCCAGCGCACCTTTGCTGAAGTACGTGAAGATGTTCGACGTGGTTCCACCCGGCATGCAGCCCATCAAGATGACGCCTACGGCAAGCGCAGGAGGCAGGCCCAGCAAGACAGCAAGGAGATAGCCCAAGAAGGGCATAATGCCGTATTGGCACAAGAGACCCACGAGCACGCCCTTGGGTTTCTTAAAAGCAATCAAAAAATCACGGAACGTGAGGCTTGCGCCCATGCCGAGCATGATGACCATCATCAACATGCCCAAAAGTTTGGTTTCTGCTTCTGACAACATGGCTTGTTTCCTTATTTCTTGTTGAACTCGGCCTTGACTTCGGCCTTGAGGTCTTTGCGAAGGATTTTACCAATGGGTGACTTGGGCAGCTCATTGCGAAAAATAATCGATTTTGGAATTTTGTAATCGGTGAGCAGACCCTTGCAGTGATTAAGCACCATATCTTTGGTCAGCTCTCCCGCGAATTCTGGATTTTTTACGATGTAGGCGCGCACTGCTTCGCCTGAATTTGCATCTGGCACCCCGACCACCGCTGCTTCGAGCACAGCATCCATCTTGGCCAACGCATCTTCGATTTCATTCGGATAGACATTGAAGCCAGAGACAAGCACCAGGTCTTTCTTGCGATCTACAATCTTGAAGTATCCGTGTGCATCCATCACAGCCACATCTCCTGTGTAGAGCCAGCCGTCTTTCAAAATCGATGCTGTTTCTTCGGGGCGATTCCAGTAGCCTTTCATGACCTGTGGACCACGCACGATGAGCTCGCCAGGGTCACCTTGCGCCACAGGCACGCTCTCATCATTGACCAAGCGCACCTCTGTGCCGGGCACCGGTATGCCAATGCTGTTGGGTTTGGTAGCTCCAGTCAGAGTGTTGAACGTCACAACGGGCGAACATTCCGTCAGGCCAAAACCTTCGGCAACGCGCGTTCCAGTGATCTTTTGCCAGCGTTCAGCTACGGCGTGATGAAGCGCTGTGCCGCCCGCAATGGCTGCCTTCAGGTGTTTTGGCGGAAAGGCAGCGAACCACTCTTCGTTCATCAGGCCGTTGAACAGGGTGTTCACGCCAGTAATCCAGGTAATAGGATAATTCTCAATCGCGCGTTGCAAGTTTTGAACCGGTCGCGGGCTAGGAATCAAAATATTGTGCCCACCCAATTCGAGGAAGGCGAGCAAATTCGCGGTAAAAGCGAAGATGTGATAGAGCGGCAATGCTGTGAGTACGCACTCATCGGAACCATGATGTGACTTACCCATTGCCAGAACCATATCAACGTTCGACATCAGGTTGGCGTGTGTAAGCATCGCTCCTTTGCTCACGCCCGTGGTACCGCCGGTGTATTGCAGAGCCGCAAGAGCACTTGAGGGCACATCTTTCCAATAGCCATTCGCTTTGCTTTGGTGGGCTTTTCCCGATGCCAGAGCAGCTTTAATACGCTCAACAGGAATAGAGAGCGGAGGAATAGGCGGCAGCACCTTGCTCCAAACCTTTTGCACACCACGCACGATGGCATTCGGAATAGCGGGAAACATCTCCGACACTCCGCTCAGCACAACACGCTGAACACCGGTTTTCGGAATCACTTCCGCGAGTTTGTCTGCGAACATATCCACGATCACCAAGACCTTTGCGCCTGAATCGTTGAATTGATGCACCATCTCGCTGGGTGTGTAGAGTGGATTGGTATTGACCAAAACACATCCCGCTTTGAAGACGCCGAGTGCGACGACGGGGTAGGTCAAACTATTGGGCAACTGAACCGCAACACGATCACCGGCCTGGAGCTTGCACACCTCACGCAAATAGCCAGCAAATGCATCGGAGAGTTCGCCCACTTGACGATACGTCAGCGTGCCATTCATGCCGTTGGGCACGACAGCCGTAAATGCTTTCTTGTCGGCGTAACGCTCGCATGCACTTGCAGCGAGATCGGCGAGATTGCGATACCGGGGCAATGACAGGTCGCGGGCGATCGCACTGCCGTATGCGGCCTCCCAGGGCTTGCTGTCGTAGATATGCATATCAGCCGTCATTCCTTGTCTCCGATGCTATAAAAAAAGAAAGTTGTCACACGCTGTATCCTGGAACCGCTGCAATTCTACGATGTGGCCTCTTGAAGCCGCAAATCGCCTCATGGACGATCGGCTGACGCTTGTGACGTGTTTGCGGCTTTGAGATTGCCTTGAAGAC
Source organism: Silvanigrellaceae bacterium (assembly GCA_044376695.1). Lineage (GTDB taxonomy): Bacteria > Bdellovibrionota_B > Oligoflexia > Silvanigrellales > Silvanigrellaceae > RFOM01. Next base: position 3,397 of record JBILKM010000064.1, read on the forward strand.
AATGTCAATTCATCAGACATCAAATCCAATTATTTATTCAATGATTACGGAATTTTGAGGTGGCATGATAATCGCTTCCTCAACCGACTGAATGCGGGGGAGGTGGATTATGACAAACAAAAGCCGAACACACTTCAAAGATATTCTGATAGTTTCCACCCTCACATGGGCGGGTCTTCTCACCGCCTGTACCTCAAGGGTCAACAGCGATGTCCGCGAATTCAAATCGTTCGGCACTGTGAAACAAGAATCTGTCACGATTCAACTCCCGAATTTGCAACGTGCCCTCAAAGCAGCTGGCCTTCCAGCAGCGAAAATCAATGCCGTTCGGCAAACGCTAGAAAGCGAAACACGACTCGATTCGCAGCGAACGCATTTGGCCATCTCATTGGGCACGCTTTCACGCGAACAATGTGAAATAGCGCGAATGACCTATGCGGACGGTTGGAAACAAAACCTGAGCGGAGTTGATTGCGCATCCGCAGATGGTCAAAAAGATTTTCTATTAGATGATTTTTTAACACCGGTGATGCAGGCAACGCTCAGGCATACATTCATCCCAGAGAAAGCAGAATCAAGCCGTACACTGACTCCCGACGAACGCAAACAATATGGCATTTCCGCTGGTGGTGAAGTCCTCGTGTCGAAGTCAGCAGAGACAAATTGTTGGTCAACCGCTTATGAGGTCTTACGCAGGTCATCAGGCCCAACACCCATTTACACAGTCCACAACCTGATGCCGCACGAAGTTGATCTGCGACTAACAAACAGTCAACTTTCCAAATCTATTTTGAGCGATGTTCCATCAGCAGAATTGAAAACCAAATTGCTCGCGGCAGGTGTTTCCTTTGGTGACTTCATTATAGTTCGTGACAAGCCAATGGCTATGGAAGCAGGATCCGAATCGGATGTAGTTCACGTGACGATTCAAATTGATGAGGGCCTCGTTTTCGAGCGAGTTGGCACGGACAGTGTGTTTCCAATGCGAATCGCAAAGCTGGATGATGTTGTCGCGGATTATTCACGCGCAAAATACGATGTACGCCGATCAATCAAAGATTTTCCCGATCCCAAAACCGAGAACTTTAAACGTCATGTAACCCAATCCATGGAAGGTGTGGTTTATGATGTGACCATCGAGCTAAAGGATTATACACTCAGCAAGGGAAAAAATGGACGCTTCAGTCTGCCAGCAGATGCTTACGGGCGTCGAGCTGGGCAGTAAAATGAAATAGACAGCCACCCTCAAGTCTCCGCCCGTTCGGGGCGGAGCGTCACTTTTTGCACAAGATAATCGAAAAAGACTGCGATACGAAGCATAAATGTAGCCCCCCACAGATGTAGGAATGTGTTGTCGAAGCCGAGAGCAAAAACTTGAACTGAAGGAATAGGATGTTGTTCCTGGAATCAACATCTGCTTGCAACAGGGAATCGACGAAAGCTCTACCGTCTCGAAAGGAAATCTAGAGAGTAGCGGCCTGGACCAGAAAACAGCATAGCTACATAGGCAGCAAGATAAGAAAGTGCGAGTTCCTGCTTCTGAAAAGGATCTTGCCCATGGATCACAAAAGCGGCCACAAACATAGTGATGACAAGCGGCACAAGTGAAAGCCTGAAAAGTAAGCCAGCCGCCACACCAAAAGCACAGGCGATTTCGGCGAAGATTGCCATGCCCAAAGATGCAGAACTCCCAATACCCAAGGGATCTGGAAAGGTCGCGTGAATTTCAGCAAATCGCTGCAACTTAGGGAGCCCATGTGCCACTGCCATAGTTATGCCGAAAAAGAGGCGAAAAATTAGAAGAGCGATGTCAATTGAATTCGATCCAAAAAGTACATCCTTCACACTCTTCATTAAGACCTCGTTGCGAAAATTCACTCTTAAACGAGAACATTTCCACTCTCGACATAAGTACTACTTCAGTAGTGCCTTAAGATTCGATTCAATCCAAGCCTTGTGGTGAACGATACTCGCATAAAGACTCAGCACTTTTCCTTTGCAGGTTCCGTCGCCATCACCACCATGGAGCACACCTGCTAGTTTACCATTCTGAACGAGTGGGCCACCTGAATCGCCGCTGCATGATATTCCGCTTCCCCTCCTGATTTGAATTGTTGCCCGGCCAGGAAACATCCTCGAATCGTTGATTTTATCAACTCTGTTTGTGGCCGTGCGCAGCTGCCCATCAGCATCTTCAGTATTGTTTGCCCCGAAGCCTGATGTGGTGACGCTCTCACCTACCGCTGGCGCCTTGACTGCCAATTCCATAGGCCGACCTACTGTATCTCGATCGAGCAAAATCAGTGAAAAGTCGACCGACGAATAGCCCGAATAATCACCAGTACCCTCCTGACCTTCACGAAACTGACTCTCCGAGACAACCCGCTTCACTTTGTAAGTTGTCAACTTGTTGCCAGCCTTGGATTCGACCTCATTTCCAACCACAATTTTGCAATGAGCAGCCGTAAGAACAACACGCTTATGAATCAGAGTTCCAGAACAAATCCAACCTGAGTCAAGATTGACCCGCACTGTGTAACCGAGAGGATCGCCAACCTTCATGGAATCCTTCGCGTTCACAACCCCGCCACTCATCTGGGCATCAGCATCAGCCGAATCACTATTTTTATTGCAACCCAGCAGACAAATACATGCAATCCAAGAGACAAGTCCGGTAAATCGCGCGAAAAATACTGCTGAAAACATTGATTTACCCCACTTTCAGCACATATCGGAAGTACCTGGAATTGATTTAGGAGTAGACAAAATCAGTGCGGCAATTGATGCCGCCTGTGGTTCCCAGAGAGACTCTAGACGCTGCAACTCCTTCTGAAGTGCTTCTTCGGCAAAGTTAAATTCTGACAATCAGACGCGCCTCGCGCACGACATCACTCGAACAGAGTGCATCAATTCATATAGAACTATTTTTATATTTGATAACAACTATCCCCATCTTTAAATTGGATAGAGAGATTATCTGAAAATGGGACTGATAATGCATTGTAAAAAAAAAGAAAAAGTGAACCTCTCAACCCCTGGGCTGACTCTACTTTTAATATCCGCAACATGGCCCAATTTATTTCGATAAAAACATTGAAATATTTATTGCCAATGAAATCTGCTATTTCTTTGAAATATTACGACATTTTTACTCAAGGCGTCCAGAGCCCATCCCGAAATCAGAAACGGTTAGAAACAGAATTGAAACTTGAAAATCCTAAAAAGGGAATCAGAATGAGTTTCTTTCGGTTCAATAAAACTGCTTTTGCTGGGGTTATACTCACCTACGCATGCAGTCCATCAAATCAAAACGCAGCCGTGGATTCGACAGCAGGAGAACAGAATCTGGGATTCGGACTAGCGATTCGAAATGGAAAAATAGAACTAGAACCCGATCCCAATGGAAACATGCTCCCCGACTTTTCATATGTAGGATACAAAGACGGCCTCGAACCTATTCCCGATATACCGACGACTGTCACAGTTGATCCTGGCGACGGCGATGACGGTGCTCGAATCCAAGCAGCAATTGATCAGGTGTCTGCAATGCCCCTCAACAATGGATTCCGGGGTGCTGTTCTTCTTAAAAAGGGCAACTACGAGGTTTCAGGGAGTCTGCGCATTGCTGCAAGCGGTGTAGTCTTGCGTGGCTCTGGAAGCGGACCCACGGACACAGTCATTCATGCCACGGGCGACAAGAATCAAAAAAAGGTCATCGACATTTCGGGCTCCGGTGAAGCCAAATTGATTCAAGGAAGTGATGTTCGTCTCACTGAAAAATATATACCTTTCGGCCACCGATCGTTCCAGGTCAGCTCTGCAGCACCATTTAAGGTTGGTGACAACGTCATAATCCGTTGGCAAGCGACACAAAAATTCATATCTGCCATCGGAATGGACAAGATTGCGGGTGGGAAATCTTGGGAGCAATTCAAGATTGAATACGAACGAACGATAAAAAACATCTGCGGCAATACAATAGTGATAGATGCACCGCTTGTGCAGGCAATTGATCAAAGTCTCACAGTAGGAACCCTATTTAAGTACTCATCTAATGGCAGAATCAGTGGTGTAGGTGTTGAGAATATTCGTTTTGTATCAAAATATCAGAAGGGCAAAAAAAACTCAGATGAAAATCATGCAGAAAGCGCAATCGTCGTAGACAAAGCGGAACATGGCTGGGTGAGAAATATCGAAGCGTACCATTTTATTTATGCTGCGGTTTGGGTCGCCAAAGATGCGAAGAACTTTACGGTGAGTCTCTCGAAGAACCTTGACCCTGTTTCTAAGATCGATGGAAAAAAACGTTATTCGTTCAAAATTGATGGCGCGCGCAACCTTTTCGAACGCAATCAGGCCCAATACGGTCGGCACGATTTTGTAACTGGCGCACGGGTTGCTGGCCCCAATGTTTTTCTAAATTCTAAATCAACAAACGCATACAATAACGTTGGACCACACCTGAGATGGGCCACGGGGACTCTGTACGACAACATCACAGCGGGAAAAATTGATGTGCAGGATCGCGGCGACCTTGGCGAAAGTGGGCAAGGCTGGACCGGCGCGCAACACGTTTTTTGGAATTGCCGCGCTGATTCAATGGTCTGCGAGGATCCCCCAACAGCTCGCAACTTCAGCTTCGGATTTATCGGTAAACGTAACTTGGGTTTGTTCGGAGCAAATCGTAAGATTTGCCATTGGCAATCGCCCGGAAAGAGAATGTCAATTGCCAGTCTGTACGACTATCAGCTAGCGGAAAGAAAAAAAGGTGGCGATAGAAGATATACTTGCGCTGCTGCAGAGCGAGAGATGGCTGTGCGCCGAGCTCCCGAACAGGGATTATTTAAAATGGAAAACACTCCACAACAGAGCGAAAACTCACTGGCCACGGATAATCCAATCAACTCCGGAACAATCCCCCCCTCCTCATCCGGCTCAACCACCTCATGTAAGCAATTTCCGAGAACTCCTGTAAACGCCGGTGGCGGAAGGTGTGGAGATGAATGTGTACGACAGCTCAAATCCGCTGCACAATCGATTGGCTTGAGAGTCCCGAGCAATCTCTCTGATGCAGCGGCCTCGCGCAATTTCTACAAAAAAATCAGGGTAAAAGGTAAGCTCCGGGGATGTGACCCATTGGAAGGGACGAGCTATAAGTGATGATAGGTGCATCCGCAGACACACAAGGCAGATAAGAAATCATCAAAAATAAATCTAAATGGAGAAGAACACCTCTCACTCATCGCTTCACTCGGCCGAAACAAAAGAGCGTCAAACGCTTGGCCGGATTCTGCAGCTGCTGCACGCCTAGCTCGTTCAGTTGTTGTAAAATTTGATCACGTTGTTTCGGTTCATTTTGTGTTGTCTTTGTTTGATGCTTATGCAGGAGTTGTAGATGAAGAATCTTATTGTTGTGTGCCATCCCAATCCAAAGAGTTTTACCTGTGCGATAGCCAAGACAGTTGAAGAGACCCTTGCAGCGAAGGGTGAATCCTTCGTGACGCGCAACCTGTATGAACTAAAGTTTAATCCCATTCTTGCGGGCGCAGACTTCATGGAGTTCAAGGCTGGGCGAGTACCTGCAGACATTGCCGAAGAGCAAAAGCATATATCAGCCGCCGAGAATATAATTTTTGTGTACCCGCTGTGGTGGACGGGCCTGCCCGCAATGCTCAAAGGCTATGTGGATCGCGTTTTCTCAAAAGGCTTTGCCTATGATTTCGGAAATGGGCAGCTCAACAAAATGCTTCGCGGCAAACGAGGCCTGCTGCTCACCTGCCACGGCAATCCAAAAGATTTCTACGAATCCATTGGCATGTACAATGCTCTGAATCTGACCTCAGACAACGGAATTTTTGATTTCTGCGGGATTGAAGTGGTTGGCCATCAATACTTCGACTCTGTCCCTTCGATCACGGATGCAGACAGAAAGAACATGCTTGCCAAGGTTCAGGACGTTGTCAAAAAGCTGAAATGAGAAGAAGGAAGAGAGCAACCAACTCACAAATCGAAACTGTCGTGTCCTGAGGGTGACGGACCTATGGAGCAGAAAAACCCGATCATCTTGTTCGATGGAGTCTGCAACCTTTGTCATTCGACTGTAAATCGACTCATTCGCATCGATCGGAAAAAGAAGCTTCGATTTGCATCTCTCCAATCCAAATTCGCACAAACGATTCTGAGTGACTTGGGCGGCGATTCGATTTCCACGAAGTCAGTTGTACTGATTGACGCACGCGGCGTTCACCTCTGCTCTGACGCAGTTTTGCTGACACTCAAGCACCTGGGTCTGCCCTATGCCTTGGCCGTGATCGCAATGCTTTTACCGCGTTTTCTGCGCGATGGAATTTACAATTGGATTGCAGATAACCGCTACCGCTGGTTTGGAGTCCAGACGCAGTGCCTTGAACCAACACCAGAGCTTCGAGACAGATTTCTGGACAGCTCGGAACCTCGCACAGAGGAAACACATTCCTTCATAGACCCTTGATATTGGCGCCACTCCAGGTGCAGCTGCGCCCGGCATGGGTCAGAGCGCGATTACGGCACTCGGTCAAGCAATTGATTTTAGGGACGACCGAGCTGAATAATGTTGCACCTTGCCCACCAATCACATTGCACTGAGCCGCTCCAGCGAACAACACATTGTTCCACCTGCACGATCTGTCCGGATGTGTGGCAGCCCTGCTGCTGCATTGCCGGCTGCACTCAAACTTGCTGCTCACAGCGCTGTACAAAGAGGTTCCAAAGCCGCCCACGATGCTGCACTGACTCGC
>JBILKM010000065.1:0-10008 GCA_044376695.1 Silvanigrellaceae bacterium
GCGGCTGTTGCGGCTGTTGCGGCTGTTGCGGCTGTTGCGGCTGTTGCGGCTGTTGCGGCTGTTGCGGCTGTTGCGGCTGTTGCGGCTGTTGCGGCTGTTGCGGCTGGGGATTCGTATCCGCACCGGAATTGGTGTCAGGATCCGATCCAACATCAGCTCCGGGACGTCGATTCTCATCAATCCCTTGGCCATCTTTGTCGTCGCTTTGCCCCGAGCGTCCTCCACCCATCTGTGGGTCAGCTTCAGAGCTCTGGTCGGATCCGGAATCATCTGCGCGCGCAATCGGGCGCTCCGGGTTCGACTTCGTGCGCAATTTTCCGGAAGCGTCGGCTTCCGCAGCCGCGACCTCCACCTGAGTCACCAGCGCACGGCTTTGCTCCTGAAAAGGAGTTTCTCCGTTGCACGCGTTGATGAGGATGGAGAAGGGAAGAACAAAACAAAGCGAACTGAGAACTGGTCGACGGGACGCCCGTGACCAACGAGACCTGTGCATTCCGGGCATGAAAAAACCTCCTCATGACCAGGGTGAATCTGTTTGAGGAGGTGATTCCACTAAGATTACCTTCCTCATTGGAAGGGTTCGACACTTTTTAGCAAACGCTTAAGGATAATTTTAAAAAATTACTAAAAAAAGATAAAAGTCTTGTGATTAAAACAAAAAAAACCCGCCGAATCGGCGGGTTTTTTAGAGCTTCAAATCGCTCGGAACGAGTTTACTTGCTGTAAACCGTTGCTGCCAGGCGCTTGCGGCCCTTCGCACGACGGCGCTTCAACACGTTTTGACCGTTTTTTGTAGCCATGCGAGCGCGGAAGCCATGCTTGCGCTTGCGAACTTTTTTACTTGGTTGGTATGTACGTTTCATGGGACCCTTCCTCACATTGCAGAGCTGCGTGGCTAACACAGCGCGAAAGGACTTGCAACAGACTTCTTGCTATGTCTAAGAAAGGGGTACGGCTGTACCAAAGCCCTCGATAAATCCTTGAAAGGCCACACCCAATGAAATCTACGAAGCGCTCCCCTGCCTCCCGCTCCTCCGAAAACAAAGACCGGGGGCAACGCAATTCGGGGGCTGGGCGTGGGCCAGGTCAACCTCGCTCTGAACGCTCCCGTACGGGCAGTGGACGTCCACAATCCGCTGGCCGCCCGCAATCCGCTGGCCGCCCGCAATCCGCTGACCGTAGACAATCCGCTGACCGTCGCCAATCTGGTGACCGCCCACAATCCGCTGGACGTCCGCAATCCGCTGGTCGCCCGCAATCCGCTGGACGTCCGCAATCCGCTGGTCGCCCGCAATCCGCTGGACGTCCGCAATCCGCTGGTCGCCCACAATCCGCTGGTCGCCCGCAATCTGCTGGTCGCCCACAATCCGCTGGTCGCCCGCAATCCGCTGGTCGCCCGCAATCCGCTGGTCGCCCGCAATCCGCTGGTCGCCCGCAATCCGCTGGTCGCCCGCAATCCGCTGGACGTCCAAAGGTCTTTGAGAAGAGCCAGCCCGCAGTGCGCCCACAAACAACAAGCCGGCCTGCACAGGATTTTAAAACCGCACGAACGACACGCGAGTTTCACGTGTGGGGACGACGCCCCCTTGAAAACTACATCGCTCGCCTCATGCAGGACGAAAATATCGACCAGAAAGCACACGCTCTTTACGTAATCGCAGACAAAACCGGTCGCGTTCCATCACAGCTCAAAAGTATCGTTGAGCCTTGCAAAGCGATGGGTTTCAAAATCACACTCTGCAAAAGCCAGGAAGATGAGAGCTGGCCTCTCAATTCTGAAGAGCAGCTGAACCATCAACGTGTCTGCTTGCGCGTTCCCAATCTGCCCACGGTCAGCATTCACGACGTCATCCAAAATCTACCCGACTGGATCTCAGAAACGCCGCACGGATGCCTTGGCGTTGTGCTCGACCAGGTTCAGGATCCAAGAAACTTCGGCGCGATTATGCGTACGGCCGCGTTTTTCGGTGCCAAGTTCGTCGTTTTTGGAGAAGATAGACAGGCCGAGATTACCCCACTGGTGGTCAAAACATCCTCGGGCGGTGCTTTCAGCCTGCACCTCGTCCCTACGGTGAACATCAACAGAGCCCTTGAAATGCTCAAGAAGGCAGGAGTCTGGGTTGTTGGCTCATCACTGACCGCAACAGCGCGTCACAACGAACTTCCCACCGACCGCCACTACGTTCTCGTTGTAGGGAACGAAGCAAAAGGAATGAGACAGGAAGTCGCCCGCCATTGCGATTATCTCGTCAAGATTCCGGGTGGCGTTGCAGCCGTGGACTCCCTCAATGTTGGCGTGGCTACTGGAGTTCTTCTCAGTGCCCTGCAAACCGAGGCGCCCGTGGCCATCATGCCAGACAACGAACTTCTCAGTGATACGGACGAATGAAAGTTGTTGCTCTCGGGTCGCAATCGCGAGTTGCGGGCGACAACAAATCACATTGGACAGACTCAGCTGCGACCACTGCAGCAGTCTGGCCCAAGGCTTTTGTTGAATTTCTTGATTTGCTTGGGGAGCCGCTACAACAGCAAAACCTGCGCGTAGCTGAGGATCAGAGCCTGGTCTCTGTCACGCATGGTCAGTGTGGAGCTGAGGTGATCTGGACACTCGAAACGCATCTACCTGGCAGCTGGCGCGTCTCTGCATTTCATTCGAATCATGTTGCCCCGATGAAATCCTTCAACACAGAGCATCTAGAACGCGCTGACGGCATCGCTGTGAGCAAAGACAATTTCATTGCCCCGTTGGCGATTCAAACAGCAGACTGCCTTGCGGTTGCCATGTCCACTGAGAGCAGTACTGAAATTTTCTCGGCGTGCTGTTTCCATGCCGGTTGGAGGGGCTTTGTGGGCGGCATTCAGCACAATGCCATGTCCCTCATACAATCTTTGGCAAAGGCAGTGACCACAAAAGATTCCAGGCCTAGCAAACTTTACGTCACCATAGGTCCAGCCATTGCGGGATCCCAATATCCCTGCGGTGAGGATGTCCTGATTGCACTCCGAGAGCACCATGAACATGCACTCAAATCCCTATCAGGTTGGACTACTGATCATGAGAGCGCCTTTTGGAACATTGTCGGGCTCGGGCAGTTCGCGGCGTCAGAAAAGATCTTTCCCGATCTTCAGGCGCTCATGTGCCTCGAAATGCACGCCTTAGGAGTGCCACTTGAGTCTATTACGGTCTTCAGGGACGACACTTTCGGGAGCTGGCATTGGCCGAGCCACCGCCGTGCCATGGCTCAAGGCTTGCCCCGTGCAGGTCGCCTCGTGACGCACCTTTGTCCGCCAACTTGCCCACAGGTCACAAACCATGCTAGCAACTCTTGATCGTTAAAAAGTCTGCACAAATCAGGCTCTGAGGAACTCCGCATGTCTGAAATTCCAAATACAGCATATCGCTATGCGCTTGGTTTCTACGTCCTGTTCGCCGGGTTTTTCTGGTACATGTTCCACGCACTTGGACAGTTCGTGGCACAGCACTATATCCCCCAAAGCGCATCGGGATTCAGTGTTGCCAACCCCAAATTCGCCCTATGGAACAACACGGTTGCTAGCCTTCTCACTGTTGTTGCCGTAGTTTTGATGTTTGCAAGCCGGCGCCTGAAAGAATACGTCGTTGATGTCGGTGACGAACTCACCCGAGTCTCTTGGGCCGACCTCAAAGAAACACAAAAGGCCACCTTGATCGTGATCGTTCTGGTCGCGGTTTCGTCGGTATTTCTGTTTCTTGCTGACTTTCTCTTCGTCAAAGTGATTCAGTTGATTATGAGCCAAGCCGCCTGAGGATCTGTGAAAATGACACAAGAAGTCCAAAACTCTACTGAGAGCACACCCACCATCCGCAACGAAAAATTGCGCTGGTATGCCATCACGACACAGTCGGGAATGGAAAAGAAAGCGAAAACAGCTCTCGAGGAGCGTATCAAGAAGCTCAACCTGAGCGACTACTTCGGACAAATCATCATCCCTTCACAGACAATCGAAAAGATTGATGAGAAGGGTAAAAAGAAGCGGATCGAGCAGAAGCTCATGCCTGGATACATCTTCATCCAGATGGATCTCTCAGAGAAGTCCGCTTATCACTGCGTTAAAGACACTCCAAAAATCTCAAGTTTCATCGGCGCTGCACCTAACCGTGAACCACCTCCACTCACTGACGAAGAAGTCGATCGCGTCATCAACCGTACCGCCTATATGGCGAAGGAAATTGCGGCGCGTCCAAAGATGCACTTTGAAAAGGGCGAGCGCGTTCGCGTGATCGATGGTCCGTTCACCAACTTTGTAGGTGATGTAGATGAAGTGAAAGCAGACAAAATGAAGCTGCGCCTTCTCATTTCTGTCTTCGGACGCCCTACCCCTGTGGAAATCGAATTTAACAAAGTTGAGAAAGTCAAAGAAGGCGAGTGATGGATAAGATCAGCAGTCGGCCCTTGAGTTATGGAAGTTACCTCCGCGTTCCCGAACTGCTGAATCTTCAATCTCCTAAAAGCCTGGAACATGGAAAGGAAGCTCACGATGAGCTTCTTTTTATTGTTGTTCATCAAGCGCATGAGCTTTGGTTCAAACAAATTCTTCACGAACTCAATTCTGTCGGCAAAATGTTTGCCTCGAGTCGGGTCGATGAGAAAATGATGGGCACGGTCGTAGCACGGCTAACCCGCGTCACCGAAATTCAAAAAGTTCTCATCGATCACCTGCGCATTCTTGAAACCATGACACCGCTCGACTTTCTCGAGTTCAGAGATATGGTTTCGCCCGCGTCAGGTTTTCAAAGTGTTCAATTCCGAATTCTCGAGTCTACCCTCGGTGTCCACCGAGAACATCCCTTGCTTGCAAATCCTGATTCACCATTCGCAAAGAGCCTGAGCTCCGAAGAAATGAATCAGATGCAGCAGGCAGAAACAGGCCCTTCGCTCTTCTCACTGGTTGAAAAATGGCTTGAACGCACGCCGTTTATCGAAACCAAAGATGGCTTTTCTTTCTGGCAGGAATACCAGAATGCACTGAAGCAACACCTTTCGCGAGATCGAGAATTCATAGCAAATCATCCTCTCCTGATGCCTGAAGAAAAGGCCCGTCAGCTCGGGGAAGTTGAAAAGACAGAAAATTATTTCCAAGCTCTTTTTGATGAAAGCCTCCATCAACAGCTGGTCGAAAAAGGCGTAAGACGCCTGAGCCTGCGAGCCACTCATGCGGCTCTGTTCATCAACCTCTATAGAGAAGAGCCCATTCTGCACTTGCCCTTTAGGCTTCTGACCCTGCTCGTTGACATTGATGAGCTCCTGCAACAATGGCGAGCTCAACACGCAATTATGGTTCACCGCATGATTGGGATCCGTGTCGGCACGGGCGGCTCTCTGGGCTATGCCTACTTACGCGCCACACTCGACAAAACCAAAGTCTTTGCTGACCTCTTCAACCTTTCAACTTTCCTTTTGCCTCGCTCCTCTCTCCCTGCCCTGCCGCACAACCTCGAACAAAGGCTCGGCTTCGCATTTCAAGAGCAATCTTAGTCATTTAAAAAAGTGTAACTCGATTCTGAGGCAATGTGAGGCTGTTGACACCACACCTCTGGCCGTGTCCTGTCGCATATGGAAAAATAGAGGATGAAATCCCAATCATCTTTGGACTTGCCGTGGAGCCAACTGAATGATTCGCAAGCCAACGTTGAAAATAAAGCACATTGTCCTAATGGCGTTGCTTTCGGCACCCGTAGTTATGCCCTCCTGCATACGCCGCACTGCAACCACAGAGGCCATGACCGAGTCTGAAATCATTCAGCTTCAGGCCAACTGTGGAGATACTCGCACCTTTCTGTTTGCTCATGTGCAACCCACCCTCAAGGGTCAAAACAAAAAAGATTGGTCATGTTGGTACGCAGCTAAAAGCACTCGCGTTTATGGACAGCCCAATCAAGAAGAGATGAAGACCATGTTTGCACAAGCCAAACCCGTGGTCTGGAAATACATCAACTCCAATACGCTGACCCGCCGCCTATCTGAGATAGACAACCAGCGCACCACGGTCATGTGGCTAGGCACCGGACTCGCCCTTCTGGGCTGTGGAGTATTGGCTGTCGGAAGCGGTGGGCTCGCACTTGCAGCCTGCACCCTTCTCGGCTCAGCACCTGCAGCCTACGATGTCATGGGTGGAGACCCGTCGATGGGTGCGGGCGAAGCGTGGCGCAAGATGGCGGACATGAGCGATAGCGAGATCATGAAACTTGAATGCAATGCAACGAGTTCGATTATGGAGCAAGCCCGACTCATTGATCGCCGGGTTCTTCCTAAAGCAGAGGGTTCATCGAATATTCCCTGCCCGAGCATCAAGACTCTGATGAATGAAGCTCACAGTATCGTTGGATTGCAGGCAGGCCCCGAGGAGATCAAAAAACGGAAACCTTCAGCGCCGGCGAGCCAGCCGCAAGCAAAATAGCTTTCTCTTACGGGAAGCAGGCAAAAAAAAACCACCCTTGCGGGTGGTTTTTTTTGGGGGTTCGGTTCGATAAAACCAAACCCGCTCTGCGCAGGGGATTAAACCTGAACAGTCGACACAGTTCCGGCACCAACGGTACGGCCACCTTCGCGGATCGCGAAGCGGAGACCTGGCTCCATAGCGACTGGAGTGATGAGCTCAACAGAGATCTCAACGTTGTCGCCAGGCATAACCATTTCGACGTTTGCAGGAAGCTCAACCACACCAGTCACGTCCGTTGTACGGAAGTAGAACTGAGGACGGTAGCCCTTGAAGAATGGCTTGTGACGGCCGCCTTCATCTTTGTTCAAGATATACACTTGTGCCTTGAACTTGCTGAAAGGCTTGATCGAGCCTGTCTTAGCAAGAACTTGTCCGCGCTCAACTTCCTCGCGCTTGGTACCGCGAAGAAGAACACCGACGTTGTCACCAGCTTGACCCTGGTCGAGGATCTTGCGGAACATTTCGACACCTGTACAGGTTGTCTTAGTTGTTGGGCGGATACCGACGATTTCGATTTCGTCGCCAGTCTTAACGATACCCTGCTCAACACGACCGGTCACAACTGTACCGCGGCCAGAGATTGAGAACACGTCTTCGATAGGCATCAAGAATGGCTTGTCGAGAGGACGAGCTGGCTCAGCGATGTATGTATCAACTGCGTCCATGAGTTCGAAGATGCACTTGCTTGCAGCGTCGTCACGTGCGCCAGTGCCCTTCTCGAGAGCGCCAAGTGCAGAACCGCGAACGATTGGTGTATCATCGCCAGGGAACTTGTACTTGCTGAGGAGGTCACGAACTTCCATTTCGACGAGGTCGATGAGTTCGGGGTCAGCGATGTCGCACTTGTTCAGGAACACAACGATGAAGGGAACGCCCACCTGGCGAGCCAGGAGGATGTGCTCACGCGTCTGAGGCATAGGGCCGTCAGTTGCGGCAACCACGAGGATTGCGCCGTCCATCTGCGCAGCACCGGTAATCATGTTCTTCACGTAGTCGGCGTGCCCTGGGCAGTCCACGTGAGCGTAGTGACGCTTGTCGGTTTCGTACTCGATGTGCGACGCGTTGATTGTAATACCGCGTGCTTTCTCTTCAGGTGCTTTGTCGATTTCATCGAACTTTGTAGCAACCTTATTGAATGCCTTGGCCAACACAGAAGAGATCGCTGCTGTCAGCGTCGTCTTACCGTGGTCAACGTGACCGATTGTACCGATGTTCATATGAGGCTTGGAGCGCTCAAATTTTTCCTTTGCCACCGCGGCTTCCTCCAGACATTAAAACGATTTACAACCGCCCCGAATGTCCTAAGGGCGGGCACGGTTCGGTTGTGATACAAAACCTGTTTTCAAAATGCAACTCGCGGGAATAGCTTTTTGACCCGGTCAATTCTCGTCGGAATCACCTATATTTCTGTCGACCCTGCGCCGTACCAACATTTCCCGGAGTGCACGGTGCCGGGCCACAGCGGTTGAGTCATCCGCCGCAAATTCACCCAATTGCCTCAGCCGGTCAGCACTATAGAAATAATCAAAGGTTACGGCGGGCTGCTCTTCGAATTCCGAGTTCACCGTGAAGGTTGCCTCCAGGGGGATCGTACGAATGACCTTCCACCAACTGACAACGAATGCTGCGAGAATAGCCACAAAGGCCGCACTATCACTGAGTTTAAAGATCCCAAACACCTTCGGAACGACAAGAAACAGGATTCCAGCCACAAAGGTCTGAATACAACAGTAGGTCCACGCGTTGAGGACATCCGTGCGCCAGGTTCTCAGGTTGACGGGCAAGAAAATGAAAACAAGCTGGGCCACGATGGCTACCGTCACCGGAAAATAAAGATGTATGACCTGAATCCAGAACGCTTCCATGGGTTGCACCCCTGCACGCTGTCCCGTAACGTCATCGGCCTGTGAGCGTCAGGTGCAGCAGACCTTTTCGGCCTCTCGCCCGAATAATGACGCTACGCTGCAAGGAGTGCCCGCCGTGAAACTCTACATGACACCAATGTGTCCATTCGTTCATCGCGTTTTGATTGCCATGCAACTACGCGAGCTCAACAACCACATCATGGAATGCGTTGAAGTCGACCTCAGCGCGCCGCCCAAAGCACTCCTCGACATCAATCCATTCGGGAGTGTTCCGACAATTGAGATCACGCCGGGACAGGGATTCAACGAGAGTCATGTGATTATGGAATTTCTCGACAGCTTCGATTCGCATGGGCCGCGGCTGTTTGGCGACACACCAGCAATCATCGCCGCCACAAAAGCTCAGATCGAGGCTGCATCGAACAAGTTTCTTACGCCCATTCAGGCAGCGCTCTACGCGTTTGGAAACATCAATTCGATTCGAAGGGCTGAAACTGCATTCCCAGAGTGTTGGAACTGGCTCGAATCAAAATTGGAGTTGTCGAAAGGAAATTTTCTGGGCACGGGAGGCATGAATGCTGTTGATGTTTCTCTCGCTCCATTCATTGCCAGACTAAAATGGCTCTTCGAAAAATATCCTCAGCTTCCGAAACCGAACCCAAATAGCAAGGCTGCCAGATACCTGGAGCGCATTGCACAGCATCCTGCGGTCGCATCAACACTTCCAGACGAAGAAACCGTTCGAACTTCATTAAGCCGATTTCTCAATCCACACCCGCTCTTGCAGAAGGTCATTGATGCCCCGAGAACAGTGATCGACAACCCATCGGATGTTGTTACGCAGGCCGGCTCAGAACTCTCTGCCTGGAGCGTTGTGCACGATGGCAAGGGATATTGTCTTAGGGCTCTGTTCAATTTCAACTCACACCCAGATGCCGTTGATAAACTGAATTGGCTACACAATGCTCAAGAGACATCAGATCACCACACCGGCTTTGTGATGCGCGACTTCCAGACCGCTGAAATCATCCTTGTCACGCATGAGCCCAAATGGGGTATTTCAGCAAAAGACCTCGCTCTTGCGCGTGCAATTCAAACTTATTTCATCCAGGGCAAACTTCCATGAACTCTTCTTCACAAAACTTCAACCGTCTCGAAGCCATCCGCTATCGGCAGGGTCATCTTTCACTTCTTGACCAACTCAAGTTGCCGCACACAACAGAATTCTTCGATGTCCGAAATGCCGAAGAAGGCGCCCAAGCAATTGAATCCATGAAGGTGCGCGGTGCTCCAGCAATCGCTGTAACAGCGGCACTCAGCCTGGCTGTTGAGATTCCCCAACTGGCCGCAAAATCGGTCGACCTCTCGGGCTTTATTCACTCTGTTGATGCGCGCTTGAATCGCCTGGCCGCCAGTCGTCCAACGGCGGTGAACCTTTTTCAGGCCATCGCCGAATTCAGAAAGATTCTCGCTTCTGCAGAGACTCCTTCTCACCACTCCAAAGAAGCTCTCGACAAGCTTGCCAGCATGTTGGTGACGCACGCAGAAGGCATGCTGGAAAAGGATCTTGCCGACAACCGCGCTATCGGCGCCTTTGGTGCAGATCTCTTCAAAAATGCACCCGAAAAATCGCTCAGACTTCTGACACACTGTAACACCGGGA
>JBILKM010000008.1:0-77365 GCA_044376695.1 Silvanigrellaceae bacterium
CCGCCTTTGTCGACCTTTATTTTGAACTTCTTAGCATCAGCGGGCACATCCACGACTCGCAATTTGGTCGGCCCTTCTTCGGCGGGTGTTGGAGCTGGACAACCGATTCCAGCAGAAGCAACAGCAGAACCAGACGCGGAGGGAGACGCAGTGGTCGCAGGAGCAGCGGCCGGCGCTTGTGCGAGAGCAAGGTTGTGGCTGAACAAGAAAAGTGGCAGAGCGGGGAACAACAATTGGAATGCACGCGAGCGTTTGCCCAGGCCCCAAACTGTGGAGAGCCTGGGAAATGAAATTTTCAAACAAGAAGTGCTTTTTCTGAAGCCCATCTGCGAAACTCTGACTCCAACTCGTCAAATGACGCAATCTCAAACAGAGTATCCTGCATGTGATGAATATCAAAGGGTCTTTGCGAAATCGCATCCACATTGAAAGGTTCTTTTTTGACGACATCAGACAAACTGTGAAGAATCTCACCCACCGACGAGGCAATACCCGCACCGTAAATCACGGTGTCTTTGGAATCGCGCAGAGCAGGGGTATGGGCGTTCTTGTTCATGAGTCCAAATTCAACCGTGAACCAGTAAATACGCCCAAGCCATGCTGTTTCCTCTTCGTTCCTGACTCGCATTCCCGCAAGACCATACGCATGGAAGAAGGACGCAAAGCGAGGGTTAGTAATGAGAGGGAGATGTCCCATAAGGTCGTGGAACATGTCTGGCGCCGGAGTGTACTCAAGTTCTGTTGGGTGGCGGATAAAATCGGTACAGGGAAAACATTTGTTGGCCAAAAGTCGGAAAAAAATATGTTCCGGCACGTAACCCTCAACGCGGATGATCTGCCAGCCGGTGGCGCGGCGCAAGCCCTCACTCAAATAGGCAAGGTCTGGCACCGTATCGGACGGGTATTTCAGGAGCTCGCGCCCCGCCATGTACTCGGAACAAAGCCGTCCATTCAGAATTTCATTTTGTCTGCGATAAAGCTCACGCCAGGTGCTGTGCTGCTCCGCAGCATATTCTGGGGGCAGTATGGCAGCACCAATTGTGCCCTCAGGGGAAGGACTCTTACGAATGGGCTCCGACGGCCGAGCCTTAAATTCAACCTCGGTCGAAAGCTTACCAGTTGGAATGCCCGATTCGCGCGACATTGTGATTCCTCCGGACAGCATCAGCACATCTCCAATGGGCCTTCCCGGGTGAGAGAGCGTGATTGTCCGACAAGCACCTATATGTACATCGGCGCGTTCACTGCTTTCCTCTAATCGCGAGAAAGTATCAATGATTCATTGAGCTTATAAAAAGCGTCAGGTTTTTCATAACAGAGTGAAGGACAGAGATCAAAAGGCACGGGGCTCAACCGGTAACGAGGGGCAAAGCGCTTTTTGAGTTCTGCGCCCAATGTATCACCTTGCCGGAAACCAGTGCGGTCGTTGCGCAGAACCAGAATGGTTCGCGGTTCCAGACGTTCGACAGCATCCCAGAAATCATTCCAGAAGTTCTTGAGGACACGCTGTGCACCTCGTCCCACTCCAAAAGCAGGTGGATCGCACACCCAGATATCAGGACAAACGACCTTTCCCTCTTTCACACGCCGCTCGAGCCGCTGGAGATACTTCTGCGCCAATTCAGGAACAACGGCGAAATCAACGTTGTTCAGGGCTGCATTACGTTTACCCCAGGTCAGCATTTCACTGCTGGCATCAACGTTGATAACCGCTTGTGCGCCCGCACGTCGAGCAACCACCCCGAACCCGCAGGTATAAGCAAAGAGATTCAGAACATTGGATTGCGGTGTTATCAATGCACGCAAAGCCAACCTTGCGGGGCGCGCGTCCGGAAAAAGACCAAAATCATTTTTGTCGTCAGCTCGAACCTCAAAACAGCAGTTGTCTTCCCAGGCAGTCCAACTTCTTCCCAGCACGCCGTGAGGATCTTCGTAAAAAAATCCGCCTTCTGGTTTGCGGATCTTACCAAGCACGAAGCGATTTTCGCCCACGACCTTTTCAAGTGCAGACCGCATTTGTGTCACATGCGACACCAACGCTGGATTGTAGACCGTCAGAACCACCAAAGGCCCAAAGGAATCGACCACAACACCGTCCGCTCCGTCGGGTGTTCCAGCAAAAAGCCGACCCAATTGCAGCGGATCCCCTAGGCGTGGCTCGTTTGCAACACGCTTTGCCGTGGCTGTATGAAACAGATTAAACCAGTCGAAACTCACGACACGTCCTTTTCAGGATTATTTGTAGCACCGGGGGTACGAAAGAGAGTCAGAGCGTGCAGAGACACACTCTCATCAGCTTGCCTTGTGCACCGCAGTTCTGTCCACTCTTGCCAGAGAGAACCCCCGCTCGTCAGGACGTCGTCGAGAACGAGGACATTCATTGAACATTCTGACTGCATCTCAGCACCCAACTGAGCTTCAGCATTCTGATGTGCCAGAAAAAGATTCTCACGCCGAACAGAGGAACTGGTTTTTGCGCGCTTCCGAAAAACAATTGAGGGATGCATCATGACAGGAATTGGTTTCGCATAAGGATTATTCCGCCATATTTGTTGCTGCGCCTTACGCACGCAACCGAGCCAGAAGTCATTGGGATGCCATTGATACGACGCGAGCCTTTGTATGCGGCTCCGGGCAAGAAGGACAAATGAAAAATTTTCAGAGGTCAGTTTTGAAACAATCCTCTGCACCGCAATCGAGGCATAGACAGAATTGAAGAGACCGATGGAAGCAGAGTCCTGGAGATCCTTCGCGGCGAGAAGAAGCCCCCTATGCCTGCCTGAGTATGGAAAAATAGAATCAACGCTCTTCAACCAACCCAACTGCCCACAGGTACCAAAACAAGCAGAATCGCAGCAGCGGCAACAGACTGACCAGAGAGGAGCTGCGTACTTTTGCAGACAAGCAAAACAGAAGAGTTCAAACGACGAGCCCAGAACGGCATCGCAATTGTTACAGACTGCGCCCCGAAGAAGAACGGCCATGCAGCGACGCCACCAGCGGGGAGGCTCCACCATGATGGTAGGGGTGTTTGGCACGAATGGTTTCAGCACGATAAACCTGTTCCAAAAGGACAACCAAAGACAGCTCATGGGCAAAGGTCGCTTGCGAGAGTGAGAGCAATTTTCCCGCAGCAACCAGAGGGGCAAGACCGGAGGGCAAACCGTATGCACCGCCCATCACAAAACCCACTTGGCGAAACCCACGATCACGGAGAGCCATGAGTTCGCCGGCGAATTTGTCGCTCGAGAGATTATTTCCGCGCTCATCCAAAAAATAAAGAAGACCGCGCTCATGCGCGATCTTTTCACACTCTCTGACCAAAAACTGTTCTATTGCCTTCTCAGAATCTAAGGATTTCTGCGGAGCGACAAGAGACACCGCAGTCGTTCGCTCAATCCGAGAGACCAGCTCTTCGACCCAGCTTTTCGCAGGGCCGGAAGCCAACTTCCAGGGCGTGATCAAAACGAAATGCATGCTAGCCAACTCAGAGCGGTGCAGCTTCGAGAGCTTCGCTCGAGATATTCTTCGGAAGAGCGGCTTTCACTTCAGCCAACAACGTGGAAAGCTCTTGCTCTGTGGGAGTGATGTAACGGCCTTTGCTCCACAGTTGCTCGAGAGCATACAACTCACGTGTGGGCTCCTGAAACACGTGAACAAAGAGAAAGCCGTAGTCAAGCAGAATCCAAGTGCGCGCTTCACGCCCATCAATGGATACAGGTTGCAAACCAAGGTTGTCCCGGAAAAACAGACGAATCTCTTCAGCAACAGCGGCAACCTGGCGAGCGTTTGTTGCGCTGAGAATGACGAAATACTCGGTAAACGCACCTTGGCTTCGGAGGTCAATTGCCAACGGACGCATGGCTTTCTTCTCAAGGCCAATGGCCATGGCAAGCTTAACCAGCTCCTCTCTCTCCAGAATTCTCTCTCCAGCCTTAATCAACTGGCTATCAGCTTTTTGTTTCGACATAATTATTCTCCCTCCTTCAATGTCTGCAGCAACTCAACCACATGGTCGAGCATCTGACTGATTCCCATCCGTCGCGCTGAACTCACTTCCATAAACTCCACATTCTTTTCGCGAAGATACTTGCGGAATTCGGTCAGAGCCTCTTCGTTGGCATATTCATCTACAGATTCAGGAACCACGAGATCCAATTTCGACAAAACTGTAAGACGAGGACGTTTCAGCAACTCGTGATCGTAGAGTGCAAGTTCGCCAAGAATTCCCTCGTAGTCTTGAATCATGGCGTCGGCGGATTCCTGGCTTGCATCCACGAGATGAATTAAGATTCGAGTTCTTTCAATGTGACGCAGGAAATCGTGCCCCAGGCCCTTACCTTCACTGGCCCCAGGGATGAGCCCCGGCACATCGGCTACCACAAAAGGATCGGCGTCTTTGTGACTCACAACACCGAGGTTCGGAACGAGAGTCGTGAAAGGATAATCGGCAACTTTCGGCCGCGCCGCGGAGATTACCGTGATGAGGGTGCTTTTTCCCGCATTTGGAGCACCAATAATGCCCACATCAGCGATCATTTTTAGTTCGAGTCGAATGTGTCGGCGTTCACCCATTTCCGGAGGAATTGTTTTTGTTGGTGCCTGATTGCTCGAGCTAACGAAAACGTGGTTACCCACACCTCCCTTACCACCCTTGGCAACAACCAATTCTTGCTCGTGTCGAATAACTTCCCCGATCGATTCGCCGCTGTCGACATCATACACAACTGTTCCACAGGGAACTCTCAGAACGAGGTCTTCGCCAACACCACCTTGGCGATTGTTGGTGCCACCCTTGCCACCATCTTTTGCTTCATGAATTCGATTAAATCTGAAGTCGAGCAGAGTATGAAGGCCCTCATCGCCTTTAAAAATAATGTTTCCACCACGACCGCCATTACCACCATCAGGGCCGCCAAATGCAACATTTGCTTCGCGCCTGAAGTGCGACATACCAGTCCCACCATCGCCAGCCTTCACTTGAATTTCAGCGGTATCAATAAACTTCATCCGGAGTTTTCTCCCGACCACAAAAAGGTGGCCTTGTCGGCGACGCTAGCAAAAGGAAATGAGCAACGAAACAAGAAAAAATCATAGGCAAAAAAAATAAGACCAGGCATCCAACCGGTGCCTGGTCTTATTCTTTCAAGCGAGGCTATTACGCTTCTGCGCCTGCAGGATAAACGCTAACGCGCTGACGAGTACGTGTCACAAACTCGAACTTCACAACGCCATCGATCTTGCTGAAGAGCGTGAAATCGCGGCCCATGCCCACATTCTGGCCAGGGTGAATCTTCGTGCCGACCTGGCGGATGATGATGTTGCCCGCGCGAACGGACTCACCGCCGAATGTTTTAACGCCACGATACTTAGGGTTGCTGTCACGACCGTTCTTGGTACTACCACCGGCTTTTTTGGTTGCCATTGCAAATTCCTCGACTGTGTTAAGCGATCATCAAACGAGCCAGATTAGCCTTCAATCTTGTCGATTGTCAGGACAGTGTATGGCTGGCGATGACCTTGGGTCTTCTTAAGATGGTTCTTGTTGAGATACTTGAACACCAACACCTTGTCAGCGCGAGTGTGAGCAGCAACAGTGGCAGTCACCTTTGCGCCTGCAACAGTTGGAGCGCCTACTTTGAAGCTTCCACCGTTGTTCAGCATGTAGACGTCAGAGAAAGAAACCTTTGCGCCGACATCGCTTGCAAAATAGTTGGCTTGGATTTTGTCGCCTTCTTTTACTTTGAACTGACGACCGAAAACATTGACGATAGCGTACTTGGTACTCACAGGCGTATTCCTTTGCATAGCAAATGCAGACAGCCTCAAGGTTTCTCCCACAGCTGCGGAGTTTCCCGATGCATTGAGTTGTCCGACTTAGTGCAATCATGGGAATCGGTCAAGATACTTTCGTCAGATTAATTTATCTCAAAAAACACCGACAATTAGACCTTACCGAATGGGGAATAAGAGCCCAAGACTGCTTGACTCCTTGGGTGATTAGGATGAAGTGTATTGACCTCGAACACATGAAAAAGAGGAAGTGGTGAGCCAGGAATTGCACATTCACGTGGCACATAGTCCTGATCCGGACGACCGACTGATGTTCTGGCCCCTCTGCGCAGGCCTGGTTCCCAGCCATGTCGGCAGGCGGCACTACCTGTTCAGTTTTGAAGAAGCGGACACCCAAGCCCTGAATAAGATTGCGAGCGAAGGCCGCGCCGACGTCTGCGCGGTCTCGGCCATACACGCGCTCAGAGTTCTGAAAAACTACCAGCCCCTCAAAATGGGAGCTTCAGTGGGCGACGCCTACGGACCGGTCGTAGTTGCTTTAAAAGATGGACTCGGGGAGGCGTTGTATCGTTCATCGGCCGAAGATAGCCGCAAGAAGCTCCACCTGCTCACACCAGGAGAATCTACAACAGCACACACGGTCGCGCGCCTTCTTGGCCTACCCTTCGCAACTTCAGAAGCAGTACCGATCGTGCCGCTCACGCGTGTTTTCGAGCATCTAAAAAAATGTGAGGAGCAAGGCAAACCCACCATTGCCCTGCTGATTCACGAAGGCCGACTGACATACCCGCAGCACAACTGCATTAAGCTCATGGATCTCGGTGAAACATGGACGAACAAAACCCAAGCTTCACTGCCTCTCGGACTCAACGTCATCAGTAGAGCGTTGCCGGAACAAATCCGCCGCGATGTATCCGCGCTTTTTGTAGAAAGCTGCCGCTATGCAGTGGCACACCGCGATGAATACGTGAAGCTCGCAATGATTCCAGGGCACAGCTATTTTACGGCTCTCTCAAGCGAACAACTACGGCATTATTTAGATCTCTATGCCAATGAAACAACGGTCTCCATTCTCGAAAAAGACCAACAGGGATTTGAAGAACTATTGCGCAGAGCGACGTCTGCAAACTTGCTTGAAAATCTCGAACCAGTGCTTGCCATCGACTGGATCTGAGTTCAACGAGCTCAGGGCTTTGCGTGATTGGAATTGAGCATCAAAACTTGCTCGCCCATTCCTCTTCTTTGAATCCCACACATCCCGTGCTGCTACTTAAGATAAAGGGACGCTTAACCAGCTTCCCATGCTTTGAGAGAAGCTCCAGAGCTTCATCCTCTTTCATTTCCGGCAGGCGTTCACTCATCTTCATTTCGCGGTAAAGCTCACCGCTTGTATTAAAGAGCCTCTTAAGTTCGCCCACATGAGCCAGCATTGTGCGCAGCTCCATGATGCTCGGGGGTTTCTCCACAATCGGAAGAACCTCAAATTGAGCACCCCGAGCCGCGAGCCAATTCAGCGCCTTCTTACAGGTGGAACACTTTTCATAGCTGTAAACCTTGAGCATTTTTCTTAATCCTCCGCTGAAGCCATCCCGGGCCGCGGTATCTTACAGGCTCCACCTTGATATTCCAGCGGGGCTGGACTAGGACACTGGCAATCGTGCGGAGAGGTGTCCGAGTGGCTGAAGGAGCACGATTGGAAATCGTGTTACGGCTAAACCCCGTACGAGGGTTCGAATCCCTCTCTCTCCGCCATCTAAGCCCCCAAGCGGCTCTGCTGCTTGGGGGTTTTGTTTTTGGGAAAATGATTTGCGTTTAATTGCGACCGCTGGAAATCCCCGCGGGCTGGATTCTCTTTTTTCAAAACTGGGGAAGATAGCTGTGGCGCCAAGAAGAAGACCATTCGCATAGCGAAAGGATTATTGGCGAGAGGATGGAGTGAATCAGTCAATCTGACCGGAGCGGCTGTTTCGGATCTTCGACACAGCTTCAAACAGGGCATCGAATTCACGCTCAAAATTCGAGAACTGGTGCTGTAAATCATCCCAAACGATGGCTCTTGAATGCGCCATTTTCTCCTGCTCTGCCATGGTTTCTTTCAAAGTCGTTTGCCCGATCGCTCCAAAGGTTCCTTTGAGGCTATGCGCAACTTTTGCGAATGAATCGAAGTCACACCGAACCAGTTGTGCTCTGTAGGATTCCATGAGTGAGTCCGCTTCACTGAGAAATGCATCAAGCACTTCGTCCAGAATATCGCTCATACCATCCTCAGCAAACTTGTCAGTCACCAGTTCAAGTTCACGTCGGATGAACTCAATGTCTCGCGATACGATTTTCTGCTGCGTCATGGAAGGCGACTCCGCAAGTGAATCAGGTAATGTTAAACTTCCAACATCCGAGTTTAGCGGGAGCACAGACCGGAGGATAGTCGCCGGCAGAGATTTCTTTGGAACAATGTTGCTTGGAGCTTATAATGTTGCGGCAGAAAACCATATTATTTCTGGTTGGCTCATTGCTGTTGGTGTCATTGGCGTTGGTACTTCTACGACGAGAACACCGTTGGGGAGAGAGGACGTCCGCCGAGTCTGCTCGCACGTTCACGGTTGTTCATAGCCAGACTGAGGATTCACCACTTCATCAATCACTCGAAGCTTTTGGCCGCTTGATTGAAGGGCTGCACCCAGAAGTCAAGGTGACCACAGGTTCACGACAGTCGGCTGGATCAGACGAAAAAGCGATCGATCGGCTTCTTGCGGGAGAATTTGACCTTGTTGTCATCCCAAGCTCACAATTGTCACATCTTTACCCTCCAATTGAATACATTGACTTGCCATTTGTCTTTCAGTCACGCGATGATGCCAACACGCAACTCGATGGCAAAATCGGATCGCAATTACGTACCGCTCTTGAAAAAAAGGGGGTCAAATGTTTTGAACACTTCGATTCGGGTTTCAAACATTTTGCAGTAGACAAAGTGATCCGAAGTCCGGATGACATCCGCGGCCTCAAGATCAGGACAGCCCGCTCATCCATCATGGCGGAACAAATGCGATTGTGGGGCGCGCTACCGGTGCAGATTGATGTGCACCAGACTGCTCGTGCGATAGCAGACCATGCTGTCGAGGGCAGTGAAAGCTCACTTCTGGAGATTGAACAACTGCAGCTGAATCAGCAAAAAGTGGTTCTGAACATCAGCAATCATGGCTACTCAGCGCAATTACCGTGTATGAACAGCGCGAAGTACTCTGCGCTGCCGGGCGCCCTACGTCAGAGCCTGATGCGGGAGCTCAAGAACGCAATCAAATCCCAAAGGAATTTGACACAGCAGAGGGAAAAGCTGTTCCTCGAAAAAGCTGCTGCATCGGGACTGCGACTCGAAAGACTCACTGAACTTGAGAGGCTGGAATTCGCAAGGGCGACCTTTTCGCTCCGAAATGACAGCATATTGCGTTGGAATCGCGAGTTCTCCTTGAACCTTCCAGAACCGCTGAGTCTGAGCGACAGTCATCCTTCAGAAGGGGTCTCGTCGCAAAATGAACTGGTCGTCGGGATCAACGCTGATCTGAGTCTGGGCGCCGCGACGGCAGGAAAGTCGATTGTCTCAGGCGCTGAGTTTGCGGCCACAGAGATCAATGCAAAGGGTGGGCTACTTGGACGCCCCCTGAGGATTGAGGCACTTGATCACGGTGGAATCAATCTACGCGGGATTGCGAACCTTCAGAAGTTGGAAAAGACTTCCGGTCTGATTGGTGTCATAGGCGGTATTCACAGCAATGTTGTGCTTTCCGAACTGGACTTCATTCACGAAGAAAAGATTCCTTATCTGATTCCGTGGGCAGCAGCTGTCGACATTGTCGACAACGGGCGTTCGCCTAACTTTGTGTTCCGTTTGGGCGCCAGAGACGAATACGTAGCCAGATTCCTCGTCGGAGAGGCCATTCGCTCAACAAAGAAAATTGCATTGTTGCTCGAGAACACAGTTTGGGGGCGGAGCTGTCTACAGGCCATGGAAAAGGAGTTACTGAACGTGGGGCTCAAGCCTCTTACCGTTCAATGGGTGGATCGCGGTGCCGGCGAAGTCAATGTTCAAGCTTCTGCCGTGGACGCCTCGGGCGCAGAAGTTGTGTTGATGGTTCTCAACTCACCAGAGGGGGCGCTTGCGGTCAAGACATTTGCCGAGCGTCGTGCGTCGATTCGGATTCTGTCGCATTGGGGAATCACTAGCCATAATTTTTTCAAAGATGCATCTGATGCTCTCAAAAAAATCACTGTTGAGTTTTTTCAGCCGTTTTCATTTTCACGGATACCGCAGCAGCGCGCCAAAGACATCTTGCAGTATTTTGAAAAAACCCGGGGTCGGGTTGTCCTGAGTCAGATTCAAGCACCTGCAGGCTTTGCCCACGCATATGATCTCGTGATGATTCTTTCCGAGGCCGTAAAAAAAGCAGGACGGATTGAGCGTCAAGCCATTCGCAATGCGCTTGAGGGACTTCCTGAGTATCGCGGCCTGAGCAGAACATTTAATCCAGTCTTTACTCCCCAACGACACGAGGCGCTGGATCCTTCTGGTTACTTTTTGGCGAAATTTGATGAAAATGGCGTTATCGTTGAGGTGGAGAAGAAGTGATGCGGAGCGGTCTGGATGAACTCCAGTTTCGGGGACGACTCGGACGAAAACTAATGTGGCGCTTCGCTGCATTTGTTATTATTTCGAATCTGATTGTTTTGATTGTTGTTGGAGGACAATCCGCCTTTACGATCAATCAGGAGATAGAACGTTCACTGAGTCTGCAGGCTTATTTATCGATGCAAAGTCTGGAGCATCGCCTGCAATTCGGCATGGATGCGAGCCGCCAACTGAGCGAAAATCGCCTCGTGATCAACAGCTTTGTGGATCCCGAGGCAGCGCGCACTTATCTTCCAGAACTTGTACGTGAGCACGAACAAGGGCACGGATTTTCAACAACATTGATCGTTGGATTTGACAGCCGCGTTATATATTCGAGCTCTGCCGAACCGACACCCTGGCTCAACAGCTCATTTCTCAGGCCGGCACTTACCAGTGGAAACAGCTTTGTCTCAATCGTCGGCCAGGGCAGTGACTTCATTTTTGTTACGCCCATTATTTATTACGATACTCCACAAGGCGTTGTTATTTCGCATTTGAATATAGAGAGTCAGAGAAAGTTCATTCGGACTCATGAAAAGGGGATAGTGTCTGGCATCGAGATGCTCGGCAGGCCATTCCTTGCCTCACGCGTATATCCTGATGGTGCCGAAGGAATCACGCAAACCTATTCGGCTGAAGAGAGTTTTCCTCTGTTGAAGTCGCTTCAAGCCAAATTCAACGTCAGTGTTCCGCGTGAAGAATACTTCAAACCGCTGGTGACTCTGATCGCTCAACTTTTGCTTTTGACTTTTGTTTTGACAGGGATCGCATTGTTTCTTGCGCGTCGATTCGGAGAAAGAATCGCACGCCCGATTTTGACGCTGTGCGAAAAAGTGATGCTTCCCGTGGAAACGGGAATCGCGTGCTCACCCACGGGCTCGAAGGATGAGATAGAGCAGTTGGCAATTGCCTTCGACAGGGCACGCCAACAAATGAAAGAAACCAACGAAGAATTGGTTGAGGCTAAAAATGTCGCAGAGAAAGCCGTCAAAGCAAGATCCGAATTTTTTGCCATCATGAGCCACGAGATTCGAACGCCCATGAACGGCGTCATTGGCATGACCGAACTTCTTTCGACAACCGAAATGGATAAGGAACAGCGTGAATGTGTTGATACGATACGTCAGTGCGGGGAAGTGCTACTCACGGTCATCAATGATGTGCTCGACTTCAGCAAGATTGAGTCCGGAAAATTCGAAATTGAACTGATACCGACAGATCTCGTGGGCTGTGCGATCGCTGTTCGGGACGCCCTGCAGACAGCCGCTACGCGAAAGGGTCTGAATATCAGATTCGAATCGGAACCTGACGTTTCAGGATTATGGATGACCGACAGCGTCAGATTGCGACAGGTTCTTCTCAACCTGATCAACAATGCAATCAAGTTCACTGAACAGGGCGAAGTTAGAATTTCAATTTGCAAAGAGAATGGGAACTCTCCCGACCACATGATCCGCTTTGCTGTCTCGGACACCGGAATCGGACTGACAGAGGAACAGCTTAAAAAGTTGTTTCAGGCATTCACACAGGCGGATTCAAGTACAACCCGCCGCTACGGTGGCAGCGGACTGGGACTAACCATTTGTCAGAGACTTGTAGAATTAATGGGCGGAAAAATTCGCGTTGAGAGCCAAATTGGGCGTGGATCTGAATTCATATTCATTATTCCCATGCGTCGTGCAGAACATTCTCATGTGCCGGGGGTCGTGGGCACAGATGCAACCGGGGAAAGGCCTCTTCGGATTTTGGTCGCAGAGGACAATCTGGTTAATCAGAAAATGATCCTCAGGATGCTGCAAAAGCTGGGTCATCAGCCTGTTGTCGTGAGTAATGGGGTAGAGGCTGTTCACGCAGTTCAGAGTGGAAATTTCGATCTGGTTTTCATGGATGTTCAAATGCCAGAGATGGATGGTCTCACCGCAACGCGACACATCCGTGGGGCGAGGGCTGGTGCGCAACCCAAAATTGTTGCCATGACCGCCGGCGCTCTTACTGTCGATCGTGACGTCTGTTTGCAGGCGGGTATGGATGATTTCATTGCGAAGCCAATTGAAATGAATGCTCTTCGTGAGTGTCTCAAGCGGATACAAGACTCCACACTCGCCTCAACCTGATTTACTCCGCGAGGTCAGCCGTTCACGCTCAGTGTTTCAGCTGGCCTTTGCAGCAGTTCGCTTCGTGATCTCAGAAACGATGACTGATGCAATTTCATCGAGAGGACTGACTATTTGAACAGCACCAAGCTCCATCGCCTCGTGCGGCATGCTGTTGACCACACAAGATGCCTCGTCCTGGGCGATATTGTAACTCCCTGATTGACGCATCCGGAGCAGCCCTTCCGCACCGTCCCTGCCCATTCCTGTAAGAATAACTCCGATGGCTCTGCTGCCCATGAGCGGTGCAATGGACTCGAACAGCGGATCCGCAGCCGGTCTTACGCCATGAAGCAGTGGATTCTGATTGAGACTGACACACAAACGCCCTGCTACTTTGACAACTGTCATGTGAAAATTACCCGGCGCAATCAAGGCTACGCCATCCTGAAGCGGTTCACCGTGACGTGCTTCACGGACTTCGAATGAACACAGGGAATTCAGATTTTCGGCAAAGCTTTTTGTGAAAAATGCTGGCATGTGCTGCACGATGAGGGTTGGCGGAATGTTTGCTGGTAACTGGGTCAAAACTGTCTTGATGGCCTCCGGTCCGCCTGTGGAAGCCGCGATGGCCAACAGAAGGGACGAATGAGAGCCGGTCAAAACTGGTTTCAACTCGGCTAACCTTTTTCCCGCTGCCACATGGATCCGCTCCAGAAGATTGTCACTCACGACCTTGGCACCACGGGCTATATCAAGGTCGCTTTTGGGAATGACATCAGCAGCTCCCAACGAAAGCGCCCTCTGTGCTGTCCGAGATTCCTTTTCGGTCTGGCCACTGATAATGACGGTTCGCGTCGGAAAATGCCGCATGACCTTCTCAAGAAAGCGAAGGCCGTCGAGCTTCGGCATACCGATATCAAGAGTCATGACATCAGGAATATGCCTGACCAGCATCTCCCGAGCGACATAGGCATCTGGCGCAGCGCCGACAACTTCTATCTGAGGATCCGCCGCCAGAATCTTGGTAATCAAGGTTTGAACCACGGCCGAGTCGTCGACAACCAAAACCTTTATCTTCCTGCCGGCGTTTTTATTCATGTTCTACCTCGCCGCCAGAGTTCGTCGGGTGCTGTCTTTTTCAAGTTGCTTGAGGCTCAATGCCGCAGAACATACAGACACCCTTCTTCCTCCGAGACACACTTGTAGGGTTATCGGCATTGATTTGAGAAAACACAGGTCAAATTTCCGACAATAGCTCGAGAATAAATCGGAATTTTTCTCGAAACAGCCGAAACCGGCCTGTACTTCGCAAGAGAATGACGCGCCCTTGGAGTGATCACGAGCCGACTTGTTTGGACTTGGATTCTGGGCGCTCTCGGAGGCATCAGACAGATTAGCCAAGCAACGCAGTAGCGCAGTTGGAAATCTCTTAGTGTTGCTATTTCCCCGCAGGCATGGAACATGCACAACAAAGGTGATTTTTTGCAAAACAGGGGAATATAGACGCCTTGTCGAATCCAACACCCAAGCTCATTCTACACAGTGACCAATCAGTCGATTCGACGGGAGCGCGTGATGCCGAGCTCCTGCGATCCCTCTCCGGCAAAAAGAACCCAAAGATTGTTTATTTGGGGTCGACCTCAAACGCGCGTCGAAAAGTCTTCGACGACTGCAAAAAATACTACGAGAAGATTGGATTGCCTGACGTTCAGTTGTTTGAGCCGGAACAGGCGAACAGCGATGAAAAGTCAATCGCATTCAAAAACACTGACGTTGTGCACCTATCTGGTGGCGAAGTCATACCGTTTGCAGATCGACTTCGGGCGACCGGATGTGACCATCTTCTCAAAGACTTTGTGCAGCGCGGTGGAGTTGTCGTTGGAGTCAGTGCTGGAGCGATGATCCTTGGAAGAACATTTAAGACATCAGCGATCTTTAAAGAAAATGGATTTTTCATCGGGCTGGGACTCTATGATTTCGAGATCATTCCTCACGCTTCAGAGATGTTCCCCAGAAACGATGCGGTAAAAATTTTCGCTGAGAAGAACAATGTAAACATCTACACCTTGAACGATGGAGATATTCTCGTCATTCATGGAAAGAAGATAAAGACCCTTGGAAATATCGATTATTTCGTTGGTTCGCCGACGAAAACCTAAAGCGCATTCAGGATTAACCTTTCCATCGCTCCACCCAAACTCGCTTCACTCTCAATAGTGTATTGCCAGCGCACAAGCTACCGCAGAGCCGCCTGCTTTGCGTTTGAATACACCAAATCAGACCTCACAATTTAACAACAATCCTCGAGATCTGTGGGAGTCTAACCATGTTGTAAAAAAGAGAACAAGACAGGCACAGGCCGATCTGTCATCCAACAGCTCAAAGCCCACACTGCTTTGAGCTGAGGTAACTATGGACAGAACCAATCTCACCGCGTGTTGCCCATTGAGTCCCAGACGCCCTTCGTACTTTGCGGTTCTGTGCATCTCGATCCTCAACAGCATTGCACTTGCAACAGTCTTTGGGGCCTTTGTCTTTAAAGCGCCTCAAGCGATGGCATGTGGCGTACCAGTCTGCGATATCGCTTCGGAAATTGTGAAAATGGAAGGCAAGAATGAGGCCTATCGATTTCAACTCATCAACAAGATGCGCCAAGAATTCTCAAAGGAACAGGACGAGGCAAAACTGAACAATTTGCGGGAATTCGCGCGACAGGCCGAGGAGCTCATCCGCCGCGTCGGCGATGCAGACTACGTTCTCCGAGAAGTGAAGTCTCTGCGAGATCAAAGCATTTTTTTGCTTGTCCAGTGGGTCTGGCGAGATTGCAGGCGCCTGTCTGAAGGATATGGCGAACTAGCAGGTGAAGCACAACGCTACGCAGCCCTCGACTTCTTCAAACGGCGAGTCGACGGCCTCAGGGATGAACCGCAAATTCGAGAGCTTGTCTGCTTCGCAGCATATGCAGAAGAAAAAAGCATGAACCTTGGAGACCCAGACTATGTTGCCCGACAAGCACTTGCTCTTGGCGCAGCACTTTCAAATCAACTCCTAGAGGTAATCGATGGGTGGGAAGGAACATTCCGACTGTCCAGTATTGAGGGGCCATTGGCCGAGGATCTTGAGGATTTGCGCTTTGTGATCTTCTCAACGGGTGGAGAACTTGGAATTGTAGCTGCACTCACTCATCCTACGCTGAACCCATCGGTCTTCCAGAGACTCAGCTTTGAAGAGAATCCTCAAAAAATGGCAAGCCGTCAGTCTTTAGGATCACAGAGCCCATCCACGTTGAGCCTCAGATTTTCTGAGGACTTTGGAACTCTGGAAGGACAGTTGTTGGATGCAAACGAATTCAAACCTCTAAATTTCAAAGCTGTGCGCGCAGTCTCCGTGAGGGCTGCGACCGAGTCGCCCTGCAGCGAGGATGAAATTCTGGGAAAGCATCGAGCCTCATATGGGGGGTTTTTGGGATATTTCATTATCGCAAGAATAGGCCCCAAACAATTTGCCGCAATTTTTCGATCCGATGGCTCTGAGCTTCATCTTCCCTTTGCGTTTGGACGTTATAACGAAAACACTGGTAGGCTAACGTTCATAAATCTTCAGAAAAATGTTCCTCTGGGGGTGCGTCTGCTCGCTGAGACCGATGAACTCAAGAAATGCAAAATGCGCGGATGGGGGCTATCAAGTTTCAGCGGCGCAACCTATCCAATTTTTTTAGATGAGGCTGAGCGCACAAGCGAGAGCAAAAAATAGAAACATAATCGCACAAAGAAACGATATCGTTCGCAATTCGAAAAATTCGGAGGATATCATGTGGCTTACAATTCTTTTCTTCAGCCTCATTCTTGCCGTTTTTGCCGTTCCCTTTTTTCCCGTTCTGGCGAGTGTCCTTTTTCGTTCGAAGACATCACATAATCATGTCAGAGAATTGCCAAAATCAATCGACATTCTCATACCCTGCCACAATGAACAGGGACGCCTGCGAGCCACTCTGGATTCCATTGTATCGGCAAGGGAAACTGCAACGGCACTTTTTCCAGAAATAGAAATCAACATTTTCATTGGTCTTGACTCATGTGAAGACGACACAAAAAAGGACGTTGGTGAAATCTCTGCATCGACCTTCGAATTCCAACACCGAAGCAAGTGGAGAGTTCTAGCCGACCTTCTCGAGCATTCAAAGGCAGACTGGATCGCATGTGTGGACGCCGGAACCGCATGGGACAAAAGGCTTGTTCGCAACATCCTGCCTTATCTTGCCATGGAGGAGACATCCTGTTTTGCTCCCGGATACAGGATGGTAAATTCCGGATATGTTGGCCGGGCATTTTGGTCAATTGAGGCATTTCTCAAGACCATCGAGAACAGCGCCGGTGGACCCATTTCTGTTCACGGTGCGACAGTCTTCTATCGACGGACACATCTGCAAAAAATCTTTCGTGCGCTTGCCGGTCGTAGTTGGATAAATGATGACGTTGCAATTCCACTTACACTCAGGACTCTCTATCCGTTTCAGCAGATACATTATGCAGGAAACAGCAATGGAGGTTTTGTTGTCACCGATACTGCACCGCGCATCGAGGGCGGCAAGTGCAATGCACGTGAACGCATTGCGCACGGAAATCTGCAATGGATCACACATTTACTCCCACTGACACAAAAGATTGCATCGAGTGTGCTTGTTGTTGCCATGAGACGAATTTTTCGGCTTCTGTGGTGTGCACCTGTGACCCTCTTTCTCATTGCATTACTTGGATTCGCAATCGAACAAGCAACGCAAGAGAAAGAACTATGGATTTCCGTTGCAACAGCAAGCATTGCAATGTCGATGGCCATCAAACTCATTCGCTCGCCGGCATATCGAGCATCACTCGCAGCCCTATGGTCAATTCTCTCAAGACAGAAAAAAAGCGAGGTAGAACCAAGATGGAGCTGAAACGCGGGAAAGGAATAGGAAAGGCTCAATACAGCGATGACTTCATTTCATTGCTTTACTATGCATTAACAGAACGGCTACTCAAAGTTCCTGCGATGCTCAGAAATTTTCTTATGTTTACTTTCACCCATCTTCTTCTAAAGACTCTGAGACTCGGTCAGCAGGGAATCTCACTCGGAAGAAATGTAAGAATTCAAAGCTTGAAAACCCTGTCAACCATAGGCCATGAGGCATCCATTCGAATCGAAGACCATTCGATCGTTTTTGAAAATGCACGCCTTGAGGCAGTTGATGCGGGACAAATTAACATCGGCGAATGTGGAGTTTTGGGCGATTGCCGCATATCGGCACGTAACAGCGTTTCGATTGGTAGAAGGTTTATCAGTAGCTGGAATGTCTTGATCCAAGATTACGATTCGCACCCAGTGGAACACTGGATTCGTGCGGAACAGGTCAAACGCATTTGCCGCCGATTCTACCCGAGGTTTGCTTCACCTCGACCTGAGGTCAATGAGGAACTACTTGCGCAGTGGCGTCCGTCCAGTGCGCCGATTTGGATCGGAGATGATGTCTGGGTTGGTGCAAATGCAACCATTCTCAAGGGATCACGTATTGGTTCGGGTTGCACGATCGCAAGCGGAAGCACCGTGGTTGCTGGCGATTACCCTCCAGGCTCCGTGCTTGCGGGAAATCCTGCAAGAGTGGTCAGGCAAGTGAGCGCTGTCGAGGGGATAAAATGAGAGTCCTCATGCTGACACAATATCTCGCGCTTGGGGGTCTCGAACGGATGGTCGTATCCCTGGCCATTCAGCTTCAAAACACCGGAACCGATTGCCACGTCCTTGCCTATGAAAGTGATGGACTCAGTAGCTTTCTGGTGACGCGATTAAATCAATGTGGCGTGCAAACGCATATTATACAAAAAAATCCTGGATTCTGTCTCCGAACAATTCGGGAGATTCGAAGGAAAATTATTATAGAGAGAATCAGTGTCGTTCACACACACGATTTGGGAGCCCTCATATACGGCTCTTTGGCTGCTTTGTTCGCTTTCAAGAAGGTCAGAATAGTCCACACTCAACACAGTTTCGTGCACTTCCGTAAAGGAAAAAAGAGATACTCACTTTTCGAAAGAGTTTTTTCCAAAATCGCATCGATCATATGCGCCGTTTCGCCGTCAATAAAGAAGAAATATCAGTCGCTCGGCGTCGATGGGCGAAGAATCAGAGTTGTTCCAAATGGAATTTCATTCGAGCCAAAATTCGTCGACAGAATGGCAGCGCGTGCAAAATTATTGAGGACTGGTGCAGAGCAACGAGAGAGGGAATTCGCAAGTATCCAGGAGAAAAAATGGCTTCTCTTCCTCGGACGTATTGTGCCTGGAAAGGGAATCGAGCGACTTATTCGTCTTTGGTCTGAATTACGGGCCCATGATCGTCCCGGCTGGGCTTTGCTTATTGTGGGTCCGGTGGACTCGTATTACCTGGAAAAGGTGCTTCTACCTCTGACTCGACTCTCAATTGATCCGGTAGATTTACCCGTTTTTGTTGGCGCAACTGATGACTCAGCGAGTTGGTTTTATGCAGCTGATGCCTTTGTCTCTCTCTCCGAAGAAGAGGGAATGCCGCTCTCCGTATACGAAGCAATTGGGCGAGGTTTGCCAGCACTCCTAACAGCAATAGAGGGGCACTCTGGAGTTTTGGAGCATGCGAAAGTCCTTCCCATTGCTGCATCTCCATCTGATCAGAAAACTCTTCGCGATTTTCTCCATGAAGCAGAGCAGACAGCATCATTTCGCGCTGAGCTGTGGAGTCTTCGTGATTCTTTTAGACACATGCACAGCACGCAGCGTATGGCAGCAGATTACCTCGAGGCCTACCGGCCACAATCAGCCAGGACAAGAAGAATTTTAACCATCATATGCCTGTTCATACTGAATTTTATCCACTTCTCCTCGGGCCTAGCCCGCTCAGATCAGCAATTGACCGCGACACTTGAAAAACCAGAATACCTTATGGCAGATGATTTTTCAGACAATTTATCCATAGAACTTTCACCCGGTGAATCACGTCTGTTGATCCTGAGAAACAACGATTTCTGTGGAAATTTGCCTCAACTCACAGAAGAATCAGGCACCCCACCGATACGCCTTCGATGGTATATGGGACGTTCGCTGAAGCTCACGCGTCCCTCATTTGAAGGTGCCAAAACAGGGCTCTACACCGATGCTTTAGTGCCGTTGGAAAATGTTGTCGATTGCGAGAGTCGAGATATCGAAAAAGTCGATTGGCTCTTCCTAGAGATTGAAGTGGACTTGGCCGCTGAATCTGAACGATGGCAACTCGAACTGGTGAGTCGAATGAGACCCCGCGGACACGCTTCGCGACCTACATCTGAACAACGCCAGTGGTTACTGTCCTTGAATGTGCTTCCATTCAAGTTCAAAGAGCCCTGGGTTCTACCTCTCTCAGCTGAATTCACTCCCTACTTTGCCGCCAAGGCACATTTCGGGCAATCCGACTCGAGGGAAGGAATGCTAACGCAAAGATATGTTCGTTCTATGGTGGAGCATAGAATTCTCCCGCTCAAAGCGTGGATTCGGCACCCGTTCAAAAACCAACACGAACAGCAAGATACAGAGCTCTTACTCACTCGGAATCCCTCCCCGGATCTCTCCTATGCGAGAACTGTCGCGAGCGAACTGCCAAGTTGGGCTGAGATAGATCTTCCTCGCATTGACAGCTCCGACCCTCATGAGCGGGAACGATATTGGGCGCGCTGGCAACACTTTTTTGATCAGCCATCAGAGGATCAGGCAGAGTCGGAATTTCAGAAACGTGTCGCACGGGCACCCTTTGTTTACCTCTGGGACGAGCCCCAACAAGAAGACTACAATTCCCTCAGAGAAATGGCGGAAAGTTTGAACACTTTTGCACCTTCGGTGTCTGCACTCGTCACAATCTATCCATGGACAAGTCTTCTCGACTCTATACGGATCTTCGTCCCGCTGCTTCAAATCCTCGAGCGTGAAGGTCACCCAGAAATTTCACATAATCATCAACTCTGGGCTTATGTGAGCTGTATGAGTCATGGTTGTGGCTCAGAATACTCAAGTGGCGAACCTGATTTTGTTATCGAGCGAAATGCCTCCTACATCAGAGTATGGCCCTGGATTGCCGATCACTTCAAACTAAAGCGCGTGCTCTACTATAGTGTTAATAATATTTGGAGAAAGTCTCCTTTATTAGACCCGTGGATAGATCAATGGGACTTCACCGGAAATGGCGACGGAACACTCTTCTATCCAGGTCGAAGAGGAGAACACGGGTTACTGGAAGACACCCCAATCCCTTCCCTGCGCATGAAGATCTGGAAACAGGCATCCTTCGACGCCGAGTACATTGCGTTGGCAAAGGAGCGCAACCCGGGCTGCTTTCAGCGCATCCAAAACGAGCTGCAGATCGTCCGGAGTGCCTTTCTCTGGAGTCGAGAAACTCGACTATACGAACAAGCACGAAACGAACTTATTGAGTGCATTCTGGCCGACGGAGATTCCCCTGAATTACGGGAAGAGCGTCCATGACAACAAAAATCTCTGTCGTCATACCGACCTACAATCGACTCGAACTCCTCAAAGAGGCCATCGAGTCCGTGAGAAGACAAAGGTTCAGTGTTTCTGAGATTATTGTTGTTGATGATGGTTCA
The DNA here is from genome assembly GCA_044376695.1 of Silvanigrellaceae bacterium. Lineage (GTDB taxonomy): Bacteria > Bdellovibrionota_B > Oligoflexia > Silvanigrellales > Silvanigrellaceae > RFOM01. Next base: position 21,197 of record JBILKM010000008.1, read on the forward strand.
TCTGACGAAACCGCATCGTGGTGCAGAATGCAGCCCGATATCGCCCTCTATTGCACAAACAGACGCGGCCCTTCAGGTGCAAGAAACCTTGGTGCAGCAAAGGCCAACGGCAACTGGATTGCGTTCCTCGATTCCGACGATGTGTGGTTCGACAGCCATACTCAAAGGGCCAAGGAAGTCATTGCTAGTGAAACCGACTGCCGGTTTATAATCTGCAACTTTATTCTGACAAACAAAGACCTTGTTCAAAAGCAGGGCATTCAGGGATTCCCTGCGGCATTCCCAGCATTCCGATCTTCTGAAAGACTCTTCTCGATTCTCTTTCCACCGAATGCAAAAAGGGATGTCTGGCACGGTTCGGCAACAAGACAAGCACTTTTCGGAAACTGGCTTCAACCTTCCGGACTTCTCATTGAACGCCAGCTCTTTCTGCAGGCAGGTGGTTTCAATGAGAGACTTTGGCGATCCGAAGATATGGATCTTCTCCTCAGGCTCGTTAAGCTCGCACCGGCGACACTTTGCAGGACTCCAAGTTACTCATGGCGGCAAGGGCAGAGCGATTCACTCGCGGCCGACGCATTTGCCCTTGATCTGAAGTTGGCTGGGCTCAAAGTGCTCTCAAGGCAGGGACTTGAGATTGTAAAGAGCGAACCGAGATTCCTTCCAATTTTGAGCTTTTCTCTTGCCGCGATGGCATGCGATCTGACCCTGGCGGTGCTCCTCCGAAAAATCCGAAAATTCGAAGCTATGCCCCAAATGCAGACAATTATTCAAACGGGCATTTCACTTCTGAATGTCGCAGTACCCATCGCATTGGCACATCTGTACCCACGTGCGGAGTTTGCGCATTATAGAATCTTTTCCATCTGGCTCTCAGCGACCTCTGCGCTCAGTTTAACTTCCGGCTTCTGGAGCTTAATTCCATATTGGAGTGTGCAAGACGGAGGCGCAGCGAAGATCAAGTTGGCCTGGAGAGTGCAGTGCAGCTCAGGTCTCCTTATTTCTGCCATTTTTCTTATTCTTTCGAGCACGATGCTCGAAGCTAGCGAACGCTACCTTGGAGTTTATCTCAGCATCTCGAGTGCAGCCCTCCTCCCCGCAATCTTTTTAGAGCAACGCCTGTGCTTCCTACAGCGAGGACTCCTGAGCTCTACCCTCGTTGCCTTCTTTGAGGTACTCCGCAGTGGAAGCATGTTGATCCTTGTTTGGGTTGGCTACTCTCTGGGTGTTGCACTTGCTATGGTTCCCGCTTTTCTCTGTCTCAGAGGAATCGCACTTTATCTTGTCAACAACCGAATCCATAGAACGAGCGATTCTGAGGTTAAAATCGGGCAGATCAAAGCGGTTCTATCGGAATCGTTGCCCATCGGTTTGGCTGCAGCTCTTTCAACGCTCTCTTCCATATTCGATAGAGTGTATCTATCTCGTAATCTCTCACCTGACGCATTCTCTACTCTTGCAGCAGGCACAATCTCTCTTCCCATCATCATGTTTCTCGAGCAGTCACTCGTGCAGCGTTCCCTTCCCAAGATCGCACAACTCCTGCTGAGAAAAATGCACATTGAGTGCTCAATTCAGATAAAGAATATAGTCGAAATTCTGATGAGAAATTCGATTCCATTTACTGTCTTTCTCGTCCTATTTGCACCCGAGATTCTGAGTCTATTGTTCTCGGGGCGCTATCAGGACGCAGTCCCTGCGTTCCGAATGTTCGCACTTACAAACATTTTGAGTTGCGTCCCTCAAGATATCATCTCTAGAGCGATGGGAAGGTCAAAAAGGATACTTACGTTCGCTACGACGTCAGCTGTGCTCAGTGTACTTTCCGTAATCGCTGCGTTCCACTTCTTTGGGGTGTACCCTGCGATTATGGCTGGTCTGCTGACCAACTTCTGTGTCAGGGTGCTTTTTCTTTACGTTGATTTGGAGCGATTGAAAATCGCTTTGTCTCAAATCTTTCCTTCGCCTGAAACGAGGATGAAAATCCTACGTGCCAGTTTCATCCTCCTTGTAACGAAGATTGCAGCAGCTCAAAGCCACCTAAGCCCCGTCACAACCGTGCTGATTTCTTCGATCTGTCTTCTCTTAATACTCAAAAGCGCGAACAAAAATTCAGACATTGAAGCATATCCGAGTGGGAGATAAACAATATGAAGAACAAAAGGAACCCATTGGTCATCCTTTGCTATCATGGACTGAATGCGGACACCGACACCGCAGAACATCTCAATGACTTTTGCTTTCTTCCTGTTTCAAAGTTTTCCCGTGACCTCGATGAAGTCATTCGGTGCGGCTGGTCAGTCGTCGATCTGAATGAAGGAATCACTGGAATCAGAGATTCGTCTCTCCCGAAGCCATCAGTTGCAATTTCGTTTGATGATGGCTTCGCGGACACCCTTCAAAAGGCTGAGCCATTATTGAAATCTCGCTCCATGACTGCAACGGTCTTTATCCCAGCACAACTCAGCAGAAACGGCAGCGCACCTTGGTTCACAAAAGTCATCGAAATCATTCATTCTGCAAAAAGCCATGAATTTGTATTTTTTGGCCACAGAATCCCAATTGCGAGTGCGGGAGAGAAGTCTCGTGCGAGCATATTGATTCAAAATGCACTCAAAGAGTTACATCCAATCGCAATTCAAAACATAGTTTGCCAAATGGCATATGATAACAATTGTCATTCTTCAAAAGAGAGAACTGATTATCTGACCATCAGTGAAACAGAGTGTCGGGCTGCGTATGCTCGAGGGACGTTGAAATTTGGCGCACATTCGGACACACACGCCATACACAGTAAACTACATCCCACTGAATTAGAGCGAGAAATCAACGAAAGCTGCGACTACATAAAATCAATTCTGCGCTCCCAAACATGCCTGTATGCATACCCAAATGGCAGACGTGCCGACCTTTCACCCATCTGCGCCAGTCTTCTTAGAAACGCGGGAGTAGCAGCAGCATTCACAACAATTCCGGGATGGAATCGAAAATTTAATGAGCCCTATGCAATGCGGAGATTTTGCGTTGGTTTGAAGACAAACATTGGCTCAATTCTCAACTCGACATTTTGGGAGGTACTGAGCCACATATGATTACCAAACCCAACAGAGCCAGTAAAATCGTTGTTACGGACTGTGAGACGAGTGCTGGACTCGCCTGCATCCGAGACCTGGGTTTGGCTGGTTTTGATGTCTATGCCACCGGCAGGCTTGCGAACTCTCCTGCAGCACGGAGCAAGTTCACAAAGAAACACCGGCTGCTGCCCTGTCCTTGGATCGAGCCACGTGCTGCACATGACTCGCTGATTGGGTTTGCCTATGAGGTGCGAGCCGATGCAATACTTCCCGTGAGCGAGGCAAGCATTGCTGCCACACTCAGATGGAGCGAGCTCATTCCAAATGAGTTGCTGTTAATGCGAGCAAATACTGAAGTGCTGGATGTTGCACTGAGCAAGTTGAAAACTTTTGAGCGCGCTGTTTCACTCAAACTGCCCACGGCTCACGGATGGATTGTGGATAGCAGCGAACTACCTGTAGATCCAACTGAAGCTGACTTTCCGATGGTGATCCGCACGGACAATCGATGGCATAGAAGCGGGGCTTATCAAAAAGGACAATCCTGGATTGTCACGAGTCGATCTGAGCTATGGTCTCTGCATCGTGAACTGCGCAGCATGGGCCAAAAATACCTGATGCAAAAGTGGGTTGCTGGACAGGGACATGGAGCATTTCTCCTAATGGATAACGGGCAAGTGCAGATATCTCAGACGCACGAAAGACTCGCAGAGATTCCATGGACAGGTGGAGTGAGCGCTCGTCGGCGCATCAGCTACGACGAGAAGCTCCTCAGGAGTGCCTGTGAGTTTCTGCAGGGCCTCTCGCTCAACGGCATTGCAATGGTGGAGTACAGAAGAACGAACATCGACCAGAAGTTGGTTAAGAATGAAACATCATCAGTCCTGATAGAATTAAACGCTCGGCCGTGGGGTTCTCTAGCGCTGGCACTCCATGCAGGGCTGCCTTTCATTGCGCAATGGGCAAAGCAAAAAGGGCTGCGTGGTTCAGCCATTCATCACAGGTCGACAAAATCGCGGCCTCTTCCCAGTGACTGCAAACGAGTGGGAACGACCCTCTATCCAGGGGAGATTCTCTACATCAAATCTATTCTGCAATCTTGGCGAAGATCTCAGCTCAATATCCCTCAAGCAGCAAGTCATATCTTCAGTTCAATAAAAACTATTCTCAGCATTAAGACGCGCTATGACTACCTCTGGTTTCGCGATCCTCTACCCTGCATTGCACAGTTTAAAATCCTCGCCAGTCTTTTTCCAAAAATTTTTACAAATCCTTTTTTATCTTTGTTGGATTTGATTTTTGATCGTGTCCGCAGATTGCAAATCAACACGATTAAAGAAAGACAAGAGCGTATATTTTTTCGGTCTAGAAATTCAACCTTTGAAATTGACTCAGACGCACCCCAGCGCATCCTTATTGTTTGTTTTGGCAATCGCTGCCGCAGCCCATTTGCTGAGAAAATACTGAATTCTTATCGAATCCGTGGAATTGAGATCGTTTCGAGAGGACTGGAGGTCACCGAGAGAGATGTACCCGAAAGATTTCTGGGAGTGTTCCGAGATTCTGGAATCAACCCAGAGAACCACAGAGCTGAACAACTGACACTCGCTGATCTCAAATCATCAGACCTTGTCATCACAATGGAGAAAAAACATGGACGATACATCGGCATGCATTTCGGCTACCAGTTCCTTGGTAAGATATTGCTTCTCTCTGAAATCGTAGACACAAATGACAACAGTGAAATTGAAGACCCGTTCAACCTAAATCCATCAGAGGCAAGAGAAATATTTGCAAAGATACGTCAAATTTGTAAGAACTGGTTTGAAGATAACGTCATCGACGATTCATCTTTAAAAAAGCCGAAAATCGCAGAAAATTAGATGTCAATGATCAGCCCGATGAAGTAGTTCATCCATGCGCAACGCGCACAACTTTCTCGAGTTCAATTGCCGAACAGCACGAGCACCATGCATACCCTGAATAAAGCACTCTCTATTGCTCAAAACACGAAGGACGTGAATCCACTCAGACGACTCTTCGGCAACAAATACGCCTGAAGGGGGAACACCGCTGAGGCCCAATGGAGTACCGATGCAGGGAACTGCTTGAGAGAGTGCCTCAAGCGCCTTCACGCGAACTCCACTTCCAGACAGAATCGGAACCACCAAGAGATCAGCTTCTGCAAATATTGACTCGATGTCCTCAACGAATCCGAGTGCACGCACCCTGTCCTGAGAACGGAAGCAGATTTTCTCGGTGCCACGACCAACCAACGTGAGGGAGACATTGGGCCTCAGGGAGCATAAGGGTGACCAGACAGACCGTGCAAACCACTCAAGTCCCTCTCGATTTGGCCACCAATTGAGTCCACCAAGCCAGAGCAGCTGCAAGTCTGGAACCTCCGTATCGCTGACGTTGACCCGTCTCCATCTCTTAACTTGCAGAGGTGTGGTATCAGGTGATTCTGGCAAGGATATGGGCACAACAGCAGCGACCTGCTTTTTTTGATTTTCCTGGGATATGCACTGAAGATCGCTCTCTTGCACGAACGCAACGGCACTCGCCTCTCTGAGACAGATCGATTCGAAACGCTGCATTCTTTCAACCTGATATCTGAGAAGTTGTGTTAGTGGACTAGATTTGGAACGAGCATAGCCCGCCCAGATCATTGTTTCACAATTGTGTGCTCGGTAGATATTGATGCACTCCTTCAGTTGAGAGAGCTCCTTTCTAAAAAGAGCCCCCATTGGATGAAGGCCATCCCAGAGTACAAATTTCGGAGACCTCGAAAGCAACGCACCTTTAACAAACCGAACGATCTCTGAGGACGTGAAGTGCATTGCTGTCAGCGGAATATTTGATCGAAAAATACTTTTCAAAATTGATAAACAACGACGTAGGAAAGGATGTCTATAGAGTATTGACCATTGATGAATCCTCAATGTAGCGGCACCCAATGAAGCCATGACCATCTCAGAATCAGCTTGACTCAGATTTCTTTCCGAGAAACAAATGAGGTGAATTCGATATCCCAGCTCAGCCATTCCGCGAATCAGTTCACAGTTTGCCAAGCTCGCGCCGCAGCGAGGTGGCCAAGGAATGCGCGGCGTCACCCAGTATATCTCGGGCTTAGGCTCTGACATGTTCCCTCTCCTCCGCACTTAGTTGAATCCGCTCAGGCGTGTATTTGGCTTGAAGATCGGTCAACGTGAAAAGAATCCAAGGAAACATCATCCAAGTGTGTGACAGAAAGACAATCGTGAGAGAGTAACCTGCGTAGGATAGAAGAAGGTCAGGCTGGTCGGTACGTAGCCGCCAACAGCAGAGAACCACGTAGTAATTGATCAAGGCAAACAGAAGCAGACCCACGAGACCCGTTTCAGCCATCACCAAGATCCAACTTGAGTGAGCCGTCCGTAGTCCCCACTCGTGAAGAATAATGGGCGAGAATCGCTCGAACTCATAGGGATATCGTCCAAAGCCCTGACCCCAAATCGGGCTACTGATTAACATCCTGAATCCGGTCACATAGTAATTGAGACGGCTTTCAGTAGATGCATCGAGATCATCAGCATTGCGACCCATCAGTTGGCTTGCGACTGTCGACAACAACCCAACACCCACCGCCAAACACAAGAGAAGCAACTTTGGACGCCGCGATGTCTGTACAAAAATTAATCCCAATTGCACCGCAACAGCGAGCAAAGCACCCCGACTCTGCGAAGCATGCAATGTCATGAGCAGAACACAGCTCGCAAAAGCCAATGAGATTCGAGTGAACAAGGCAGTGTCAGGAGAGATTATTTTTGGCCAGAGAAATCCCAAAGGGATAAGAATTGCCGCAGCAATGTCGTTTGAATTACCGAGGGAACCAATTGCCTCAAGCCTTCTCTGTATCTCAGGCGCACTGCGCTGCAACAGGTCTAAAGGAACATCTTGATCGAATCCGTGGAATCGCCAGAGACTATAAAATGAGAGCGCTCCAACACCCACCACAAATGCAAGTCGAAGTCGCTTTGCCTCATTTGCATTTTTGATTGTCAGATGAAGTATGACAACAAGGATGACTGCGCGAAAGAGCATGTTAAAAAAGTCATTCTGACTCGCGGACACGTCCCCAGAGATGAAGGTTGTTGCGAAACACCAAAGGCCAAACACAAGCGACAATCCAACACACTTCGAAAGGTCTGCTGTCCTGAATACCTGTCTAGGATCGAGTGCAACCTCACGCAGCCAGGACAGAACCCACAATGCAATGCACTGCCGGGGCACCTGTGCCCACCAATCGCTTTTAGGGAAAACCTCCCAGGGGCGACAAACATAGAGAATGAGTGTCAGTCCAACTGCCTCTACGGCCGATCTCAATCCCGACAGGACACACAGAGCAATTCCAAAGGTGAATACAAAAAAATGGCTCTGTAGATAGAGCGACACAGCCAGAGCGAAAACAGCAGCAAAGAGAATTTCCAATTGTCCGACCTGATCAAATTTAGGCGAAGACCTTCGGACTTCTGTCAGGCGCCAGATGCAAAATGCTGATCCCAGAAAAAAGAGATAATGAGAGGACTCACTTTCGATTGAAAGTGCAAATACCTCCTTCTCAAACATCGCTCTTGCCCTTTTCAGGGACACTCTCACGAGCAGTTGTCTGCTGACTGTTTAGGTACGACCGCCAACCCTCATAAAGCGTCGGAAAGAGGAAGCGCAGTTCCCCAAGAATGCTCATTATTGCCGCAATGGTCGCTGAAATGACCAGGGATGTGAATAATGCGGAGATCAGAAAAATGTTTTTTTTGGGTTCAGCTGGCCAGAGCGGAAGGTCTGGCTCCTTTACGATCTTTATATGTGAGATGGAACCCTTCTCTTCCATCCGAAGTGCAACCTGCAACAACGCCTTCCTCGTGCTCAATATCCCCCTGAGCGAGACCCAATTTTCAATCTGGCCTCGCTGAAGTCTCTCGCCCTCCGAGGCTTTTCGCGTCTGAAAGAGATTTCTCAATTGGGCGCGAAGACGAATGAGCCTGGGATGATCATTGGTGTAGAGCCTCTCCAAATTCGAGATTTCAACCTCAAGCCTGGTTTGAAGTGCCTTGATCCCAGTCGACACATTTCCATCCTGACCATCGACTGAAAGTTCGTTGAGCTGTTGAGAAATGGAATCGTATACGGATTGCATTCTCAACATCCTCTCTGCTTGCAAGCTCTTATCAAGGCGTTCGATCACCTCCCATGCAATACTTTGAGCGGACAATCCGCTGCGCTGCACAACAACGAGCTGATATGTTGTCCGACTCAGCGGCACAAACCGGATGTCCTTCCGCAATCCTTGTACAACCCATTCCTTCTCGGCCTCTGCCTCACCGATGTACTGCCGGGCTATGTGGAACAGAAAATCATCTGAGAGCACACCGAGCAGAATGGCTTCCTTCTCCGCTCTAATCTCATTTGGATCATATATTTCATTGAAGAATTCGCTGCTGGCAGGAACCTTTGAGAAGTCAGAGTGAAAGTTAAACAACGCAGACGACTTGTACTTCTGTGGCATCCTGTGAATCCAAACGGCAAGGGGCGAGAATACGCAAATCCAAGAAAAGACGATGACCTTCTTCCTGTGATTCAAACACTGACGCACGACATAAAGGATTCCAAAGAAAACCCGCATGCCGCTTCACCGGTCTGAGAGTCGAATGAGAAAGAGCGTATTCACGATCGAGAGCAATGAAACTGTCCACCGCAGTCCTTTGTCCAGATTGCCTTCCCTTTGTGCAGGCACAAGGAAAACATCTCCGGGCTCAATTCTTATACGGGTATCTGTCCACTGTGTTTCAAATCTCTTCCCACCGAGGGTTCGATAAACAATCACAGTGTCGGGCAATGCCTGCGGAGTGGGTCCTTGAGCGTCTCGAATCACATCCAGGATCGTCTTCGCGGGGCTATATCCAAATTTACCGGGCTTTCTCACCTCCCCAAGTACATCGATGCTTTCCTGTCCTCTTTCTGCTTTATTCCTCTCCACAATAACCGTTTCACCGCCACGCCAAGGAAAGGGCCGACTCCACTCAGCATCGCTCTCTGGCGCAACAATATCGAGTCCATAGGGAGAGAGCAGGCGAACGATGTGACCAGCCTCCGGAGAAATGCCCTCAGCCGAAAGCAATGAATGGACAGAAAGCTGGCCAGCGACACGCGCCCATTTTCCCGTCTCGCCCCTCATTCCCACCTTAACCAAAACCTGCCTCGGCAAAATCTCCTGAACCGCGACATCAGGCATTTGCTTATAGAACTTCTTCAGACAAGAATGCAGAACTCGAAGCGCATCATCTATTATCAAGCCACCAAGCCTCACTTGCCCACACAGTGGCAACTGGACTTCACCAAGCCAATCCAATTCTGCTACAGAATTGAGGCTAGCATCACTCTGCGAACTGATCCGAATTTTGGATCCTGGGACAAGAGCAGGCGCCGTCGAAGCACTTGCCCTTGCACAGATGATGGGTAGTAAGCAAAAAAAGATGGTAATTTGCTTTTTCATACCTTCGCCCACCAAGATTGAAAATCAGTCTGCAGAGACAGATGCATAGTGAGTCATGAGCTCATCGAGCCAGCGCTCTTGCGAGAAGCAATCAAATACCCGCCTCTGCAACTGCGAAGCAGTGCTCCTCAATTGCTGAGGGCACCTCAGATAATCAGCAAGCCTATGCGCAATCACTTCGTCGGAGTCATTTAGGGAGAACAAGACACCTGCACCATCGCCACAGACCTCTGGCACTCCACCAACCGCACTTGCAAAGACAGGAGTCTGCCTCCAACCCGCTTCCAATAGAGAAACAGGGAGCCCTTCTCCCAAAGAAAAACTAAGAAGGCAGTGATAATTATCGAGCTCACGCCATGCCTCAGGAACAAAGCCCCGCAGATGAACTTTATCACCAATTCCCAATTCGATGGCAGAGGCAAATAATCTTTCCTTTTCTCGCCCTTCACCAAGTATATCGAGTGACCATTTTCTGCAGAATTTCTGATCCATGACCGCCAGGGTTCTAAGTGCCCGTATGATATTTTTTTCGGGCGACAGTCTCGCAAGAATAGCGATTCTTGATACTTCATCCTCGGGTTTCGCCCGCCGCTCATGCCATTGCAACGCAGGACGGCTCACTCCGTTACGATGGCACCGAAGAATCTTCAGAGAGACACCTCTCTCCATAAGAAGTCGAAACTCGCTCTCGCTGACGCACAAAACTCGATTAAAGAACAATCCAGCTATCCTCACGAAGATCATTTCATAGATTCTTGAAATGAAATTATCTCTCACGAGCGCGCCATGATGGGTGGCAAAAAGGAGAGTGGATCTCTTGAACAAGAATAACCTTGCGAGCCAAACGTACACGCTCGCCTTTGCGTCGTGGCTATGGATAATAGTATTCCGAGGCAAACCGTTGATGAGCCGACGCAAGTGCAACACTGCGCGGATATCGAGCCGCGAGGCTACCGGGACTGCAACAACCGGAATGCCAATCTGCTCACAGAACCTCGCGAGTTTTCCAGAGCCCTTATCCTGACGCAGTTCCTCTAAACTCCAGACCTCACGCAATGATGACAACTTTTTCAAGGCCGGAACAACCAGCATCTCTGGCCCGCTGATCACACCACTGTTCAGAACGTGAACAATCTGCATATTCTGCCTCTCGCTTCATTCGTTGGCATTCCGACGCCTCAAAATCGCAAAGATGGCAGAGCAAACCTCACGGCCACACTTGTTGATTGTCCCAATCAAGATTTCAAAAACAAATGCCAGCCGAACCGATCTCATGAAATAGAGATCAAATTCCATCTTCCGCCTCGACTCATCGACACTCGCAGCATACCCAGCGCGAAGCTGCGCCCAACCCGTTATGCCCGGGGCAATCCTGGCTCTAACCGCGAAATGTGGAAGTTCCTCACGGAGAATTGTGTAGAACTCAGGCCTCTCGGGCCTTGGTCCGACAAAGCACAGTTCTCCTTTAACAACATTCCAAAGCTGAGGCAGTTCATCGAGATGGGTTTGGCGTAAAAACCGACCAAAGGGAAAGGCTCTTGAATCGGAATTTCCACTCGACCATTGTGGCCCCAAGCGCTCAGAATCCACATGCATCGTTCTGAACTTAACAAGGGTAAAGGCTTTGCCCTTATGTCCAACCCGCTGCTGCTTGTAGAAGACGGGGCCAGGACTCACCTGCCTGATGACGAAGGCAATCAATATTAACAAAGGAGAGAGTGAAACTAGCGCAGCCAAGGCAGATACTCTTCGAATACAACACAGAATGCGTGAACTGAAAATACTGAAAATGCTTTGCTCGGTCAGGTGCATCCATTCCAAGATGTCACCTAGAGTCTTGACGCGTGCAAAACCCCAATAACAGCCCTCAAAGAAATTAACAGAGCACCAATGCGCCCCTCGAGCTAATGCAGCATGAACGAGATCCTCTTGGTGACGATCGAGATCTGCCTGGGAATTTATGACTATGAGAATATTACTCGCATTATTCAATGCCTGAAGAACCTCATCAGAGCTCAACAGAGGAACGACGTTGACTCCATTCCTTTGCGCAAACCCTGATGCCCTAGAGACTCTGGAAAACTCATCCGGGCCACCTGCAACCAATATTAGATCTGCCCTTTTCACAACTCGAGGACTCATGAAGACCTCCGCCAAAGAAGCAGTCGCGCAATAAAAGATATTGCTAACAAGCAAAGCAAAAAAAACAAACAAACAAACTTTTGATTTTGGTAAAGAGCAACTTGACTTCCCAATGCATAGACTAAAAAACAATGCAGAGAATAGAAGAGCAAGCTCCGACGACCTATAAAAGTGATCCACGAGGGTATCGCCGAAAAGCGGAATGTGCTTATAAAAAAGCAAATTAGAATTGAATTGAAGGCAAAAAGCGGGCCGAAATTTCTTGTTGAGGTAAGCTCACCTGCGTCTCCGAGGACTTGAGTTTGCTTCAGAGCAACAAGTACCCCGGAAGACAAGGAAAGAATCCATCGAATTTTTTTTTTCGGAGCTTATCGAGACGATCCTTAACTGTCGGCTGCTGGCTCAGGGCGCAGATCACGAAAAGGAATTGCCAACCAGTCCACGAGTGCCATGACGGGGCAATCTGATATCGCCCTAGACCTGCGAATATGTCTGGGATACCACACAGCCAGATTGCTGCACTTACAGAAAATATCAGAAAGGGCGAAGAACGCAGCAGCGGAATTGACCAAAGCATTGCTGCGAACAGGCCGAGCCACGCGTGCAGCCAGATCACATCGATCAACCATGGCAGTTTGAATCCAAGTAGAGCCCCAAACAGAGTTCCAATATCTCTCCAGGCGATATGCGCCTGCCAGGGAGCGGGATTAATCAGGCGTAAATTGACACCCAAGATATAGAGGCTCGTCGCAACGCACACCCAACCCAAGAGCATGCCTGCACGCAAGCCATTCCAATGCCAAAGCCGATGCTCGCCCTGTGTCCTTCTCCCCCATTGGACTCCCGCCAGGGCAAAGAAGACGGTTGCGAAGCTCCACCAACCAAGACTCTGATAGGTGAGACGCAGCAAGAATGAAACGTTTACAAATGGCCAGAGCAGGAGATGATTGAGGGTCATTGCCATGAGGCACAAACCACGCAAGAACTCGATTGAGTCTTTGTCGGATGAAATCACCTTCGGCTCCCTCCGCAGAGAAATTCCTCAACTCAATCAGCCAACCTACTTACCTGAATCAACCAGCTCTATGGTTTGGATATAGTCCTTTGCAACGATTAAGATTGAAGCGGCATGAGGGTATGCAAGTCGAATTTAGTGGTCAGCACTGGACAAATTCAAAACCATCGTCAATGTTAGCGACCTGTTCTTAGCAAGCAGGAAAGCATGTTTGAAATTAGTATCATATTTGTTTGCCTAGTCCTCAATTCGGTTCTGTCAGCAGTCGAGATGGGGATCATGACAGCCTCATCCGCAAAGCTCAAAGCGCTTGCAAACTCGGGCGATAACGCTGCGAAGCGCGTACTTGAAATGAAGAGCAATCCCGAGCGCGTTTTATCGGTACTACAGGTTGGCATCACACTCGTGGGAGCCATTTCCGCCGCTGTGGGTGGCGCTGGAGCAGAGGAAAACATCGCGCCACTTTTTCAGAAATACTTTGAACTCAGCGAAGAGTTGTCGGAGTCTTTGGCAATCATCAGTGTCGTTCTGCCGTTGACCTATTTTTCAGTTGTATTGGGCGAACTCGTGCCGAAGACATTTGCACTCAAATTCCCCCTTAGAACGGCGAAGTTTGGCTCCGCGCCCTTGCAGGTCATGGACAAGCTCTTCGGGCCACTTGTCTTTGTGTTCGAGACATCTACGAAATTCATTTGCAGAATTTTTCTACCAAAGGCGGAGCCGGAGCGTTCTGGAGATGCACACTCGGCCATTGAGCTCGACAACCTCACTGACACGCACAAGCAATACGTCCTGAATCTGCTGAGTATCGACAAACGCAGAGTGAAGGATGTGATGCTGCCATGGATTGAGGTTGTCACTATCGATGTCCATGCGGATAAGAAAGCAGTCCTGGAGACCGTTAAGGCATCAGGCCATACACGTATCCCTGTTAGGGATGGTTCAGTCGTTGCAGGAATTCTTCATTCCAAAGAATTTATCGCCTCCGACGAAGATGGTCGAACCAATTGGACAAAGCTTATTCGACCCATCCAGGCCTTCAAAGAGAGCGAACCTGTTCTCAATGTGCTGAAGATTTTGCAGAATAAACGATCACACATGGCTCTCGTCGTGCACCAGGCAGACACTGTCGGTATTGTTACTATTGAGGACATTCTAGAAGAGGTCGTCGGTGATATTTACGACGAAGATGATAGTCCACGCTCACTCATGTCTCTCACAGCTCAGCTGCGTGGAAAGGGAATACATCATAATTAGTCTTTTCCGATTCGAGCACTTCAATCACAGCACATCCCGCAAGAGACATCATCTTATTCGGATAAATTTAAGCCTTCCTCTGCATTTTTGTTTTCATAGTACAATCTCCCCCATATGATATAAATTCATGAGGGGAGAATTTATGTTCAATACACAGACCCGAGATTTTCTTAAATTATATCGTTTAATGAGCATCTTTTCTCTTTTGCTTGCACCAGCCGCGTTCGCACACGGAATAAGTGATGAGCAGAAGCAGAGAATGCTTGAGGGTGGGTATGGTCACTATGTTGTTCTGGGAGCCGAACATATGCTAACCGGCTATGATCATCTCTTATTCCTTTTTGGAGTCTTGTTTTTTCTCACGACCATCAGGGACGTGGCAAAATTTGTGACGGTTTTCACTCTTGGCCACTGCCTTACTCTCGTCTTTGCGACGTTTTATAAAATAACCTGGAACTATTATCTCGTTGATGCAATCATAGCTCTCAGTGTTATCTATAAGGCCTTTGACAACAACGGTGGCTTTGAGAAACATCTGGGAATGAAGTCGCCAAATCTGCTTATCATGGTTTTCGGCTTCGGACTGCTCCATGGATTTGGACTCTCGACACGTCTGCAGCAACTCCCTTTAGGTGAAGACAAAATTGGAATGCTCTATCGCATTCTGAGCTTCAACGTCGGGGTTGAAATCGGCCAGATTATCGCACTTACAATTATGATCCTGGCTCTCTCTGGATGGCGGAAGCGCGAATCCTTCAAGCGATTTAGTTACGCTTCGAACAAAGCTCTCCTCTATGCAGGTATCTTTCTCCTCGCTATGCAGATGCATGGTTACTGGCATGACTCACACCCCGATGATTTCCGCTTCCCAACTCAGGAACACAAGCATGCTCATGAAGACATGGAGATTGAAAGTGAGAAGGCCGATTCTGGTCGTGATAACCTGGAGTAAAGAGATGTCTAATTTTCTTCTGAATATTCTTATTTTTGCTGTTTTAAATTTCTTTCTTGCCTCGCACTCCGTAGCAATTGCAGACGCGGGAGGCTCATGCCACTTTCACGGCCGGAAAGAGGCTAACGAGGAAACGATCATTCGGTGTGCTGCTTATCACCGCAACCGCCTTGCAAAAAAAGGAACCATAGATTCAATCTGGACATCCCTGAATCATGAATCCCTTGACAAGGTCACAAGTCCGAAGGGCAGGCCAGAATGGCGTGTCGTTTACACACACTCAGCGGCAACCGACGAATCCAAAAAGAAGCTATTTATGTTTTTTTCCCTGAATGGCAATTTTGTCGCAGCTAACCACACAGGCAAATGACGAAAATGCATCCAAAGCACCACATCGAGATGTTGCGTTGTCTGCAGATGGAAAAAATTTCAAATGAAGCTTCACAGCCAAATCCTTCTCAGTCGTCTCCTCACTCGATCGGGCGATCAGGCCTGGGATTTTGCACTGCCGATCACACTGGTGATGCTGTTCCCGGAAAAATTTAACCTCATCGCTGCGATCTTTTTTTTCACTAAACTCGGACAATTTCTATTTCAGCCCCTCCTTTCCGGAATTGTGGATCGCTGGAGGCGCAGCCACACGGCATATTTGGGGGTGCTGCTGCAGCTTTTGAGTGTACTTGTGGCTGCAGCTTGTCTTTTTCTATTCACGCAAACCGGGCATACGGAATCACGCGAATTTTTGACGACATTAGATTGGACTCTCATCGCCGGTATCACAGGAGCCGCGATAATCTCTAGCCTCGCAGCGAGCCTCATGGACATTGCCGTGGGCAACGACTGGATTCCAACATTGGTTCCCCCGGAAGATCTCGCCCGGGTGAACAGCCGCATGAAACAGGTCGATCTCACAACTGAGGTTCTTTCACCGGTTCTCGCCGGAGTATTGCTTGGCCTGGGTACATCAGCATCCCCCCTCTTTGGATTTTCACTCGTCGTTCTCTGGAATATTGCTTCCTTTGTGCCTGAGATTTTGCTCTTGCGTCGCGTTTTTGCGCGTTCACCTGTGCTGCAAGTAGGGCCCTCGGGAGTCATAAAGAATAAAGTGGGTGTCATCCGACAGACCCTGGAGGGCTGGCATAACTTTTGGAAGCATCCTTCGTCGTTAGCGATGATCGCATACGCTTTTCTCTGGTTGTCTGCGCTGAGCCCTCATGGAGTCCTGCTCACAAGCTTCCTCAAGGGCGGATGGCAGCTTTCAGAATTCGGTCTCGGCCTGTTTCGCGGATTCGGAGCCATTTTCGGCCTTCTAGCAACTCTCCTCTTTCCGCCTGTTGTGCGCCGTCTTGGTGTGCTTAAGGGCTCTCTTGCCTTTATTGCTCTTCAGGCTATTTCGGTAGTCGCGGCTCTACCCTTCTTTTACTCTCGAACGCAGGATGGCCTATTTTTCCTCGTGCTGATCCTGATTTCCAGAATAGGTCTGTACGGCTTTTCCATGGGAGAAATGGAAATTCGCCAGCGCACAATTGCGGTTGGTCAACGTGGCGAAATTAATGGGGTGGCTTCAGCACTCACAAGCTTTGCGACTTTGATTCTCTATGGTGCTGGTACGCGCGTCGAGGATCACCAGCAATTTTCAGGAATGGTCATCCTCTCTGTTGTTTCCGTCTGTATGGCAGCAGGAATTTACTCTTACTGGTATCGCAAAAATAAACGCACATTCGCCGAAATCCGGTCATAGAACTGAAGGGAGCGAGTCACCTGACGTCCAATTTGGTCGATACCTGGAATTCACAAACCCATGCGCTTGGTTGAGGAAAGGCCACCATCGACGGCGATCACTTGCCCAGTGATCATTCCACTTTGAGGCCCTATAAGGAATGTCACCGCGCTCGCCATGTCGCTTGGCTCAGCAAGCCGCTGAATTGCCTGAAGTTGCAAACTCGCCTTCAATGCTGGCTCGCTCCCTACAATCTTTTGACTCATGCGTGAGCGCGTTAGACCTGGCGCAATGGCATTGAATCGCACGGGAGCATACGTGGCCGCGCATGAGCGCACCAATGCTTCCAATGCTCCTTTGGCAGCAGCAATGGCTTCATGGTTCTGCAAGCCAACTCGCGCAGCTGTGCTAGATATCAAGACAACACTGCCATGACCTTGTCTTTTAAAAACAGGAAGAACTGCCTTCAAACCCACAAATGCGGTCGTCACGTGCTTGCTGAATATTCCGTCCCACTCATCGATGCGGGTCATATGCAATGGCTTGAGAAGAATTGAACCACTAAAATGTGCATAGCCATCGATGCATTGCCAACGTTCTGTCGCTTGCTCCACTGCAGACTTGAGAAAATCCTCATCGAGCGCAGAACCCACGCAAGATATGTGCTCCACCTGTGGAGACTTCTCAAGCGGATTCTCGGAGAGCAGCAAAAATCGCGCATGTGAATTTTGAGAAATGAACTCTTGAGCCATCGCTGAATTCGCGCCTTGAACAACATACACAGGTGAAGACATTTTTGAGTTCCCTTTGGGGTTTGAGGTTAAGCCCACCTTCGTCTTAAAGGTGCTCGCTGTGGTTCAAATGATGTTCCTCAACCGCGAGGATTTCTCAATTTAGAAGGATATTGTTTTTTCTTCAATTCATATTCTGGTGGCGCCGAAGGTTAGGCCTCGCTGTACAGAGCACACCTCTAATTGGTCTTTTGCAGGGAAGTGCATGCCTGCCAGACATCACAAGAATACGGGGGCATTGTTGAAATCCCGACATTGCGTGTTCCCCCTTGACTCTCTACCATGAGATTTGGTTTTGTTTTTAGAGGTCCAACAATGCAATTCAATAAATTTTTTCTTACCATTGTGGCCGCAGTTTCGTTGCTTGGCTGCAAGTCTCGCGACTTCAACAGCGATTTGCGTGGTAAAATTGATAATCCAGACGGTCGCCAAACACCCTGCCACGAAACACTGCAACGCAATGCTCCGTACACCCCCGAATTGCTCACTCAACAACTCACCGCAGCACTCAACCAAGCAGCAACCAGTAAGGTTTTTGAACCCGAGAACTTTCGCGATCTGCTGTTCTCGTCGGAGGTGGATCTCGCCGCACGCGGCGCTCTAAAGTCCGAACTTTTTCTCGGTGATCACTGCAACCTCATTCGTGCGATCAATAAATCTCTCACAGAGCCGAGCCACTTTTATTGGCTGACAGGAAATGGACGCACATCCTTTGGGGGAATGGCACTTTACAAGGGTGATGTATTTGCAGAGGGCTTCTACAGAAATCGTGCATCGGGTGTTGAGGGTAGCCTCTTCGAGCGAAAGAAATATGAGCTCGAAGAACTCATGAACAAACAACCTTGGTTCGAGTGGAATGCACAAACAAAGAAATTTTCGCCGCGTCTCGGATCGCCAGGAGCGCGCCTTGTTGCCCATATCAGCGCCGACCAAGGCATGAATGCGGTGACACTGCATCGCGGAACGAATGTAAAGTATTCTGACAAAATGAGTGCACTTGGCACGCTCAATTCATTTCTCTTTGGCAAGAATCTCGGCGGCATATTCAGCACACCCGATTACGATGCGGCCAAGGGCTGGTCGAATCCCGTGGTGCTCAGCTCGCGCATCAATCCAAAGACATTGCTTGAGGCACTGACTCCCCAAAAAGCGGACAGCAACAAAACCGCGACAGTATATGCAGGTGTGGAGTTTGATTACGTCGAAGTCGCTTTCCTTTACTCGGCAGCAGACAAGACCAACCTGTTCTTCGACAATGTAGTGAGTAAGTGTGTGGTTCCAGAAAAGGCTCAGGGCGCAGATTCAGCCTACGCTTCATCATGCAAGTGAGATTCGGCTCTCAAGAGGCAAGCTAAAAGCTCAACACGCGAGATGAATTCATTAGAGAATCATTCTCGCGCAAAAGGATTTTAGTTTGACTTCTTCACAACCAGCTTTTCAGTTTTGGTCTTCTTGTCGAGCTTTTTCTCGAAAACGAATCCACCCGCTGCAAAGCAATCCGCGTTGCTGGGCTTCTTGACCCACTCCAAATATCCCTCTTTAGCACCGCATGCATTCGATCCGCCACACTCATGTGCCTGGGATTTTTTGAACTGATTTTTGAATGCTTGGTTTGCTGCGGTGATTTGCTCCTTTGTCACAACACAGGAACCCGTACCCTTGCAGGTATTTGTTCCAAAGCACATCACACCTTTCGTAGGAGTATGCGCATGGCCCATCGATTCAGGCGCAGGGGTATTCGTAGACTGCGCAATTGCGGTGCCTGAGGCCAATCCCAACGTTGCTGCAGAAAGCAATGACTTTTTAAGAGACATCGTGAACTCCAGAGGGCTGTGTCATACCGAATGGAAGCGCGTGCTCAGTTGAGCTCCGGGCATTCCATGTCGGCAGCATACACAGCCACAATTTCTGCTTCAACCGGATGCAGCTCAAATGCCTTCGCTACCATCTTAAAGGCTTCCGATGAGGTTGCGGAAAAGCCCTGTTTATGAGCATCCCGCAGCGTATTACAAATCGCCTTGCGCACTTCGGGACGCTTTGCCCAGGTCATGATTTCCACGCCGTCTTTGTTCTTCCAATCCGGCTCCCCTTGAGGCTGCACAGTCGTACTTCTCTCGTTCAAACGGCTCTCGTTTGATGTGACTGCCGAACCGCAAGCTACCACCAGCAGAGATCCAACGACTACGATAAAAGGACTAACTCTCATAACATAACCCTCCGAAGCTGCTTGAGAAATTGAAAATTCCCCGCGTGCCTACTAGGGAGGTAGCAAAACTCACAAAACTTTAAAAGACCTATTTTTTAAAGGATTTTGGTGATTCCTGCCGGCAATATCACCAAATCTTTTTGACTTCGGAGCCCAGATATTTGCCACGACTGACCTCAAATTGAAAAATATGCTCGTGGCAGGGCGAGCCACTGCGTTGGTATTTTTTCCAGTCCGGAGAGTTCGTCAGCTCTTCTAACGCTCCTCTCAACCGCCGATAGTGTGCGGCATCGAGAATTTCGTAATCACTTCGACGCATAATCTCGCCGGTCTCTTTGTCGCATCTGAGGGTGTATTCGGTGATTCTCGCCTTCTGGTCGAGGGACGGCATGGTTTTAAGCTTAAGAGCATTGCCACTATTGATAGCCTCGCAAAAACCCTTTTCAAGCTTTCGCATCGCAATCGACCCTCTGAGCTCGTCTATTTCTTGAGAGAGCTTATAGAAAACTTGGTAACTCAGCTCGTCTGGGATGGAGTTGGAGTGCAACCTCCGAAGCCACTCCCCAACAGTGTCGAATTCAAGTGGCCATTGATGCGCCTTCAAAAATTTCCTGCGACTGAAAACAACTTCATATTTATCCCGCCGCTCGACGCCGGTCTCGAGATTCATGCTGACCTCGGCGTCCTCGAGACCAGTCTTTACCACCGTTGGTGTATATGACTTGTCCTCGATGTAGTAGCACCAGCCGAATCCGACATAAGAAAATGCAAGTCGATCTTTGGATGGCGCGTGAATTGTCTGCTCTGCCGCTTGATTATATCCGCGCTTAACACAGCCATTGAGAACAAAAACAAGCATTGCGAAAACAGACACCCAAAACAGAGGTGCACAACGTTTTCCAAAGAGAACTCTCGCCACTGCGGCTGTACTCATCATTTTGATTCCTGTGCAACACAAGCCCTGATTGCCTTAACCAGGTACGGCACGCGGGCAATCACGGTTGCCTTATTATTTTTCATGGTGTCGCAGCCGCCATGAGTGTGAATTGCCACAGCCCTGCCAGAAGCGGCTGCAGAAATCAGTGAACCACTGCTCCCAGGTCCTGTATCCAGGTCATGAAATAGGATACTACCATCGCTCGAAAGTGCGGTGCCTCTGGCCGAAACACGCCCAAATTGACCCTTCTCATCACGCTGTATCGAATGAATTTCGAGTTCACCCTCGAGAGCTAGCTGCGGATCCAAATCGATCTCGGCAAAGCCGTGCACCTTTCCGGGAAGCATGCCCGACAACGGGTTCGGCTGTAACCGAACAACCGCCCAATCGTTGCCAATTCTCGACTGAAGCGCTCGCACACTGCCCTTATCAACCCTGTATTTATTTGAATTAAGGTCCTGGCTCCACCCTTGCGCGGACAGATTGGCATCGAAAAACTCCGCCTCGTCTAGCACATGAAGACAATGTCCTGCGGTCAAGGCACAAGATTCGCTGATCAGCGTTACTGTGCAAAATCGACCAAGGGTATCTCCATTACTCGCACGCACATGACCAACATGGTTTTCAAAAGAAGGAGTGCGATCGTCGACACCACAAACAGACTGTGCACCTAGCGAGGACATCGAAATCAGTGTCGAGAGAAACATATTTGATGCCAAGAAAGTATACCTCACACTGCAGATGCCTTGCCTAAGAACATACTCTCAAACCTCAGGACAAAAGAAAAATCACGGGTGAGATGAGAAATCTTTTCCTCCCTTGGATCATTTTGCCCATTGTTTGTGCCCCAAAACCTCCTCCAAACTCATTAAAGACAAAGCAGGGGAAATGGGATGATAAGAATGTCTTCACTCGCACTGGTCCTGTTTCTTGCCTCCCAGAGTGCCGAGGCTCAAATGGATCGGGTTGAATTGTCGGCACATCTCGAGAAGAGCAACCGTGTTCCGACTCTCAACCCTGTGCTGCCCTGTCAGGTCACCCCGACGCTTGATTTTATGGAACCGAAGAACGAGGAGCCAACGCGAGAAGATCTTCTATCTGCAGCATGGTTTGCCCGTGCCGTTCAGCTTCCGAATGAACACCGCTCAACGCATTGGAAACAACTCAAGACACAGCCACTCTCCATACACGACATCTACGCTGGGCCGTTCGGCCTGCATGCCACAATCCTCGAGTTTGAGAGCAAAGCGTTGGTTCTTTACAGAGGGACACAGGATCCGCTGGACTATATCTTGAATGCAACATTCTTCACCTCGCCCGGCTTTGTTCATGGACTCCCTGGATGGGTTCACAAGGGCTTTCTCATCAACTTTGGCTTGAGTTGGCGCAGCATGAATTCAAAGCTTAAGCAGCTTGCCACACAGGGAAAGTCTGTGATTTTTGCGGCCCACAGCCTAGGCGGTGTGCTGAGTCAATATGCAGCTTGGAGGGCTGAAAGACAGGGAGTTGTGGTCGATAAGATTTTCGCGTTTCAGAGTCCGAATCCTGGTGACGAAAAGTTCAAGGCGGAATTTGAAAGACATTTTGCAGGACGTTCCAGCAATCTCATTTTCAGCGACGATATAACACCACATATGCCACCTGCTCGCGTGGCTGTGCGAGAGTTCTCAGATGCCACAATGAAAATCCTTGCAGGAGCGCTTTCTGTTATCGTTCGGCAGGCAAAATATTCACCCGCATCTGAGAGGTATCGTCTTGAATCAGATGGAACTGTGGAGCATTTGCACAGCCTACGGCTCGCCGAGGATGAACAGAGTTTTTGGCGCAGTTATCGAGCGAAGACGCGCGGCCCCGGATTCCCTAGAGGTTTAGGGCCAGATTCAAAATTTGTAGCCGACCACAACATCGAAAAAGTCGTCTGCACCTTAGCAAAAGGTCTCTGAAATCCGCCCATACCTTCGAGCGTCATGGCGCCCCCATATCAGCCGTTGAGACAGAAATAAATTCCATAAATTCGGCACATTGCGCATAATCCCTGCAAACAAAGCCCGAAAAAATTGAAAAATAGACCTCGCTCAATTATCAGTGAGTGAAAATCTGTTTTTACAGCAAGGAATAGAACACAACCGCGCCAACACGGCCGCACGATGATAAGAGCGGCGGATAAAGTTGCTGTCGTTCTGTCAGGTGGTCATATGAAGTTTTCGCTTTTGTTCCTTCTCGTCAGTGTTTTTCTTCAATCAACCGCGTTGGCGAGTTTTTTCGACCGCCCGGATTATTTTGAAAACAAGGCTATCTACGATGAGGTAGAAGAAATCATCGAACTTCTCTACGATGATGCGCTGACTGAAAAAGAGCGCGAGCTGCGCCTCATGTTCAAAGACAAAAAACTCGTGCCGACGTTTAAGGCATTGAAGATTGAAAACGAACGACGCCTCGTTGAACATCTCAAAATCGACGGAAAGTTCACAGATGAGCACATCCAGGCGCTAATGAAGGAACGCCCGGTCATCGATGCATTTAAAGTCACTATGGAAAATGATTTTCTCGGTGGCACCGATATTTATTACACAAATGGCCTCCGGGTTGAATTGAGTTTCAACAACCCGGAGTTTGAAAAGTTCTTCAAAAAATTGGGATACGACCACAGCGACTTCTTCCTGCTTTGTTCGCAGAATATTTACAACACGTCCAATAATGATGATGGCTCATTGCGCCCCAATGAACCACCCAACGCAGGCGTTCTGCATTGTGGGGGTGCGGTCAATTCATACAAGATGGACAAAACCAAAGCACGTCTCCGTTCAATGCAGCGCATTGAAGCTACTCTCGGTGCAATTGGTAAATATTCATTTGCTCAGCAGGTACAAAATGGTTTTCATCGAATCATTGGTGACAAGGAGGTCAACTGGGATTACCAGCTCGCAGACCGTTTTTTTGTCAACGTTGGATTTCAGAAGCACATCAAGATTGGCGAAGGCGATCTGTATGGCAACTCTGAACCAGAGTACAACGTCATCATCAATGCAGGCGGAAATGCAGGCTCATTCACAAACTTCGTGAATGCCGGAATCATGATCAATTACCGGTTGCTCGGGACTCTCATCGACATGTACGTCGGCAACAAAATGACTCCTTCTCTCATTGAGGAGCTTGCGATGATGAGTCTGGAGAGCCGCCTTAAACGCATCATTTGTGGAAGCAGTAATTGGAGTTTGAATTTATTTTTCGGAGCCGATGCACGCTACGTTTTTAATAACAATCGTCTCGACGGTAGCCTCCAGCATTTTACAGAATCTGAGCCCCTCATCATCGACCTGAAGGCAGGCGTTGTCGTGCGCTATCGCAAGGTTTTCTTCGAGCTTGGTATGGTGCGCAGATCGAGCGAGTGGAACAGCACAAATGGAAGTCGCGATGCTGCACCACACACGTACGGAATGGCCTCACTGACAGTGCGCTATGATAACTTCAAAGAACTCGGTGCCAATGTGGCGCATCCTGTGCGTTGGATGGTCGATCCGGAATACCGCAAAAAGATCCTTGAGGAGAATCGCATCCGGCAGCTGATTGCTAAAGAAGGGCTCAAGGTCATCTACGACAGCGGCGATCCAAAGAACCCAAAGAAAACGTTCAATATCACTTGCCAGAAGTGAGCATGTGTAAACTATTGAGCACATCTCGTAGGTCGGAATCAGGGACAATCTGATATCCGGTTTTCGATCGTGAGTTGCTTGTGATCCAGGGGAAGGGGCTCCTCAGGGCGTTACCAATAAACACATCGATGTGATCCCCGTGAATAAGACCACCAGTGTCTCCGGCAAAGAAATAACCGTCGTGGATTCTTTCGGTTCCATCTGAAAGCGTGAACCGCAAACCCCGTGCAGCGGGAATGAAGATAACACTGCCGTAGGGAATCACTTCTGGATCAACTGCAATCGTTCTAAAAGGGACGAGGATGTAGTTTCGAACACCATCTCCGTATGGTCCGCGGGCCACGGTGAATCGTGTACGACCCACTGGATGGTCGTAGAATTCACTACAGTCGACCTGCACACTTCCTGCTGTGCCTGCATAGTTATAGGTCTTCCAGATGCCATCCATGGAAACCTGAACGCTACCCTCCATGGCCGCCTGGCACCACTGAAGCTTGGTCAGCTTTGGACCCAGGGGTGTGCCTTTGAGTGTAAGCAGGTCGTAGCCTGTTGCAGCACTTTCAAATCGGAGCGTGTGGTAAAAAGTGGCCCAGAGTCGCTCGGCAGGCGTGCTTAGGGTTCGTGTAGGCAAACGAAATTCCTGCGCCGCGGCGGTCAAGGATAGCTGCTGCTCGGGAGGAGAAACCGGCTCTGCGCTTGTTTGCTTCTGTCCGCTCGGTGCCTGCGAACCCTGCGTATCGGTCGCATTGAGAGTTCCATCGGGCTTCTCGGGGTCATCGAGCCTCACCGCCTCGCGACCGCAAGCAACGAGCAGGACACACAAGGCCAATTTGCGCGCTAAAGAAATCATGAGCACCCCACAGCAAGCTTCTGGAGAGATGATCTCAGTTGGGTCGTTCAGGGCAGACTGCAATTTTGAGCCATGGCCCAAATAGGATGCAGTTTTTGCCGGTCGTAACTCACCGCAAGGCCCGGAATTTGCGGAAAGTCGCACAAAAGTTTAACTCTTCTTGCAGAATTTAAACCTGAACCAAAATCCGGCAAACGCTCACCTTGAGGTGTCATGAACATCCGCTCTCTGGTCATTCTTGGTGTTTTTGCGACCGCATGTGGAGCGCAAAAAACAGCGCTGGTCTCTGACAGGGAATCCGTCCGCATCTTTTCGCAGATTGTCACAAAGAACCTGCCTTCGAGCGTTCGCCCATTCTCATCCGATCCTCTCGAATCTGAGCAGTGGCATTTCCGAAATTTCGGTCAGACTTCATCCAAGGGTATCAGGGGCCTGCCTGGCGCGGATATACGGCTGGATGACTTGGCACATTTTCCCAATGACTCTCAGCCAGATGTCGTGATTGCGATCATCGACAGCGGTATCGAGCTTAGCCATGTCGACTTCGATTTTGCTCGAATCATGAGCAACCCCGGTGAAAGCGGGCACGACGAGACCGGAAACGATAAATCACGAAACGGTAAAGATGATGACCTGAATGGCATGGTGGATGACCACGGCGGCTGGAATTTCGCCGACAATACAGCAGACACTACCGACACACTCGGGCATGGCACCCATGTTGCTGGTCTCCTATTGGCGCGCAGTCACAATGCACTTGGCATCTTCGCGCCCTGGAAGGGGCTCAAGGTTCTTCCTCTGCAGATCTTTTCAAGCAAAAGGCCGGCGCCTTCGGCGGAGACAATTGCTGCAGCCATCCGCTATGCGGTCGACCGCGGTGCGCATGTTATTTCGGCAAGCTTTGGAACACCCTCGTATTCGGAGGCAATGAGGAGCGCTGTTGAATACGCGCTAAAAAGAGACGTCATTTTTGTTTCTGCTGTCGGAAATTTCAGAAAAAATCAGGAGACCGAACCAAGCTTCCCAGCTGGCTTCAATCTCGAAAACCAAATCTCAGTGGGAGCCACGGAGCGCCGCGACCTGGCCGCACACTTCTCGAACTTCGGCTCAAGCGTTGATTTGTTTGCTCCTGGCGAAGAGATTCTCTCTTTGGGACTCAATAACACCTACGTTGTGCGCTCCGGAACAAGCCAAGCGGCTCCTCTGGTGGCAGCAGCAGCTGCAACTGCTCGCCTCCTTTATCCTCACGCCCCTGCACCAGAGATAAAGAGGATTGTTCTCGACTCTGCCGATGAAATCCTCGGACTCACCGGATTTTCGCGTACTGCCCGACGCCTGAATGTCGCAAACATCTTGCGCAGAGAATCAGGACTGAGACAAAAAATTTTCAACTTTGAAAAGTGGTCATCGCAGCCCGTGCAAATTGAAACAGAACATCCCTACCGCGCTAATTTACGCGAAGAGAAGTTTGTTAGTCCTCCCGAGGGGAGTCTCTTCATGCGCCTCGAGTTCAACCAATTCATTACCCAATCGACTGACACACTGGAAATCATCGATCAGAACAACCGCGTAGTCGCGCTGTTCAGCGGCTCATTGGGCTCGTTCTGGACTCCGGTCTTTCCAGCGCAAAGGCTGAGACTGCGATTCACGACAGATCACTTCGTTTCTGATTTTGGTTGGAAAATCAGTCAGATTCAATATACAGATTGACGCAAACAGCTTCTCTGTTTAGCGGGAAGTGAAAGTCACGCCAGGGAGAGACATGAGAAATACACTCACCACAGCAGTATTTGCCGCTGTCTGCATGAGCGGTGCCTTCACTGAATCCAAAGCAGATAACATCCAAACTGACGAACTCGGTGTCTTGCTGTTGGGCGATCAGGGAAAAGGGAATGCGGGACAACGCGAGGTGGCTGATGCCCTCGCTGTTTTTTGCAAAAGAGAGCGATGCGACTTCGGTGTTCTGCTCGGTGATAACTTCTACAATTCAGGCGTGAAAAGCGTCAATGACCCCAAATTCGAGACTCATTTCGAGCAACCCTACGGCAAGCTGGGGATTGAATTCTGGGCCATTTTAGGAAATCACGATTACGGATTTGCCTTTGCGCGCGGGAATATTCAGGCCCAGATCGAATACACGAGAAAATCAAAATCGTGGCGCATGCCAACTCGCTATTATTCTTTTCAGACCAGCGGAGTGGAGTTCGTTGCACTCGACACAGTTGCATTACCGAAAGACACTGCGCAGCAGGATTGGCTTAGGCGAACCCTCGACAAGCCGAAATCAGGGTTCAGGATTGTTTTAGGACACTATCCCATACATTCCGGTGGACAGCACGGAGATACTCGATATCTCCGAGACAACATCTCTAATCAGCTTTGCGGCAAGGCCGACATCTATGCATCCGGACACGACCATCATCTCGAACATCTCAAAAACGACTGCGGTGTCGCATTGCTCCTGAGTGGGGCGGCGGCCGAGACGCGCCCCGTAAATCCAACGCCACGCACTCTTTTCGCCGCTTCGACACTCGGATTCGCATATTTGAAGAAATCTTCGACAACCGAACTCAAGATTCAATACCTTGATACCGCGCTGAATGTACTCGCCGAATTCGTGGTTGAGAAAACACCCGAGTAAATGCAACGAATGGCGAACTAAGAATCACCCACCAATTTTCCGCATGAGAATTTCAAATCGTTCGCCATTCTGCTTTGGCTCGATTTTGCACTTCTCGTATGTTGGAGCGCCAAGAAGCGCCGGATTCTGAGAAAATCCAAAAGGCTCTTCAGGAACCTGGACTCCGAAGAGTCCGCGCGTGTCCAACTTTCCATTCATGTTCATATCCTGAAACAAACTGATGACGTAGCCATCGTTCGAAGGTGGTAGGCCCTCGATGAGAAAAGATGCAACCGTACTTGTTACTTTTTGGCAGCCCTTGAGAACGACTTTGGTGGCATCCGAAGGAAAACCTTCAGAGCCAGCAAATACAGCATAACAGACTTGAGTTTCCTTCTGTTGCGGTGACCCTGCAGTATAGCGGAGATCCTTCACAATCACGGAAATGTAATCAACCTTTCCGGCGAAAAAAGAAGATGTATGTGAGTTGTTATCTTCATGAGAAACACCGCAGCCTGCCAACAACAGACCCACAAAAAAAGTCCCAAAAATGCTGCGCAAATAACCCATGTGTTTCCTCCTCGGATCATCTAGTTGCGATGCTCATTCTACTTCACACTCTTCTCCAGAACTGGAGATTAGTCAAAGGTGAAATTTTGATGCTCTGTGATTTTCAGCAAATGAACATCTCCGTATGATATAAACTCGTGCGTTTGTTGCGGAGAAAATACAATGTGGATGCTGTTACCGTTATTAGTTCTCTTGGCCTGCAAGAGGAGTGATAATTCTCAATTTCAAAGCGATTCCATGAATC
This sequence comes from Silvanigrellaceae bacterium, assembly GCA_044376695.1. Taxonomy (GTDB): domain Bacteria; phylum Bdellovibrionota_B; class Oligoflexia; order Silvanigrellales; family Silvanigrellaceae; genus RFOM01. Next base: position 49,763 of record JBILKM010000008.1, read on the forward strand.
TGAGCGGTGCAACGGGCCGTCATCTGACCATCAAGGTCTTGGGCCTGGAAAAAAAACGCTCAAAATCCAAAGAGCATCGCGTATGTGCAATCGGACTTGCAGGCAATGAAGCCTTCAAAAAAGAAAAAATTGACGAGAAGCTGGCCTGCAGTTCAGTCATTCATCCCGACGGAACGCTCACTGTGCAACTCAGAGATCTCCCCTATCCTGCGTACATCACCCTATTCCATGATGAGAACATGAATTCTGTTCTGGATTTTGCAACCTTTAATATTATCATTGCGAAAAAGCAGGGTCCGATTGAGGGAACCGGAACGCTCCAAGGAGCAGACCCCGAGATGAAATTCTCAAGGCCCATTTGGGTTGAGGTGGGCAACACACAGACCAATGGGTACATCACTTACGAAAGCAGCCCAGTCTGGAAGTACATAACTGGAGAGGCTTGGCAGTATTTCTATAACTGGTACCTTGAGAAGGCGTACCTCGTTAATCATCCCAATAAGCAAAAAAATCCTTTCTGCACTCGAGCAGAGGATTGCCTCTAGATTCCCGACAGGAGTTCTCCCGAGATATGCTGAATCAAGCCCCAGGCTACAATGACATCCTTAGTGCTGCTGAGCGGATTCAGCCGTTTGTGCACCGCACGCCGATTGTGACCTGTTCTGCTGTCGACCATCGACTTGGAGCCTCGCTTTTTTTCAAATGCGAAAATTTTCAAAAAGTCGGCGCTTTCAAATTCCGTGGCGCATGTAATGCAGTGTTTGCATTGGATGATACCCGGTGCCGGAATGGAGTCATTGCCCATTCCTCAGGAAACCATGCTCAGGCCCTCGCACTTGCCGCCAAAATTCGGGGTATTCCTGCCTTCATTGTCATGCCGAGCAACGCACCCGAAGTTAAGAAAGCTGCCGTCGCTGAATATGGTGCCCGAATTACATTTTGCGAGCCAACCCTAGAAGCGCGCGAATTGACCCAAGCCAGAATTATCTCTGAGACGGGGGCGGTCGAGATTCATCCCTATGATAACTACGAAGTCATCGCAGGGCAGGCGACAGCTGCATTAGAGTTGCTGAACGAGCGACCGGATATTGATATAATTGTGGCGCCTGTAGGAGGTGGTGGGTTACTCGCGGGAACCGCGCTCTCTGCTCATTTTCACAATCGGCGGGTCGAAGTTTTTGGCGCAGAGCCTGCGAATGCAGATGATGCACAACGCTCCTTGCTTGCCGGAAGAATCATTCCATCTGACAATCCCAAGACTATTGCTGATGGACTTCTCACCTCTCTTGGCAGTCGTAATTTCCCCATCCTCCAACGTCATCTGAAAAGTATAGTATTGGCAAGCGAAGCTTCCATTGTTGATTACATGAGATTCTTCTGGGAAAGATCCAAAATGGTGATCGAGCCCTCCGCAGCTACCGCTCTTGCGGCCATCGCCGAGAACAAGCAACTTTTTTCTGGAAGAAAAATTGGTGTCATTCTCTCGGGTGGAAATGTGGATCTCAGTAGGCTTCCCTGGATTTGAAATCCTTTTAATCTAATTTGCACTCTACATATGTGATTGCGTCGTTCGAATATGGTTTCAAATCGAATGTTGAGGTTGTCTTCTGCTGAACAGAGCAATCGTGTATTTTTTTAATCAATTTGTAATCCATCAGTTCACCCGTCGGCAAAGAGTTCTCCGGGTAGTTCCAAATGAAATCAGGTGCCACAGGTGCACTTGAATTGCTTGCACGCAGTGGTTTTATGCCTGGCGTGCCTGGCAGCAACCCCCATTCACCGCCCACGATTTGACCACCGCTGCTGAGCTCAATGGTGTAATCAACTGTCATCTCTTCATGCGTCTCTTTGCTGCCATCAGCTCCGTAGGTTGCGAAAGGTCCATTCTCTGACCCGAAGAGAACCTTTGCACGTACCTGAACAATCTTTACAGCTTTGTCTGCGCGAAAGGCCGAGTAGGGGTCATCCTTAACATCACTGAGCGCAACCGAGACTCCGGCCGCAGCTGTCGAACCGTCTTTCTTGAGGATTGGAAGGTAGGTCAGCTCGTACCCGAAGACAGGCTGATTCCAGACCTGTGTGTAGCGATCGGCATCAACAACAAAGCCGAGCTTCCTTCGCCCTACCAAATCAACCAACGCAGCATGAAACAGCCCTGGATTCATATCGCGGCAGGCTTGTGTCAACTGAATCAGGAGAGTTCTTTTTTCTCCGCTACTCATGTCCGTGACTTCGGCCTCGTAGAAGGCATTGCCCAGAAAGGCCTTCAGGGTCGCCTGATGCGAGGCCCTGTTCTGCGGATCGAGACCGAACTTCACGATGCGTCCTGGAATTTGAGCGAATGCATCGTCGGCACTGATGTAAATCGTATTTGCAGAGACACAGCGGCCCGGACGCGAACCCTTGCCTTCACAAAGACGGCCATCGATGATCCTTTTGTTCTTCACAAGAGTACGCGATTCGTTGGCATCACAACGCACACCCGCGCCGAGCGTCTGTTGCGGGAATTGCCATCCCCAAGCCCAACTCAACAAGCCACGGATATCACCCTCGGTGAGTAGGATTTTCTTGTCGCCGCGCATTGCCATCACACTTTGACGCGGTTGAGCCTCACGCAAGGCAGCGGGTGACCAGCCATTACAGATCCCCATCCATGCCCATTCTTCATCGTGTGCCCACGAGAAGGTCTCAAGCCACAGATTCCAATCGTGTGCGGTCACCGGAAGAACCTTCTTGAGAGACTCGTTGACCGCTAGACCTTCGCTCAGCAAAGGTTTAAAGGTCGCTGCAGACGAGTTTGCTTCTCTCGCATATTCCTGATTTAGGGCCTTGTAGGAATCATCATATTGCCCGAGCCTCTCAAGTTTATCTTCAAGTCCCAGAAGAGCCTTTTCAGCAGCAGAGCCCCGATATTTTTTTGAGTAGCTCGCAATTCCAGAAAGGAACTCGTCACTCACCTGTTCTCTGGCCGTTAGGAAATCGTATTTTTCTGCCGGTGAAAGCAGGGCTAATTCCCGGGGATCATTTCTTCTGACTGCAGCGGCGTACTGCTCAACAAACCTCGACAGCACAACTTCTCTGCCCTCGAGATTCTCGCTGCTTTTTCCCGATTTGCGAAGAATGTATCTATCAGCAATTCCTTTTGAATAGTGTGGCCACCAGGTATCCGACCAGGCCTTAGGTCTCGCTCCGCGTACATCCTTTCGAATTTTCTCCCAGTTCAGGGCATCCTGTGAAAGTCCAAGTCCCTCAGCCGTATTGTAGTTTCCGAGTGACTCACGTAGTTCGGAGCGGTTGTTGAAACGCCTCTGCAAACAACCTGCAATGCAGAAAAGGGCAAGGCAGAGCACAATTGAAGCGCGCAAATATGATGCTCTCCGCATACGTTCTCCTGAAGACCTGTTAAACCACTACAAGCCTACAGAAATCTGCCTCACTGAAAAGGGAGGTGAGCCAATTCCATACCTTTTTCCTGAGCATCGAGAAAGTGAGGAGTGGCGATGAATCCGGTGGTCAGCAAGTGCCTTGGATGGGCATCGGAATACAGGCCAACATGCAGACACTCTTTTCGATCAGACGCCTGTGCCGCACGAGTGGATAACTTGTGGATAAACTCGGGCCAAGGCTCCAGACTTTCACTTAAGGTCGGTTCGTACAGACCAGTCATCCAATAGCGGCGTGGAAGCAATGCAGGAAGGCTTCCGGGATAATGTTCGCGCAGGGCCTCCACCTCATCCATATGAATCCACCACGACTTGAGATGGTCTGCAGAAAGCGCATATGGCCTAATAATCTTTTCCATTCTTTGCGAGAAGCTTTCCTCCCGAGGGTGCCATCGATAAAAGATTGTCCCCTTGGCAAAAACACGCTTCACGAGTGGCAGTTGACGCCAGTCCTTCGGTATTGCTTCAATACCCAGAGCGGTTGACGAGAGCGCAATCTGCTGAAGAAAGGTTTTGGATCCTTTGAGGTCAAGCCTATCTTGAACTCCGGGTCCCCAGCAAAAACGCCAGCGAGGATCGTCTTGCACCTGGAGATAGAATTTGACCGACGATTCCCAATGTTCAATCCGGTTCATTTCAGCGTTGAGAAACAGGAAATCGAACTCACCCCAGGTTTTCGATCCAGGTTGGCTCGTGGTGTGCTCACGTACAGGAAGCCTGCACAGAATATTGGGCGAGCCGAATCGGCACCGTAATATAATCTCAAGATATTTTTCGAAGATGAGACCCAGCCGACCTGTCCTGAGACTTTGCAATTCACACTCAATCTGCTGCGCACATGATTTGCGCTCGAGGCCGGGGGAAATAAGGGCTGAGGTCTCTCGGGTGGTCAGGGGCAAGATATTGTGGGGAGCAACAAGAGAACCAGGAAGCGAGACAACTGCCTGATCACCAAGCTCGCTTTGAGCACGACGAAAAGCCTCATTCCCATAAAAAACAGGAGAGTCGAGAATCCAATCGAGTTCGCTTTCAACGTGCTGCGCCATCCCTCAACACTCCCTGGCATTGCGCGGGCAGTGCGGGCAGAGGCTCGGGCTCGGGATTCGGATTATCTCGCTGCCACTTCTTACGTGCTTCATAGACACGCCTCCAGTCGTCGGAGAACCACCAGAGAAATTCTTCGGAATCACAACCGATCTCGGTGAAGGCTGGCTTAGGCACACAATTCGGGCTGTCCGACGGACAGCGCAGACGAACGTGGACGTGTTCATCATGACCCCACCATGGCTGTACTTTGGCAAGCCAGCTTTTACGATTTGCCGGATTTTCGCAGATTTTCTTTTTGATCGCTGGGTGCACAAACATCACATGCACATCGGTATCTTCGGCAAATGTACGGAGCATTGTGAGGTACTTATCGCTCCAATTGCGTTCAATGATCGCATTGGTCTCCCGATCTGCGAGATAGAACTTCGGTAGGCGCTCACGCTCCTCAACCGTCAAATCACGCTGAAGGCTTCTTGGATCCTGATGAAATTCGATATCGAGATCGAGTCCCACCTGATGGCTCGCATGATCCCACGTGAACGGACCTCCACGCGGCATGGAAACATCTGCCACAAGAAGGGAAATACCCTGAGGCCGTAAAATCTTTCCCATGCGTTCCACAAAACGATGCGAGCTTGAGTGACCCCAGAACTTATTTCGGGATAACTCGATATATTGATAGCCGAAGCCGGTTTCCTCAGGAGCAGACGCACCTTGCACGCAGCCAGCATTGTAGCCACCATAGATCTGCTGCTGTCCAGAACTAGGGCGCTGAATGTCTTCCCAGGGATTATAAAACCCACCAGCAATAGCAATCGCAACACTGGAGGACAAAATAAAAGTAAGAATTTTTTTGATCATGAGCGCGTCATTCTCCGCTTTTCCGGATGTTATCTGCAGAAGAATACACTCGCAAGAAAATAAGCCAAGGTTCCGACGAACCTTGGCCTGTAGAGGAAAAGACCTTACTTTATTTTAAAATCAGTGGTGTCCCGATGCCATTCCACGACGTTTGCGCGCAGCTGGCATTGGTACGGCCTCTACAATTGGAGTTGCATCAACTTCTGCCTGACCCGAATAATCGAGATCCCACATGTTGAATTCAACCTGTCCAGTCGAGAGTCCATAAATCGCAGTCACGAGCGAGACCTCTTGAAGCTGAAGCCGCGTGCGGACAATATTTGATTTGCGAATCAGCTCGCGAGCAACTCCAGAAGTGTTTGCTTTCACGGGCCCCCGCACAAGTTTGTCACTTGAAAGGGATTTGAATGAACCCAGATAAGGTTTGATTTTCGCGACCAACCGATCAATGTCGACTGACCCGGCAGATTTGCCAATGGGAGTTGTTAAAGCTGTTTTCACTGCACCACAGGACTCGTGTCCCAGAACAACAATCAATCGCGCGCCGAGGTGTTCAAGAGCATATTCGATGCTCGCGATAGGACCTGGGTCGAGAACATGACCTGCAGTCCGAACCACGAATACATCACCCAAACCCTGGTCGAAGACCAGTTCAGGCGGAACTCGAGAATCAGAGCAAGAAAGGACTATGGCGAACGGGTTCTGTCCTGTTGCGAGTTCACTCCTGGTCTTCTCGTCGCGACGCTGGCCAATCGCTTTGCCTTCGACGAACCTTTGGTTACCGGTGCGAAGTAGTTCGAGAGCTTCACGCGGTGTTTTCCCGGCCACGGGAATATGTGCATCAGGAGTCGCAGCAGCGCGCTGAGCCAGGCCCTTATCTTTTTCTGCCTCTGAGGCACGGGCTTGCTCGGCATCTGTCACAATTGTTAAATCAGGGGAGCGCTTGCTCTCAGCATGTGCAACCGTGCACCACCCGAGAAGAACAGTCAGAAGCACTTTAGAGCGTCCGGAAATCATTTTTACTCCTCACAAACCATGTGGCCAAGAAACAAAATTTTAAAAACCTGATGTTGATCCGAGCTTCACATCTGTCGTTCGCTCCGACTCAGTATCACCCTCAAAGGGAATGACGTCGCGCGCGCGCAGCCTTGTTGCCTTGACAGCTTTGCTGGCCGCCGAAGTCGTGTTGCCACTCTGGCTCTGTGTTTTCACAGTTCTAGGCGCGACATCATTGTGTTGCATCGAACTGTTGTGGTTTTGCTGCTGCTGGGTGCGGACAAGCGCACTGCGTTCAAATGTTTTGCGCTCTACTGACTTTGTTATCTGAGGCAGCGTAGACGTGGGGGTGGGTGTCTCAACCGGTTTTGATGGCTCCGCTGTGTCTTGTGGCTCGAACTCAAGATTAACAAAATGTTCGCCTAAAAGCTGCGCTGATGACTGAAGTGAACCGATTTTTGCAGAAAACTGTTCTTGTGCTGTTTCAGACCACTCTGATGAACTGAAGACCGACCGCGAAATAGCATCAAGCTGGCTCATTGATTGGCTCATATGGGCCAACGCATCCGATAGTTCGGAGGTCGATGTCGATATTTTTTGAATCAGCGACTGCGATTTACGCACATGTCCGACCGATGTACCAATACTCTCAGAACCATTGCGAACTGCTTCTTGCGCGCGCTTCGATGTTTCAGCGCTGTCGCGAATCAGAGCAGAAATATTTTTAGCAGACGCAGCACTGTTCTGAGCAAGATTCCGCACTGCCTCGGCAACAATCGCAAAACCACGCCCCTGCTCGCCCGCACGGGCAGCTTCAACCGCCGCATTCACTGCGAGAATATTTGTTTGAAACGCAATCGAGTCGATAACCGTTATGATTTCTTCGAGCTTACGCGACTGCGACGAAAGTTCAGATAATGAATCGAGTACTGTTTTTAGTTGAATTTCACCGGTGTTGGACTGTTCCACCGCTAGCCGAGCAGCCTTGTCAGCTTCGGCAACATCAACGGCAGTGCGCTGGAGTGCGCCCGAGAATCTTTCAAGTGAACCTATCGACTGCTCGAGAGCAAGAGTGCTTTGGGTAGCACCCACTGAAATCTTCTCGGCAGCCTGGTTAAAATGCTGGCCAAGTTCCTTCATTTCCTTTGAGGTCGAGAGCACACCGAAGCAATCACTCGAGAGCTTGGTGAGAAATCTCCCAAACACCAAAGCGCTCACCACGATTGCGCCTGCTGCGCATGCCAAGGGCACAAAAAAAGCGATAACTTCGGAGCGGTCGTGGGTTCGAGCCAACACGCTCGCCACCTCTATGCCCCGTTCGCGCGGCAGCTCTCCGATGAATTTGGTGGTCACATCAACCAAGTCACCGATAATAATGAAGCCAAACCAAGCCACCACGCCAAAACTGACGAGGGGTAGGGCGAGCAAAAGCGCGAACATCGCTTTCAACCCATTGCCCCATTGCTTGAATTTCATGTTGCCCTCCGCTGTCTCTACAGCTCCCTGAAATCAGGTACTGCTCTTGCATCGGACCCCTGCTCCGAAACTCCAGCCTCGTGTCAAAGGGAGCAGGCAGCATTTTTTGCACTCAATTAAGGCAGACAGGGAAGCAGCCTGAGGGTCAAAGTGGCGGGAGGGGGTAAATCGCTTGACCCATGCCGGGTTTGGGTCTAGCCCTGTTGGTGAAGCCGCTAGGAGAGGTGGCTAGAGGACGTCTGATGATGTGTCCAACAACCCCGCCAGGGCCGGAAGGCAGCAACGGTACTGGTCACAGCAGGTAGGCCCATCTTCTAGCCGCCCCTCGTAGCGGTTTTTTTTACGCGGATGGCAGGTCGTGTTCGAAGGTTTTGAACAAAACAGTGAGCAAGGGACTCGTCCGGAATACCAGGTTCTGGCTCGACGAACGCGTCCGCAAAGCTTCTCACAGCTTGTAGGCCAGACCTCAGCGGTCAAAGCTATCGAGGGAATGATTTCAAGCGGCAAGGTGCCACACGCTTTCCTTTTCACAGGCACACGTGGCACCGGCAAAACCTCCAGCGCCCGCATTCTTGCAAAGTCGCTCTGCTGCGAAAAAGGTCCGACACTCCACCCCTGCCAAACGTGTACCCACTGTGTTCAAATCACGGCCTGCGCGCACGAGGATGTCTACGAAATCGACGGAGCATCCCATACGGGTGTAGACAACATTCGTGAGCTCCGTGAATCGGCCCGCTTTTTTCCGCAATCAAGCCGCTACAAAATCTTCATTATCGACGAAGTACACATGCTCAGTATGGGCGCGTTCAATGCGTTGCTCAAGACACTCGAAGAGCCTCCTCCGCAGGTGGTCTTCATCCTGGCCACCACCGAACTTCACAAAGTTCCCGTGACCGTGCGCTCGCGCTGCATGATTCTCTCATTCAGAAAGATTGATCCGCCCTCAATTGCCCAGCATCTGGCCACGGTACTCGAGAAGGATCAAATATCGTACTCATCCGAGGCACTACAGCTTGTTGCCCGTGAAGCGAAGGGAAGCTTGCGCGATGCGCTAAGCCTTCTTGAACAGGTTCTTGCCTTGGGCCAACACAAAAATGTTTCGCTCGAAGCAGCACGCGCAGCATTAAGCGTCATGGGTGAGGGGCTTTGCCAGGATATATTCGTTGGAATTCTCCACAAAGACGCGCAGCAATGTCTTGAAGCAATCTCAGAAATTGACGCTTCAAGCTTGGACTACAGTCATATCCTTGAACTCACCGCATCACTTTTCAGAAGTGCTATAGTTCTCAAACAAGCCGGGACTGATGCGAACAAACGCAACCGCGCCAACGAACTGCTTAGCCTATTGCCATCTGAAGTTGAATTTATATCCCGCGAGAGCGCAAATACCTCGCTCGCTGCGCTCGTTGAAATCTACCGAACACTCATGCAGGCAGCACGCGACGTGCTCCGGACCAACGCACAAAAGGCCTGGGCGGAAGTGACCTTAATGGACTGCATTAGCCGCGCCGAATGGCTGTCGGCTGATGAACTTCTTGGACTCGTATCCGGCACCGGCGCCACGCACGCGGTGACGGATAAGCCACAAAAAATGGTTCCTGCAGCAACCGCCACCGGGACACCTCAAAATCCGACGCAAATGCTCCAGTCACACACCCCGGCGCCGCACGACACGACCCCGAAAAGCGCAGGCGTACCCGAGACGGGATGGCTTGATCTCTTCACGCAGCTTGTGAACCGAATCCAAAAAGACAACCTCCAACTCGCTGTGAAACTGAAACACGCCAAGGTGGCAAGCTTCACACCGGAGCGCCTGGCTTTTACTGATTGCGCAGAAAATAAGCTTTTTGCGCAACTCTCTGCGTCAGAAGCAGAGGTATTCTACGCCGCATTGTCTGAGATGGGACTCGAAAACTGCAGACTCGAGGGCATAATCATGCCCAACGGTGCTGTTAGGACGCCCAAAGAAAAAGCCGGACAGCCACCCACAGCGCAGCTCCCGGTTTCCCAGCCCGCAAATTCGGCACAGAAACAAGTCACCACAACACCACCCGTAAACACGCGCCCAGCCAACAACCCGCTTGAAGCCGTAAAATCTCTCGTGCGTGACGATCCCTTTGGCGGTCGTGCGCAAAAAGTAGATCATAAAAAAAAAGATGAGCCCGAATACCCCAGAGCGGATTCCGGACTAAGCCTGGCAGCAATCGAACAGGCCGAGCAAACCCAGCGGTGGAAATCACGCCAGGAAGAGATTAAAAGCCGCCCCGTAGTGCGGAAACTTGAGTCTCTGGGAGCTGAGGTTGAAGTACTCCCGCTAAAGCACAAAGAGCGCCAGAATTGATCGCCATCTGCCAAATCCGAAAAAGATGTCCACATCCTCTTGCGTTCGTTTTCGAGTTTTGATTACCTGATTCCAGTCGTCGAAAAGTTGAAAGCTGCCGTCGCCCACTGGATTAGCCAGAGAAGAGCGGTACAGAGCTTTGAGAATGTTTCCGGAGGTACTAATGGTTTTTGAAGTCCGCACCAAAGATCACTCTGATCTGTTGGAAAAGCTTTTGCCTGGCGTCTTGTCGCCATCAAAAGGACGCGGTTCGAGCGATGACGAGGAAGAGGAAGAGGAAGACGACGAGGACGAAGACGACTACGACGACGAAGATCTCGAAGACCTTGAAGAAGAAGACTTCGACGACGAAGACCTCGACGATGAAGACCTCGACGAAGAAGAAGACTACGAAGACGACTTCGAAGACGACGAAGACTTCGATGACGAAGACGATGAAGACTTCGACGACGAAGACGATGAAGATGAGGATGAAGACGAAGAGGACGAAGATGAAGACGACTGAGGCTTGAACGCACTACGCGACCCCTCATCTTGCCCAAAAAACTGTAGCTGAACGCTACAGTTTTTTTTGCTGAATTTAAAACTGCTTAAAACCGGTGGGAAGATGTCCCGCCCTCAGTGGGCAGCGAAAGAGCCGCAGCATCCACATGGCTCGCCTCGGTGGCATGAATGCTTGCTATAACTCGCCGGACGCGACGACGGCTCACCTCGACAACCTCGAGCTCAACACGCCCAATCGCGAGCTTGTCACCGATTCTGGGAATTTGACCAATATGGTGGAGTATGAGGCCACCAAGCGTGTCGAACTCGACACTCTGCGCCTCTTCCGAAATTTCGTTCCGAGAGAGTTCAAAAAAATCGCAGAAATCATCGATATGAATTTTACATTCAACCAGATACTGATTGGGTTGCTGGGTCGGACGGATAGCATCTTCTTCGTTGTCAAATTCATCACGAATTTCCCCGACAATCTCCTCGAGGATATCTTCCATTGTGACCACGCCACTCGTGCCACCATATTCATCGAGCACGATTGCCATGTGTTGACGACTTTTACGCATCTCCTGAAACAACTGATCGACTGGCTTGGATTCCGGAACAAACATCGCATCGCGCTTCAACTCACCCACAGGAGCGTCCCACGACGAATCGTCTTTAGCATGCTTCTTGATGTAGAAGAGCACATCCTTTGAGTGCAGAATACCAATGATGTTGTCGACACGGCCTTCGTAGACCGGCAATCGCGACAAACCACGATCCTTAAAAAGCTCAGCCGCCTCGTGGATCGTAGAGTTGGTCGTGAGGGCAGTCATATCGGTACGGTGCACCATGACCTCGCGCACGACAGTATCGCCAAGTTCAAACACCCCACTGAGCATTTCATGCTTTTGCTCAGCAATTACGCCTTCCTCTTCACCCACATCAATAAGAAATTCGAGCTCTTCTTCGGTGATTTGAGGTGCTGACTTGGCATCACGCTTACGCACAAGGCGGGAGAACATGTCAGAGATTCCGGAAAGCAACCATGTAAAAGGAATCAAAAGCACATAGAAAACTCTGAAAATGAGCATGAGAGGGAGCGCGACTTGGGTTGAGTAGGTCTTCGCCAAAGTTTTCGGAATGATCTCTGCAAAGAGCACAATCACTACGGTCATCACTGCGGTGACAACCTCTACCGAAGCATTACCGAAGGCTGATGATATGAGGTTATCCGCATAAATCGAGGCAAAGATGTTAACGAGGTTGTTACCGATCAGAACCGCTGCAAGAACGCGGTGGGGAGAGTGCAACCAAAGATCAAGAACACGCCCGGCGCGTCCGTGATTCTCACGCAGGTGTTTTGTTTTAAGGGATGAAAGACTGGTGAGTGCCGTTTCGGTGGCCGAGAAAAACGCGCTCAAGCCAAGGCACACCACAATGACAAAGAGTCCCCAGAGCAACCCTTCGCTCGTCATTTGGACGTTCTCCGCTTCGAACGAACTGCAGGCTTTTTGTGAGCAACTCTCTCTTCGGAGCAGAAATCTGGTTCACCGAGGGAACTTTTGAGCTGTGCTCGAATTCCACGCTCGAGGAGGGTCATAACAGCATAAGCAGCGTCGGAACGCTCGTGATCAAACCCTTTGAGGTGAATGAGTCCATGGATCATCATCCGTTCAATTTCCTGGGAAATTGAACAACGATGTGCACGAGCCTGGGCCACACACACCGCCACACAGACCGCAAGCTCACCCAGATTGCTGGATTTTGTGTGCCGTGCTGATGGATCGGACATCTTGGAGTCAGCCCCAGGATGAGGTGGGAAGCTGAGCACGTCTGTGGGTTTATCTTTACCTCTGAATTGCCAGTTCAGTGATCCCATTTGAAGCTCATCAACGAACTCAACATGGACATTTGCAGGCCCCTCACACATCAAATCGAGAGCAAATCCCAATCGAGTTGCGATGGCTTTGCGATCCCAATTGAGCCGCAATTTTTCTGCCGGCGAACCACCCGCAATTGAGCGGGGAAGGGCGGAGAGGCTGATTGTATGACGCGAAGTTTTACTGCCCATACTGGCTCATTCGGGATGCGGGCGACCAATTCCAGCAAGCAAAACCGGTGGTCTGATAGCTCAAGCAAACCTCATTGAGCTCAACCCGTCCATTGAAAAAATCACCCAAAACCGGACCCGAATTTGATGCGGCTCCCGTTCCTTCACGACCGCCGTCAGTCATGCGGAGCGCAAAAAGGGAACCATCAGAACTGGCAACCAACAAACGATCCTGTTTCTTAAGCAGTGTGATTGCCATCAGTGGGGTTGAGATGGGCAAAGGTTGACGCCACCGCAATTGGCCGGTTGCGGCATCAAGCTTGTGCACTGCGCCATCCGAGCCTGCAATGTAAACCGCACCCTCATCAAACTTGGGCTGCACCACGGAGCCCGTGGCGTAGCTCCAATCAACCGCACGTGAGTTCCAATTGAGTTTTTGTGTAACGCTTTCCGCATTCGCAACAACCACACCATCCGCCAAGGGCAAAGCCAGAGCAACCACACTTGGAAAGCGATCCGAAGGGTTGGGAGTCACTGGCTGACGCCAAAGCAGCTGGCCGCTCTTTGGCTCAATCAGGAGCAAATATCCGTCGCTTGTACCCACGAGAACACCCTTCTCGTGCAAAAGGAGCGACGTGGTTGAAAGCCGCAACTGCACCTCAGGCGCGATACGAATACTCCAATTCAATTTTCCCGTGAGGAGATCGAAGGCATTGAGTGACTGATTCGCGGTCAGTACGAAAACCTGTCCAAACCCAAACTGGGGCGTACCAATAAATTCTGCGTTGGCGGTCGCATACCATTGCCAGGATGTTCGGAAACCACCTTTGAAGGACTGCAGAAGTGGATCGCTCTTATCCTTTGAGACAGAGCTCGCCGAGGCCAGCGATTTCATGACTGCGCGCGCATCTGGGCCATGGAAAAATTGGCTATCGATTCCAAAACTGGGCGTCAGGTAGGGGCCATTGGCCTCCATGCGGATGAAAAACCCGCGCGATGTGCCCACGTACCACGAGCCATCGTGAAACTGTGGCACAGTGGTCAACTGACCAGGAACCGGAATATCAGCAAGCACTTCTCCACTCGTCATATCCCAGCATCCGAGCGTATTGAACTCTGCAGCCTGGCCACAAACAGGAAGAACTGTCTTCGAAACTTCAACATCCGTTGACCAGATGCGGTGCCGGATAGACTGCAAAGCCGCTCCACCTTTTGCCACCGGCAGAAGAGCGAAGCCCGCTGAGGCGCGCTCAGCCAGAGGCGATAAGCGCGACAAACTCGGCAACGCACTCGGGCGTACAGGAAAAACAGCTGTGCTCTGTGAAATTTTCCCTTCCGCAAGAGCCGGTATTGTCAACGCAAACTGGGAGAGCACTGAGAGCGCGGCTGCAGCCCAGAACGAGGATTTAAAGATGAACAGGCGCGGACAAGGATGTCTGTTCACGTTCACAGCCCCCAATATCCCAACCAAAGCGCCGCTTCGGTTGCGACTGAACGAGCACTGCCTTCACCCACAGCAGCCTTACTGTCTGCTGCAAGTTCTTTCAGCAACTGCGCCGCCTGTTCCTTTTGTCCTTTTTTGTAGAGCAATTGAGCGCGCATCAGACGCACTTCTGGAACCAGTGGGTTGTCGGGAAGTTTCTCCAGAAACGAGAGCTGATCAAGCGCTTGGTCGAACTGTCCTTGCTCGGCCATTAGACCCGCCAGAGTCTTGCGCACACGAACCTGAACGACAACATGCTTCAAGGTACGGATGAGGAGAGGTTCGAGCAGGGCCTGTGCCTCGGCATATTTTTGTTGTTCGATGAGCTCAGAAGAAGCGCGCAGGGCCGCTTGCCAACCCAAGGGCGACTTAGCATGGGACTTGGCAAATTCTTCAAATCTTTTTGTGCTCTGAGCGTGATCAGGACGTGCATCGGGTGTGTTGAGGCTTGGGTTTGCTTTGAGCTTCTCTTCAAAGGCCTGATTTTCCGACACGTATAGTGCATCGATTTCAACGTAGGATTGAACAAGCAGACGCTCGGCTTTGTTCTTTTGCCAGGAATAGACCAACAGACCAGATCCGATGGCCAACAATAAGGCCACAAAGCCCACCATTGTCCATTTGCGGCGGTGTGCCGCCTGAATAGCCCTAGCGGAGGTTTCTTCGAAGATGGGGCGTTGCATGGAACCAGCGGCAACCCCGCCCTGCTGGACGGTATCAAGCCATGACTGTTTTAAAGAGCGCATCGAGTTGAACACTGTGGAAATCCTCTCATTGGCGCATGCGTCGGGGGATTTTGAATGCAGCCACGTTGTTAGCACATTTGCTGCAGTTTGTAATGTTCGCGGCAAATGACCAAAATATGCCTCAAGGGTCGTCGTTTTGACGCCTTCCGGTTGAAAGAATGCCTGACAAGCCAACAATAGAGGGTGTGCCTCAACGGAAGAGGCCCATGCGGGTGCACGCTCGCTTGACTAATATCACCATAGTGATATGGCAGGCGCGCATGAGATGTTCAAGTGCGGCAATAGGAAAGTCGTACGCAATCGTCTCAGCCACCCTGTGACGCTGGCCATGGAGGGTCTGCAAAATGCTCGTCCTGACACGAAAAGTTGGAGATGTCATCGCCATCGGCGACAACATCAAAATTGTAGTGATGGCAATCAAGGGAAAACAGGTGCGCCTGGGCGTCCAGGCGGATCGCAATACGGTTGTCCACCGTGAAGAAATTTACCAAAAAATCCAGCAAGAAATTAAGGCTGCTATGCAGTCGGACATGGGCACCACAAAAGTGGCCGGCGAGATGCTCAAAAACGCCCAAGCCACCGAATCTGGGTCAGCCGGACAGCCGCAGAGCTCCAGCGGAGCCCCTAAAAAGGCTGAACCGAGCAAGCTGAGCAGCGGCGGCGCCAGTGGCGGTACGGGTGTTTTTCGTCGGGTTGAAATACGGCGAGCTGTGCAGCCTACTGCCGACGACGAAGACGGCTTCGAATCCGACGACACCAAACCGTCCAAACGCTGAGCGTCCACCTTAAGGCCCAGACCACTCCCTCCGATACTAAGATTAGGAGGGAAGGGGCGATGCAAAATATACGCTCAACCACAATTCATTATCAGGCACTCAAAACAGCCTACAAACGCTACCTCAAGACTTACAAAGAGCTGAACAACGGGAGTCTCGAGGGCGCGGTAAATTTCTTCGAGTTTTATTATTACATGAATTACACAAGTCGAAATTCTGATCCGCGCTCATGTGTACCGTTGGGCTATCGCTGAATCAATTCAGCCACCCACAACGAAAAAACAGCAGGCTTTGCCTGCTGTTTTCATATTCAAGCCAAGAAAGCTGTAGATCCATCTTAAGGCGTCGTCGCTTCATTTCCAGAGAGATCAATACGTACATTGTTATTGCCCGACAGTGCCCTGAACAACGAGAAGAATCCCCCTAAATACAGGCGCGTAACAGGACTCGCGTTCACTGTTTCCTCCGCAAAGAGAAGGCTGTGAATACCGAAAATGCCCGAATTGTATTGGTCACCAGCTCCTGCCGAGTTCCATTCATCGGGCGCATGAGCACCCAATACCGTTTTTGCAATAACGTTCGCGGCATCTGCAGCAGTCGTGCCCCCCTCAAGAACCAAATCAAGACTCGATGGCTCCAGGCGCACCAAGGGGCCCGAAGAAACGCCGGCCACACGAGTAAATGACCCGCCCGCCCAAATTTTTCCAGACGAATCAATCTGAAGAGCACGCACCTCACCACCACCAAGGCCTGCCTCTACGATGGGAGCCGCCGTATTCGCGTTCACGTTCACCAGCCCTTCGGCGACCGCTCTCTTGTAACTGCCAAAGCCACCACCCACAAAAAGATTCGACCCCGAGAGTTGAAGTGCATGCACGGGTTTATCGAAACCATCGGAGCCAACAGCGAATCCAACATCGCGTGCCCCGAGATGGCTCACCTTAACAAGATTCGGCGAGCTCGTGCTGCGGAATGTTCTAAAATCACCACCCACAAAGATGGAATATGCCGAGTTTGCAAAGGAGGAGACTGCAATCGAATTGATGCTCACAATGCGTCCGGGATTCGCAGTAAATCCAATTCCCAGCGCAAAGCTTGAATCACGTGTGCCATCGGAGTCGATGCGCATCAGCCCAGGAACAGCAACTCCCCTGTATGTAGTGAATGTTCCACCCACCAGAGCATCGCCCGACGAATCGGGCGCAGCCGCCAGTGCGCGCACTTCACCATTCATGTTTCCACCTGTGCTTGCGTCAAAAGTTGCATCAACCAACGAACCGCTCGCAGAATCCAGATCGGTGAATCTGACCAATCGGGACTTGGAATTCTGATTTAGATTCTCAAATGCTCCACCTACAAGAAGCTGACCACTCGAGAACAACAACGCCCGAACATCAGCATCGAAGCCTGTACCGAGGCGACTGTTGAATACAGAGCTAAATGCTCCGGAAGCACTGAATCGTGCAAGACGACCCGCAGCAGTTCCGCCCAGAGCAGAGAATTCTCCGCCCAAAACAAGAGAGTTGTTTGCATTAAACAGTGACAAAGCTCGAACTGCATCGTTGAGTCCAAGCGCAACATTAAAGGAACCATCAACCGATCCATCGACTGCACTGAGCTTCGCCAGGTTTGATCGCACCGATGCATTCACACTGGTAAATCGACCACCCACAAACAGATTGCTAGCTGACAGGGTCATCGAAAAAGCAGAAGCAATAACATTGGGGTTGCTATGAACGAGTTCCACGATGCCATCTGAATCAAAGCCTGTATCGAGTGCTCCCGTTGTTGCATTCATTTTCACGACACGATTTTGGGCACCCACAAAAAGATCCGAGCCGCTCAACACAAGAGCTTGAACCGCAAAATCTGTAAAAGTCGAACCTGCGCTAAATGCACCCACAACAGTGCCATCATCGGCGAGCTTCAGCAGACTCACCGCAGGACTCGTGAATTCTCCTCCAGCAAAAACTCCATTCGCCGTGCCGCGTAAAACACGCACTGGCGCATTTATCCCTGGGGAGGTGAATTCATTTGAGCCCGGAACACTCGGAACAGTTCCATCTCCTACATTGATACGTACAAGATGATTGTGAGACGACGCACCACCGCCATACCCACTGAAACGACCACCCACCCATGCCGTACCTGAGGTGGATGCCAAGCTCAGAGCATAAACTCCTTCACTCGAGTCGTTCAGACTGATTTTTCCTGGATAAGACGTTCTCAGTGAGCCATTCGCCCTGAGCCGAACCAAACCTGCTGAAGCAACATTTCCGTATTTCTCAAAGCTTCCGCCCACAAGTATCGAACCATCGGATTCTCGTGCGAGCGCCCGAACAGCACCATCGAACCCATCGTTGTCGAACCAAGCCGCCGGCTCGCCCGAGCAGGTTAAGCGCACAAGACGCAGTGCAGGCTGATTCCGATACAGGGTAAATTCTCCGCCGACGAGGAATGAGTTATCAGAAGAATCGTAGACAATTGCATTGACAGGGCCATTGAAGCCTTCGGTCAAATTGCATGCAGCCGCGCGAGTCGCATCTGAGGCCTGCACGGCTGTTATTCCAGGCGCAGGGATTGGATCGACTCCAGTGAAAGCACCCGCCAGATACAGGTTTCCATTTGAATCCTTGGTGCTTGCAAAGACCGGACCATTGGTTCCGAATTTTCGAGGTGCGAGCGTGAGGGTTTGCGAAGGAAGAGAAATCACAACTCCAAACTTATTGGTCACGCCGCTTACGCTGACAGTCGTGGAACACTGATCGGCGGGCATCGTAGTTCCGCCAGAGAGCTTTCCAGACGACCAACTTAGGCCGCATCCGTTTGTTGTCACGCTCTCTGCGCTACGATCCGCCGGTGCAGAACTATCGCTGAAGTGAACTTC
The DNA here is from genome assembly GCA_044376695.1 of Silvanigrellaceae bacterium. Classification (GTDB taxonomy): domain Bacteria; phylum Bdellovibrionota_B; class Oligoflexia; order Silvanigrellales; family Silvanigrellaceae; genus RFOM01. The sequence goes on from JBILKM010000008.1 coordinate 68,352, forward strand.
GCATGGAATGTCGTCGAGAGGAGTTCCCACCGGCAGAGAAATGCGCTTTGGACAGCGCAATTCAGGTTTTCGCCAGAAAGTAACAGGAACCGACACAACACTTTGCGACGCCAGGATGAGCCCACCGGCTCTTTCGCTTTTCACTCTAACGTTAAAACTCGCATCACCTGCTCGGTTGAGATTGGGCATCAAACTGAGAGTGCAGACAACCGAATTAGCCGACGTAGACTTCGTGGCAACAGAAATTCCAGCATCAGACAAAACTTCATCGCCCGCATTGCTCAACGACTCAATATGAATTCCAGCGACGTTTCCACTGACCTTCTGACAAATGTTTGCATCTGAAGCGTCTCGGACAAGCACATCAACTTGCAGACCCGAAACCCCGAGTTGATCTAATCCCTTGTTAAATCGGCTCAACGGTCCAAGTGGAGTTGTGGCTGTATTGAGATCAACTCGTGGGTAAGCAAGAACATTGAAAGTGACAGATCTTCCGCCCGAAACCGGCTCCTGCCGCCCGTCATCTTCTGCTCGAACCGCAATGGTGAACTGGCTCCGACCAGTTGGAAGTGTGGTTTTGATTCTGAGATTGGCGCGTTTTGAATCGCCATTCACGGGCGAGACCAATTCAAAGTATTGGGAATCTGGACTCCGCACTGTACTCGGGTCGAAACGCCAATAACTTATGTCTCCAATATCCTCGTCTGTGGTTGTGAAATGGCCGATGATATCGTTTGGATCGCTTGGGTTAGATGCCGCCTGACCGTCGAGAAGTGTAAGCCCCGTGTTCGCATTTCCAACAACGAACTGAATAGCGCTTGGCCTTTCGTTCGTATTGTTCAAATTGATCTTAATCTTCTGATTGAGATTCAGACCAGAGTTTGGCTTCGTGGCGTTGATTTTGAGGTAAAAGAAGCCCGTTTGTGGTGCGGGAGCGCCTACAGGAGTGCGCGTCAAACCGGGAAAGGTTTCAAAATCGAGCTCTTTGGTCGTCCTTAATTCCGTACTACTCGCTGCAATACTGAAAAAGTTCCCAGCGGGTGGTGCCACAAGTGAATATGTCCAGGCCAGACTGCAATCGGTCGTTGCTCCCTCCGCAACACAGAGATCACCGAGCGCTTTAGCAGGCTCACCTTCGACCAAAGTTGGCTCACTGCCGTTCTTGAAATTGATTTCGATAAGCTTGAGTACGAGTTCTGTTTCGCCCGGCATTGTCAGACCACCCTGATCCGTGGCTTTTATCTTGATGCGAGTCACACGATCCATCAGTGATGAATAATTCAAGACGCGCTGTGGATGCAGATCCTGGCCAATAATCTTGAATGGATACAAGACCGGATCGGCTGCATCGTACTCACTCCCATTGATTTCAGTGATCTGAAATGTGAACTGCTCTTGTGGAGTTTGGTCGTTTGCATCATCCGGATCAATACCATAAATGCGCAAAATTGAATTCAAACTGATAGCACTCAGGTTGTCCTCATCACGACCTTGAATAGATTTCTCAATCACACTTTGCGCTGCCGAAAATGAAACTCCCGTGGGGGCCTCATTTTCGTCGCGAATTTGGACTGTGAATGTCGAGGTGACAGTCTTTCCGCCAGGGTCGCGGCTTGTAATCATAAATGACAATTGTGATGTTTGTTCAAAATTAATGGGATGTGCATTGTTGGGAATCACTTTACGCCCGGATACTTTGAAATAAGGCGTGGTGGTTCCCAACATGGTCAGAGTGTATTGATACTGATTCTGATCTGCATCCAAGCTACCTACAGTTGCTGCGTCCGGATCCGAGGTCGTGAGAGTTCCCACATCTACCATCTCACTGGAGTTTTCCGAGACCAAAGCACCTGTAAAACTGATGCCGGTAGGCGCTTCATTTTCATTCGAGACATTGATTGTCAGAGTTTCATCGAATGTCCCGCCACGCGGATCGGTTGCACGCACCTTCACGGTGTAAGTCGATTTGGTTGCGCCACCCTCGATTTGTTCAAAATCGAGAGCCGCTTTTGATTTCAAAATGCGGCCATTCATTTCAAAATAAGACGCATCCCGTTCGTTCAGCAAAGAGTAAACGTATCCCTGGGCACCTTGAACACTCTGGCACGCTGCGCCCGGAGCACAATCCTGGTCGATAACCTCAAGATTCTTAGAAAAGACTGTGTTCTCGGCAACGGTCGAGGTCTGCGGAGAAATTTCAGTGATGGGATCATTTTTATCAATCACTGGAATGCGGATCACCTTGGTCAACTCCTGACCACCCGTATCCACAGCAGTGAGGGGAAGGTCGAAGTAAGGCGTGTCTTCGAAGTTTAAAGTTTGAGTCTGGACGAGTTTTGCCTCAAAGCGACCATCTTGCCGCGCCGATGTGTCTGTTGGGGATTCCCAGCTGAACGGGCAAGGTGTTCTGCCGGCACACGTACACGGAGCACCGCCATCGCAACCCTGAATGCGAAATCCAGAAACATAAGAACCTACATCAGGTGCATCGAGATCATCGATGTAAACACTCAATTTTGAATTTGCAGGCACACCTGCGCCACCCACCTGTTCCTCAAATCCAAGCGCGTCTGCGGCAAGATAGATGTTTGAAGGTGCGGAGTTCAGAGCAGTCATAGAGGCCAATGTGGCTGCCGTGTATGCTGATTCCAAACCATTAGCTAACCGCGCCTTAACCTCACAACGGATTCTGTCGCCAGCACGCACATCTGTTTCTGCACCGTTGGGTGCTGTGCGCACATTCGGCACTCTCAGAAGACCGGGCGAGACCTGCCATGAGGTCACATCGAATTGTTTACTTTGTGGAATGCCACCTTCGTTGCGTAATCCCACTAAAGTCCAGCGGTACACTGCTGTCTGGGTTGGGTTTTCAAGCGCAGCAGAACACACGAGATCATCGCCACGCACAAATTGGTTCGCGACTCCCTCGGAGGTTTTGATACTTACAGTCCAAGGCTTGATGGGCGTCTGCACAACCACCGAAAAGCTTGCTGTGCAAAAGGTCGGGATCATTTTCAAACAAGCTCGGAATGCATAACGATCAATACTGAATGTGCCAGGTGAAGTGGGTGTATACACAGGGGGATTTTTTGAGAGATCGACACTGCCCTGTGTAGGGTTTTCAACCAACGAGAAGACCCAATCACCCACACCTTGTGGCAACGCACCGTTCACTAAATCTAGTTTCGGTGCTGTTTCAGGAATGGTTGGCAGAGTGACTCCCGGAGCGCCTGTTGCGACTGCTGCTGAGATAGATTTCAACTCAGTGCTCCAGGCCTTGATCGAATTGCTCAAATAGTTCTTGTCTATTTGACCTGAATCTTTTTGTGTTTGGAGTGCTGTCGATAGCAGGATTCCGTTAGTAAATGCGGATATTGCAAAGTCAGTTTGCTTGAGTGCTGCATCGCTCGAGGTGTCGATCTTATTCGCAACAACTAAGGCATCAGCAAGAAATGGCTGTAGAGCGAGGAAAGTTTCGGTTTTGAGCTTGACCAATCGGCTCTCTAGTTCTGTGATCTGTGACTTTGTTTCTGACCTGAGTTCTGGAAGTGTTCCATTTTGTGGTTCAAGTCCCGCTCGACTCACAACTGCGGATAGCGTGAAGAGTCCGCGTGCCAACGAATTGTTGATTGTGAAAAGCTCTGTTCGCAATGCGAGGGTTTGAGGAACAGGGAGACGACCTACATCCTGCAGGTAACGCAGAGTTTGAATATCAAACAAGATAATTGCACGCCGTAGAGCAAGAATCGCCTCACTAAACGTGGATGCATCAATTTTCGTTGACTTGAGGTCGACAAGAATCTCGAGACCGGTTTTGACCAGTGCGGCTTGCTCCTTGCGATCGCTTTTTTTCGCCGCAGCCTCGACGATGAAGTATTCAAGTGACTCCAACACGGTAGAATCCAAGCCACGCGAAACAGAAGTGTAAAGCACATCGAGAGTAGAGTTGACGGTGCTGAGGGTGGTCAGAATATTTTGCGCTGCTTTTGGTTTTTCGTCGGCCGTTCCGCTAAGCTCTTTTTTAGGAAAAAGGGAACAGGAGACGCAAGTCAACGCAATGAACGTGACCAGCATCATCCGCAAACGGGACAGAACCGTTCGAATGTCAGACACGGCCTGTTTCCAAGGCCGCGATACGACAGGGCGCACCTTCTCTACCTCCCTGAAACTGTTATCGGCGGCTTCGGGTCAAACTTATGGGTCAAGACGGCATTCTGGTCGGTTTTTGCCGTCCTCATTCCGGGCGTTGCCGCTCATCGGGCTCATCGCGTGCTGTTTTTCCCAATCAGGACGGGCACAAATATCTCAGGGGATTGACCTGAGGATCGAAATTGAGCCCTCCCTCTACTCGAGCCGCCTGTGTCAAAAGCTTGTCGCACTGCATCGGGATCGGAGGTTGGCCCCCTGGGGGATGACCTTTGCTAGGCCGTCACATCTGTGCACATATCCCGGCATTATTTCCAAAGCTTACAGCATAAACATGTGGCGTCTGGTGGTTTCTGAAACTTCTAACGGTCTGCTCTTTAGACTGTGTCGCCCTGTTCGGCGCGGAGGAGTGCTCCGCGAGGACTGCCCCTGGAACGTGAGCCTCGAGAAGCCCCGCAATTGGCGAGAGAAATTGGTCACCGAGGATTTTCTGGTACTTGTCCTGGCAGGATTGCATGAGCAAATTCCTATCCGTGATTTCAACCGGCGTGGAGCTAATCTCTCGCGACCCGAACCGCGCTTGAAATCTGAGCGACTCGAAAACCCACCGCAAATGGTTCGCGGACGATTGAACATTGAACCGGGCAGCGGACGTATGTTGTTTTTTCCTCTGCTTCGGCCAGCAGATTTTAGAGCCTTCTCCGATGTATCTTATTGGTGGTTTCAAACCGAAACTCGTACCCAACGCCTTGCTGCATTTGAAGAGCTCCTCAAAGACGAGGGCTATGCGCTCTTGAAAGACATTGCGCTCCCACCTGCCGTGCCTGTAAAACCACAGCCTCTGCCACCATTGGCGGCTCCGCAACACGCACCGCCCAAACCTCTGGTCAGCGCGCCTCTCGACGAAGCTCCGCAAACCAAGAGTTTTGAGCCTGCGCAAACAGAATCCAGTCCCGACTCTTTTTGGACTGGAATTTGGACGTCGCGCGCAACTTTCGCGGGTCTTTCTGTTTCCGAGGAAATGAGTTCACGTCTTTCATCGAATTTCGGTGTGCAATTCGATGCACGCCATCCATTGTGGGAGTCGCTCTCGACTGGGGTTTCTGCGGCCTACAAACAGGAAAGCGAGCGCGCTGATTTGAAGGTGAACACGTCACTCACCGGACAAACCCAGTCGGCTGTGGGAACGCGCAACACACTCCGACTCTCCGGACAGCTGGGCACCTCTTTTGGATGCCAAAGCTCTGTATGCCGTGTGGGAGTGACTGCTGGTTTAATACAGATGAAATCGAGCTGGGAATTCGACCGTGAGCGAACCACATTGAAGGTCTGGACGCCTGAGGGATCGGGCGGTTTTGTCGAACCTTGGTTTGAAATTGAGCCCGCACAGGGACAGCCCGGAGGGCCCGCGGCCTCACTTTCATTTGTGAGCCATCGACTCGGCGATGCACAACTCACCAGCGTTTCGGCCGAGGGTGGATGGATCTGGAGGCCTGACTGGGGCTTGTGGAATCTGGGCCCTGTGAAGATTGCGGGATGGCAGACGCTCCTCGGGTACAAGGGCGGCATCATCAAAAAAGCGGGACAACCACAGAATGACGAAATCGGGACAGAACTCGTTTTAAATACATTTTGGTTGGGAATCAGGGCACATCTGGACGAGGTGCTGGACTGAAGGGGGAGTGGTGACAGGAGGCGGAATTGAACCGCCGACCTGAGGATTATGAGACCTCCGCTCTAACCATCTGAGCTACCCTGCCACACGCAGATTGGGGCAATAGCGCGAGGCCGAGGGGTTCGTCAAGCAGGAGTAGCCCCATCTCAACAAAGCTCGACAGAACCTCACAACTCACCAATATCACTCAGCCGCTGCTGACTCTGATTTGGCGGTTTTCTTTACGACCTTGGCCTTGGTCGTAGGCTTTTTAGCTCTGCTCTTCGGTTTTTCGTCTTCCCCAAGCAATTTCTTGCGGGATTCAAACTTAAATTCGAAGTTGCCATTGGACTTCAAATGCAGACTCGCCGCAAACGGACGACCTTTCTTGGACTTGAAATCTGTGATGGGCGGGGTCATTCCGGTAAGCACAAAAGACTTGAACTCATCTCTTGAGACCACATGGCCGCAGAGGGTCTTAGGCATGCGAGCCATGAGCTTTTTCGGCTTTTTAGCAGGCGTCTTACGGGCCGTAGTCGGAGTTTTTGTGGATTTCTTGCGCGAGGGCTTCTTGTTGGATTCAGCTTCCTCAGATGCGGCATCGGGCGCTGCCTGAGCGCCGAATTCGCACATGTACGCGTTTTCGGTTTCAATCAAGCGACCCGGTAGAGCAAGAAAGGTCTCCGGTAGGTTTTCTTCGTGCAGCACCTTGACCTCAGCTCCGGGCAGAGCCTCCATAGGCTGTCCGTTTTCATCGGAGAACACGACGCCCTTTTCGGTCACGGTCAGGAAACTCGAATAGGAAGTGCCACTGAGTGTGGAAAACTCAACGGGCCCTACCGTTTTGTGGCTAAGGATGTCGTTGATGAGACTGCGATCGAGATAACGCTGATTTTTTTCTTTCCAGATGATGAAATTGCAATCGTCTTTCTGGTTGCACTTGTAGCCCCAGAACGACTCATAAACAGTGCCCTTCTTACAGGCTGGGCAGGGGCCGAGTGACGGCTCGGAAGCATAGAGAGCCTCGTAATCGAAGCTGCGTGTTTTCTCGACGATTTCGCGAGTGTAATCGGCCATTTCTTTCATGAAATCGCGACGGCTTTTTGCACCACGTTCCATCTGCTTAAGCGAAAATTCCATTTCACCTGTCAGCTCGACGCTCGCGAGACCATCTACAGGTACGCGATTGAGAACATCAAGCAGGCGCATGCCTTTGGAAGTCGCGCGCAAAGCTTTTCCGCTGCGGGCAACATACTCTTTGCCAATGAGGTTCTCGATGATGTCGGCACGCGTAGCGGGGGTGCCAATGCCTTTGTCACGCAGTGCATCCGCGAGATCTTCATCTTCCACCGTGCGGCCACAATGCTCCATGAGGCTCAGCAGCTTTGCTTCACTCAAACGCGGAGGAGGTTTGGTCGCAGCTTCCTGCGATTGAATATCTTCGGTCTTCACAGACACAGTGGCTTGAGGATTCTTGGCATCGAGTTTTGGCAAACTGGATTCGTCTTCGGTGTCTTTTCCGTAGACCTCGCGCCAGCCTTGTTCCTGAAGATCGGAGACACGAGTTCTAAAGTTCTGGTTTGAAATTTTGGTGATGCGCTCAACCTTTGCCCAAACAGCAGGTGGCATGAATGCAGCAAGAAAACGCTTCACGACAAGATCGAAAATGCGTTGGTCATCGCCTTCAAGCGCAACCGCGGGAACTTCCCCCGTGGGGATGATGGCAAAGTGATCCGAGATACCTTTATTGTTGAAGACGCGGTCTTTATTCAAAAGCCCACGACTCAAAATCCGACGACTCACACCCGCTACATCGAGCTTTGAATCGCCATATTTTTTGAGGATCCCAAGAACGTTTTCAACATAGTCTTCAGGAAGATTTTTAGAATCCGTACGCGGATAGGTCAGGATCTTGTGCTTTTCATAGAGACGCTGTGCTGCCTGCAGTGTACGGCTGGCAGGCATACCAAAACGGCGGTTGGCCTCACGCTGCAACGTTGTGAGGTCGAACATCTGCGGCGCGATTTCTCTGGATTCCTTCCGGGTTTCTGATGCCGTTGCGCTCGACTTGTTAGAATTCAAATCCGCGAGAATTTTTTCGAGCTGCTGCTTCGAAAAAATGCGATCTTCCTTTTCACGAACAGCCGCGTCTTCTTCATCGACCACAGCCTTCTTAAAATTAGGATCGAACCATTGTCCCGAATATTCATGTGTGTCAGTTGAGAAACGCCCTTCAATTGTCCAGAAGGGTTCTGGGCGATGCTTCAAAATTTCATTTTCGCGCCTCACGATCAAGGCGAGGGTAGGGGTCTGGACTCGACCCACACTCCAGCTCACACCCTTTTGTGCTTTAGGCTTGAGGCGGCGCGTGACAGCGCGGGTCGCATTCATGCCAATCAACCAATCGCTTTCGGCGCGGCAGCGGGCAGCATCTCCGAGATGGTCGAAATCTTTGCCCTCACGCAGTGACTTAAACTCTTTGCGGATGGCATCGTGGGTCATGCTCTGGAGCCACAACCGACGCATGGGCTTTTTTACCCCGGAGTAATCGTAGAGCTCACGGAAAATGAGTTCGCCTTCACGCCCGGCATCGCATGCGTTGATGAGGCCAACAACTGCCGCCTTGTTTGCGAGCGTTTTGATGACATCAAGGCGCTCCTTTTGGCCATCTTTTGGCTTGTATTCAAAGTGGTCGGGGAGGATCGGGAGATCCTGCAACAACCATCTCTTGTACTTCGGATCGAGATCCTCTGGGGAAAGCAGCTCAACCAAGTGACCCACGGCCCAGGTCATGTAGTAGGAGTCGCTCTCATAGTAGTCGGACTTCTTCTCAAAGCCGCCCAGAGCTTTGGAAATATCACCGGCAACGCTGGGTTTCTCTGTGATGATCAGCCACTTACCGCTTCCGCTCATTCGTTCGTTCCTCGTTGAGAGCTGTTGCTCATGCGTGCCCGAAGTATCTCGGCCACGGGCTGTACCTCGGCCTGACCGCTGAGTTTAAGAGAGTCCACCACCAAGGCAAGGACGTCGTCAAAACCGTCCAGATTGAGCCGCAGCAAGACGTATACGCTATAGCTCGTGCGAGGGCCATCGGGTGATGGCTTGCGCAGCAACTCCCAATAAACATCCTTGAGCTCGAGCTCTGGACATGAATCGCTTTTACGCAGCTGCTCAAGTGCGACATCGATGGCTCTCTGGCCCTCGGGACTCAAAG
>JBILKM010000040.1:0-27665 GCA_044376695.1 Silvanigrellaceae bacterium
GCTGAAATTTCTGGATAAAGTTCAGAAGTAAGTCACCAAACTGTCGAGAGACAGAACATCTGAAGATAGTTTGGTCAGTTGGAAATCGTTGAGTCGACCCGAGGAATCAGCTATGCGCCTCGCGTGAAGACTACTTCGGAGGGTTGCCATGGCATTCAAGAATCATCGCTTCAGTCGGCTTGAGTTGTTGGTCGGTCGCGAGGGTCTCGGACGGTTCAGAGGCAAACACGTGGCCGTGTTTGGTGTCGGCGGTGTCGGAAGCTTTGCTGCAGAAGGTATGGCTCGCGCTGCAGTGGGAAAAATCACACTCATCGATCACGATGAAGTTTGCGTCACAAACGTGAACAGGCAGCTCCATGCATTTACCGATACGGTGGGCGAGAAGAAGGTTGCTCTCATGGCGGAACGTATCCGTCGCATTAATCCGCTGCTGGAAGTCTTTGCCTTCCCGGAGCACCACCATCCGGAAAAAGGCAACGAGCTGCTCGAGCAAGCAGAGAAAGCCGCTGGCGCTCCAGTTGATCTCGTGCTCGACTGTATCGACACACTCGCACCGAAGGTAGATTTAATTGAGAGATGTGTCAGAGCAGGTATTCCGGTTATCAGCAGCATGGGCGCAGCGAGCCGAATGGATCCATCTCTCATAACCATTGCAGACATTTCTGAAACTAAAGTAGACCCGTTCGCCAAACAGGTTCGCAGCAAGTTGCGCGAGCGGGGTATCACCTCGGGTGTAACGGCTGTATTCAGCACGGAAATGCCGCTCGATCCGGAACAGGCTGTTCCGGGAACCGAGTGGCACTGCATTTGTCCAACGATAGAAAAGCAATTTGGTGCCTGCCAACACAAGCGGGTGATGCTCGGAACAATTTCCTATATGCCCGCCATGTTTGGCTTGTGGATGGTGAGTGCGGCGACCCGACGCTGGCTCGAGGGAATTGACCTCAGTAAGCGCGACACCTTCGAACACACCCCAACCTTCGAAGAGCTCCAACGAGCTATGTCGTTGAGCCAGAATCCTGCAGGTTCCTGAGAAGCAGGGGCTGGTCACCACCGGCACTTATTGAACCAGAAGCAGACTTGGTCAGAATTTCAGACCGGCATCGGCGCGCGAAAAGCGGGGGCGGTTGCCGTCGAATTCACGCGGACGTGCTTCATTCACGGTCAGTGGACGACCCATGAATTGTTTACCATTGAGAATCTGAGCGGCCCTGAGAGCCTCGTCGTCTGAACCCATTTCTACAAATGCAAAACCCTTACTCCGACCCGTTTCGCGATCGATGACGACCCGTGCACTGGTCACGGTGCCATGTTCACTGAAGAAATTGAACAGATCGTTTTCCGTACTGCTAAAAGGCAAATTACCGACGTACAACTTGCGACCCATGAATCGACCTCCTCGAATCCGCCTGTGACACATCTGTTCGGACGCGCGGGCGACACACGCCAGCACCGACAGGTGCCGCGGATAGTCGCACAGATCTTTTTCGAAGTAATTCAGATATTGGTACGAAGAAGGCAGTATTTACAGCAAATCTTACGCCTTAATCAACGATTTCTTCAGTGAGCTTCTTTCGAATATCGATCACGAGGCTGCGTACCATGTCGGTGAGCTCAGCCTCGGGTGCGTTCCTTACTGTTTCGCCAATCGGGGCCTTGGCGGGGAGGGTGTCAGATAATTGACGCATGGTCTTTGAGATTGCAATTGAGCGGCGGATCGCGATGTGAAAAGCATCGAGCTCAAATGGCTTGCGTACGACGTCGACCACAACCACGTGAGGAAATTGGTCGACAGTTGCTTCTCCTTCAGCATTTTCACCTTCAGTCAGCACCACAGGGACCTGACGATGGTTTGCCGCGACCTTCTTTAAGAAATCCGCATTACTCTTCTTTGCTGGGGCGGCATCAGCGATGATCACCTGGAATTGTCGCTGCTTTAAATGAGCGAGTGCCTCTGCCACACTCCGTGCCGCATGTACATGAGAGAAATAGCGATTCAAATGAATTTTGACAAAGCGCAGTACTTCGTCCGACTCATCCACAACGAGTACGTTGCTGTCGCGGTCATAGACCTTCGTTGGTGGCCGGCTCATGGGTGGAATGGACTGAAACCCACTACCCCGAGGACCCGGATCCATGTGTCGACGAACAACAAACATCACTTTTCTCCACCCACTTCTTGAGTCAGCCGCTCTGCTTGAGCCCTCAGAGGATCGCGTGCATCTGATCCGGACAAGTAGTCAAAACCAAACTGGCGCGCCTGTTCCACGCGTCCACCCAGCAAGGCCAACTCACCCGAAAGAATCAACCAGCCACGCTCCAGCGGCCAATCCTGGCGCCCCGCAGCGATAACCTTGGACGCCTCCTCAGCATCACGCCGACGTATGAGACACTGTGCCCAATTATAAGATACAGCAACTTGCCGTGTTTTCTTCAAATACAATTGCTCTAGAATCTCACAGCCTTGCGTCAAATTATTTTCACCGAATGCCACGAAGGCAGATTCCAACAGCAATGCACTGTCCTGTGGAAACTCAGTGAGTCCCATGCGAACTGCCGACCGCGCCTCATCAGCACGATCCGAAAAACGCAAACACTTTGAACGTAAGGCCCACAAGGCACGCCTCGCCTCTCGGGGCTCCCATTGAAGCGCCGAGCCTGTCAGCTGGACACAGAGAGATGTTGCGCCCACGTCTAGGTAGAGACCCGAAAAAACGAGCGCATCCTCGCTGTCACTCCCATTCTCAGCAAGAATCTCTTGTACACTCCAAGCCGATCCACCATGCCCAAGACGCACGAACGCCACTGCTCGAGCACGACCCAACTCGCGACAGCGGCGCGTAAATCCGAATTTCTGCTGCGCGCACATATTCCAATCAGACTCTGTTTCGGTGAGAAGATCGCTCCAACGTTCGGCACGCACGAGGCGTTCAAACTCCGGAATCTTTAGCTGCGACTGCTGCGGAGCAATCTTGTCTTCGCTGACAGGGGCAGAACCTTGCATTGATGAAGACGAAAACGTGGGCTGAGTTCCCCGGATGTTCTTTATTCGTTCTGCGTGGACATTTTCGGGAACCTGATAAACCTTCCGGACAGAAACCAATTTTTCACTCGAGGGAGGCGCTACTGGAAGACCATTTGGCGAGACATCCTTGCCAGACTGCTGGGTGCTGAGGGAAGCGCATCCCACCTGAATTACACCCGAAAAAAGAGTCAGCAAAACGAATGCTTGTTTTGAAAAAACTTTGAGCTTTGGAATGGGTGAGTGCAAATTTCTCAACGTGACATCTCCCGCTCATTGGAAGGAAAATTGCTCGCTTCGAGAACTGCAAATCCTGGCTCTCTCTTCACTAACACGTCGCGGCGAACCAATGATGCACCGCGCCTAAATTCATCTGTCTGACGCTGAACCTTTTGATAAAGTACGTTCGCTTCAGAAGCTGAAACACCAACAATGCCTGCGAGGCTGGCCATAATGCGCGCGTTGTAGCCAACAAATTGCATTGAAAGTTGCTGAGAGCACTTCTTGCTCCCCACAGAGGAAAATTGAGGTTGCTGCTCGAGAACCGCACATCCCTTCATAAGACTCACAAAAAGTTTTCCTAACCGCTCGGAGCCGTCGCGCAATTCACCAACAGACCTTCCAACACCTGCAGTCTCGGCTTCCCTTTCAAGTTCTGCTCGCCAATACGAAAAAGCAGACTGAACAACCCCTACTGAACCCACCGGTAAAACCCCATGAATCGACTGATGCGTCAGGGGAATCTTCCGATCGGAAATAAAGCTCAAAAGTCGTCCCTCTATACCTGCGGCTGGCAACTTACGGGCGCGAATCTTAGCATACTCCTCAACAACTCCAGCAAAACCCACGAGCTTGCTACTTCTGCTAGACATCTGCTTCTTTCTCTCAAGAGCAACTGCAAATAAACCATTACTGAGTCGCTCTGCATGGTCAAAAGCTTCTTCGCGCAACGCCAAAACACTCCAATCGAGCACACTCCGATATGCAGTGGAAATTTGGCCGTTATCATTACTCATTTCCATCAGAAGTCCCTTGACCCTCAAAGTCTCCTGCCACAACTTCAGCTCAGCAAAAATACTTCCAGCGCGAGACAAATCCTCAACAGACAATGCAAGTAACTCTGCCCGACCAGAGTCACGAGCTAACTCGGCGGCGCTCGTCCAAACGTTTGCCGCTGCTACAAATCGGCCTTGTGCCGCGTAAACAACACCAAGCCAACGCAACGCATAAAATTTATCGTGCTCAGCATGAGCAGCACTCGTCACAATTGATTTTGCAACTTCGATACATTTCTCTTGAAAGCCGGCAGCGCAGTAGCTCTTCACTGAAAAGAAAACAAGATCTCTGGCAAACTCAGAATCTCGACCCATCTTATCGCCCGCATCAAGCAGCCGATCTGCGGCGCTCAGCAAGCGGCCTTCCTGCTTAAGAGCACCTGCTCTTGCAACGATATAAGCCGCAAGTGAACCCTCGAGCAATCGCCGCGAGGAATCCGTCACGCCCAGAGTAGATGCAACATCGCGGTGTATCAACCAGGACAAATTCTCCAGAGATGAACGAGCCACCTGAATCGAGAGTAGGCGGATCACGGCCGCAATAAATGACTCACGCTCAAAGTGTGAACCTTCGCCATTTGAGACATGAGAAGCATACAAGCGGCTCAGCAAATCCTCGCTGTCAACCAGAAATCCAAATTCAATTGAATCATTTAGCGCATCCAAAGCTATTCGGCGCGTTTCAGGAAATGCAGATGAAAATGCGAGAGTGTCGAAGACCTCATCTCTATACCGTTGCCATGCGCCAGACTCTCTGGTGTTTGCCTTCCAAACTAACTGATACATCTCCAATCGCGCCGCTCGCACCTCTTCCATGGCGGACTTCGACAGCCGACATTCACTCAAAACGGAATAAATCTTTTCACTGAACGTGACGTTCTGTGCCGAAGAAAGCGTTCTATGAGCAACTCGCAAAGTATCCGAAAAGGAGCAGACGTCGACATTCTCTCTGGTCAGAACATCAGCCACTCTAAAGAACTGCAATGCTTTGGCTGAAGACATTTTCCCGGAGGTCTGTGCTGCACGGTATGCGATGACATCCTTTGACCAGGCCACCACACGCGACATCCGCAACTGATCCCGCCTGAGATCTTTTGAAACAGACCTCGCATAGTGGCTACCAATCTGAAGCGCTAGAACGCCACGCTCTTTCAAGTCGACTTGGCGCTCAAGTAATCCTGACTTCTCGGTGACTTCAACTGCAGACACATAGAAATCTTCCGCAGCAGGGGTGCCAGCAAGAACCACCTCAAGCACATCGACCCAGCGCAGCGCAATGCTGTCGCTGTCTTTTTGGGAAAGATACCTAATTGACTTTGCGAGCCCAGAAGCAACCCAAGGCAAATGAACAACAGAGCGCTGCCAATGAGACGCAGGAATAGGTACATCGACCTCGCTCAGAGAAACACCCAACATCATTGAAAGGTCAGCAGAGACAAGGGTGTTATTCAGAAACTTATCTGACGAGGGATCGCGTGCCATTTTTTCGAGATGCGAGAGAACCTCCGCATAGCGTGTGAGTCGGAAGGCCGCCCAGGCTGCGCGTAGCTCGAGATGCAGTCCAGGTGGGGCTACAACTCCAGACCTAGAAGCAAAACATTCACTCGCGAGTTTATACAAATCACGAGCATTGGAAAATTCACGTTCCTGGAACGAAACGTCCCCTGCAACAACCTTCGCCATACATGCGGGTGCGGTGGACACAAGGCGTGCCTGGCTGGCCATGGTAACAATCTTGGCACTCATCCGACTCGCTTGCGGCAAATCACCGCTCGCGAGAAGCTCAGCCGTGAACATGACTGCCACTTCAAGGGCCTGCTCCGAACCAGGTGCGAGTTGCTGTGCCAGGAGAGTTGCCCGCTGCAACGCATCGCGTCGCTCGCGCCCGGACGCTCGTGAGGAGATAAAGAGAGCTGCCTTTAATGCCGTGACATCATTTGTTGCAGCGAAGGCCAAAGTGTAGAGCTTCTTCTTGAGCTGCTGACTCATTTCTGCTTCACGCTGTGTCAGTTCATCCAGAAGAATTTCTTGGTCGGACAGACGGCGTGCCAATTCCACTGAATTCTTCTGAATCATCTCCTCGGCCCACACATCATAATTGTCGCGTAGGAGCGACAACGACAAATCCTGCGCCGAATGAGACTCAAGTTCTATGACCCGCCGCGAGTTCCCTTGTGCATATGATGCATGCACAACAGCCAAGGAAGACAACAAGATCATAAATTTAAACACGCCTGCAGAGGTCGCTCGCACGCAACGGGAGGAGAATCGCGGGAAAGTCATTGTGCAACCCTCCATTCCAGATTCTCACCCCGCATGCGTCGCAGCATTTCTAGCCGTTCTTTCGTTGCACGCGCAGAATCAAGACGGCTGGCAGCATCATCGCGAATGGTTGCCTGAGCAAGGCTCATCTTCAATTCGATATCCCGTGCCTTTGCTCCAACAACGAGATCAATATTTTTCAATAGACGACGAAGAGTTGGCCTTAATTCGCTGGAGGAAGCACTCAAAATATTGCTCATCTCAGAATTAATTTTTAAGACGTCTTGCTGTAACGGTTCAAGTGCCTTGACGATCCGCTCGCCAGCTTCCCTGCGCAGTGCCATGATCCGATAGGAATCAGATTCAATCTTTGCAACAAGTGCGTCGGCCTCATCCAGAAACCGAACTGCTGCCGGTCCCGAAGCCGTGCCGAATTCTGCAGGATCACCCAACAAGGAACGCAAATCTTTGAGTGATTTCTTGTGCTGTGCATTGAGACGAATGAGCGCCCTAAAATCTTTCTGCACGTTGGGCTGAAGCACCACAACGACCTTGAAGAATTCGAGCAGTAGAAGCCGCTTCTGGGCCTCGAGTTCCCTCAGTTCAGTTCGAATATTTGAGATATTACGAGACTCCGATGCGTCTAGGGTGCTGAAGAAATAGTAACCCGCCAGGAGTGCATGAGCCCGCCTGATACGTTTTTCAATATCAACAAGCCGTCCCTGGATGATTCGAACGGCCTGCAAATCGCGCTCGAAAAGGCTGTCATTGAAAGCAGTGGCTATTGGCGATGGTAAAAGATTCATTCGCTCTTCGAGCACTGCAAGATTCTCGGAAGCTGCAGCATACTTTTTATCTGCTCTGACTGCTGCCAGCACTGTCGCCAGGATGGGCGAGAATTCCTGCAATATCATGCGCGAGCGGGCGATGTTGCGATCTTGATCGGCCTCGAGACGTAACGATTGAGGAACTGCGGTTGCAAGCCAGTGTTCCATCATCACCTGAAGTGCACCGCTTCTCATCAGCAACTCAGCTCCGGTGCTCATACCGGTAACTAAGTTGATGATGGCCTTCCACTCCTTATTGGATGAATCATAGCGCCGTACAAGTTGATCAAGCCTATGGAAATCGAAGAGATCTGGCTTGTCTCTCTCAATCGCCTGCGCAACAATCATCAGCTCGTCTCTGTCTTGGGCCAATTGCCAGCGGAGATAGGTCAATTCCTTCAAAACGGCCTCTGGCGATGCCTTGCTCTGCGAAGCTAGGTGCTTTCCGTCTGCGCTTAAAATGTCCTCAAGCCTTTGCCGGATTTCTTGAAAGAGAGCCTCATCACGGTAATCTTTAGATCCTCTTTCATACATTTCACGTCGTCTTTCAGGCTCAGCCTCAGCCTTAAGATCAACCAGGAACATATAGAGGTCGAGTCGTCTTAAAACCCACTCAGCCTCAGTTTTTTGAACATTTTCCCTTGCCACCTGCAAAATATTCTTGGCCAGGTGCGCATCCCCGAGATTGGCAGCTGCGCCCGCAAGAACAATTGAATCCTGCCAAGAGAAAGGCCCTTGAGCAGTTCTCAATGCCTCTATGGCAAGGAGCAAGCGTGACGTCTCTCGTGGCTCGAGTTTCTGTTTCGAAGCCTCAGCCAAATATCCGAAGCATTGTTTTCTCTCAGCCGCATTGAGCCCGCGGCGCAGAACGCAGTCGAGTGTGGTCAGGCTTTGAGGTGTTGTGCCTTTTTTTGCATTAAGAGGTGATTTAATTGCTGCAGCATTCTGCATGGAACTTAAGTGCTGGATCCGAGAACGTGCCTCATGCCAAATAGAGTTGTCTATAGAAGACGCAAGCACTGGCTTCGATATGGCAACAAAAAGAACTGCAAAAATCGCTAGCCCGGCCGTCTTGCTCACACGGCATGGAGGCAGAAGTTGAGTCTTTCTGAGCAACACAAAAGTCACAGCTTCTCCGGGGTTATTTTGAATTCTCTGGGTGTCTCGGGAACCAAATCTTTTCCAAATCTGAGTTTCAGACCATCTGGACCATTCTCAATTTCAACGCGCTGTACCTGCCTTGTGCCGGCTTCAGCAGCCACCTCAATCGGAAGTGTCTTTTCGAGAGTCTGCCAAGCAGCAGTCGCTGAATTGGAAATACGTTCGTCTATCGGTGCCGCCTGAAGCTGGACGCGCATGAGATACTTGCCTGCCGAGATTCTCCCGAGGAAGAGCGGAAGCGGACTGCTCGGTGTTACAATCAGTGCGCTTTGAGTGTAGGAAAACGGACGACCATCGATGGAAAGCCGGACATGACTCACGGCCACGTTTTCTTTCGCAGGAGTGGCATCACTTGCACCTGCCAGTTTCAAATCAAGCTTATATTCAACAGAGTTTTCGTTGAGCTGGCCCAAAAGTTGTTTCTGTGATTCGGCAATACGCTGTTCTATTTCTCGTATACGGCCTTCGAGAGCAGCCGCACGGCCTGCCAACTTCTTTATTTCTGCCGGCGTTTCATCAATGCTTCCCTCGACAACAAGGTCGTTGGCCAGTGCAGGAAAACTGCAAGCTAACGCGATGCAGCAAAGAGCACGGCCGATGCATTTAAGCGCAATTTTTCCCACATGCCCCAAGGGGAATTCTGTCCGTTTCATCGTTCTCTGCCCAAACTGGTGGATTCGCTGTTCCTGACAGGATCGTGGCATGCACTGACAGAACTGCAACGAGCAGAGATTGCCCAACTCTAGAGGAATTTGACCCGAGGGTAGGATGGATTTTCGAAGCGCGCTCCAAAGTCTTCAATTGAATCGCGTAGCTCCAAACAACTCTTGGCTTTGGTGGTCATCTTCCAAAAGGAGTGTCCGAACTGATACCATCGAGAGCCCGTTGCGGCGAAAAATCTAAACTTTTCAAGAATATAGTCTTCTTTCGGGAAAAACTGCTGCATCAAATCGAGAAGTTTTAAACACGCCCGGATGTATTCTTTTCCCTCTTCCTCAGGGGTCCAAGGGCAACGTGAATGATCCCGACCAATAGGTGTCGACCTATTGCCCATAAGCTCTGCAATTTGCCACATGATCCATGGCCGTGCGGTGGCTGCACGCGCAATCATAGCTCCATCAGCAGAAAACTCGGTGAGCATACGTAATGCATCGTGGGCTGTTTGAATGTCACCGTTGGCCACCACAGGTATCTTTCGGACACGCGCAACCTCTCTGACGAGATCCCAATTGGCTACACCCTTATGCTGCTGAGCGCGTGGGCGCGGGTGAATGGTGATCCAGTCAGCACCAGCAGACTCCAATGCTGCGGTGAATTGTAGAAGGTAGTCGAGCTGTTCATCCTCTCCTGCACTGCCCCTCAATTTCACACTCACCGGCCTGTCGGTGTTTTTCTTGGTCCACTCCACAACCTGCGCAGCATATGCAGGATCTCCCATAAGGCGCACACCCCAATTGTGTTTCAGAGTATGTGACACGGGACATCCCATATTGATGTCGAAGCCCCAAGGATTGGCCTGTGACATTTTCTTTACGCTCGGAGCGATGTACTGCTCCTCGTTGCCCAGCAGCTGCGGTACAAAAAAACTCTCATCCGGCGCGGTTCTGAGCTCATTTGTCGTCTCGAGCTTTTCATCTGGAATGCGGCGGGTGGAGAGCATTTCTGTGAAGCGCAGCGGGTGGAGTCCTGCGGGCGTATATGAACGCACGAGCTCACGGAACGCAACATGACTAAGCCCGACCATCGGTGCAACCATAAACGGGAACTCAAGCCCCAGGCGCAACAAGCGCGATGGGGGCAGGGGGATGATCTGGGCTGGCTCGGTTGTCGACGAGTGGTCTACCGTCTGATCGATTTGGCTGGTCATGGACTGCGCTCATTTAAAAGTTGGCGCCAATTCCGATATGGTACGCGCCGGGCAGGGGGAATAACCCAAAAAGCCGCGAAGCGGAATACCTTCTCACACACGTCGGCGCCTCAGTTATTGCGTCCGCTGCGGTTGGATCAACGCACCGACCTCCCTTGATATTTTCGCTGGGCTCAGCGAGCGGGAAGCCAACATCAAAATTCAGAGACGCAAAGGTCGAAATGATATAACGCACACCGAAGCCCGTGGAAATATAGGCATTCTGCGCGTATTGCTTGAAAAAGGAGAGACCATCCACGTTTACGGGGGTATCCCCAAGAACCTTTGCTGATTTGAGTGCACAGGTATCCTGTGAGCCCGGATCGAGAACGCTGTCCCCCTCGCTCAAACTCGCCTGAAGTGAGTTGAGCTCGGCACCGGTGAAGAAGGCTGCTCCGGAATCGAGAAATGCCGCAAAGCCCAGGTTGTTCCCGAGCCAAGGCGAACGAAGACGCAATTCACTTTTTGCATAGAGAACATTGGTGGCGCCAATCGGTCGGAGTGTCGGTTCACATTTAAGACTCGGATTTTGCTGTGGGGGCTGAAAATTCAACCAAAGTAGAGGCCCTGGTGTGACAGCACTACTTGCCTCTGGAAAGCCGCGCACCAACGAACGGCCGGCCAACGTTGCCCGTCTGGATCCGGGAGCAGTTAGGGCCTTTTGTTGATCATTAACAACATCAGAAACGCGCACACCACCAGCATTCAATGCACCCGAAAGTCGCTTCCAGATGGGAAAGAAATAACCGAGGTCTGAACTGTAGCGGTCATACTGAACGTCGGAGTAAAGGCCGAAGCGAGCATGGCTCGAGCTCAGGTCTACGGTTCCACCTCGCGTTGGCCACTCAACATTGTTACGTGTGTCGAGCGAAAGCGCGACGACAAACTCACGAATCTTGATGGTTGGTCGCTCAAGCGCCTCGAGGGGAAGAAGCGACGAACCCAGCGCTT
Organism: Silvanigrellaceae bacterium; assembly: GCA_044376695.1. GTDB lineage: Bacteria > Bdellovibrionota_B > Oligoflexia > Silvanigrellales > Silvanigrellaceae > RFOM01. The sequence continues at coordinate 11,185 of JBILKM010000040.1, forward strand.
TCGACCACTCATGTGCGATTTTGGTTTGAAATGCCCAGGTGCGCTTAAAGAATGTGGGACGCCAGGCAATGCCTGTCTCGGAGGTTTCGAAATATCGGTCGGCGAGTGATTGCGCTGAAACCTCGACACCCGTCAGCAGGTTCCAATCAAAGGGAAAAACAAAATTTCCAAGCCGCAACATCGGCTCAGCCAAACCGAGAGTCAGTTTCCGGCCCAAAATCCGCTGGTTCGAGAGAACCGAGCTCTGAAGTTTCTCCTGACTCACAGAAAAGGTGGAGGTAAAACGCAAACCATCCTTTGTCAGGTTGTTCTTGGCATAATCAACACTAAAGCGATAGCCGTTACGCGTTCCATACGATGGGCTCAGACCAAGCGTATAACTTTTCTTTGCCTGAGTGCGAATGACAATATCCAGCACCGGATTCCTGCGCTCAAGACTCTCCGCCGAGAGAGGCTCGATAACAATACTTTCGAACAGATCGTGACGTAACAAGCGCAACCGGGCGGCTTCAAGATTCTCAGGAGTGAACAGATCACCGGTCCGCAGACCGCTTTCCGAAACAATCCGCTCCTGTTTTCCAAAGACATCACCGTCTGAGTAAATATTACCAATCCGAACAAGTGGCCCTGGCTCAATATCAAGGGTGACCCTAATAGTCTTTACGTCTGTTGCAACCGAAAGGCTCTTCGATTCAACGCTCGAACTGGCATAGGCGTATCCTGCGTTCATAAGCTCGAGCTGGGCCTCGTCCTCGATCAACTTCAACTGACCACCATTCACAGGCTGGCCGGGCTGAATAATCTTCTCTTCAAACGCGGTCGAAAGAGAAAATCCAGGGGGCTTTCCTAAAATTGTTAGTTCTCGCAAAATAGATCGTGGCCCCAACGTTGTCTCAAAAATAAGCTTCACTGTGCGTGAATCAGCAGAATAAATAACTACAGGCTCAGCAACCTTTGCATCTGCATAGCCCTCATCTAACAGAAGGCTCATAAGACGTTCCCTGTAACGTGGTAGCGACTCCTCTACGAATGGAATCGCCCCTTGAAATATCCCAGGTTGGAGCTCGAGCCGCTCTAGTACCTGCTGTTTTGAAACAGGTAGCTCGCCGATGAATTGTGTTTCGCTTATGACAACGACTGGACCACTTTGAAGGTAAAAACGAACAACAGAATCGCCATTGGGATCGGTGACACGGGTTGGTCCCGACACCGCCGCAGACGCATAACCCAAGCGAACAAAAATCTTGCGCACCTCGCCCTTCAACTCCTCCTCCGAAAGCGACAAGACGTCGTAGGGCGAAATACTTTCACGAAACTCTGAAAGAACGTCGGAGACGGCTCCGGTTTGTCGATTCACAACTTCAATTCTGGTCTTTGGACCACGTAGATATTGAATCTTAACAACCGCGGTCTCTTTATCAGCAGAATAAACAATCTGGCTCAGAGTGAGCTCCGAGCTCAGAAAACCTTCAACCAAAAGACGAGCTTTCTGGCGCTCGAGAATCTCATTGATAACCGCGCGATCACACAAAGAGCCAAGCTCAATAGGCGTGGAAAAATAATCAAACAAACCTTCGTCTGGTTCCACACGAACCTCTGCAATGCGGCAGGGCTTGTCGAGGGATACCGGAAAAACAACCTTCAGCTCGTTGGAGAGTGTGGACATCACCTCTGGCTTTCCAACCGTTGCTTTCAGATAACCACGCTCCATCATCTTGAGACGGATGCTCTCACGGTCGCGTTCACTCTCTTCAAAGATGAAGGGCGTACCTACACGCAAACGCATGTTGGAACGTGCCTGTTGAACCTGTGCTGAGGTTAGACCACGGAACGCAACTTCGCCGATGCGCGGAAGCTTTCGTGCACTCACTTTGAAAAACAACTTTGACTCGATGATCTGCTTTTCAACAGTGATGTGGCTCAAGTTGGATCTTTGGTAAAGCAAATGAATCAGAGCATGGCTCAAGTCTGCTGTGTCGCGTGACCTGATTTCGCTGAGGAGTTCAACTCCAGGTTCCCACTTCTTGCCATCGACCTCAAAAACAAACTCGACCTCTGCAGATGGAGCTGCCTTCTGTGCGGGCTGCGCCATTGCCAAAGCAGAACTAAGAAGACAGGACAACAGAGCGAGTACCAAGAGGCCTGTCCGAAAAAACCTATTCTCCATGATGTTGCTTTCAATCTTCGGCAAATTCATTTTCCTCCGAACTGGAATCTAAAGCCGCCCTTCAGTTCGGAATACGTTCCAATCTGCGAAGAGCGGCGGTCGAATCCGCCGAGGACGTTGACGCTCTCGTTGATAATAAGCTCTCCAGTCAGCGACTGACTATTTGGCTCAAAATCAAGTCCTAGATTAAATTTTTCACCCAAATCCCGACTCACACGCGCACGCAAACTGCTCTGCCCCGATTCAACGATAGGCTGCAACTCAAAGCGGTCGACAAAACCTCTTGTGATCCTCGATACAGCCTGACTCAAGGGATCGTCGAAAAAGCCGACAACACCATTTGCAAGCGCCTGAGTCACGGCAGTCTGAGTTGTCTCTCCCGGACCTCGGTTGGTCGAGATCATTCGAATCAAGGTGGGTCTGGACAAAGGCATGCCATCCGGCCCAGTCGAGGGATCACTCCAGATATTGAGTCGTGGCCTCGACAATGGGCCCTCGGCACCAACAAACACACTATAGCGCTCAATTTTTGCGACCATTTGCGCATCTAGGCGAGGTTCAATGCGGGTCAGGTTGTCGAAACTCGCATCCGCTCGCGTGACTTCAAAGCGTGTCTTGAGAAGACTCAGTTGACCATTGTCGAGACGGATCTGACCTGAGACCAAGGGATCGACGTCTGTGCCTGCGATCCTCAGTGCCGCAGAGACACGTCCTCTGATGCATGAGGTTTGCAACGTAAAACTGTTGTCCGACTCAATCGCAATGTTCATTGTAGCCAGAGGTTTCGATGGAGCGGAAATAGAGGCCTCTGCATTGCCGGATGACCCCGTGCGCCACAACTCTTGGCAGGTAGCATCGCGGTAAGCACGCCCCTTGGTCAGACGAAGGTCACCACTCAAAAGATAAGGCCGACTCGGACCCGAGAGCTCAAGCTGGCCATCGAGGTTGGTCTCGACAGTTTCAAAGAAATTCTGCGGCCATCGAAATTGTGCTGCCTTCATATTTGCACGCAGAGCAAGTGAAGGCATCTGATCACCGATCGCCACCTCTGGATCAGGCTGAAGATCGATCGTTCCCACAAGATCAACCTGACCATTTCCTTTGGTTGCAGTCAGTGAGGGAATCTCAATTTTCGAGCCTCGCAAAACCATCCGACCATTCATGGCACTTATGGGAGGACTGAAGTACTTTCCGGAGAGGAAAACGTTGTCGAGGCGTGCATCGCCATTGAGCTGTGTTTCCTCCGCATCCATACTGAGTTGACCACGAAAATTAACACTACCGCTCGACTGCGAAACCAGGTTGGTGAAATTAGTTGCGAGAGAGGCATCCAATTGTCCATCCAACGAAGCAGCAACGGCGGTATCTACGAGTGAATAGGAGCCACTCATCCGCAGTTCACCAGTTGTACCCTTCAAGGTCAACGGAGCCATCGCCAGTGTCCCACGACTGAGCTGGAGCGCAGAGGATTCATTCATGAGAAAACCCTCGCTGCCAAACTGAACTCGCATCTTGCTGACTCGCCCGCGCCCCTGAAAACCAGCAACACCCGCGCGCCAATTCTTGATCAGACTTTTGAGTCCCCCACCCTCGGCCGTGAGTTCTGCGCTAACCGCTCCCGAAGTCCGCAGGTCACCCTTGTTCAGACTCGAAATGTATTTAAAGAGCTCAAAAGAACGCAGACCCAAATAGACCTGTGATGACTTTTCGAGTCCATGATCAAAAACCACCCGCCCCTGTATTTGGTCAAAAAGTCCCGAGATCACGATATTGAGCGGTCCGCCCGCGTATGAAGATGCTGTCGCAAAGATGCCTCCTAGCGGACGGCCATCGAACGATAGCCCATCAATTCGACCTGTCAGTGACATCTCCCAATCGCGCCACCCACCTTGAAGATGTCCACGCAAGTCAAGCTTACCGACGACAGGCTTTCCGTCTTCTGGAGTCAGAGTAAAGGGAACCGACTGCACATCTGTTCGCATTGCAACCGACTTACTCGAGACAGAGTCGATCTCAAGAATTAATTTCGACTCTGTTAGCCCAGCTGGTCGAAGGTCCGCGTTTTTCTGCCTCTGCTTCGGATACTCTCCTAGGGAAACTTCCTGACCATAGATCCGACTTCCCGAGCACCATCCTTGTTGACATGTCAGTGAAGCCTGAAGATCACGAGCATTCAGGGTAGATGACTTAAGATTTTTAAAGCGCATGCGAAGATCGATGGTTGAATTGAAGAAGTCGCGAATGCTTCCCCTTATTCTGAGGCGAGAGATCTGAGCATCACCACTGACATTTTTGTCGAATCGGTCAGAATCCTGATCCAGTATGGAGAAAAGTTGTTCGACCGATCCATCGAAACGACCGTCGATCTCAAGAATCTTACTTCCAAAGCCAATCTTGACCTGGTTCGCGATTATGTTCGGAGATTCACGTTCGTCCTCGAGCCAAGCCTCAAGGCCAGAGCCCCTGAATCCTGTACTGTCAATCTCTATTACTCCAGAAATCCTTGGAACATTGAGATTATATATCTCCCCAGCATTCGCTTGAACCTCAGACCTAAAAAGAACAGGCTTGTTTTTTGATGACGTAATTGAGGCACGAAGATTCAGCCCACCCGCCATGTCGTGCCCGACAAAATATGAAATAACCTCTGCAGGAACATTGAGCCCGGTGAATCGAAAATCGTTCGTCGATTTATTGTAATCAATCAGGCCCTTCTGCAAATCAAAAGTGACCGTCGGCTCCCCATCTTCATCAAGACAGTAGAGATCGGATCCGGAAAATGTCATCGCGTGGGAATCGGTTTCGAGTCGAAGAGCAATCTGACAATTGGGAAGACGGTATCTATTATCTTCAAACCCAGGTACAACAAAGCCAGTGGCGCGGATATCACCCTTTGCCACAAGCACAAATCCACGATTCTTCTCGGGATGAATCTCTCCGCTGACCTCAAGCATGCTTGAATTCATGGTGAAGTTGAGTGCGTCAGTTGGAACACGCAGTCCAGCCATCAATTCTTTGAAAGGCATATTCACCATGCGTGTAAAATTAGAGTAGGGCATGTTCTCCTGCAGCGAGTATTCTCCCCAAGCCTCTAGCTTCGCACCAGTGGGTGTAACAATATTTGCGTTCTGATAAGTGATTCTCGAATCGGAATAGCTGACATCTGCGGTAGCTGTGTAGGCATCGTAACCACTGATCTTCAAATCTTTCCAGGTCAACTGACCATCGATGCGAGGCTGAAAACGTTTTGTTTCATCTATGTTTTTTCTATCTGGGACAATGCGCAGATTCGCGGTGTACCGACCTCCGCCTTCCAGATGCACCAATTTAAACCACGGTTCAGCATCGGATTCACCAACGACGTTCATACGGTAATCGGTAAACTGAAGGCTTGAATTCCAACCCAAGTCTCCGGAGACCCTCCACGAACCGTAATTCCCGCGAACTTCTGCACGTTCGACAACAACATTTTTTTCTGGAAAAAGGCTAGCACTGAATGACGCACCCTCAAGTGGCACGAGGTGCTGACACGGTGGCTGAAGAGGCAAACAAAACTTCGAGGCCGCTACTTCGGTCAAGAATGTGAGCCCATCGCGATTGTTTTCTGAATTGAATTTTGCGAAAACGGAATCAATCGTTATTGCCGTTTCGGAATGAAGGTCTTCTGAATTTCTTATTTTTGCACTCTTAAGTTCAAATTGACGCCCAACCACCAAGCGTATGGCCTGCATTACTGCAAAAATATCGCTGCTGGATTTTTTCTCTGGCGAAACTTTAGATTCAAAGTATTTCCGGAGGTGCAAATCAAGATCAATTCCATCAACTGTAAGGAAGCGGGCACGGGGAATCCACGAGATCACCGGATTCCATGGATCGAATCCGAGAGTGAGAGAATCTACGCCAAATAAATTTTTTGTCGTAAACTGCGCGTCTACGATCCGAACATCTCGAACAACTATCCTAGTCTCGAGAAAATTGACCGAAATTGTGCCAACATCAAAAACCAAACCGTGGCTGCTGAAAAACCTAGAATTCACTTCCTTGCGCATCCAGGCATGAACATAGGTATTGTTCAAAACGACATATGCGATTGTATTGGACGCCACCACGAGGGTGACAAAAAGAAAAAGCAGACGTCTCGCTATGCGCCAGGCTTTTTCCATCTTTACTTTCCTTCACGGTTTGCTGAGACCAAGTCAGGAAAGAGTCGTTCAAGAATTTCTTGGGCACCAGAGTCATCCGGTTTTTCATTGATCATTTTCAGCAACATGATCCCTGCAAGTGTTCGCTCGTCAGCTTTTATCATGTTCATGCCAACGAGCATTCCAACGAAGGCGCTCAGGCCCGCATTATTCCTGCTGAAGCCGCTTGCAAGATGAGCCCAGCCGACTTCAAATCCACATCGCTTCAGATATTCTTCAACCCGATCCTGCTGATCCGAAACGCTTTCGGCCTTCGGCAACGACTCGATTTCACTTTGCTGTGCCGCAACATCTTCGAATGCTGGCAAAGGCTCTGGATGAACCGGCTCCTTGGTGACCGTTTCTACGACCGAGGCCCTGAGTTCCTCTGATAAGGGCGTGAGTGCCGATGCTTGTGTTTGGGTGCTCATCAATTCCGCAATGCGCTGCTCCGCCGACCAACGACCGCGACGGTTGAAAATTTGTTTAGCCATGCTCAAAGCTGCGGGATGTTTGGGCGCCACTCCAAGAGCGACCTGAAGCAATTTGAGCGCTAGTAGCGGCTGTGTGGGAAGAATCGCTTTCGCGCAACTCACGAGCGCTTCAGCCTGCCGTATTGGGTTTTTATCAGTTCGACACAAAGCAATAAAACCGGCAAGCAAGTCGCTCCGTTGCGGGCTACCAGTAATTCCAGCAACAATATGTTCAAGACTTTCCGGCACCCAAATTTCCCCCCGAAAGCATTTTACCATTAGCGCCCTGAACAGAGCTGCCCAGTGCCAAATTTTGACCTCATGCCGGGGGTTTGTTAGAAGGCGCTGTCCAAATCGGAGGAAAGTGTCATGGGATGGCTCTCAAGAGAACCTGCTCGCCTTCAGGAATCATCGGAAAAGAAGGCCATCCCGAGCGGTGTTTGGGAAAAATGCCCCTCATGCAACGAAATCGTTCTGACCACCGATTTTGAAGAGAACCATCGAGTCTGCCCGAGCTGTGGATTTCACTCGCGCCTTCCTGGCGAGGAGCGCGTTGAGCTCCTGATTGACCGAGAGACTTTCTACGAATGGGATCACGACCTCTCGAGCACCGACCCACTCGAATTCAATGACGGGCGATCCTACAACGACCGCCTCCGAGCACTCTGGAAGAAAACCAAGCGCTACGATGCGATTATCACCGGCGCTGGGCTCCTTGAAGGGCGCCCGGTCGGACTCGGTGTTCTCGACTTCACCTGGATGGGTGGCAGTATGGGAACCGTGGTTGGTGAGCGCATCCGCCGCCTCTTCGAACGCGCCCGAAATCACCGCATGCCTGTCATCATGGTCAGCAGCAGCGGAGGCGCACGCATGCATGAGGGGCTTCTCTCTCTTATGCAGATGGCCAAGACCTGTGCTGTTGTGGCGCGGCACCGCGATGCCGGTTTGCCATTTATTTCAGTTATGTGTGACCCCACAACCGGCGGTGTTGCTGCCAGTTACGCAATGTTGGGAGATATCAACCTCGCAGAGCCCAAGGCAACAATCGGTTTTGCTGGACGCCGCGTCATCGAAACCACTATCCGCCAGAAGCTCCCCGACGACTTCCAAACCGCAGAATTTCTTCTCAATCACGGTATGGTTGATCGGATTGTAAAACGTTCGGAAATGAAGGAAGAGATCAACCGAATTCTTGCTGTGCTGTGCGAGCCGCGCGATCTTACAAATCCAAAATGACTCTGGATCTTCCGGATTTCTGTTCATTTGAAAATACTATTTCCGCGCTTTTCTCGAGAGTGAGGGGTCATATTGAACCCGGTGCACACCGGATGCAAAGACTTGTATCAGAAGAAACTCTCGAGCAGCTGGCTCGCATCCCCACAATCCTCGTGGCTGGCACCAACGGCAAGGGCACAGTCTGTGCCCTGCTGGAACAGTACTTCCGTGATTCCGGTTCCAGCACCGCGCTGTATACCTCTCCTCACCTTGTTTCGCCGACAGAGCGGATCCGACTCTGTGGAATTCCCATCAGCGAAGACAATTTTTTAGCATCTGCACGGAAGGTCTTCGAAGCCGCAAAAGTGCGCCTGCCGGACGCCACTTTTTTTGAACTGATGACAGCTCTGGCCTTCGAGGTCATCATTGATGCGCAGCCAGATATTTTTGTCTGCGAGGTTGGTCTTGGCGGCAAACTTGATTCCACAAATGCCCTCAGTCCATGCGTTTCCGTGCTGACCAGCGTGGGGCTAGACCACACCGAGTGGCTTGGCCCGACTGAAACGGACATCGCCTTTGAAAAGAGCTTCGTTTCGCGACGAAACAGAGCATTTGTAGTGGGCGAATTAAGTGAAGAAGCGCGGCAGGGTCTTAAGAAAGCGCTCGCCATTACAGGTGCACGGAGTGTTTTTGTTGCACCAACCGCCGACCCAACGAGAGTCTCTGAGGCTCTGGCTCGAACCGCGCTTATCGAATTTGCAAGGGAAGGTGGCTGCGAGTTCAGCGAAGCCATCTTTGACCACTCCTGCCGAAGAGCTTTTTGGCCAGGTCGCATGGATGTCCGACAAGTCTCGGGCGTTAGAGTCATGCTCGATGCAGCCCATAATGCACACGGAGTGCGCTATCTTATCAAACAAATGCAGTGTCGACCTGCGCTGCGCGAACTCCCGCGCCCCTGGATTTTGGTCTACGCAACGCTCGCAGACAAGGACTGGCAGTTGGCATTGCAACAGCTTTGCGAAGAGGTCGATGCAGTTCATCTGACACAAACACAGAGCCCTCGTGCCGTTCACCTCGATGACCTGATACACTACACTTCTAGCACACTGAAGGACGTCCCGTTCCGGTCGCATTCTTCCTCTTCCGAGGCCTTTGCCGAGGGTTTGAAAAGTGCGCAGCAGAGCGAGGGTAGCCTCTTTGTCTTGGGTTCGATCACTCTCTTGGGCGAAGCTATGGAATTTTTCTCAATACCCGTGTTTCCCGAACAAGGCAGTACCTTGTCATGAGATTGAAGTGCAGCTTGCATCCACGATTATTGAAACACGTTCATGCGCTTTCGGCATTGTCAGTGTTTGTCTGCACCACACAACAGGCTCAGGCACAGTCTCTCAACATTGGTAGCTCAACTGTCTATTACGATGCGGATGAGATAAATCTCGACAAAGAAAGTGGCTATTTGAAGGCGAAAGGCAATGCCTTTTTTCTGCTTGGCAACATCTTCATCAGCGCCGATCACGTAGAATACAACCAGAAGCAAAGAATTGTGATTGCCGAGGGCGGAGTTCGCATCGTTCGCAGTAAAGAACGCATCACTGCTTCACGTGTCCTCATCAATGAGGATACCAATGAGGCACGCATGGATGACGTCGAGATCTATGCAGACCCCAAAGACACCGAAGCTCAAGTTAATGAAGAAGTGCTTGGCTTCTCGCGAGCAGAGCTTGCGTTTGAGACAGCACGCCAGCAACGCGCGAATGAAATTCGACAGGAATTAATGCAGCTGCGGACGAGTTTTGCGAATCTGCGGTTTTCGGAGAAAAAGCCCGAGTCAACCGAACGTTTGAAGCTCACTCGGCGCTACGCGACGTTGCTTGAACGGCTGGTGCGAACACAATTCCAACCGAGTGATGTGCTGAGAGAGCTTCCTGAAGATGCCCGTTCAAGACTCGAAAACCGACGTGAAGCTGTGCGTACCTTTGCAACCCGAGACCCTGAATTAGCAAAAAAGCTTGCAGGACTGCAGAAAGTTCCCGGATATTTGTCCATGCGAGCGCGCCGGGTCTTTCAAAATGCAAATCAAAATCTGGACGTGGAATCTGCCTCTTTAACCACCTGCAGATGCGAACCGGGAGAAAATCCGGCGTGGGGACTCAGTGCAGCACGCGCCCTGGTTGAGCCCAACGAATACATTACGCTTTACGGTAGCACGCTTGAAGTTGTCAGTTTTCCGATCGTCTACAGCCCATGGTTCAAGATGCCCATCAAAACCAAAAGGCAATCAGGTTTTCTGTTGCCATCGTTTTACCTGAGCCGTGCAGGCGATGCTGCATCGATTCCATATTACATGACACTCGGTGATTCAGCAGACTCAACCCTCACATTCACCTACTTCAGCAAAAAAGGACCAAGAGCTGAGCTCGAAGTACGTGCGGCACTCTCTGAGCAAAGCCAAACCAATTTACGGGGTGAAATACTCAAGCAGAAAGCCGCCGAGGGGCAACCTGCCCAACAGCGCTGGGCGTGGTCAGCGCAGAGCAACCTTCCACTGGAAGAGCGCACGACGTTCAAGTTCGACCTCGAAAGAGCAAGTGACCAGCGTTACTTCTCAGATATCACCAAGGAGCCCGGAGCTGCGCAGGATTTGTTCACACCACAGCTCGTAGTGAAAAGGTTTCTATGGCAGGAAGCGGCTCTCGAGCACACGGGCGATCATTTTGCTTTGACCGCACGTGCGCAGAAACCTCAAGACGTCTTCTTGACACGCTCTGAAAATACAACCACCCGAATCCCGAGAATCGACCTCACCCTCTTTCCTCAGAAAATTGCAGAAACAGCTCTGTCTCTCGAAGGAAAAGGGAACTATGAAAAAATTGAGGAAAGAGTTTCCCTGCCGGAGGGTTCAACCAACGGACCACGAGCAGGAGAGCGCATCCAGTCACAGCTTCGCTTCGCGTATCCATTTACCCAAAATCGATTTGCCAATTTGCGCTTGGGGGGAGAATTCGGTCAAATCAAGTACCGCACCCGCGAATTCAATGGCGAACTCAACCATCCCACTTTGGAACTCACATCCGATGTTCCCCTGTTTACTGAGTTCTGGAACAAAGAACAGGCAGCGAATGCAAGTCGCTTCCGTCATGCAATCACCCCTTTTGCATCGCTACGCTGGATACCGGTTGTTAATAAATCTGCGAATTACCCAGACATCTATTCGACCTTTTATTCCTCAGACAACATTGCTCGGAGTCAGACGCTCGAATTTGGATTTCACACCCATCTGAATTTCCTGTCCGATGAATTCAGATCCCAAGAGCGGAACGATACCCAGACCACACGCAGTGGAGGCGAATTGTCGCCTCCCGGAAGAGTCGCAGTCGTTTTTAAACAACTTGGAATTCAACAAAGTTCAAACAGCATTGAACCCAATCAGTATCTGTATGAACTGACCTTTCAAAACAGAAACTCGCAATCTGTATTTATCAATTGGGCGCGCGAAGAACTTGAAGGCTATCAAATTGAGCTCACCGACAAACAGATGAACCAAAGTACGGAGATACTCGCGCCTCGGCCTTCCTCATGGAAACGTGTGAATCTTATTTCTGCCCAACCGATCAGTTTCACCACAAGATCCAGTTACAACTTTGAGGCAGTGCGCACAGCACGTGAACAAAACCAGAATCTTCAGCCTGGCCAGACACCAGTGAGTGCTGACCCCTGGGGCGATGTGAGCGGCACTGTGTCGCTTTCGAGTTATCCATGGTTGCCCATGAACTTCAATCTCACGCGAATCTGGAAACCATCCTGGAAGCTCTTTCGCGAACAGATCGCAACCTTGGACTACAGCAGTTCGGTTGGCCTCAACATCAATCTCATCCGCTCGCGGGTGCTCTCTGAACTGGTAGATGCCCAAGGCAACAAGACCTATCCGGCTGAAGATTTATGGGGAGTGGATACTTCTTATCAGCCAAAGGTCTGGATTAAGATCCAAGCTCAATACAAGAGAAACGTAAAACCTCAACCGGCTCTTTCGGAGGAGCTAGAGTACAGCGCACTTCAGAAAATAACGTTCCTTGGAATTCAGGACTGCCTCGATATTACTTTGCAGCGTTTTAAGGACAGAGACATCGCGGAACGAATGGCCACTTGGACCATTGGTCTCAACTTAAACTTCCTCGGACAGCAAAGACCGATTGAGTCATTGGGTAAGGTTGTCGACAGAGCAATCAAGAGTCAGCTCAATAAAGGGCGAGACCTCAGGACTCAATAAGGTCAACATCCGCGCCCATGGCCTTAAGCTTGGGAACGAGGTGGTCATATTTGCGCTGAAGCTCCTGGATGTTCGACAGCCGTGTTTCACCATCGGCAACGAGTCCGGCAACAACAAGACACATACCGGCACGGATGTCGGTTGGGAGTTTGAACTCACCACCTCTCAATGCAGTTGGTCCCTGAATGATCGCAGAATGCACGAAGTTTCTGTTCTTGAATCGGCAGGGGGCCTCACCCAAGCAACACGAAAACAAAGAAATTTTCGCGCCCATCTGATTGAGAAATCCAGTATAGCCTAGCCGGTCTTCAAAAATCGTTTCATGCAGAACGCTGGTTCCCTCGGCCTGCGTGAACAGAACCATGAATGGCTGTTGCCAATCCGTCATGAAACCAGGATGCACTTCTACTTCAATATGAGATGCTTTGAGCCGACCGTTCTTCGGCGCAGATACCCAGACTCCCTCAGAGTTGACTCTAAACTCTGCACCCATACGCTGAATATAATTTAGGAAACTGTATACCGGGTCGTGCGGCATCTTCTCAATCAGCACATCACCACCCGTTGCGAGCGCAGCAACTGCGAACGACACGGCCTGGTTGCGGTCGGGCATCACACGCAGCTCACATCCCCGCAGCTTCTCAACCCCTTGGATGACAAACGTACGGTTGGCATTCACTACAATGTCTGCACCCATCTTTTGAAGCATCTTTACGAGCTCCAGAATTTCAGGCTCGATTGCAGCATTCTCTATGATTGTGCGACCTTTGGCGCGCACAGCGCTGATAATGAGATTTTCTGTGGTCATCACACTGGGGAAAGGCATCACGATATGCGCACCATGCAGGCCATCTTCGGCACTCATATGGTACTGGCCTTCGTCGACGACAACGGTCGCGCCCATGTCCTGCAAACCCTTGATGTGAAAATCAACCGGACGTTTGCCGATTTTATCGCCGCCAAGTGCTGCAGCAATAGTGACCTTCTTAAAGCGATGCAGCAGCGGTCCTGCGGCCAGAATCGCAATCCGATTTCTTTCGCAGAGCTGTCGTGAAAGATGGTTTTTGTCGATGGTACGCGCGGTCAGACGCACTGTCTTTTCATCAAGGTATTCAACCTGGCCACCCAGTACGGCGAAGAGGTCTTCAACCATGCGACGCTCATTAACTTCGGGCGCACCTTTGATCAGCACAGGCTCATCTGTGAGCATGGCTGCCATGATGCACTTAGTGACCTGATTTGAACTTCCAGCGATCGCCACTCGCCCACCGGAGAGTTTGGTACCGCCTTTGATTCTAATGATTGGTTCTTTTTGCACGACTAGACCCCTCGCTATGCGCTTTCAGCATAGTGCGAAGAATTGAAAATGAAAAAGGAAATCTTTGACACAAAAAAAAGTGGTGGGTGCTTAGGGACTCGAACCCCAGACCCTCGCCTTGTAAGGGCGACGCTCTAACCAACTGAGCTAAGCACCCTGGGGATGAATCCGACCAGTAGTCGCAATCGGCCTCCCGAGTCAAGTTTTAATTCAGACTTCTGCATGGGCGTGCGGATTACGCACGAATATCCAGAATAAGGCAAAAAAAGTAAGCAAAAGCCCTAGCCCCTCCCAACCCTGCAACTCCAAGAAGGTCTGGCTGCCCACGAGGGCCAGAGCGAACGCCAATATGGAGATGAACCACGTGCCCAGAAGAACCCAAACGCAGCTCATGAAACGTCGCAAATCAGCAAGAAAGAAGCGAGCTGTTGGGGATTCCTTGTAACGCATTCGGAAGACCCGGAATTTCGCATGCCAGAAACGCGCAAAAAGAATGGTTGAAAGAATTTTTCCCGTTGCCAGAAACAGCAGCGGCTGAATCAACTGTTGCTGAGGGATGATTGCATAAGAGACCGCCAGAATAAGAAGTACAACCGTTTCTGCCAGTCCCGCAGCTCGGGCAGCTTCAGTCAATTGGAGACATATAACCGCGAGAATCAGATTAACCATGAGTAGAAGAACGACGGCGGAGATAAGCAGCAATGCAAACTTCAATGGATAAGGAAAAGCATCCATCAGATAACCCAGGTACCATGTTTCAAGAAAACACATAGCAGCTAGACTGCATAGAAGAAGCGGAACCACGATAAGAATTAATACCCAAGCACGACGGATTTGCTTTACAATTCGAGCGACGACTTCCATGTACTGACACCCCCGATAGCAATCCGGTTCCCACAACGAGAGCCAAAAAAGTTCAGTGACCCGTCAAACCTCGTGCTCTCAAAATGTGCTCCCCGCGTGCAAGAGATTCAATCAAACGATCCCATGTACCTCTGCGCAGCACGTGCTCCAACGCCTGAGTCTGCCCGGGTGATTGTCGGCGCACCTTCCAACGATAGTCTTTGTTCATATTCTGGCTGAAAGACATCTCGGAAGAAACATCCTCAAGCAGGGGCTGAGCTGCGATTACGCACAAACCGGCACGCGCATCGTCGACGCAGGACAGAAACGCTTCAAGCCAGACAAGTGCCTGCGAATGGTGCCCCGGCGCTTTGAGCGCATCGCCATTTAAACAAAGAACCAGCAAAGAATCTTCGTTGACACCGAGGCGCTCGAAACCATCGGCAATGGCCACCATTTGTCCTTGCCTATAAAGATCCTGAATTCCTCGACGAGTCACAATAGAAAAAGCTTGATTGTTTGTTAATTGGTTCAATTCAATCAGTCTGACCCACCAACGCATCGCCTGTCGTTGATGAGCTTCTAAAGGCATATCGACGAACTGCTCAATCCAACTTGTGTCCTGCCGTGCCGGAAAACCCATACGCGCAGCCCAATGCATCCAGCTCAAAATCTGAAAGAGAAACTCAGAACGATGCCCGGCTTGCACGAAGGTGGATGTAACAGAAGGGGGAATGTGAGTGGGAAAGACAAATTCCTCGGCGAACTCAGCGGCCAGCTCCACAAGTGGAAGAAGAACAGTCGACTGACCTCGAGCACACGGACAAAGTGCAGTCCCCTGAGCTCCGAGTCCGGGTTTTGTGGAAACAAATGTCCAACCTTGACAGGTCTTTTCGTCAGTTTTCTGACAGGGGAAAAGTCGAGGAAAGAGCCGCCCCGTTTTTCCCTCAATGGAGTTGTTTATGACTTCCCCAACCGGAAAATAGGCTGTCAATGCGCGCAACGCTGCCGATGTGGCAACCATCCAGCGCTCCAAATTTTTATTCTGTTCGGACATTACAACCTGCCTACCTCGGCATTGAATTGACGCAGAAGTCCAATCTGTCTTTTGTCTGCCTTGTCAGCCCTTGTTACAGTCTCCCTGTGGGTCTTCCAAGTGCGTGGCGTTTGCTCGTCCGGGTAACGATGGGGTAAAAGCACGAAACTGCAGGATCCAGGCGCACCAAAGAATTTTGTGGCTTGTGCCGATAATTGACTCAGAAGGTATTGGAGCATTGGGATGAATGACCTGAACTACAACTCAAAAAACCCTCGGGTGCATGAGCGGTGGTCAATTTGTGCCAACAGATTCTTGTACTTGCTTGCCGCAGGGGGGGTGTTTCTGCTGAATCCTGCGTACTCGCAACCCCAAAGTGCTGAGCAGGTACAAGCCAAGACGGCTGATGGTGCCCCCGAGACAACTGGTGCGAAATCGGCGATTCGCGCTGAAAAAACTGACGCCACTGTTTCTGTTCCCAACGAAGCTCAGCAACATCCTGAAAATGCACAAAAAACACGCTCAGAGACAGCAGCCGGAGGCGAGGTCTCCACGACCGGTACCAGCAACGTCTCAACAGAACGCCCAACGTCGGCGACCGTGCGTACACCTGCTACGGTGGTTCCCATCGTTGCAGGACCCGAGCGACCCATTGGACACAGCCTCAAGACGCCAGAAGCGCAGCGCCGTATCGAAATGATGATGGCGAATGCTCAGCAGAAGGTCGGGCCGCTTGTTGCAGCACCCGCTGCGGCTAAGGGCACCGCTCCGCTTGTGGGTGGTCGCTATGGATTTTCTGCAACCGGCGAATTTGTGGGTGTTCCAAAGGCGCTCGTGAGCCTTGGCAGCACATCTCCCGCTTATGGAATTGTCGTTGAAAAGCTTCACCACCGCATGACCCTGTTCCGTCTCACAGACGCAGGCTCCTACGAAAAAGTGAAAAGTTACCGCGCAATCACAGGACGTGACCCGGGTGACAAG
>JBILKM010000066.1:0-9934 GCA_044376695.1 Silvanigrellaceae bacterium
CCCAGCTACAGTGGGAGGAAAAGGCCTTGGCGCTGCTCAGTCGCTTTGGTCTTCAGGATCTCTCGAAGCGTTTTCCGAACGAGCTCTCGGGCGGACAGAAGCAGCGCGTAGCTCTCTGCCGAGCACTTATCCTCGATCCGATGCTGCTCCTTGCCGACGAGCCTACCGGTGCACTCGATTCGAAAAGTTCAAAAGAGGTTATGTCCATCCTGAGAGAACTCAATGCCGAAGGACGGACGATTGTCGTGATCACCCACGATCCGGGCGTGGCCTCGGAGGCTCACCGGATCGTGAGCCTCCGCGATGGAAAGATCAGCTCCGATGAAATGAGGCCTAGCTCTGACACTCCAGAGCCAAATCGGGTGGTAAATCCAGTTCATCCGGCTCTCAAAAACAGCAATGCACAACGGCGAGTTTCTGTGCAGCGCACTCTTGGTCTGCTGCGGGCAAGCCTCCTTCTAGCGCGGCGAAGCCTTGCCACGAACCGCACCCGCAGTGTTCTTACAGGTCTTGGTCTATTCATGGGAATCCTGAGTCTGATTGTGATCGATGGGCTCGGAGAAATTGTTGAAAATTCCTTCAACAAGCTTTTTTTCACCAGCTCGGTGCGCAAAGCCTACATCTATTATGACGAAGACCGAACCGGACCACATGGGCGAAGAAACTCGAGTTGGGCGGGGCTCGATGCTGAGGCCGAGTTCCCAAAACTGGCACAGATGTTCGAAAAAAAAGGAATCGTACGTCCATTCCTGAGGAGTAGTACCTGCCAGATCAAAACCGAAACTGGAGGATTCCGCAGCCGGCTCGTGGGTGTCTCTGATCTCGAGGAATTTCTCGAGATGGACACACCCTTAAGTATCGGCCGCCTGCCTGGGCGGCAGGAATTCGTCGAAAAATCGGCTGTTGTCATTTTAGGATCTGAAACCATCGATCAGCTGTTTGAAAAATCTGACCCGCGCCGCCGCGAAAAGAATTTCCCTGTAGGCGAGCGCGTGGTTGTCGACAATTGCAACACGCTCGGCACATTTACAATTATTGGAGTGCTCAAAAAGCGCGACACTTCCTTCGGCAACCGTGATGCCAATGATGTTCTCTATGTTCCAAATCAGTCGCTCCTGGCGCGCATGGGACCTACTGTTTACCGCTGGTTCAGTGTCCTGCCTCACCCCGGTGTTGAAACGAAAAACCTTGCTACCGAGATCTCAAACTTTCTAAGTTTGCGCTCCGGCGGGCGCCTCTCTTTCTCTAGTTCTGTGCCAGCAGACATCCTCGAGCGCGTGCGCGGATTTTTGCGGATCGTTCAAACTATTGTTGGTTTTATTGGTTTGCTCTGCCTTTTTGTCGGGGGTGTGGGCATCATGAACATGATGCTGGTGACCGTCGCCGAACGAACACGCGAAATCGGCGTGATGAAGAGTCTAGGTGCCAATCAAAGCCATATCCGTAGCTACATCCTCACAGAGGCCTCACTGCTTTGCGTCATTGCGGGGATTGTTGCAGTGACCTGCGGACTTCTCATCAACAATATCTTTTCCCTGTGCGTCAGTCTCTTTGTACCAATGCTCAAAGAATTCCGCTGGGTCTTTGCACCGGTTGGCCTCAGTGCTGGCCTTCTTGTGAGTCTGCTCTGTGGGCTGGGCTTTGGTTCGCTTCCCGCTTCTCGCGCTGCGAGACTGGATCCGGCTGAATGTCTGCGGTCGGAGTAGTCTTCGCGACCCTGCTCTCGCGAATGCATTCTTCGACTGTGGAAACAAGTTGAGCACGTGCAATTGGTTTGGTCAGGTAGGAGTTGAATCCGGCAGCAAGACAACGATTACGATCTGAGCTCATGGCATGTGCAGTGAGTGCAACAACAGGAACCTTGTAGTTCAAGCGGCGCAGGCGTTCGATGGCATCGAAGCCATCCATTCCCGGCATTTGAATATCCATGAGAACGAGGTCGAACTGCCCCTGTAAGGCTGCAGCGACACCGTCGCTGGCGTTGTCTGATACTTCAACTGAAGCACCGGCCAATGACAAAAACCTAGAAATGAGAAGCCGGTTGTCTGGTGCATCATCGACAACAAGAATTTTGAGACCAGATAAGGTCTCACTCCGCAAAGTGTTCATTTGACTCCTCCGGATTGCCCTACCTCGCTCTCAAAAAAAGCAGCGCAGAACAATGGTCAGTTCAGAACCTTTGCCTTACCCAAGAATTCGGGTCAGGGGGAGCGTAGGAGCAACACCGACAGCTCATCAATACGCTCTGTTGGCAGATTTATAGGGGTGACCTCATGGAGATATTGGCCCTGTTCGAGAACCCTACCGAAGAGAATCTGGAAATTGAGCACCGACAAATGCCGTCTCTCCACTTCAGCATTGAGTTCAGTGTTTTCTGTTACAAGCCGGAGCTGTAGAATGACCTTCCGACAGAAGTAATCCTGAGTCTTTAAAAGGAAGACCTGGCGCGACGGATGAATTAACTGACCAACGATGGTGCTGCCCTGATAGAGAGTAACTCGCGGTGCAGATTGATCTGAAATCCCTTCTTGCGCGAGTCCTGCACCGAGGCGGAGCACCCGCAAAGCAGCCTCGTAAGTCTCTCTGTCGTTGACAAAGGGATCGCACTCCCATGCACTCAGTAAATCGATCTGATGTTTGATGGACATCTTTCGCTTATGCCATTTCACACCTTCGATGAATCCTTCACCCTGTGAGAACAGTAGCTGATAGGTTGATTCTCCAACCAAAACTCGAAATGTCTCACAGGCATCCTCGAGGCGCTTGCCGGTGTTCACCGCCTCGCCCACGATGGTGAAGTCAACTCTTCGTCCTGTGCCGAGGTTTCCTAGAAAAACATCTCCGCTGTTCACACCGATACGCAAAGGCAAAAGGCTTCCGAGGGCTGAGCGTCCATCACGCGAAAACGCTGTCAGTGTTGCCGCTTGACGCTGTATCTCAACTGCACAACGCAATGCTCTGCGCGCGGCCTGTTGCGGACTTTGCTGCACAAAACCCTGTGCAGATGCGAGGTCGTATCCGAAATAACAGAGAAGACCGTCGCCCAGGTTCTTGTCAATCACACCACCGTACTGATGCACCGTTTCTGCAACAAGACCCAACTGAGCGTGAAGGATCTGAAAGACATCGACTGAATCGAGGTTTTTTGTACGTAGAGAAAAACCTTCGACATCAATAAAGAGCAGGGTCACATGTAAAGATCGTGGGCGCAGAGTTAACAGCTCAGGCTTGTTCTTGAGAGTTTCCAAAACAGAGGCTGGAACCATGCCCTCAAGTGCTGTGCTAACGCGAAGCGCCTGACGCTCCTGTAGGAGTCCACGAACAAGCGCCGACAGCGTTCCGTTGGTAAAATACAGGGCAAAGAGAATATGCCAATCGAGCAACAACCGTGCCCATGCAAAACCAAAAAATCCGAGAACAATGAATCCCAAAGATCCAGAAACTACAAGTGCGATCGACATCGGTTGTGCACACGCCAGAGCCGCGAAAGCAGAGCCTGCTGCCGTTGCAAGCAGCGCCAAATACCAAAGCCAAGGATTTTGGAGAACAGGACGAAGAAAGAGATTGGCAACCACAGAATTGAGCAGCGAGGCATGATAAATTCCGCCCTCAACTAAACCAATCGGTGAACTGCGCACATCGGTTGAGCCCGCATACATCGATGGCAGCAACAAAACCTCGTCACCCGCTTGAACCTTTTGAAGTTCAACCTGCCTTGTTTCAGGTGCAAGAAGATTCAAAAAAGAAACAGAACCACTGAACAACTTATTTCGATCGAGAAAATTGACGGGAATCCGACCGTGACGATCAAGATCAATCTTTTTGCCATCAAGAATCAGCTTCCTCTGCTGGAGAAGGACATTTTGTGATGCTGCGAGTGAGAGCTGAGGGAGCAATTTCTGCGTCTCGCGCACTCTCCAGGCAGGCTCTACGGCTGTCGTGGAATCCTGAACTCGAATATGTCCAAGTCCAGAGAAGGCATCTGCAATGTCAGCATGCGGGCCAATCAGGGTTTGCCTGGAACCTTCAGGCAAGATCACATCTTCAGACACAGACCAATCTTTAAAGAGCCTCTCTATCGAGACACTGTCCTTGTCGGGAGTCACTCCAAGCACAGCAGCAGCAATAATAGGTGTGGCTGTTGTTCCACGCAGGGCTGCCTTGAATTGAGCCGCGTCCGTTCTTTCGCCCCGGTAGAGACTGAAAAACTTGTCGATATAAATGGCGTGAGGCTGACGTGCACTGAGGTCTGTCAGAACCTGTTGCCAAGTTTTCAGTGGCAACAGCTCCTGAATCCCAAGCTCTCGTTTCGCACGATCACCATAGATGACAACTTTGAGGCGAGGATGCTTAGAGGGAGCTTGACCCACCCATTCCCTGAAACGGAATTCGAGCGGTGCAATTGCGCTTTGGCGAAACAGATCCCCCACATCACTCACGGAGAAAATAAAAAATAAATTCATGAGTAGCGCAGGGAGAATCAACTCCCAGCGCAGGAGTTTCCTGAATGACACCATGCGAGTTTACCGCACACCCAGTGAATCAGAAATCGTTTTGATCCATTGCGCGAGGCGAATAGAGAGAGCCTGCCAATCCTGGGCAATACGCTCGACATCACCCATATCCTGGGCAATTTGATTCGCAGGAGAGTGATGAGTTCCAGAGCCAGGCCAGCGGCCTGCGGAAAGCTCTGCCCGAATGAACTCCATGTGCACAAGAATTTCGGCCTTCCGCTCGGCGTCCATGGGCGATTTCTCGACCGACTGCATCAAATTCTCGAGCGAACCAATCCACTCCTGCACTTCGCGATTTTCTTTCAGTTCGCCATCAAGAGCGATAGGACGCGGTGTGGACTCGTTGGTGCTGGCCATCGGAATTCTCCCGAGTGTTGGTACAAATCCAATTTTCGAACTCTTCGATGCTTCTTTTCGCCCAAAACGGCGAGTTTCTATAGGCCACCTCATTCCTCCAGTGTCAGAAACCCCAATCCTTTGCTTATCAGAGGAGTGATTCTCAATAATTTCAGTATATTGTATTGCACAAGCAGATATCTCTTTGTCTGCTGCGCCGAGAGCAAGACAATCTCCCCGGGGCGACATATTGTAGTGCGCAACACATCCTGAAGCGGGGGTTTTTCCATGGCATTCCAGCACACGTTCCATGCAAAATACTTTGTCACGCTGCTTTGGGCAGGAATTGCAGTCGCGGCAACGAGCTGCACCACAACAACGTCTTCAAAATCAGCGGGCACCACACAATTGCCTCGCACGTATTGGAAGGTCTTTCAGAAAGACAACGGTACCTGCTATTTAATCCCTCGACCCGAGCTCACTCCGGAGTATCCCACAGTCGCATCCATCAACAATCTGTCCCGAGCCGACGCCGATGCCTGGGCCGCTCGGCTCAATGCAATGCTTCAGTTCAAAGTGGAGCAGTCTATGGAAGGGAATACTTTGATGGTGCGAATCGTTCCCGAACCATTGCTCGAAGATATTATTGACCTGTGCCGAGCATCCAAGCCTCATCCCTTTCTCGAGAACCGTTGTAAAAAGGAATTAGCTTGGGCCGCGAGAGGCGCAAGGCCTGACATTTATATGCAGTACGATGCATGCGAGGCCGCAGTCATGATGCGTTCGCTCAATCGCCTTTATGGAATCACATCACCCACGACCAACGTGTGCCCACAGATTGATCAGGTTGCGAAATAACGAGCCTGAGGATGATGAATGACAATAGCTGAGGTGGTCTGCTCAGGAACCATCTGATGGCTCTCCGAAAGGCTCACTCCGATCTGCTCTGCGCGCAACAACTTTAACAATGGCTCGTTGAGCTCCATGTCAGGACATGCGGGATAACCAAACGAATAGCGCGAACCCTGATATCCCTGACTAAACAGTGCACGCTTGGATGCCGCATCGCGCCCGTGGATATTTAGCTCCCGCCGGATCTGTGCATGGATCTTCTCCGCATAGGCTTCTGTCAACTCGGTCGAGAGCCCATGCAGAAAGAAATATTCGCTAAACTGGTTGTCCGCATAGGCTGAATGAGCCTTCTCACTAGCCACTTGTCCCATGGTGACAATCTGCATGCCCAGCACATCGACCTTGCCACTCGCCTCGTGTGCAAGAAAATCAGCAATGCACAATTGCCGGCCCTGCGACTGACGAGGGAAAGCGAAACGTGCAATGACCTCGCGTTTATTTGGTTCCGCTACAAACGCCTCAGGGTTGTAAACCACAACCTCATTTGAGCCGCGCGAACATGCCGGAAAATAACCATACACAGCAGCGGGCTGCAGCAGCTTCCCGCGGCTTACCTTTTCCCGAATGCGTTGCAGAGTGGGGTAGGCCTTCTCCTTCAGGAGCCTCTCAAAATCGGCATCAGACAGCTGTCCTTGTGCGAATCCCCACCGACTGCGCAGAAGCGCAAATTCATCGAGGTACTCAAAAACTTCCTCGAGCGAATGTTCAACTTTGCGAACACCCCAAAAAGGTGGCTGCGGAATGAGCGTATCACGACGCACCCAGGAGCTCTGCCCCTGAGCGTCGAGCTCAATGCGCTTGTCGCCTCTCCTGACAACAACAATCCCCTGCGAGGAGCTTGCTGTGTTGCCCTGAGCCGAATTTTCTCCATCAATTGCAGAATCCAAATTCGACCGCGTTACGCCGAGACGCGTGCTTCGCTCAGCCAAAAGGGCTTCAAGCCCCCCTGAACATATTTTCTCCATGATGTGCAGACCCGCGAACGCATCCTCAGCATAAAAAACAGGCCCAGGATAAACAGCCTGACATTCCCGCTCTACGAAATTACGTGTCAGTGCCGCCCCACCAAGAATGACAGGCAAAGAGAATCCATGCGCAGCCATGTACTCCAGATTCTCCTTCATGATGACCGTCGACTTCACAAGTAGACCGGACATCCCAATCGCATCTGCGCCTTTGCTGCGGTACGTTTCAAGTATACTCTCAATAGGCTGCTTGATACCAAGGTTTAAGACTTCAAATCCATTATTAGAGAGAATGATCTCAACAAGATTCTTACCAATGTCATGCACATCACCCTTGACTGTCGCAAGAATGATTTTTCCCTTCTTGTAACCATCTTTCTTCTCGATGTACGGCTCGAGTACCCTTACAGCTGATTTCATCGCCTCTGCGCTTTCAAGCACAAAAGGCAGCTGCATCTGTCCAGCACCGAACCGCTCACCCACCACCTTCATTCCAGCGAGCAGAATGTCATTGATAATTGAAAGAGGGGGATATGTTTTGAGAGCCTCGAGCGCATGTGCGCCGATCTTATTTTTGCGTCCGTCAATGATGTCGTTTTTGAGCTTTTCCTCGATTCCTAGATGATCATCATCGACCGCGGCCTGATGCTTTGCATTTGCATCGGCAAACAGGGCAAGGATATTTTTAAGAGGATCGGTGATTGTACTGCGTTCATTAAAAAGCAGAGCCTCGAAAACGGCACGGTGCTCATCCGAGATGCGCGCTACGGGAAGAATCTTGGAAGCATTAAGAATGGCCATGCTGAGACCGCGCTGAACAGCGTGATAGAGCATCAGCGAATTTAGGATCTGCCGAGGCCAGGGCTTCAATCCAAAGCTCACATTGCTCAGACCAAGGATAGAGCGCAAACGCGGATATTTCTTATGAATCACCTCAAGCGCATTGAGGGTTTCTACTGCAGAGTTTCTCCACTCTTCCTCTCCACTTCCCAAGGTAAAAGTGAGCGGGTCGATAATAAGGTCTTCTGGTTGAAAACCATATTCATCAACAACCAACGCATAGAGCCTGTCAACAATCCGGAGCTTCTCCGCACAGGTCTTGGCCATGCCCTGTTCATCGATAGTCAGTGCAACAACGGAAGCACCATACTCACGACAAAGGTCTAGGATACGGCGAGGTTTTTCCTCACCATCTTCGAAGTTGATAGAATTGATAATGCATTTGCCGGGTGCATGCTGCAGAGCGGCCTCGATGACGGGAACCTCGGTCGAGTCAATCATCAGCGGAATGTTGACCTGAGTGACGAGCCGCTTCAGAAATTCGACCATATCTCGAGTTTCATTGCGCGAAACATAAGCCACGCAGACGTCGAGAATATGCGCACCCTCTTTGGCCTGCTCTTTTGCAATTTCGACCATAGCGTCGAAATCATCTTTAGCAAGCGCATCCCGAAATGCCTTTGAGCCATTGGCATTGGTGCGTTCACCCACGTAGAGTGGGCGCGGCTCGAGCGACAGAGAAACAGAATTGTAGAGTGAGCTCACCGAGCGCTCATAACGAGATGGGCGTTGTGGAACATTGAGGCTGCCACGCATGTCTGCAAGAGCTCGAATGTGTTCAGGTGTCGTGCCACAACACCCACCCAGAATATTCAGCCCGAAATCTTTGCTGATGCCTTTAACACGCCCCGCAAAAGCGGTCGGCCCAAGAGGATAATACGTCTGTCCGTCCCTGTTTTCAGGCAAACCTGCGTTGGGCAGGCAGCTCACCTGCATGGGAGCAGCCTCGCAAAGGTAAGCCAAATGAGGGCGCATCTCATCCGGACCTGTTGCGCAATTCATACCGATGACATCTACACCCAGCATTTCAATGGCGGCGAGTGCAGCTTGAACATCTGACCCAACAAGCATTGTGCCTGTCGTTTCAATTGTGATCTGCACCCAAATGGGAACTTTCTTTTGCTGAATTTTCATTGCAGTGCGTGCGGCACGCACTGCGCATTTTATCTGTCCGAGATCCTGTGCGGTCTCTATTAGAATTGCATCTGCGCCGCCAGCAATCAGACCACGCATCTGCTCAAGGTAACTTGTGTAGAGAGTATGGTAATCAACGTGCAGCAAGGTCAGTAACTTTGTCCCTGGTCCAACACTTCCGATAACCCATTTTTTATCGGAGAATCCGGCGGCAACCTCGCGGGCAATTTTAACTGCTTGAACATTTAGATCGAAGGTTCTGTGCGCCAGACCGAATTCAGAAAGAACAAGTGGTGTGCATCCGAAGGTGTTGGTTTCCACCGCATCAGAACCAGCTTTGAAGTAACTCTCATGAATTCCCTGAATCCATGAACTGCGGCGCTCATTAAGCAACTCAACACAGCCCTCGTAGTCGGTACCACCATAGTCGTCGACTGTCGGCTTGTGTGCGAAAATTTGCGTACCCATTGCACCGTCGAGGAGCAACACCCGCTCCTGCAGCGCCTCACTCAAGGTTAGATTTTTCATGGGTTATCAGCTTCCTATATAATCAATGCAGACATCACCATGAATGCTGAATTGGCATCCAAGGCGTTCATCTGGTTGAGCCTGCAACGCTGCCAGAAAGTCGCGTTCCTCGGGGGTAGGCTTGGAGAGACGCTCCATCCCTTCAACGATGCGAACCCGGCAAGTGCCACAGGTGCCGTTGCGACAACCAAAAGTAACATCCGCCCCGGCCGCATCCACAACCTCAATCAAACGGGTTCCGGAAGGAACATCCACTTCGAGATCGTCAAGTAGAAAACTCACACGTGGTCTTTGCTGTGACATGGGCTTCATCCTCAAATCAATGCGAGCGCAAGCTCAACTTGCCCCAGCGGTGCAGAGATCTGCAGGCCCTGCACGTTCTTCTTAATTTCGGAAATGAGTTCGTGGGCTATCTCTAAACCTTCCTTGCGCTGATCCTCGGCCGTTCTGCAGGCCCGCATGCGCTCCAAAACGGAAGTGGGAACATAAACACCAGGAACCTCGTTCGCCATGAACTCGGCATTGCGCAGGCTCATGAGCGGCCAGATTCCAGCGATAATAGGAATTCGGAACTGCGACGAGAAATCGAGGAAGCGCATTAGGCTTTCGGAATCAAACACGGGTTGTGTGATAGCCCACTGTGCGCCTGCCTCAACTTTATACCGAAAGCGTTCGAATTCTTTCTTGATGTCTGGAGCCACCGGA
>JBILKM010000124.1:0-3157 GCA_044376695.1 Silvanigrellaceae bacterium
GTTCCGTCAAGCCTCATTTGAGGTCGGAATTGCGCCCTGTGCCCGCAGGCCTGTAGCTCTCGACAGGAGCCCAGCTCACTGGCTGGGAACCTATCTGTAATGACTGCACATTTTCAGTTCCGGTGGGTTGTCCAGGCGCACGAAACAGCCCAACACAATCGCCCGCACCGGGCAAAGTAGCCCTTCCACTCGGGTGAGTCACCCAACGGCAGCCCTGAGCTTCATTGGCGAGACAGACCTCACGGCTGTTGCGGAAGCTCCGACAAGTGCTCCCAACCGAGCCATTTTGAGCTAGTTCCCTTGGCGGCGCTTCGTTCACCACTTTTTCAAAGGCCACAGCCCGCTCGCAGGCCTGCTTATGTTCGGTTCTCACTAGAAACCGCTGCTTTCCGCTCGTACCCACCAACCGAAGGAAGGGGGGAAGGCGGCCGCCGGGATAAAGGTTGGCTTCAACACCACAGGGAAGAAAAAGATCGCGCTCCTCGTTGGAGGGTTGAAATGCCTCACCGCACGCAACATCATTGCAGCGATATATCACCTTGGAGCGCAAAGGATCGCGCGCAGCAAGCTGAGGCAAAATCCGGAATCCACCATTCAGCGAGCCACCTGCAGCCGCGTTGACCTCACTCTCGCTGCCCAAATTGTTGCGCTCGTTCTTGCAACCTGCGGTCGCACTCACAACTGCGCCAAGAACGACGAGAGCGAGCTTGGAGTTCGCATTAGAAAAAAATGAAAACTCGGGCAGATAACGCAACTTCATTCAGGAGACCTCAATGC
Organism: Silvanigrellaceae bacterium; assembly: GCA_044376695.1. Taxonomy (GTDB): domain Bacteria; phylum Bdellovibrionota_B; class Oligoflexia; order Silvanigrellales; family Silvanigrellaceae; genus RFOM01. Next base: position 778 of record JBILKM010000124.1, read on the forward strand.
ATACGCAAACGGAGTAAAATTGTAAGTTCCATAGCCGAAGATGTTGCGCTCGTGGATGAAATCCTGGTTATCGATCACCCATCCAATTCCGGCGCGCTGGTTCGACCAGCCATAGAACATGTACGTATGGGCAGGATAACCTGGATAACGCGCATCATCTTCTGTCAGAACAACATCGCCAGGCTGCAAATTGTTTGCAGAAGTAATTTTAATCCATCCAAGCCGATCCAGCAGGTACTGAGCAAAAGGTTTGGTCACTAATGAAACCGACTCACCATTTATGTATCCCGACAGAGGCACTGCAGTGCCCGAACGCCGCAAAGCTGTGCTCATAAACGCCACACACCCATTACGACGGCCCGCAGGGTAAAACGTCAACACTTCATCAAAAACATCATCATAGTTGGCGCGTACACCATAGAATCCAAGCAATTTGCGGTTGGCAGCACCACCGCGCATGATTTGCGGAAGAAACGATGCATTCCAGCGCATAGTTTCACACGTACTGCCGCCCCCACGAGCCCGACACTGGTCTACATCACGAACCTTAAAAGGACCGTAAACCTCACTGCCTTCGAGACATCCCTGACGTCCCGAGTCGAATTGTGCACCCCGCGGACATTGCTCGGCAAGACGAAGCCGTGCTGCAAAGCGGCGTTCCCACCGAGCACTTTCACAAGACGCCTCGCCACCACCATACTTTTTGCAAAGCGAAATCATCGCACGTGTAAAAGGCCCTAGAGCCTGGGTCTCCGTGACACACATTTTCTCCGAGGGCGAATACCAAGAGCCGGTCGGACAAAAAATAGCATCTGGCGTTGTCCGCGCTGCTACTGTGGTATTTTGATTTTGTATCTTCTTTTCATCAACCACAGAAGATGCGCTCTTAGCTTGAAGCTTTTGCTGCTCTGAGCTCGGATCCGAAACACTTTTTGAAGCATTCTCCACATCAGCAACCAAATCTGTTTTTGCTTCACCACAGGCCACAAGAGAAGAAAAAGACACCACCATGAGAGCAAGGATTTTGCCCATGCGTCGACCTCCCACTTCTGACGAAGAAACGCTTTGATTCAAAGATTGCGCGCTTATTCAGGAGACTCCTGATCGCAATTTACGAAGGAATCATGAGGCGGGGAGAGATTCGTCCGAGCCTTGACACGGCAAAAAAATCATCGACACTGATTGGAGTGAAAAAACGTCTTCAATTCGGGAGTGTTTGCATGAGAAACTCGATCAAATTTTTTTCTTTCGGATTTATTTTGACGTCGGCAGATTGCCTTGCAAAGCCAAACTTACCTTCTCCGGCCAATGCAGTTTCTGCACGCCATTTTCACAATCTTTCCGCTGAAGACATCAACGGAAAAGCAACCCTTTTTACTGAATTTAAAGGAAAAGTGGTTCTCGTTGTAAATACTGCCTCTCAGTGTGGATTCACTTCCCAATACAAAGGCCTCGAAGCACTTTACCAAAAACACAAAAGCAAAGGATTTGTGGTTTTAGGATTCCCATCCAACGATTTCGGCGGCCAGGAACCCGGCAGCAACGCTGAAGTGAAAAAATTCTGTGAACTGAAATTTAAAGTCACGTTTCCCATGTTCTCCAAGGTCAACGTTACATCGATTCCACGCTCGGCCGTATATGAATTTCTGAGCGTGCAGAATCCGAATGTTGAAACACGCAAAACGCCGCAATGGAATTTCTGGAAATTCCTAGTCGACAAAAACGGCAATGTTGTGAAGGCATTTTCGAGCTCTATTGAGCCCGATTCTCCAGAAGTAAATTCAGCTGTCGAGAAACTACTGACAGCAAAAAACTAACCCTCTCACGTATTGGAGAGCATGTTCTCTGGACGCAGAAGATTCTCGAGTTTCTCTCGACTCATAAGCTTATGTTCGAGAACAAGATCAAACACGCTGCGTCCGGTTTCCAGTGCCTCTTTGGCAATCTTGGTTGAATTTTCATATCCGATGTGTGGGTTCAAAGCAGTCACGAGACCGATGCTATTTTCCACATATCGCCGACAGACCTCAGGATTGGCCGTAATCCCGGAAACACACAATCGACTCAAGGTCTTTATTGCGCGCGGAAGCATCTGCATCGACTGGAAAAGATTAAAAACAATCACAGGCTCCATAACATTGAGCTGGAGCTGTCCAGCCTCTGCTGCGAGGGTGATTGTGAGGTCATTGCCGATCACCTGAAAAGCCACCTGATTCACAACTTCAGGAATCACAGGATTCACCTTTCCAGGCATAATGCTGGAGCCTGGCTGCATCGGCGGCAGGTTGATTTCACCAAGACCACAACGCGGACCACTCGAAAGCAAACGCAGGTCGTTGCATATTTTGCTGAGCTTGGTTGCGAGACGTTTCAGAATTCC
>JBILKM010000125.1:0-3121 GCA_044376695.1 Silvanigrellaceae bacterium
TGGGCGGTGGCCCAGTGGGACTCTTCGGTGCCTACTACGCGGGACTCCGCGACATGCGCGCACGGCTCATCGACCGTCGACACGAGCTCGGCGGACAGCTCACGGCCATTTATCCCGAGAAGTGGGTCTACGATATCCCGGGTATCCCGGCGATTCGTGGCAAGGTTCTTTTTGAAAACCTTCTCACCCAGATTGCTCCCTATTCCATCCCGGTGAGTTTGAGCCAAGAAGTGGTTCTTATTCAAAAGAACCGAAACAACATGTTGCGAGTTGAAACGCGCGATGGTCATGTTTACCACAGCAAGACCGCTGTGCTGAGTCTTGGTATGGGCGCACACATTCCGCGGCGCATGGATGTTCCAGGTCTGCGTGAATTTGAAGGGCGTGGCGTGGTCTATGGTGTCCACAATCTTCCCGATTTTAAGGGCAAGCGCGTTCTTGTCATTGGAGGCGGTGACAGTGCACTGGATCTCGCTCTCACCGTGATGGAGGTCTGCAAGGATCTCATTCTCATTCACCGCTCCGATCGCTTCAACGCACACGAGGAAACTGTCAAAAAGCTTTATTCCTCGAATGCAGAAATCCGAACGTTTGCTGAGCTTGCCGGAATTGAAGGCACTGATGTGGTTGAACGCGTTCAACTCCGAGACTCTCGCACCAAGAATGTGACAACCCATGAAGTTGATGTTGTGATCGTGGCTATCGGTCTTATCTTCAACCTCGAAGGTGTTCGCGATTGGGGTATTGAACTCGAAAGCAATGCAATTGTTGTGGATCACAACCGTCAAACCAACATGCCGGGCGTGTATGCGGCGGGTGACATCGCGACCTATCCCGGAAAAATGAAATTGATTGGCACCGGTGCAGCCGAAGCCATGCAGGCAATCAATCACGCCAAGCACTACATTCAAGAAACCTTTCCATATCTGTAATTCTCCGCTCAGTTTTTTTTGAGTTGCAGTGAGCTGCTTTATGGTTTGTGGCAGGAGGCCGCAGCCATGCAAAACCTGCTTGGAAATTTGCAACTGGGTTCAACCGCTCAACAGTTTTTTCATGATGTCGTGGAAAAATTCCCTCACGTTTTTCGTGAACGTGAGTTGCACTGGCAAATAAAGATGATGTCGCGTCTCAATGCGGAGCGGGATTTCTTTGAAAGCTGTGTTGCGCGTAAGAATGGAGAACTCAAGTTATTGATGCCCTATGTGAGCATTGCACAGGTGCCTCCACTGCGTGCTACACCGCTGCGGGCTTTCATAGCTACTGACTCACCTTGGCCCAATCCGGTATCACTTTTGACTCAAATTTTTCTGCAACAGATTCTTTCCTCGTCAGATTTATTCCTAGATCTTGGCAGTGGTGCAGATGCATTTTTTGTTGTCGAGGATCGTCAGAGTGTCGTTTGGGTTCCAAATGCCCGCGGAACTCGCTGGCACGAACCCTTTCGCAGCGAGCTGGCGCGATTGTATCTGGGATGGGCATTCGAACAGGAGAGGTTGATCGAAACTGCATTGTTGTCGTTGCATCTCGCTCCTCTGCGAGAAGAGATTCTCACTGTTTTGGACCATTGGAAGCAACATGAGCAGAGGAATCATGGCATTATGCGTGAGAAATTTATGCGCCTATTCGCCAAAGCCAACCAAATCGGGCTCCATGTGCATCCGAATCTTTTGATTTGGGCTCTGTATGAAATTGAAATTGTCGAAGTGCTGAGTGCTCTGGATCTGCAACCTGACATCGAACGTTGTGCTGATGAATTGTGTCGGAGTCAGAGCCAGATTTCAGCATGAGAGGTATTTCTGATTCACAACCGCACACAGGGTTTAACTGCGGCGTGAATCAGGGTGTGACGACCGTGCCACCGATTTTTTCGCAGGCGTCGGAGGTGGTGACAGCGGCTAGTCCGGTTGCAGTGTAGCCCCATGATACAAATGCGGTGGAAATGTTGCTGGTTGCGTCGGTGAAATTCAGTGAACAGCCACCCTGACGCGCCTCCACCGCACAGCCAGATTCCTTCCAAGCAGCAACATCCATCGAGCTGTCGCTGTCGCATTTCTGCTTGAAGTAAGCCACTTCATTTTGCGCAAGGTTCTTGAACTCCGAGCAGCTCTGAAGTGTTTCGCCCTTCTTTACCGAGCATGAATAAACATTGCCGATGGCTTGTGAACCCATCTTCTTGACACATTGAGGAAGAGTCAGGGCAACAAGACAAAGCGTGGCGCTCGACAAGAGTTTCATGTCGTATCCTCCGTAGGGCATGTATTGGTTAAAATCTTAGCAAATGCCCTGGTTTTTGATGAGTGGTGTCTTTCAAGAATTTGGCTCTCTGAATTTTGCCAACAATGACGGACAAGTGCAGGCTGAAGGGAGAATTGCGAGGTGGTCAGTTTGGTGAAAATTCAAAACACGGCCTTGGGTCTGATGCGGGCCCCATTGCGTATCCCTTTTAAAACAGCTCTGCGCACCGTGACTGAACTTGAAGAGATCACGGTTCAGATTGTGAACAGTGAGGGGCATGTTGGGTGGGGGAGCGTCGTGCCCACGCCTGCCATTACCGGTGATACCGAGGAAAAGATCAGAGCCGATTTGGCACTTATTCTGGGTTATTTGCGGCGGCATACTGTGGCCGATGTTTGGAATTGGAGCCAGGAATTGCCTGGGGTTGCGCAGTGCTCCCGATCCGCTTTGTGTGCTGTGGATGTTGCTCTGCATGATTTGTGCGCACGCAGTGCAGGACAGCCGCTGTGGAGATGGTTGGGAGGACAGACAAGCCGCACGCTGTTCACCAACATGACCATAAGTGTCGATACTCCTGAAATTATGGCTAACCGTGCAAGAGAGGCTGTTCAAGCTGGTTTCGACGCACTCAAAATCAAGGTTGGTCTCGATGCGGAACTCGATCGGAAGAGGGTGCTGGCGGTGCGCGCTGCTGTGGGCGCTAAGATTACATTTCGACTCGATGCCAATCAGGGCTGGAGCGAATCTGAGGCGAGTGCCCTCATTCCCTGGTTTGCTGAGCACTGCGGCCCTATTGATTTCATCGAGCAACCCGTGAAGGCAGATCAGATTGATGCGCTGGCGCGTTTGGTTCAAATCTCCCCTGTACCGTTGGTCGCAGATGAAT
>JBILKM010000126.1:0-3045 GCA_044376695.1 Silvanigrellaceae bacterium
CCATCCATCTGGCTCCGGCGTGTTACGCGCCGGAGCCTTTCATTTCAAATCAGCAAAAGTTCTCGCACGCGCTTTCGACCATCGCCCCTGAATCGGTCTCAAGTCTCTCCACAACAGCCACCCCAAAACTCAGACAAAGCTTTTCCAAAGAAGCACCCCAAAAACACCTGAAAAGACCCATCCAGTCAGCCGCCGAGCGGCGAGCATGTAAACGCTAAACAAAAAGGAACCCAGGGCCCCAAAGGGCCCCGGGCGGGGTTCTGGCGGGAGTTCTGGTGGGAGTGTTGGCGGAGATGTGGCAGGTTGGTGGCTGGGTAATGGCAGGGGTTCCGGCATGCGTTCCGGAAATAACGCGTGAGTCAGGAAGGCTTGCAGGAACCAAGATTGGATGTGTCTCGGAGCGACTCTTTCGCTAGACCAAGCCCTCTATTATTCTTTTCGGCCCTGCAAAGCGTAATCTTAATTATTAATTTAAGATTCTGTAATTATTGATGTTTTATTGTTGATGAATTGCTTTTAAGAAATATAAAACAACATCGAATTAGACCACTTTTAGAACCATCCACAGCAAAAAAAAATCGGGTTGTCCTCACCTGGACAACCCGAACATATAACCAAAGGCGACTCAGCCGTTCTGCGATTAGAGCGATTGAATGAAGCGAACGAGAGCTGCACGATCCTCGCTACTTAGGTTGTTTCCCATAGGCATAGAACCCCTTGAGACCTCCTTCTCAATGTCTCGTTTGTTGTTGCGCCATTGATCACTCGTCTCAAGGTAAGGCTGCTCGCGAATACTCGCCGGCGATTGCGAACTATGACAACCCACACAGAGTGCACGAGCAGATGCAAAATCATATGTTTTAGGCTTAGCAGGCGCTGGCGGAGTACCGGGGCTAGAAGGAGTGCCCGGGCCGGAGGGAGTGCCCGTCACAGGCTCCGTTCCGCCTCCCGTATTACCCGCCGCAGGCGGACACGCTGTCTGAGCAGCAGCAGGGGTTCCAAGGGTGTCCAGGAAGGCTAGGAAACGAGCTTTATCGGTCGCATTGAATGCAGGCATGGGCATGCTGCCTGCCTCTACAGGGACGCGCAGTTGAGCCGCCACAGCAGCCCACTGAGCCTCCGTGCCGTCGGCAGTGCCCCACTTCGCCTTTGCCATACCCGTGGAGGAGTGACACGCAACACAGGCTGCTTTTGCCTCAGCGAAGGTAAAGGGCACTACTCCCGCAGGCTTCGGCGTAGTTTCGCAAGCTGATGTGGGCTTTTTGCTGGAGTCAGCAGTAGCGGGAGAACCAGTGTTTTTGGTTTCGGCGGGTATCGATTTGGCGCCGGACGATGATCCACCATTCAGCCCGACCTCCGAACGAATAATCTCATCGTTCGAGTCGGTCGCCTTACCGCAGGAAATAACAGCGAATCCGCAGACAAGAAGCGTAAGAGAAGTAGAAAAACTCATCCGTGCGACCTCCAAAAGTGAGATCGCTCCGAGACACATCCATTTAATTTATCGGAAGTGGAGTGCGAGAACTTGAAACACAAACAATCTCCGCAAATAAAAAAAGCACCAAAAATGGTGCTTCATAAACACTAAATAACTAAAAAAACAGCAGAACCAGAGAGGGCAAAAAATAACTTGAACGGAAACGACTAGACGCTCAACGGCGAGAATCACTCATGTCATCATCCGCGGAATCATCGTCGCTATCATCGTAATCATCTGAACTGCCGCACTTATCCGAGTCTGAAAGATTCGTGGACACCGAACATAGCTTTTGAGAAATTGTATAAACCCCGTTAGATTTTTCCTGAGCTTGCGAAAATGATGCTTTAAACAATTTCTGAGACACATCAGATGGTGTGAATGAGAAGACCTGATTGACCGCAAATGTTCCAACGATTTTCTGGTTAGACTTTAAATAAAGCTGGCCTGTGACAATTTCAAAGCTCTCAGCATTTGCGAGAAGCTCGCTATCAACATCGAACTGCAAGACCTTGGGAATCGTCTTCTTCAGAGAGAGAAATGTACCCTTTTCAAGAAGGCCGACCTCTACCGAATTTCCTGATTTACTGAGCACTCGAACAGAGTAAACCTCCAGCACAAACTCCGAGGAGTCTGCAAGCCAGGGCGCCGAAAGCTGGAGTTGCTTTGGCTCTGATTTACCTCCCGTTGAACCCTTGGGGTTCTTGGTAATCACAACCCCATCAGAAGTCCCATCGAAGTTCCCATCCTTGGCGCAGCCAAACAGGAAAACGAAAGCAATTGCAACAATTGATGCTCGCATGTCACTTCCTTTTCGACTTGCCGGTCAAGGGGAAGAGTTGAACATTGATCTGATAAACTTCTTCGAGTGAGTCAAAGTTCTCTGCCATGTTCAACACTTCATTCTGAAAATCTTCCACCATCTTTTTCAAAATCGGAATCGACTTCGCTGGCAACGCCAACGTGATTGAGCTGATATCTCTTTTCTCTTCCTCAACCCGCATCAGCGCATCTTTCGCTAGGTCGATCATTTTGTTGTGAAACGCGATAGGTCCCAGGTTTTGAATTTTGTCATCCATGATGAAATGATCTTCAACTTTTTCATATCGCCCAGACTTCGGATTTAAGCGAATGAGACCCATGGATGCGAGCAAATCCAGGCTCTTCTGAACCTCGTCAGCCCCTGCATGGGGAACGAGGCGAGCCGCGATTGCCTCCGCGGAGTGGTTGGTATTGCTTATGCTAATGTATTCGAAGAGAATTCCGTTCAACCAATGACTATAAAATCTCAGCTGGTTGCGAACATTATCGTCAGCGATGGATTCGTCGCGAATATCGATAATCTTCTCTAGGATATCCTCTCTCTTTTTCATGTTGCGCGTGTTATCGAGATCAGCAAGGCGGAGGAAATATCTTCTCCGTTCCAGCACTAAACCCAGAGACGCAACGACGACCAGAGCATTCTTACGAGAAAGCTTGCGCTGCCCATTGACGATCAGGTTCATTAAATTCGAGTTTCCGAGACCAAGCTGCTCCGTGAATACCACATAGGTGAAGTGAGCATCTTG
>JBILKM010000026.1:0-38302 GCA_044376695.1 Silvanigrellaceae bacterium
GGTGGTGTTGGTGCTGCCTGCGCTACAGGTGGAGCAGGTGGCGCTGGCGGCGGAGCGGGAGGCTTCGGCGCAGCTGGGGGAGTCGGTGGTGTTGGTGCAGCCTGTGCCGCAGGTGGAGCAGGTGGTGCTGGCGGCGGAGCGGGAGGCTTCGGCGCAGCTGGGGGAGTCGGTGGTGTTGGTGCTGCCTGCGCTACAGGTGGAGCAGGTGGCGCTGGCGGCGGAGCGGGAGGCTTCGGCGCAGCTGGGGGAGTCGGTGGTGTTGGTGCAGCTTGAATCGCTGCGTGCGGATGAACGTCTTCTGCCTCTGACAACGGAGGCAGGTTTAAATCAATCAGCAAGGACTCCCCTTGTTCGGACAGGGGCTGAAGCAAGGTCATGCTGCTCGGGGGTCTTTGTGAAGCTTCCGTCGCAGCTGCCCTACCGGGCATTGGAAGTATGGCTGTGCTCTCGGTCGTGATCGATTCAGGCGCAGGTCGGAGACTGCGCTCCATCTCAACAAGGTAACGGTCGAGTCGGCGAGCGATCCGCCTAAGAATGAGCTCTTCTGATTCTCGTCGCTCGGGTTGACGTTGCATTGGTGCACTTTCTCCCGGCTCACTCCATGAGCCAGCAACAGAGTAGCAAGTTGCCGGTCTGATTGACAATGTAAAATCCCGGACAGAGTTGTTGATTTGTCACCCAGGGTTCGGATCAGCCATTGAATTGGCATCGAGGTGGTCTGGTCGGATCGGTTACACTGACACGGTCAGTTTCGATTCAACCTGCGTTGGCAGAGTGACGCTCGGTCAGTGGGTCAGAGGTAAGCAACGATATGCAAAAAATTTTAGGTCTCGATTTTGGTAGCTACAGCATCAAGGCGCTCGAGATTACGCACACCTTCAACGCCTACAAAGTGGAGCGATTCTATGAAGTCGCAGTCCCAGAGATTGAGGGGCTCGATCCGGAACTTGTAGAATACACCGCAATTCGCCAGTTGTTCAACGAGAATTCGATCGAGGTCGATCGTATTTTCACAGCAATGAATGGATTGATGGTCTCGACAAGAACCTTCACTTTCCAGAACGTCAAGAAGCGAGATGTGCCACTCGTTGTCCAGAACGAACTCGAAACAAGTGCTCCCTTCAGCCTTGAGGAAAGCATCATAGACCAACAGATCCTCGAGTCTGTGAATGGCACAACAAATGTGCTTTCGGCTATGTGCCGCAAAGAGAACATTGAGGCATTTTTGAATGCACTCAAGGAGCTTGAGCTCGAGCCAAAAGTTATTGACGTCGACTATCTGACTTTTATGAACATCATGCCTTTTGTGAAATCAGAGGGGGCACTGCATACCGAGGTCAGCGAAGAAAATCGGCTGCCGATTCATGACTACGGTGAAGACTGCAAACTGATTCTCGATATCGGCCATATGAAGACGGCTATGATACTCGTAAATAACAATAGATTTGTATCTGCTCGTACGATCCGTATGGGAGGTCGATACATCACCGAAATGCTCGCCAAGGGACTTGACATTACCTACGGAGAAGCCCAGCGCCTGAAGCACGCGGTAAGTTATCTCGAGTACAAACCCGATGCAAAGCCTGAGCCCGGCCGAGAACAGGAATTCATCGTGGCCCAACAAATGGGTCTCGCGGCAACAGATCTAGTAAAAGAAATTATTCGAACCTTGCATTCGTTCAAGGCACAGGAGCGGCTTGTTCCATCGCAGATCCTTGTGACTGGAGGAACTGCTTGTATTCGCAACATTGTTCCGTTTCTCAATGACTCTATTGAGTTGCCAATCAAGCTGATGAGCTTCGACACCGAGCGGCTCATGATCGAGGAGAATGACGAGGAGCGCACCCCAATCCTGTCTCAGGCTCTGGCAATCGCGCTACGTGGTGTACCAAATAAGACCCAATCACAAATAAACCTTCGCAAAGGTGAACTTGCTCTCGTTGGTAGTTATGATGCGGTCTTTAAGCAGCTTTCAAATATAACCCTGCTTGCTGTGGGCCTCATCCTGTGTCTTGCGGGGAGTTATGGATTGCGCTGGTGGCTTTACACTGACCAGATTGATGCTCTCAAAAAGCAATTCCAGACCGAAATTAAAAAGACTCTGGCCAATGAGCCTCAGCAATTGAAAAATATTGCTGCCGAGCGCAACTGGACATTGAAACGATACTCGGACAAGGCGTTCCAGCTGATGGACGAAGACTCTAAGCAGAAGAAGATTGCCATTGAAAGCTTCATAGGCATGAAGAGCGCTGTGCCGCTCAAAGTTCTTAAAGATCTCTCAGAGTCAGTGGACAAAACGATTACTTTGGATTTGACCAATTTTCACGTTCGATCAAGTGGAGCGGTCACTATCGAGGGTGAAACTGTCGATCTCGCAGCCGCAGACAAGATTGAGACTTTGGTGAAAAACATTCAGAGCCTTCAAGGGGTGAAGATGAATGACCCGGAACGAATTCCTGGCTCTGACAAAGTTAAATTCAGTATAAGTGCAAACATTAAAGAGGTGAACTGATATGAGTACCGATACTGCAGAACTTCAAGAAGGTTCACAGAGCGGAATTCCTCGTTGGCTTCTTCCTGTTCGTGAATTCATCTTTGGAAAGCAGAACGAACGTATCGAATATTTCATGGACAGCTATTTCAAGCTTCCACCGGAAGGACGCACAGCAGTTGTCGCCGGCGGTATTTTGCTTGCGATTCTGTTGGTGCTTGGCTTCATTGCTCTCTACTTGAGTGCCTTGAGTGGACTGCAGGCTCGGTTGGATGAATCTTTTCTTGCGGTGAACAAACTGCGCGTGAAGCAGGTAGAGTATGCCATCACCAAGAAGAAATTTGACGAACTTGACAAGCGTATCGAGGATGCCACTCAAGGGATGCAAATCTTCTCTCTCTTGGAAGAGAAAGCGAAGTCTCTCGAGCTGCAGATCAGCGGTAACAACAAGAATGACAAGCCATCTAATGAAAAAGATTTTGTCCGTGAAAGCCCCCTTAAAGACAAGTACAAGGCTACGCGGGCAGAGTTCCGCGTTTCCAACGTCAGTCTCAGAAAAATCATCGATTTTGTTGTTGCGATTGAATCAGACAACAAGAAACTGCTCCGTGTGAACGATCTGCGAATCAAGGGACTCTATCAAAATAAGTTGTTTTTTGATGCGTCCTTTGGCGTTGATGGATTTGAATCTAAAAAATAACATTCTGGGGATTCCAAATGGAGAAGTCGCAGCGCCGCAGCAGTCTCATTGTTGAGGATATGCCTGTCCTCAGGCCCGAGGATGAATCGGAAGAGGTACTTTCTACTTCCAGCAAAAGGCCGAGTGTATTTTCGTCTGAGGCTTGGGGAGAAAACGCCGCACCTCGTAGCAAGAAAGGGCGGCGCGTAAAGACGATTCTGACCTATTCTCTGGTCGGCCTGAGTTCTTTTGTGCTTTTCCTGTACCTTTCATTTCCATTTAATGTGGTGAAGGAGGTTTTGATTGGAAAGGTCAACGACACTTTCATGCAGAACTCAATTCGTTTGCGTCTGACCGTTGGGAACTTCAAAATCAAACTTCCGGTCGGATTGAGTTTTGAGGACATTCAGCTGACCAATGTGAATGAACCTTCTTCAGTTCTGAAACTTGGCAAGGCGACTGTTTCCTTGTCTCCGTTATCACTGTTTGTTGGAAAACTTTCGGCACAGGTTCGTGTGGAGCAATCTGGAGGCAATTTTGAGCTTGAGACCAGCCATGGAATTTCGGATCTGATTTCACTTGGAAATGCGCGCCGGGCGGTAATGATTCCCAAAGGGACAGTTGATCTCGATTTTGTGCGTTTTGACCTAAAGCCATTGGTCAGTAACTTCTTGACCTATTACCGCACCAGCAACGATCCATCCCTCCAGACCATTATGCCGTTCCTCAGCACAGAAATCGGCGGTCAGCTGAATGGCAAGATCAAGGTGGACATGTCCTCCACGACAGACTCACTGGAAAAGCTCAACGCTGATGTCGACTTGAAGATTCAGAAGGCCTATCTGGAAATGAAGAACGAGACCCTTCCTATCCCTCGGCAGGAATTCTCCGATGCACGGATTAAAATTAAATTGGCTAAAAAATCTCTGGATGTTCTTCCAGAGACAAAGTTCATTGCGAATGATCTTGGGGTGAGCCTCTCTGGTCGATTCAGCATATCGGACATGATGGACGTCACAGATATGAAACTGAAACTTGGACTTTCACTCAAAGGTAAGCTTGAGGAAAATTACAAGACGATTCTTCCTGTTAGTATGGGATGCGATCCGGCCAAGTTTGTCGATGGTAAAATGGATGTAGAGTTGAGTGGAAACCTGCTCGCACGCACCTGCACCTAAATTCTGGAACTCCAATCATTTGTTTGACTTTGCTCGAGGGGGAGCGGCTTTCTCTCAGGACTTAAAGACTCTGTCCTGGAGCGCGGGAAGTCGCACACGTGCCGATTGAATCGCTTCCTTTGATATTGTGGCCTGTAGAACTCCGACTTCCTCTTGAAGCTGTGCAACTACATTGCCCCAGGGATCAACAATCATGCTGTGCCCCCAGTTGCGTTTGCGCCCCTCTGTGTGAAATCCAGTCTGGTTACATGCAACGACGTAACATTGGTTTTCAATGGCACGCGCGCGTAAAAGAATTTCCCAGTGATCCTTACCCGTCTGGTGTGTGAAGGCAGCCGGAACAAAAAGAATGTCGAGCGGGCCGGAGCGGATAATTTCACGACGCACAATTTCTGGAAACCGCAGATCGTAGCAGACGATCGTCATGCAATTCCAGCGTTCGGAGCCACTCTCGATCTGGAAGGTGCTTGATTCTCTGCCTTCGGCAAAGACATCGGATTCACAGTAGAGCGGGGCACCATGTGCATCTTTCAAATTGAAGAGATGGATCTTGCGGTAGACATCCATCAGCGCACCCTGCGCAGAAAAAACCGTGGCCGTATTGTAGACCTTGCCCTGTTGTGGAGAAATCTCTCCATGCGTACCAGCAACAAGGTGGTGGGCGGTTTGCTTCGCCCACTGCGACAACGTGCGGAACACCCCCTCGCCTAGATTGTTTGCCGAAGAACGGCGAAGGTCGTCACTCCCCATGACTGCAAAGACCTCGGGAAGCACTGCCACGTTCGCTTGTCCCGATTCGCTTTTCAGTGAGCGAAGCATCCGTTCGAGTTCGGCCATGTTCTCTTCAAGGCTGAGACCTGGATTGGTCTGAAGACAATTGATTTTCATGAAACGCTCGATTCAGTTCTGAGATTTCAAAAAATTCCGCAAGCGTTCTTCAGGTGTGCTGCCCGGTTGTTGGTCGACTTTGTCGGCAAAAGAGCCGACCTTACTCAGACCATCATTCTGGGTCTGCATCGCCCCTGAAGCTTCTTTGCTTCCCTGCAGAGCGTTGTAGATCGTCAGCGCGTCGCTGTCACTCATCTGGTCGACTTTCTCATCCGAAAGCTTGCCACTGTCATCTCCGGAAGCCTTCTTCGCCACTGTGATGGCAAGTGTCGTTTGAGCAATTGCCAACTGGTAGTTCTGTTCATCTGTGCGTTGTGTTGCTGGGATGCTCTTGAGCGCATCAACAGCTGCCTTCATACCATCAACATTTGCAGCCGTTCCGCTAGGGAGCACGCCGCTGACGGCTGCCCAATCAGACTTTCCTTCGGAGCCACTCGAAACTGAGTTGCCGATCTTCAGAAGGTCAACTCCTGTCTTTTTAAGGTATGCATTAGCCAACATTGAGCGCGCAGTGGCGTCGTTGGGATTTTTTTTGAGGTATTCCTCGAGAGTGGAAATCGCAGAATCAACATCACCCGATTCGAGGGCTGCCTGTGCTTTTTCGGAATCGCTGCGCTCCACAGCGTTTTCAAATAAATTTCCACTGCCGCATGCAACGAGATATTCGGTGGAAGCAAGCGTCATGAATGACACAATGCTGAGCGACAAGAACCTTCGAGTTCGCATACAGCGTATTTCTTTCAGCGTTGAAAATGTGTCTGAAATGAATCTGCGCTGGAGTTTCATTTGGCCCACCCCACACTCACGCGTCCGTAATAACTTCTGTTTTTACTGTCTCCTGGGTACTTCCCCATTTCCTTGGCAAATATTCCGGCGTCGACGCGTATGATTTTACTGTTGATGAATACTCCGTACGTTGAATAACCCTGATTTAGGCCACCCAGAACACCAAGAACCTCCGAGAATGTGACCTCTGCGCCCATGTGTAGCCTTTTGTAGATATTTTGTTTGGATTTGTTGAGCACATCGTCGATGTCGAGCGAAATTCTTGAGCGGCTGTTTTTGGTTCCGGGTTGAAGAGAAAACCCGAAATCAATAGTCTGAAGTTCTGCGCTTGGCTGTTCGCTTTTCGGTTTGCCTCCAACTCCATAGTTCAACCCGAGATTTCGGGCGACCAGGACGAATTCTGGTGCGGAAGAACCGCCGGGAGTGAGCATCAGGCTTGCGTGTGCACCCATACCTACGCCCCGCTTGAGAGCGTTATCAAGAACACTTTTGCCGCCAGATTCTCCGAGTTTTGTTTGCGCATCTAGCGCAGAAACTTCAAGCTTGGCTTCTGCCTTCTGCACAATGAGGCCAGTGACCCCAAGGTGGAGGTTGTTGCCAGCGAAGCTGCGTCCAATCCCGAAGGCCACACCGGCTCGGGCTGTCGACGCAGCCGATGCCACGGGTATTCCCGAAATAGGATTGTTTTTCACTGCCACATCGAGATCTGCTCGCTGGAACAAAGCAAATGCTGTGCGGCGAAAGCTTGCGCCCGTTGCGTTCTGAATGGCCAAGGAAACGGGGCGGCCAACGACACTGCCCACAACATCGATCATATTTTTGTTTGCCTGGATGTCTTTATAGAGGCTCATTCCGTTTTGGCTCGCCTCGATGTGCGGGCTCACGAGCACGATGTCTCCCACAACCTTTGGGGTACGTGCGAGATTGGCAGGGTTATAGAACAAGGAATCTAGTCCAAAGACATCGGTCACACCTGCGTTTCCTGAGCCAAGCAGCGGCGCAGATACGTACTCGCGTTGTAGCTCGGCCGCGAAGACGAGCCCGGAGTCAACTGCAGCTAGAAGAGCAGCTGAGCAAGCCAATATGCGCAGTTGGATTTGAATCAGGGGAACGCGCATGAGCCCTCCGCAGACCACACAACTCGATCTGTAGGATCGGCGCTTTCTGGAAAAAAAAGAGGCTCCCCGTCAAGGAAGCCTCCCTGAACCCCTTTGGGTTCTGATATTCCAGCATATTTATCTAGTTACAATAACTGGAACCTGACCAGGAACCGGTCTGAATGGTACGACCTCAGCAGCTTCTCCAAACTTCGGTCGTTCGAGACGATCGATTTCAAGCTCTTTCGCAAACACAGCCGTTAAGCCAAGCCAGCGTTCGATACATGGCATCACGCGGCCCACAAGCACATGACACGCGTCTTTGAACTGCAAGTGAACGGCCAGCAACGTAGCGTCTTCGATGTTTTGCGCAATCTTGTCGAGTTCACGCAGGCACTCTTGCGCAGTTGCGCTGAGCTCAAGCGGTGAGCGTTGCAGCAGGTCTAATGGGTGCGCACCAAGCGTGAGAAAGGTGTGGCAATCTTTGAGGAGCGCATCCATTTCCTTCTCGGCGAAGGTGTTCGAGTCCCAAAGTTTTAGGGTCGTTACCTTGATGTCGAAGACCAACAGCTCGGCCATTTCCTGGGCAACCTGCAAGCTTTCAAAGGCCAACTGCGCGGTGTTTTCTATGCGTGCTTCAACAACATCATTGTCTCCCAAAGACGTTCCGGCAATGAGTTCGGTACCGTCAAGGTCGATCTCAGCGCCATTGATGTGAAGAGCAGTCAGACAGCTGTTGCTTCTGTTTGCCATGTTGTCGAGTTTGTCCACCAGCGACTGAATACTTGTTTCCTGTTGCAGGAGAACCAGACGTCGACCATTCACGCGTACATCAGCCATATTATCTCCTCCTGTT
Source organism: Silvanigrellaceae bacterium (assembly GCA_044376695.1). GTDB lineage: Bacteria > Bdellovibrionota_B > Oligoflexia > Silvanigrellales > Silvanigrellaceae > RFOM01. The sequence continues at coordinate 7,976 of JBILKM010000026.1, forward strand.
CCGCATCCCGGCCAGCACTCATGCCTGGCGTCGAGTCTCGTTTCTTCGTTGGATCTGAGCGATTAGACCATGAGCACGGCTGTTCATTGGGTCGAGAAGAAGGATATTCTCCATGAGCTTTGTTGCTTCCTCGAATTTTCCAGCACGGAAAGCCAGGCCGCCGAGAGTAAAGATCATATTGATGTCATGCGGATGTTGTCCGACGTAACGGGATACGACTTCTTCGGCCTCTGCAAAGACCTCGGTGTCGTAAGCCAGCTTGACTAGGTTGAAGATGGCAACTGTGTTCTCGATGTTGAGATTGCAGGCACGGCTTGTCCAGCGACGCGCTTCCTCGAGTTCACCAAGTCCTTCGAATGCGAGTCCCAAGCCAAGACTTGCCATGTCGTCACGCGGCGATAGTCCAACAGCCTTTTGAAATTGCGGCACAGCCACATTGTAGTTGTGCTGTTGAAGCGCAATTGTTCCGAGGCCAATGAGTGATTTTGCGCAGTATGGATCGAGCTCAAGTGCACGTGTGTAGTTGGCCGTACCGTTCTCGAGATCCCCCAGCTTGGTAAAGCAATCACCAATGTGGCGGAACAAGTTTGCTCGTTGTGTAGTTGTGATCTCGTTGATGCTGAATGCTTTGTTGATCAGTACAATTGCATCGAGATATTGTTTGCCATGAATCGTTTTTTCGATCTGGTCAAAAATAGCCTCGACTGAATTGTTGTCCTGAATCTGAGGTCCAGAGAGGGCATTGACGATAATTTTTGAGAACTCATCTGCTGCCTGCTGGAAGTTGAGTTCGTTCTCCACTGCTTTGAATGCTGCGCGTCTCACGTTGATGAGTTTTTCACGCTTCTCAATCGAGTCGAACATAACTCGAGATAGGCTGTGGATGTTGCCGCCTGCAAAGGTTTTGTAGAAGCGCCCTGCAAACTCTCCAACCCATCCAAAGCCATTGGAAACAATTGTTACACCGCAGGCCATTCCGCAAAGAATATCGTAGGTGGTGTCGAGGAATCGATGCGGGCTACCATTGCTCGGTGCCACCGGGCCATGGATCAGAACGTCGCAGGCTGCAATCAAGGGCGATAGCTGGTTTCCAACCAGAAGCTTGTTTCCCGAATCGCTTGGATTGAGAAAGAAAACATGTTCTTCAATCTGAAGATCAACAATTGCCTGACGCACATCTGCACTCGCCGAACCTGTGCTGCAGAACAAAAGTTTGACCTTGCCTACGAGCTTGTTGTGGCTCTGCAGCAGGCTCTTGAATGCATACACTGTGTCGAGAGCGCCGGAATCCACTTCAAGCGGGCCTGTTTGAAGGAAAATAAAATCGTTGGCAGCGAGGCCAAGAGCTTTGCGGATGTCTCGCTTATTCGAGTCCCACTTTTCCAGGTTGAAAATTTGTGTGTTCACGCCGCGGTTGATGCGGCGAATCCGCTGAGGATTTACATCTTCAAGATAAGCCCATGAAGCGCCTTCTTTGTCGAGTGAAATAATCGCATCACAGGTCTTGAGAACTTCCCGGCGGATTGTTTTTTCACGGGTCATCTGTGGCGGTAGGGTCGCAAATGGCGTGGCACGCCAGAGACCGAGAGTTGCCGGAGGACGCGGCGCATTCTGCCAAACCAGAAGTCTGTTCTGGAGCGAGCGTCGTGCCTTGAGCGCTTGATATGTGGAAAGCGAAGCTTCACCAACTGCAACAACAACCTCAGCATCGCGAATCTCGTTCTCAAGTCCACCGAGGAAGGACTTGTTTTCGAGAGTTGTCTCGAGAGTTTTGCAGGTGAGCGCCACGGGGATATTAGCGAGGTTGCAGGTTTCCACGAATGTCTGGAACGAACGCTCTTCCTGATTGGCAGTGATAATCACGCCAACCACTCCGGTTTCCCGAACCACAGCATTCCAGATTTCGAGTTCGCAGTGGTGAGGTAAAAGTGGAGCAACGAAAGCCACTTTCTTGCCCATTTGCGCGATACGGCTGGCATTTTGCTTGGCTGGCTGACTCTGATCTGGGTGCTGTTTCATCCGCTCGATGATGTCGATGAGGCGATCGACATTGGGATTTTCTTTCAGCGTGTCGAGTTTGGAGGGACGAGGTGCTGGAACAGCCGTTTTCGGGCTATTCTCCTTCTTATCCGCAGCGGCAGCAGTGTTGTTTGCCTTCTGAGCCGCCTGGTTTTTCTTGTCCACCTTCAGCATCCCTACTCCCCCCGGAATTGAGCCGTTTGTGCATACGCAGATACAGTTTTCTTCACTGCAAATGCAGCTGTCATTTGTTCCTTGACTCGCTCCAATTCCTTTTGAAGCAAGTCCACAAAACCTTTGTCGTGTTCGGCAAGAAGCCGCTGCACGGACTGTCGCAGTGCCTCGGATTGACCTGTTGTTTTCAGGCCCTGACCGAGCGCTGAGACCATGCGTTGCCTCAGCTTCATGAATGCAGTCCAGCGCGCATCGGTATCCTTGCTTTGCTCCTGGCCCGCCTCACGCGAACCCATCGAGTGGGCAATCATCCGATGCTCCTTGCACCAAAGCGCCCAGAAGCCTTGAACCGCAGGGCACAGAGCCGAGAGCTCGGTGACCTTAGCCTCCAACGTCTGACACATGGTCATGTAGTCTGACTCGAGTGCGTGCGGATTCATGAGTTCAGAACCCTCCGGTGTGAGGATGACCCATCCCATCATGTTGCATGAGCTCAATTTCTGCAGGGGGTCAGAAGTGCGACAGGGCGGGGAAATGTGCTTGAGAAATGAGGGGGTAAGGCTCCTCCCTGAACCACGTATTGCGGAAAAAAATGCCGGCTTTGCCAAGTCTTCACTTCGATATTAAAGATAGGTCGATGGATCGATCTGGTGACGGGGAGAGGAATTATGCTGGACTTTTTCGCTCACATGCAAGAACGCGGCCTGATTGAGCAGACCAATGATGGTCCTGCTCTGAGTCAGGCGTTGAAATCAGCTGCTGAGAGCAGTCCGCGCACTTATCCAGGTGTATATTGTGGTTTCGATCCAACGGCCAAGAGCCTTACGCTCGGCCACTTGGTTCCCTTGTTGGGCCTGCGCCGTGCGCAGGATTGCGGTTTGAGGCCTATTGTATTGTTTGGCGGTGCAACCGGCCTGATTGGCGATCCCACCGGCCGTACCGACATGCGCCCTATGAATACAAAGGAAGATATCGCTGGTTACATCGCCAACTTTACCAAACTGGTGGAGCGCTATTTTCGTTTCGATGTTCCCAATGCTCCATTGTTTGTGAACAACATCGACTGGATCGGCCCGATGAGCTGGCTCGATTTTGCCCGCAACGTCGGCGTTCACTTCACGATTGCAAAACTCCTGTCAGCAGACGTAAATAAATCGCGTCTCGAGCATGGTTTAACTTTTATGGAGATGGGGTACCAGCTGCTCCAGTCGTACGATTTCCTCGAATTGTTCAGAACTCACAATTGCTTGCTGCAGACGGGTGGTAACGACCAATGGTCAAACCTATTGGGCGGGATCGAACTCATCCGTCGTGTTGAACACAAGCAGGCCTTTTGTTTCACGCAACCACTGATTGTCGATTCGCAAGGACGCAAACTCGGCAAGACCTCGGGCAATGCGATTTGGCTCGATCCGTCGATGACATCGCCTTATGATTTCTTCCAGTATCTGCGAAATATTCCCGATGAAAATGTCGAACAAACTTTGCGACAGCTGACCTTCATTTCACTTTCTGAAATTCGTGAGTTGTGTGCACCGGGAAGCAATCCGAATAAAGCCAAAGAGCGGTTGGCTTGGGAAGTGACGCAGCTTGTGCACGGTAAGGAAGAAGCCGACAAAGCTCTTGCAGCTGCTCATGCTTTGTTTGAAGGGGGCGGCGATCTCTCCGCAGCACCGCGTGTCATCATTACCTCCGCAGACATTGAGGCGGGGCTAGATGTGGTTTCCCTGTTGGCAAAGGTGGGCGTGTGTCCCAGTAAAAGCGACGCACGCCGCATTGTGCAGGGCAATGGATTGTTGCTCAACGGCGAAAAGTGTGCAGATGTGAGTTATAAAGTCCAACTCAAGGATTTCAACCATGAGTGTGGTGGTCTTCTTATTCGCAAAGGCAAAAAAGATTATACCATCGTTGAACTCGGACGCGTTTAAGGTCTTTCTCAAATACGCCGAAATCCCAAGCGGTTCAAACGCAGTTTATTTGAAATATTCATTCCACCGTTTATCGACAAGCTTCACCGTATCAGGATGCGGTTCCACCGTGCCTGGATACCAAGGCTTCATGCGGCTGTCGAAAAATATGGGGGCCTTGAGCGATGTATGAAATCGCTTATGGAACATTTCAGCGGCATGAATATCGGCAGCAGGTTCAAAGCGTGTGAACCAGCTCCACAGGAATTTTTCTTCGTTTTGTGTTGCTTCTTCAACATCATCAACGACCAGAACTAATTCGTAAGGCGCCAATGCAGGGTGATTTGCAATTTCACTTACAAAGTCTTTGGCATCTTTGTATGCCGGAGCATTGACCACCAGGCAGCCTGGAACAAACACCTTTGCATTGCTGATGCCTGACGGGAGCTGTGCGGGCGGCTCTGCGTGCAACTTGCGTTTCGCTGGGCCCAAGGCCAACCAAATGCCCTTGCTCCCTTCATTCACCTTGGGTCCGCTGTAGTCGAGTGTGTCCTGACTTACATTGCTGATGACAAACAGATCCTTTTCCCAATTAGAGCGCTCAAGGAAGTAAACCAAAGTCTCCTTGAAGTTGTTGAGATCAACGGCGCCATCGGTCAGCATCAGAAACTTCTGCAGCGAGAGTTGTCCTTCTCCAAGGATGCGGAGTGCGCTGGAAATGGCTTCGCGTTCGTAGCGATCTTTCACACGCGCAGCTGCAAGTGCATGAAAGCCCGTTTCACCGTAGGTCTTCAATTCAATGACACTTGGCATCACGATTGGGAAAAGTGGTGAGAGAAGCTTTTGCAGGTAGTCGCCGATGAAGAAATCTTCCTGGCGCGGCTTACCGACAACTGTTGCGGGATAGATTGCATCCTTACGGTGAAACATCCGCTTCACATTGAAGACAGGATAATCATGCGCAAGTGAATAATAGCCATAGTGGTCGCCGAAAGGGCCCTCTAGACGACGCACATGTGGAGGGACTTCGCCCACAATGGCAAACTCAGCCTCGCTAACAATCGGATAGGGGAGATCGTCGCGTGTGGTCAGCGGAAGCTTTTCACCGAGAAGCAAACTGCAGAGCATGAGCTCTGGTATGTCTTCGGGCAGGGGTGCAATTGCTGAGAGCATCAGTGCGGGCGGTCCACCAATTAAAAGATTGACAGGCAAACTTTTGTTCTGCGCCTGAGCCGCTGCGTAATGGAATCCTCCACCCTTGTGGATCTGCCAGTGCATACCGGTGGTTTTTTCATCGTAGATATGAATGCGGTACATGCCTAAATTATGTTTGCCTGAATCAGGGTGCTGGGTATAAACGAGCGGTAGGGTTACAAATCGCCCTCCATCCTCAGGCCACTGTACAAGTGCAGGGAGTTCGTCGAGTCCGCGACCAGGAATCAGCGGACTTTCAACCTCCAAAACCGGTGCATTTCTTTTCTTCTTCAGCCCAATTTTGAGGGCATCGAATGCAAGGTCGCGCGCACCCCAGAATGTGCTCAGGCGCGGTGGCAGAGCGTGATGCACGAGGTCGGCAGCGCGCTGTACGAATTGCTCCGGGCGATTGCCGAAAGCCAATTCGATACGTGAAACATTTCCGAAGAGATTGGTTACAACCGGAAATGGGCTTCCCTTCACATTCTTGAAGAAGAGAACTTTGCCGTTGTTTTCAATCACCCGGCGGTGAATTTCAGCGAGCTCGAGATGAGGATCGACCTGTGTGTCGATGTCCTGAACCTCACCACGTTTCCTTAGGGCTGCAATGTATTCTCTGAGATTGCGCATGAAGGTGTTTCACTCAAATTTGGTTTCAGTTTGTGCCGAAGGGTGGTTCCTGATGCTAGGCACAATGCCAGCGCCAGTGGACCCAGAATGAATCCTGCAACTCCAAACTGCGCAAGGCCACCCAATATCGCCAGAAAGAGCCAGAATGAATCCAGCGCCCCAGCCCCACGGGCAAGGAAGGGACGCAGAAAATTGTCGGCTGTTCCAGCAATGAAGGCGCACACAATAAGCGCAATGGTTTTCGGAAGGCTGTCGGCTACGGTCCAGCACCACAAAGCACCGCCGAGGGTGACCGGAAGGGTGCCAACAACCGGGATAAATGAGGCAAAGAAGGCGAGTGAAGTCCACAGGAAGGCATGAGGCACACCCGTGAATGCCAAGAAAATTCCAATGATTCCTGCCTGGATGAGGGAAACGAGAATGTTGGCTGCCACAAGCGACTTGAGCATTGCAGCGAACGTGTTCCGAAGTGTTTTGCGCTCCTCTGCCCAGGGTAGAAGGAAACGGATGAGCTGGACGCGCAGAAAACGACCTTTCCAGAGGCAATATCCCCAACTGATAAGCGAGAGGGTTGCAAAAAAGACTGCCGAGGGGGCTTGAGCCACAAGACCTGCTGTTGTGTTACCAAGCCAGCCCAGCGCTGTTTGTGCCGCTTGGGTGAGAAGGTTGCTGAGTTGTCCGGGCTCAACGGGCAAGGAGAACCTCTCGGGAAGCACCCGCAGACGTTGAATCCAATTCTGGATGAGGTCGTTGATGGATCCCTCGCCCGCAAGGGCGCGAACGCTCTCTGAGATGCGCTCGAGGGTTCCGATCACGACGACACCGAACGGGAGTAGAAATAATCCTGCAATCAAGAGAATGGTCAGAAGCGAAAGGATTGTCGCCTTAATTGAACCGCGACGTGCATTGAATCTGCTGCGGAGCCAGTGTGTTATGGGTTCGGTGAGAAATGCGAGCACAGCTCCCGTAAGTAAAGGCGGGAGCAGCGGAAAGAGAACCCATACGGTGGCGAGCAGGCAGATCAGGAAAAACAGGCGAGGACGAAGAGTAGGTTTCAATGCCGTGAAGCTTGAAGAAACGAAACTGGTGTCCTCGCTGGAGTTCATCCCCGCCGCCTTTTAATGAGAGGGTTAGAGTCGGCTAGCAGCGAGTTGTTTTGCCCCAGCACCCTTAAGGATGGCGAGAAGTTTGTCTTTCTCGGGCAATGTGCTGTTGCTGACCTCGATAATCATGCGGTCAACCGCCTGCTCGGCATCGATGTACTCGAGAGCCATCTTGAAGACCTGCTCGGAGTCGAGAGTGTCGAGCCACTTCAATCCCTCTTTATAAATCAGGTGGCTGGCCATGTACGCACTCATGATTGCGATTTTGTGGGCACGCGGCAAACGCGAAACGATCCGGTCGCGATATTTTTCAACCAGGATCTGCGGGCAGTGCTGATACAGGATGAAGTTGAATTTCTCTGCCGAGAGCTCGGAATCGGAGAGGCGGTTCAAGCGCTCACGAGTGATATCCTTGGCCTTGTTGATTTCAGCAGAAACTTCGTAGCTGAGGTCAACGAGGTTTGTTTCCTGACCACGTTTCTGCCATTCGCGGAACAGAAGCTTCGCTTCTTTGTCGGCCTTGTCTCTCAGAATCTGCACGACTTGGTTCACGTAGGTGGTCTTGAGGGCTGCGAATTCTTCAGGTGAGAGTGTGAGACATGCGATGATTTCATATGAGGAGCAGATCACGCCGGCCTTGTTGGCGGAGCTGTCTTTGATAACCACAACACCGCTCTGCACGAGTTTTTTACGTGCTTCAGGGGTGAAGAAGATATTGGCTCCCTCAACAATCGCCATCGAGCTTGGTGAGCCATCGGCCTTGAGGAAACGTTGCCAGTTGGATTCCTTTACCGTGTAGGGGCGGCCGCCCGCTGGGATGAAAATTTCTGCCTCAACATTCGCGTACAGGTTGTCGCGAATTTTGATGTTTTCTTTCGAATCCGCAGAAATAACGAATGCCTTTGCATCGCCACTGAGCTTCGATTTGTTGAATTCAACAATCGATTTGCTCTCGCGAACAAGTCGCAGAAGTTCTTCCCAGTTGAGGCCGTTGGGGTCGAACGCTGCACCGTAGCCGTCTCCGACAGCTACAACTCGAGAGCGCTCACCATATTCGCGGTGCAGGATTTTCAATTCGTTGCCTGCAACGTCGCCATCGGGACCGCCGGTCATTTTGACCCGGAAAGTAGATTGAGGCGAATTGAGCTTCAAATAATGGAGGACGTTGTCGAGATAAACATTGAGCCCTTCGGAGGTCACACCATAGGTTTTGTGATTGATTCCGAAATCGGGCTTGCTCGACATAAATGCGTAGGCATATTTGTACCCACGATAGAGAGCGTGCTCAATGACCCAAACAATAAGGTCGTCGGTCATGTTTTCGTCGGGGCCGAGGTAAATAATTTCTTCTTGGCCGAGATAATCGATAATCCCATCGGCAAGCTTTCCGGTTTTGGGATCGAGTGTGATGAGGTCGAGCAAGCCAGAGATTGCCGCCTTCACAGCGAGATGGCGGTTACCACCCGGACGCACCACAAACACAGCTTTCGATCCGCCCTCGGGGATGTCTTTGTTTTTCATTTGCTGAGCGTAAGCGAGTCCGTTGACCTCGTCGAAGACACCGGCAAGAGCGTTGTCGTAGTCGGCTGGCGTGCGTGGCATAACGACGCGAACGCCACCACGTGCGATGTCGCGGTAGCGAACTTGGAATCCGCGGAAGTCACGACCAATGATGAAGAAAATGCCGTAAGGAGTTTCCGGATAGAATTCCTTGTTGAGGCATTTTGGATCGACACGGAAAGAAAGTCCGCCCTTAGAAACCAAGAAGTAGTTGCTCTTCAAGATATTCTGCAGAAAATTGAAGCCTTCCCGCAGAACATTGCGTTCGACATCATCCTGGATGTCGACCAGCATTCCTTCAATGATGCGCGAAATTTCGGCGGTTCGACTTTTGCGATCGCTGTCGAAACGCGGATCGAAGCGCGCACGGAAATAGCGGATGCATTGCTCCATATAGGCTTCGTTGCGGACGATAACCTTAGAGACGCGATCAAGAGCGTAGTAGTAGGGGTTGGCCTTCGTCAGGAAGATGTGTGACCAGTTCGCAATAGCGCGAATGAGGTTGGTTTCGTTGAGGCTGCGTGGGTTGCTGCCCTGCATGAGCGCCGAGAACTCATCGCCATGGTCAACGTAATTTAGAGCCTTGAGGGCCTTCATTACACGACCCCAAGGGGTGGAGTTGGGGTTGACCTTTTCGCCCGAGTTGGCTGCAGCAACGATCTGGAGAACCGCAAATTGTTGGTTGTCCTGAAGCCGAACTTCGAATCCGAGAGAACGTCTTACGTTGAAGCTGTAGCGATTGAGAATGCCAATGACATTCTCGAGGCCGGCTGTCAGAGGAAATCCTTTGAGGCCGATGTCAACGCGGAAGCAAGCTTCCTTGGGATCGTCGAGGGTGGTCAGGTTGACGTAGGCGTTCTCATTTTCCTGGCAATACTTCATTGCCGAAAAGCCAATGGCGAGCATTTTAGCAGTTGAGCGTTCGAGCGTATCTGCGTCGATGGAATTGAGATAGGCTTCCACTTCTCCGCTGGGTTTCATTGAGAGTGCGTGCAGCACCGCAGTTTTCTTCTGCTGGCGCTCAGGCGTTCCCCATTGAGCTCCCGATTTGTAGGCCGACTGCACTGTTGAGCAAATCGCAACGCGTTTGTCATTTGAGAGGAAGTAGGAAACGAACTTCGCATTTTCGCGACCGAGGCGTGGTGCAAGACGCACCGCAGCTAGGCCATCTTCGCCGGACGCGATGATCGTGGAAGTGCTGCTCTGGCTGTTCCAGCGTTCCATCTGCTGGCCATGAGTGAGCACTTTGCCCGAGACAATTTCTGTGAGGTGTTCGAGGCGTTCGTCACGTGGTGTGATGAATTGGTAAAGTGGGGGCATTTGGCCCAGAAACCACGGAACTGCTGTGTCGAGTCCTCCCCGCAAGGTGGACATAAGACCCTGCTGAATGAGCTGCTCTACATTTCCGCCGCCTGTTGCATTTGTTGGCGGCACGGACTCGGTGCCCGGTGATGCGAGGCTTGAGGTGCTCAGTTCAGGTTTTTCGAGGGCGAGATCGATGAGCTCAACTTCGCTCAGCCAAGCTTTCGAGGGTGTAGCAGAACTTGCCATGGGATAGGGTCTCCACCATTGCTGGAAAATCTGTCTGTTCTTGCGGTTGCCGCCACAGCCCGTGGAGAGCGAACCGGGCGGAACGGTAACGCAAATGGCCCCAAACTGCAAAGCAGCCTGGGGCCCGATTTCAGCCACGGAAGAGCTCTTGGATATTGGTCAACGGGCCATTTTTTTGGTTTGGCACCGCTGCAAGCGTCAACCGAGTGTCAGCCGGCTTTTTCTTGTTCACTCGCAGAAGGCTTGCTGAATTCGTGGGCACCCGCAGCTTCTGCTGGTTTAACTGCTTGAACCTTTTCCGGAGCCTCCTGCACCTTCTTCTTTTCCATCTGTTGTTGCTTGAAATGTCGGCTGCGCGCTTCGCCCCCCTTCTGGCCAATAAGCGCCATGTGAGCTCGATCCCGACTGACAGCCTCCCCGCCTTTACGTCCGATGGCTGCCATGTGCTGTTTGTCCTTGCTAACGACTTCGCCGCCTTTGCGACCGATGGACTGATAAAATTCGTGGCCACGCGTCTGCGCTGTGCGCTCACCTCCCCGACGTCCGGCCTCCTCAACGGTCATTTTTCCCGAGGGACGTTTGCTCACATCTGTGCGAGTGTGTTCCTTGCCTTCGTGCTCTTGAGTGCTCATGAGTTTTCCTCCCTTCCTCGTAAGATGTCGAGCTAAAAACCCCGCATCTCCTCGGCATGTTACGACCGGGACGAGGACACTTCCATTCGTACGCGCATCCCTTTTTGAAATGAATGAATGCTTTTTTCCCGAACAGGATTTGGAAAAAATAGAATCCCGCATCAGACTCACCTGGATGAAATTTAAAGCGAGCAGGGATGAGGATTTTTTTCAATGAAGAAGAACCAGATCAAGCGCATTTTTCTTATTTTGGGCGATCAGTTGAGTGAGTCTCATCCCTTTTTGACGATGAATCTGAATCCCCAAACGGATCGCTTGCTGATGATTGAATCTTTACCCCGGGCAGATTGGCTTCCTTATCATCCGCAGAAGCTGATGTATGTTTTTTCCTGTATGCGGAGATTTGCAGAAGAGATACGCAACGGCAGGAATGATTTTCCATTTGAATATGTCGAATTCTCACCGCACACCTTCATCGAGGTTTTGAATTCCTATGAGGCAGAGGAAGTGCATGTGGTTGAGCCGAGCGAGCCACGTGCTCTGGATTGGTTGAAGGCGGATTTGCGGTCTGCATGTATCGTGCACCCGAGTGTTTTTTTTCTAGCCGACGACTCAATGCTGGCTCCAAAACCACCGTATCTGATGGAGACATTTTATCGAGCAATGCGCACGAAGCACGGCATACTTATGCAGAATGGAAAGCCCGTGGGAGGTCAATGGAATTTCGATGAAGATAATCGCCGTGCTCCTCTTGCCGCCTGGGAAAAAAAACCTCCATCCGATTTCCTTGAGAAGGATTGGTGCGACAAAATCGATCACGAGATTTACGCGCAAGTCGAAAAACATTTACGCGCTCACCTTCCACCCGATCGCTTCGGTACATTTCGCCGACCAACACTCCCAACGCATGCGAAATCAGCACGTCTTTTTTTAAACGAATTTGTTGAAAAAAGACTCGAGCAATTCGGACCCTATGAAGATGCAATGGTTGCGGGCTCCGTGGGTCTTTTTCACTCTGGCTTATCACCTTTGATGAACCTTCAGATTTTGTCTCCAAGGGAGATCCTTCAGGCCGTGGAAGCTGCCCCTGCTGAAATTCCGGTTGCATCTAGAGAAGGTTTCATTCGACAGATTCTTGGGTGGCGTGAGTTTTTAAGGCTGATATATCGTCGGCACCGCAACGATTACCGATCGAGCAATTTTTTTGGATTCACCGAAAAATTGCCTCCGCTGTATTGGGGCCATCCGACGCGTATGAATTGTCTGTCGTCGGTGGTCAAGCACGTCGAGCAGCACGCGTATTCGCACCACATCACACGTCTGATGGTGTTGGGCAATTTCGCACTTCTCGCTCACGTAGACCCGCATGAAGTGAACGGTTGGTTCTGGGCTACTTATCTCGATGCGTATGAGTGGGTTGTGACACCAAACGTTCTGGGTATGAGCCAGTTTGCTGATGGTGGAGTTTTTGCCACGAAGCCTTATGTGTCTGGTGCCAATTACATCAACAAAATGAGTCTTTTCTGTAAGTCGTGCAGCTTTGATCCCAAGAAAACTCTTGAGAGCGAAGGATGTCCTTTTAATGCGCTGTACTGGGATTTTATCGCCACAACCAAGCAGAACCAGGCTAACCGACCTTCGTTTGCACGGCGTATGGGGATGATGTGGAGTGTTTGGGAGAAGAAGAATGATGATGAAAAGCAGGCGATTCGCAAGAAGGCTGCAGAGTTGAGAAAACGCGCGTGCGCGGGCGAACTTTAAACGTCGCGCCGCAGGATGCGCTTGTCTTCACTTATTGCAACGACGGTTTGGCACTTGCGGCAAACGAACTTCACGCGAATGGGCTCAGTGGTCACACCGAAGAGCACCCAGAACCATCCCCAACCTGTGTATTCTCCGATTTGGCTCACCATATGGCTGCGGTGGGTATTTCCGCACGGACACACTTCAGCCTTGGTCACATCAATGATTTTCAGGAGCTCTTCTTCGTGGCTTTCGGACAATGTGCAACCCCTGGATCGATGTTCGACGGAACGTCCCTGCGGTTGATGGGAGGTAGTCTCTCCAGGGAATCTGGCGCAGGTGTTTCGTCGTCTGTGTAATTTTCGCGTTTCTTTCTGCGTTTACGGCTGGCAATCTTGCGTGGTTTCTTGCGCATGACCAATCCCTCCCCGCCGGTATCTTTCGATGCTGCCTGCTGCGAGCAAAGAAATTCTAGTCGGTGACAGAGGATATTGGTGACACAAAAAAACAAGACTGTGCAGCCCTCTTACGCCAATGCATAATCGGATGACACAGTTTTGTAAATTGAATGGAGTTATTAGCGCGCGGCCTTGCAGCGATCTGCAATCTTAAATGTTGCAACGAGCGGGAGATGGTCGGAATAGCCAGTGCCGGTGAAGCGTGAACCACGATCCGATTTCTGCATGCCCCAACGATAGGGTGTGCGGCCATCGGATTTAACCATCTTGCTTGCTGCCTCGCCGCCGTTGTGACCGACCACTTGGAATGAGCCTTCCACCAGGTCAAGCCCTTTGCCGTCAAAAAGAGAAGCTGTGGACAGCATATGGTCGAGACACTGAAGCGCACCACCGTGCATGTACGAGCATCGCTCTGCTGCAGGCAGCTCGAACCAGAAATTGTACATCCGGTCGTCGCTTAGGTCGCGTTTGAAAACGTTCTTGTCGTCGATCGCCTTCAAAGCCTCGGTCAGGGGTCTTTCGGTCTCGTTGGCGTTGAAATCACCCATGACAAGGACATCGAGTGCAGGATTGGATTGAACCTGTTTTTCGATGTCTTTCTTGATCAGCTCTGCTGCTGCAACGCGCATGTTTTCGCCAGTGGCAAAATCACCGCGACGGCTCTTGAAGTGTGCTGTGTAAAGGCGGAGCGTCTTGCCACCAACATCGATGGTCACCACCTGTGGATCGCGAGCCGAAGAGCTGGCTTCTGTTGTGGTGTCCTCGTGTGAGCCGTTCGGAGCTGATTGGCCCTCGCTCATATGGAAATCGAGGTTGGAGTTCGATTTTATCGGATACTTGCTCATTACAGCACTGGTCACGGCGACAGGATTTTTAGGATTCTGCAGTCCGAGTGCAAAGTATTTGTATCCCATACTTTCAACGTAGGGCTTCATGATTTCGAGAGTGCGGCTTGTGTTGTTCGCACTTTCAATTTCCTGCATTGCAACGATGTCAGGTGCCCCTGCCATGCGGATTGCATCTGCAAAATTAATGGCCTTTTGCGTGTACATTTGTTCTGCGTACCAGTTCGAGCCACCTTTTTTATACTCGTCGTAGTTGTTGCTGCCAGAGTTTTCCTCAACGTCATCCCAGAAGTTTTCGACGTTGTACGTGGCCACGGTCACAAGACTGCCCGATGCGCATCCGCGCGTAGATTCAGCAACAAGAGCGTTGTCGGGGGTCGCTTTGCCGAGTCCGGTGTTGGCCGAGCTGCCCTGCTGTGGAGACTTGGGTTGTGTGGAGGAGGCTTGTCTTCCGGGGCGATGACGCGAGTTCCGCTGAGCGAAAGCTGGAGTCACCTCAACCAGAGCTGCAGTGGTGAGTATCAAAGCGGCGGCGGCCGTCGGGTTTCTGAACAGGTTGCTAGGACGCCATGAGAACATGCGAAACCTCCGGACTGCTGAGAAGCCGATTGGATTGTCGAAATGACACACACCAGCCGCTTGTGGGCTAACAAAGCCCATTAGCGGAGTCAATGGGCCAATTTTGAATATTTTATGGCAGATTTGTAAACCTCAACGATTCCTTCGTATTGGTCTAAATTTCAGGGGCGGGAAGGAGTTTTTGACCTGCCTTTGTGCTGGTACATCATGCGTCCGCCGGCCCAGAATGGAAATCCGGTTGCGTCGCGGAGTACGAGGCTCTCGCTCCCCTTTTGCAGGCTATTTGCTATCACAACTTTCTGACCTGCGACGTCAACAGTGCGGCCCTCAACTTTGATTTTCTCGCCCGGAGAAAGGGTGAATTCCTGCTGTTCGATAAACCACGCGGGACCCAAATGAATTGCTTTCTCGCCCTCACGAGTTTTCAAAATCAGCTGAATGCCTTGCATCATATGGGGGAGCGGCATGATTGGGGTGGTCTTTACGATTTCCCCTTCGAGAGTCACAGCTTTTCCCTGAGAATAGAGTTGACCATAGGGCGAGTGGTGATGCCACCCGCCCATCATTGGTTGCATTGATGTTGAGGGAGAAGGCATTTCGGGCGTTGCTTTGGGCGCCGCTGGAGCTGATGAACCAGGACTCTCTGGACTTTTTGTAACCTGTGCTGTCGACTGACACCCGCACAGAGCCAGAGCAACGACTATTGCAGTGTTGGCAAGTCTTGAAGAGTCACTGGTCATGTCTCTTGTCTCCTTTATCAAGCCGACTTTTTGTGCTCGGTCTTGCCTTCAATTTTCACGTCGCCTGATGCGCTCAGATTTTCGTGGATGTTGATCTTGCGGCGCTGTGATTGGCCGGTTTTTGGAAGCGTGAGGCTCAGTACGCCGGAGTCGAAATGGGCATGGATTTTCTCCATATTGACGTTCTCGGGCATGGTGAGGCGGCGTTCGAATGCGCCAATGCGCCGCTCGTGGAAATGCGTGCCGGCCTTTTCCTCTTTGCGTTCGAATTTACGTTCACCTGAAATGACGAGCGTGTTCCCCAAAATTTCAAGGTTGACATCTTTGGCGTGCATGCCGGGGAGGTCGATGTACAACATAAAATCATTGTCGCGTTCAATTAGGTCGCATGCAGGTTCGTAGCTTTGCAGGACGCTCTCGCGGGTTCCAAAATCAGAAAATTCATTAACGAAGTCTTCAAAGAGACGATCCATGCGTCTGAAGAAGTTCGACGAAAGTGGTGCATTCCAGAATTTTGAGGGGACGACACCACGATTGCGCCACAGGTCGATGTTGCTGCTCATGCTGGCCTCCTTTGGGTTGCGGTCTGCACAGGAGATTAGTGCGAGGAGAACCATCGCACGAGAGCATTGATTTGATTAAAGAGTAAGCCTGTTAAAAGAGGGACAACCGGCAGCTTGTTCAAGCAAGAGAACGGCTCAGACGAGCTCAGGCCAGTGAATTTTGGCACCAAGCTCTTTTGCACGTCGTGCGATCGGATCGTCTGGAAGTGCTGTGAGTATTTCGATGCCATCGCCGACTAACGCAATCGTGTGCTCGAACTGCGCACTGGGTTTGCCGTCGGGCGTGACAGCGGTCCAGCCATCTTTCAACATCTTGCTTCGCCAGTCGCCGCCGTTGATCATCGGTTCAATAGTGAAGCACATTCCGCGGACGAGTTTGTCCCCGGTTCCCGGGCGGCCGTAGTGTGTGATTGCGGGCTCTTCGTGAAAGACCTTCCCAATCCCATGACCAACGAAATCGCGCACCACACTGCAGCCGCGCGCCTCAGCGAAACTTTGGATGGCATGACCGATGTCACCCACCCGAACTCCGTGTTGGCAAACAGCCAAAGCACGCGCCAATGATTCTTCGGCTGTTTCGGTGACCAGGCGTCGATCGGGGGGGATTTCACTCCCAACGTAGAAGGTCCGCGAGGTGTCTCCGAAATAACCATTGAGGGTTACGGTGACGTCGATGTTGATGATGTCGCCCGCGCGCAACTTAACATCCGGGTGAGGGATGCCATGGCAAATCACCTCGTTGATGCTGGTGCAGACTGACTTCGGGAATCCTTTGTAGTTGAGCGGGCTCGGATAAGCACCGTGTTCTACAATATATGTGTGCACAATCGAGTTGATTTCTTCAGTTGAAATTCCAGGGCGAACGAACGGAGCAACGTGACGCAAGGTCTCAGCTGCCAGCCGGCCGGCTGCACGCATCATCTCAATATCATCTGAAGATTTAAGTTTGGCCACCCGTTCATGCTCCCAGAGAGTTGAGGATGTTTTTCATCGACTCCACATCGTGTGTACCTGCGCCCACGCTATTGTCGAGGGTTTTTTTCACAAGCCCTTGTAGAACACTGCCTGTTCCAACTTCCAGCCAAAGAGCCGGCTTTTCACTGTTCTGCATGGCATCGAGTGTTTGCGTCCAGAGCACAGCGCTCGCAACTTGCCGAACGAGTTGTGATTTGGAGTACTCAGAGGCCGCATACTTTTGCGCGTCGACGTTGGCATAAATCGGCTTGATGAGGGGCTTGAGTGCGACACTTTCAAGGTAATTTTCCATTTCGCGCGCGGCAGGTTGCATCAGGCTGGAATGAAAGGGGGCGCTAACCGAAAGTGGAATTCCACGTCCGAGTTTTTCTGCTGCAATACGGCTCACTGCGGCGTCAACAGCTGCTTTATGACCACTCAACACAACTTGAGTGCGCGAGTTGAAATTGACGGGCTCAACGCTCGAATGTGGAGTGCTGAGCTCTTTGCAGAGTGCAACCACTTTTTCGACCTGCGTTCCGACGTACGCTGCCATGGCGCCAACGCCAACAGGCACGGCGCGTTGCATCGCCTGACCACGAAACCGCACAGCCTTGAGCGCATCAGCAAAATTGAGGCCACCAGCACAGACTAAGGCTGAGTATTCGCCGAGGCTGTGGCCAGCAACTGCGGTGACGCCGTTGAGGTTCGCACGTGCGCTGAGCACACGGTGTGTGGCCACGCTGCTCGCAAGGAGGGCTGGTTGTGTGTATTCTGTGAGATTGAGTTGTTGTTGCGGGTCTTCGAAGCAGAGCTTCTCCATGTTGAAGCCTAAAGCATCAGACGCCTCCGCAAGTGCCTCGCGGTATTCTGAAAAGTTTTCGGCGAGCTCACGGCCCATGCCGACTGTTTGACTTCCTTGTCCGGGAAAAAGCATGACGATGCTCGAAACGTCCATATATAATCACCCTTTCTCGTTCAGCAGTGGGCAAGGCTCATGACTTACACGGAAAAAAGGCCGAAGGGCAAGGGTGCTCGCGGATGGGTGACTCGTTTTTGGATGCTTTTTGTGCGGATTTGGCTTCGCTTTTTCGGGCCGCGTTGGAGCGTGGGCGTGCTTGCCGTCGTCCAGGATACGAAGGGACGTGTTTGTCTCTTGAAACACAAAGGGCGAGTCAAGCCATGGGGGTTGCCAGGAGGCCTGGTTGCCTGGCCTGAATCACCAGGGCAGGCCCTGGTGCGGGAGCTTCGTGAGGAGCTGGGGTGGGAAGATGCCTCCCGACGTTCGTTCGTCCTGCGCCACAGCCTGCAGAGTGAGAAATTCCCTCTTCTTGAGCTCGTTTTTGAACTCCAGGGAGTTGCAAACACGCTAGAGGTGGCTCACTGGAAGATGCAAGAGTCTGAAATTGAAGAGATTTCTTGGTTTGATTTCGAGCAGTTGATGGAACTCGAGGGAATCCTCGAGCGCCATCGCAGGCTGCTCACCGACGTGTTGCGTCACTCTTGACGCTGGAATAAACACTTCGATCTCACGAACAGCCTTTGCGCGGAGGAATGAGTTTTGAGTTCACCAGTTAGCGTCTATTTGCCCGATGGATCTTCTCGCACTCTTCCCTCGCCGTGCACGTTGGCAGACGTCGCGCTCAACATTGGACCTGGTCTCGCCAAAAGTGCAGTGGCCGGAAAAATTAACGGCAAGTTGAGCGACCTGAGCGCTGAATTGAGAGGCGGAGAAAAGATAGAAATCATCGTCGGGAATTCTCCTGCGGGTCTCGAGGTTATTCGGCACTCAACAGCTCACCTGATGGCAATGGCGATTCAAGAGGTTTTTCCCGGAACACAGATCACCATCGGCCCAGTGGTCGAGAATCAGTTCTACTATGATGTAAAGCCCCCTGAAGGTGTGAAAATCAGTTCCAATGATTTTGAAAACATCGAGAAAAAGATGACCGAAATTGTCGGCAAGGATCTCAAAGTCTTGCCGCGCGTCGTGTCTCGCTCCGAGGCGATTTCGCATTTCAAGAATATCGGTGAGAAATTTAAAGCAGAGATCGTCGGAGATATTCCGGAAGGCGAGGATATTAAAATCTACGAGATGGGCGGGTGGGGTGACCTGTGTCGCGGTCCGCATGTCCCGAGCACTGGCAAGCTAGGCGCATTCAAGCTGATGAGCATCGCGGGTGCTTATTGGCGCGCCAACAAAGACAACGACCAGCTGACCCGCATCTACGGAACCGCTTGGGCGAACAAAAAAGATCTCGATGCTTATCTTCACATGCTCGAGGAAGCAAAGAAACGCGACCATGTGCTCTTGGGCAAGCAGCTCGAGTTGTTCACCTTGATTCCTGAATCTGCAGTTGGTGCTCCATTCTTTTTGCCCAATGGTGCGAAGCTGTTTGTGCTGTTGCAGAACTACATACGTCGCAAGCAAGCTGAATTCGGTTTCCGTGAAATCCACACACCTCAGGTCATGAACGTCGATCTGTGGAAGATGAGTGGCCACTACGATAACTACCGCGAGAACATGTTCTTCACTGAGGTCGATGAGCAGCAGTACGCTATCAAGCCTATGAGCTGTCCAGCACACGTAAAAGTCTTCCAGACCGGACTCCGGAGCTACCGCGAATTGCCTCTGCGCTATGCGGAGTTCGGTGTTGTGCACCGCAATGAATTGAGCGGTACCGTGCATGGTTTGACCCGTGTTCGGCGGATTACCCAGGACGATGGACATATTTTCTGTACGCCTGATCAAATCCAAACCGAAATGAAACTGGCACTCCGCTTTGTGCGCGAAGCCTATCGTGATCTCACGTTCGAGGAAGTGCGTTTCTATCTCTCTACTCGCCCTGAGAAGCGCGTAGGCGCAGAAGAATTGTGGGATACTGCTGAAACTGCGTTGGTTGAGGCACTCAAGTCCGAGGGCATCGATTACATCTTGAATCCTGGCGATGGCGCCTTCTATGGGCCAAAGATCGACATCAAGGTGAAGGATGCCATTGGCCGCTTTCATCAATGTGCAACCATTCAGCTCGATTTCCAGACAGCGATGCGTTTGGGTGCTTCCTACGTTTCAGCAGCAAACAAGCCTGAGGTTCCGGTGATGATTCACCGTGCCGTGCTGGGCTCTGTTGAGCGTTTCATGGGTGTGTTCATCGAGCACACAGCAGGGCATTTCCCGCTGGGATTGTGTCCTGTGCAGGCGCGCGTTGTTACCGTTAAAGAGTCGTGTGTGGAGTGGGGTGAGCAGGTGCGTGCAGAGCTCTTTGCGGCGGGCCTGCGTGTCGACACCGACTTCAGCAACGATACCCTGTCAGCAAAAGTCCGTGAGGCTCAGGTGAGCAAAATACCTTACATGCTTGTCATCGGCGATAAGGAAGTTGAGAACCGCACGCTCACGCCGCGCTACCGCGATGGAAAAAACCGGGAACCCATGACACCTGCTCAGTTTGCCGCGCTCGTGAAAGAGGAGTGTGGGGTGTTCTGGGGACTCGATGTGAATCAGCGTTGATTGTTCGGGTCAGTTTCTTCAAAATGCTCCAGCTGACCCGGCGATAAGAGTATCAATCATTGGAATGAAAACCACGGAGGATTTCATGAAATTCCACAAGTCTTTTGTCCGTTCGTTGTGTGTTGTCGGTGGCCTTTTTCTCGCCAGCACGGGCTATGCTGCTGCAGAGCAGAAGTCTGATGTGCCAGCAAAGAAAGCCGAGAAGAAAGAAGCAAAGAAAGAAAAAACAGCAGCAAAAGAGGTAAAGAAAATGAATCCAAATGCAGTCATGGTCACTATGGTCACCAACAAAGGCACCATCAAGATTGAGCTCGACAAAGAAAAAGCTCCAATTTCAGTTGAGAACTTCCTCAGCTATGTGAAGTCCGGTCACTACAACAATACGATTTTTCACCGTGTGATCGACAAGTTCATGATTCAGGGTGGCGGCTTCGATGATAAAATGACCCAAAAGCCCACCAAAGCACCCATCAAATCGGAAGCCAACAATGGCCTCAAGAATCTGCGCGGAACACTCGCCATGGCTCGCACCTCGGATGTGAACTCTGCGACCGCGCAGTTTTTTATTAACCTCGTAGACAACTCCTTCTTGGATTTTCCAAGCAGCGGTGGCTACACGGTTTTTGGCAAGGTGGTTGAGGGTATGAATGTTGTGGATGAAATCGCAACAACCAAAACAGGGTCATTCGGCATGCACAGCGATGTTCCTGTTAAGCCAATTGTGATTGAATCTGCTAAGGCTGAATAAATTTGATTTAGGAGTGAAGGCATTAAGGCATGCGCGTCACTCCTCAAAGAAGAGAGACCCTGGAATCTCCTGGGTCTCTCTTTTTTTTGCCATGGGGAGCGTTGTTCACTTGCGTTCAAAGTGAACGGTCAGATTCAAGTCCATGTCTTTAAAGGATGTGGGCGACTTTGCTGTTGAGCTGCGTTGCAGAGCCTTTTCTATGACAAAGTCGATCAGGGTTCCATCGGGACGCTGGATGTAACCCTTAAGACCCTCACGTACACCGTCCTCGATACCCATGTTGATTGTCGCAGTTTGTCCATTGAATTTCAGGATAAGACCTTTGCGCTCGGTTCCGAGGAAAGGTGAACTCAGGGCAGTGAGTTTGTACCCACCGCCTGAATCAGCCTGATCTGCAAACACACGGAACCAGACTGTCCCAGCTTCGCGCAGGACAAGTTTGTCCTGACCCGTCAATTCGAAACTGAGGCCTGTGGGAGTGATGCACTCTGCCTTCACACCCTTGGCTTGATCGATAGTTTGAAAGCGTATCTGCAGGGTCTCTGCGGTTGCTGCATCGTAGCGAAACCAGTCGGTGCGGTTGCCATCGCGGTAACTGACAGCGCCTTCTTTGGATTGAGCCACTGCGAGTTGTTGGGCACCCTCTCTGCCCTTGTCGGCTCCCGAGAGAGCATCCGGATCTTCCGGTTGAAAACGAGCTGCCAAGGCAGCATTCACAATTTGCCCCTCAAGAGGTTCAAGCACCATGTAATACGTTCCAGCTTCAACATTCAGGGTGATATTCAATGGCGAACGAGGCGCCAGATCGATCTCCTTCTGAAAGATGCTGCGCTTCCCGCTCTCATTTTTCACATTCAGGCGCATTTTACCCGCGTCGGAGTTCGATTGCAGACCGATGGTTAACACGCCCTTGGTGAGAATTACGATTTTGCGCCAAGGTTGGGCCACAGAATCTGCTAGTCCTGAGAGCTGCAATGTGTTGGATTCGCCCCAGGTGATAGGCACGGCTGTGCGCACCTGAGGTGGGGAGGACTCGCAGGCCATAAGTCCTACTGCTGTGCACGGCAAAGCCAAGCGCACCGCGTATTTTGCCACAATTTTCAGGTCAAACCGCCTGATCATCAATGCCACATCCTCATAAAAACGCCTCAAGACCTTGTAGGGATCGGAGCCCTACGCAAGAGATCTGAGCTCCCACCCCGGAGAGCGTCAGAGCTCTGGATCAGCGTGCAGAATTTTTCCAGTGAGCCGCAGGTGCAAAGCGTGTGCCATAGCGTCCAGCCATCTCATCCAAAGTTTGCAACACTCTCGCATATCCGAGTTGTTGCGCGTGGTGGAAAGGGCCGCCGAGGAATGGCGGAAAGCCTAAACCAAAGATCGCTCCGAGATCGCCTGTGGCGGTGGAGTCGATGATGCCCTCATCAAGGCAACGTGCGGCCTCATTCATGAACACATACATGCAGCGATCTGCGATGTCCTTCAGGTCGAATTGCTTTCTGTCGTCGCCATGCTTGAGGTGTTTGTAGACGGTTGCATCGGGCTTGTCTTTTTTGCCTTCGACGTAGGTATAAAAACCGCGCCCGTTCTTTCTGCCCTTGCGATCCTCAGCAATGATGGATTCGAGTTCGGGTGGTATGACAATCCTTTCAGAGAAAGCATCTTTCAACACCGTGATGATGTGGGCACCAACATCTATGCCAACTTCATCCAGGAGAGTGATTGGTCCAACAGGCATTCCGAACTTCTCGAGTGCTTGATCGATGGCTTCAATACTCGCTCCCTCGGAAAGGATATTCAGAGCCTCAGCAATAAGAAAGGCGAGGATGCGCGTGGTATAGAAGCCGGGGCCATCCTTCACTACAATGATGTTTTTACCCATTTTTGCAGCTAAGTCGAAAGCTGCACTGGCTGCTTTGGGTGAGGTTTTTTCAGTTGTGATGATTTCCACCAATGGCATTTTAGGCACCGGGGAGAAGAAGTGCATTCCGACCACGTTCTCGGGCTTTTTGGCTGCGGCAGCAATTCTGCCAATCGGCAAGCTCGACGTGTTGGATGCAAAGATGAAATCCTCATTTTGGATTGCAGCCTCACAGCGTTTGAGCATGTCATGCTTCACGGCAAGATCCTCAAACACAGCTTCCACAACAATCGGCGTTCCTGAAAACGTGGAGAGATCCACGGAGGGAACAATGCGTCCCATTGCGGCATCGCGATCGAATTTCTTGATGCGGCGCTTTCTGAGTCGCTCATCGAAATAAGATTGAACATTCTTCAGGCCGCGCTGCACTCCAAGACCATCGCGGTCGAGCAGAGCACAGCGAATGTTCTTATCGGAAAGAACTGTGGCAATGCCGCTACCCATGAGCCCAGCACCGAGCATTCCAACAAATTTCTCACCCGAGAGGAGTGGATTAATCACCTGTTCACGAGCTGCTCTCTGAGCATCGGCATCGAATGGATTTTTTTTGGCAGCGGTGACAACCCGGAAAATGTGAACCAGCGAACGGCTCTCAGGTGTAACTACCAGATCACCGAAAAGCTTCGCTTCAATTTTTAGTCCTTCAGAAAGGGGACGTGAGAGTCCCTTCATGAGTGCTTCAAGTGCTTTCTTGGGAGCTGGATAAAATCCCTTTGTATTCTTTTCAATCTGTTCAAGAGTTTTACGCTCGATGATAGTCCGTCCAATTGGATTTGTTTCGAGTGCGAGCTTCTGAACATCGAGTCCTGCGAGTTCTTTTGCGCGCACTTGTCCAAGCATCCCGAGTCCGGTTTTCTTTTTCTCGAGAGAAACAGTTTGTCCCGATTTGCAAAGTTGAACTGCGCGTTGCAGGAGTTGATTTTCTGGTACCACTTCACTCACCAAGCCGAGCTTGAGTGCCTTTTTTGCATCAACTTTTTTGCCGGTCAGAATCAGGTCGAGGGCCGGAGCAACCCCAATAATGCGAGGCAAGCGCTGAGTGCCTCCTCCTCCGGGAAGAAGGCCGAGCTGAATTTCTGGAAGTCCGAGTTGAGTGCTTGAGTGAGAGCTGCAAATGCGATGGTGGCAAGCTAAAGAGAGCTCAAGGCCACCTCCCAGACAAACGCCATTGATGGCCGCCACAGTTGGCACGGATGCATCAGCAAATTTCTGGAAGAGGGCGTGGAGTGTGGATGAAGCTTCCTCGCCGGCACTCTGTGTGGTTAGGGAATCAAAGATACTGATGTCTACACCGGCAGCAAAACAACCCGGTTTCGATGAGGTCATTACAACCCCTGCAATCCCAGGCACAGAGAGTGCCTGGGAGATGATTTTGTCGAGATCTGTGAGGATTTCGCGTGAGAAGGCGTTCATCGATTTTGTTTCATCATTGAAATCGATGATGCAGACGGAATCCTGCCAGGAGACGCGCAATGTCTTTGTCGTGGATGTAATTGTTGTGTTCATGATGGTCTTTCCTTCAGTGTTGAGGAGCTTCAAGAAGCATGGCCTGTCCCATTCCGCCCGCAGCACAGATCGCCACAAGTGCGTATCGTGAGCCTGTACGTTGGGCGATCCGCAGCGCACGTCCAACAAGACGCCCGCCCGTGGCACCAAACGGGTGGCCGTATGCAATTGAGCCACCATCTATGTTCATCTTGCTTGGATCGACAACTCCAAATGCACTATCGAGTCCGAGCTTTTCCTGACAAAATCGGGTGTTGGACATCGCATCCAGGCAACTGAGAACCTGAGCTGCAAAGGCTTCATGGATCTCAAATACGCCGATATCCGAGAGTTTGAGGTTGTGTTTGTGCAGGAGCCTTGGGATGGCATAAGCAGGTCCAATCAATAGCTGATCGCGAGGATCGACCGCAACAGTGACCGAGTCGACAACATATCCAAGCACCGGCAAACCATGTTCTTCAGCATAATGCGAGCTTGCCAACAGTACTGCTGAAGCACCGTCGGTGAGTGCACTCGAGTTGCCAGCAGTCAGTGTGCCGTTGCGCTTGTCGAACGCGGGCTTGAGTTTCGAGAGTGCTTCGATGGAGGTATCGCCTCGCACCAGGTTGTCCGCATCGACAAAATTTTCTTTCGCTACACCCGACCAAACCGGCACGATTTCATCTTTCAGATAGCCTCTCTCAATGGCAGTAGCAGCGCGGTGATGGCTGCGCATGGCAAGCTCATCCTGGCGTTCGCGCGAAATGTCGTTCTTCACGGCCATCTGTTCGCCGTGCTCTCCCATCGTGAATCCAGTGAACGGTTCAGCGAGTGCTGGTGGCTTGGGTAAGAATGCCTTCGGGTTAAAGTCCGAAAGCATCATCAGTTTTTCCTTCAATGTTTTTGTCCGCGATAAACGCGTGAGAAATCGGCGTGCTTCGTCCGAGAAAGTGATTGGAACGTCCGAGAGAACCTCGACGCCTCCAGCAAGCACCATCCTGTTTCGGCCTGCTGTGATGGCATCTGCTGCGAGCTGAACCGTTTGCAGCGAGCTCGCGCAAGCGCGGTTGAGCGTGTAGCCAGGAATGGATTTGGGTAGGCCAGCGAAAAGTGCAATGTCGCGCGCAATGTTGGGGTTCTTGGTTTGCGGAACAACGGCGCCCCAAATCACTTCGTCGATGTCCGAAGCGTTGGCTCCAGTGCGTGCGATGACTTCGGTGGCGGGGCGTATACTGAGGCTCAGCGGCGTTTCACGTTCAAACACGCCAAATGAGCGAACAAATGGGGTGCGAACTGCGCCGATCACCGCAACGCGTCCAGGGCCTCCCTGATTTTGCTCTGAGCCATCCGAATGTGAACGGGTTTTCTTCTGCGCCATTGTGCCCCCCAAATTTTTTTGATGCTGTATTCAAAAAACAGTCCGATAAAGATTATCGGAACTTATCCAGGGGGCAAAGTCGCTCTCTTGGCAGATCGCGCTCATCGCTGTAACAAATACAAGCCAAATTTGAGACGGTCTCAGACGCTGTGACTGTTGGCTATTGAGTGCCTTAAAAAGTATCAAAGGAAGGTTGTCCTATGGGTCGTCACGCAACTGTTGCAGGTCGAATGGCAGCGAGCGCTGCTGCGCGTGGAAGGGTTTTTACGAAGCTGGCGCGCGAAATCATGGTCGCAGCCCGCACCGGCAGCGACCCGAACTTCAACTCGAAGTTGCGCTTGGCTGTCGACCGGGCACGCGACAACAACATGCCCAAGGATGTCATCGAGCGAGCCATTAAGAAGGGTGCCGGTGAGCTTGAAGGAATGACCTTCGAGGAAATCACTTACGAGGGTTACGGACCCGGTGGTTCGGCCATTCTTGTTGAAGTGCTGACTGACAACCGAAATCGCACCAACCCGGAGCTGCGCAAGATCTTCACCAAGAACAGCGGCAATATGGGTGAAATGGGATCGGTTGCATGGATGTTCAAAAAGAAAGGCGTGCTGGATGTCGAACTGGGCGCTGTGAGCGAAGATCGAATCATGGAGCTGGCGTTGGATTCAGGTGCAGAAGATGTGGTTGTGGAAGAGGGTTTCGCAACCATCTACACTGGCCCGACCGATTTCGCTGCGGTGCGTGATGCTTTGCTTGCTGGTGGTATTAAATTCGAGAAGGCGGGCCTCGAGCAAGTGCCTGACACTCGCGTTAGCCTGAGCGGAGAGAACGCCAAAGATGCGCTCGAGCTCATTGAAAAACTCGAGGAACAAGACGACGTTCAGGCGGTCTACCACAACTTCGATGTTCAGGAGTGAAGACCTGGGCCGCCTGCTTTTTTGAGAAGTTCACTGATTCCACCCAATGAGCTCAGCACTCCAGAAGCTTCGTAAGGAATGAAGACTTTGTCGGTTTGCTTGGTGGTCATATCGCCAAAGCGCTTGAGATATTCCATTGCCACCAAGTATTGAGCAGCGACATGTGGGTTGCCGAAGGCATCGCGAACGTTTGCAATCGCAGTGGCCTGCGCGCGTGCGACTGCTTCAATTCCGCGAGCTTCACCGTCGGCGCGTGCTATGATTGCGTCGCGGTCACCCAAGGCTTGATTGATTTTTTCTTGCTGCTCACCCTGTGAACGTTCGATACGGCTTTGTTTCTCACCCTCTGCATCAAGAATTCGGCTTTGCTTTGATCCCTCTGCCGAGAGAACTTGCGCACGTCTTTCGCGCTCAGCCTGCATTTGCTTTTCCATGGCCTGTTGCACTTCAACGGGAGGAGTAATGTTACGCAGCTCTACACGGTTGACTTTGAGTCCCCATTTATCTGCAGCATCATCGAGGATGGCCTTCAGGCGCGTATTGATTGCATCGCGGCTAGAGAGTGTATGATCTAGCTCGAGCTCACCAATAAGGTTACGCAGGGTGGTCTGTGTGAGCTGACCAATAGCCAATGGCAAAGATTGAATCTCGTAGGCTGCGCGTCGTACGTCGGTGATTTGCGTGTAGATGAGAGCGTCAACTGTAATACCGACGTTGTCTTTGGTGATCACGCGTTGTTCGGGGATGTCGAGCACCACCTCACGCAGATCGATACGCTCAACCGGTACGATAACACCGTTGCGGATCCAGAGCATCTGACGTGGTTGATCGATGAAAGGAACGATGAGTTGCGGTCCTGAGTTGAGGATGGCATGAAAGCGTCCGAGTCGTTCAACGATGATGCACTCTTGCTGACGAATGACGTAAATGCCGCGGACAACTGCAAAGATGACAATGATGGCTAAACCAATGGCCAATATGCTCAGAAATTCCATATCCTCAGCTCCTTATTTAAAAACGTTCTATTGTGATTTTATTTCCGGAAACTCCCGTGACTTTGACTTTTGAGCCGACAGGGATCGATGCAATTTCGCTTGGATTAACCGTGCCCTCGACCACATCCCATACATCCCCATAGATCTTCACTCGCAAGGGTTCCCCTGCTTCGGGATGGGAAACAATTGTTCCCACCTGCCCGACCAAACCCTCGCCGCCAGCTCCTGGACTGCTCTCTTTACCCTGAGTGTCTCTGAAACGTGACAGCGCCAGCAGTGCAAATCCGCTCCCGCATATAAAAAACACCGCATGTAGCCAGAGCTCAGGGCGAAAATAGGCAACAAGTGCGGTCAGTAATCCAGCCAATCCTAATGGCAGAAGAATGAAACCTGGGGCAAAAAGTTCGCCTACGATGAGCAGGATGCTCAGAACCAGATACAGCTGATAATTTGCCATTCTTGAACCTCACGGTTTGGAGACTCGAGCATCATGGCAGGGACAAAAAAAAACCGCAAAGCGGGAAACGCAATGCGGTGAGGAGGGCTCGTAAACTCTTCGCGAAGAAGAGCTTACGGGTTCGGTATAACCGATTTGTAAACTTTGATGTTCTGCAGAATGGCGTTGTTCGAGCGAATGAATGCATTCGAGCGGAACGAGACCGTGACAGGCAACTGCAGGCGCGAGAAACGGCGGCGGTTGATTCCGGAGATCTCCACCCGTTGACGGTCGCCGTGCTCGATAACAACGAAGTCACGTCCTTCTTCGAGATCTGTCAGTACGTCGAAGTCGATGTATTCACCGAGGTCGCGTCCAAAGGTCGTCAGAATGCCTTTTTGGTTGTTGCGGAATGGACCAAAAAGCTGGTTTGGGAGCTTCACGATGGTTTGGTCCGAATTTCCAGGCTGTTGGCCTGGAGGTGCTGGAGGTACAGGATTCGTTGGTGTGGTGCCACCAAGGAATTCATTGACGGGTGTGTTCGTGATGAAGGTTCCATAGTTCCATGGAATGCGACCACCATCGTGAATCCCGATAATCTTGAGCGTGGTGTCGTCGATGATTGTGCTGCCGCTGTTGCCAGGCTCGGTGTCGCACTGGTGGCTGAATTGATCGACCCCCCAGCCGCCTTTCGTGGTGTCTTCCACGGAACAGGTTCTAGACCACTCCAGTGGTCGAAGTTGTGGATGACCAAAGATCGTGATTGTTGAACCGAGCTTGGGACGAGCGCTCAGGTCGAGTTCAACTTTTGCAGTAGGTGCAACATCAACCTTGAAGATTGCGTAATCACGGTCATCGTTCAGCTCGGCTGCGAGGATAGTGACACACTTGGACTTCAGGTATGGCGCCTTGTCCTTTCTGTAGCCCCAATCGACGGTGATGCGATCGCAGGGTTTGTTGCTGATGCGCTTTTCAGGAGCCTCAAAACAGTGGCCAGCCGAAATAACAAGGCCATTGCCGATGTGAGTTGCTGTACAGCCCATTGAGATCTTGCCGAAGGCATCAATGATGGAGCGGTATTTTTCTGGAATGTTAGCGCCGTCGTTGAGGACGGGGGTGAGTTCATTTTCACCAATAATCTTCTCGATTTGATCTGGATTAACGAACGAAGAAATGTATGTGATCGGGCCATTCGGGCCATCGATCCGGCGAATGCTGCGGTCTGTGGAATCCGTGCCACAGGCATTGAATGCGAACGCAGCAGCAATGAGCGAGGCGCCAAGTGCGAATCTATTTTGTTGGCCTCGAATCATATTGCTCCCTTTCTTCATGAAGAGGGTAAACCAAGCCCACCCTGGGCGAATGACCTGCGTGTTGAGCCATGTCTCTTACTGATGCGCACCCTACAAAATGAGACTGGGCTCCGCAAGCCGACTGGCCAGTTTTTTTGTTATAAAAATAAAATAAATATTTACCGCTGTTTAAGCGCGCGGATCGAAGGCTTTGCGGACAGCTTCACCAATAAAATTCAGGCAAAGGATTGTGATGAAGAGGAAAAGGCTCGGAAAGACAGCAAGCCACCAGGCAACCTGGTAGTTCGTGCGAGCTTGGTCGAGCAATTCGCCCCAGCTAGGTGTGGGTGGGGGCACCCCAAAGCCAAGGAAATCGAGCGATGCAAGGGTGTAAATGCCCCCAATGACCGCTGCGGGGGAGAAAGTGATAATGGGAACGAGGCTGTTGGGGAGTACGTGCGTGAAAAGCAGGCGTGATCGCTTTGCGCCGAGCGATACTGCGGCCTCGGTAAAGGTGAGGTTACGGTTTCTGAGGGCCTCTGCACGCATGAACTGGGCTATACCCATCCATCCAAAGAAACATACAAACAAACATAAAAGGATGGGGCCAGGGGTAATAACCGAGGCAATAAAGAGCAGGAGCATGAGGCTCGGGATAGATCCAAAGATCTCCATGAAGCGTTGACCATAAAGGTCTACCCGCCCTCCAATGAATCCCATGAAGAGTCCTGCAACGGTGCCAACGACGTACGTAATGAGCCAAAAGCCAACGCCAAACAACAGAGAAATGCGAGTGCCGTAAAGCAGTCTTGCGAACACATCGCGCCCTGCGGCATCTGTTCCCATCAAATGGCTCGTACTGGGCGCAGACAAATATTCCATTTGTTCGCCGTCAATCTCAAAGGGATCCCACTTCAGAGGCGGCCAAACTGACCATTCAAATTGCGGACGCAGTTCGCGGTAGTCGATGACACCAGCGTCATCGAGACCAAGCGTCTCGC
>JBILKM010000033.1:0-33485 GCA_044376695.1 Silvanigrellaceae bacterium
CTCGCGATCGTATTCAAAGTAGGCGGGGAAGATGGTTTTGCCGTTGATGCGAGCAACAATAGGGGCTGAATTGCTGACGAGTTCTGCACCAACTCCAGCCAGTAGCATCAGCAGCATGACGTAAAGAGCCACGAGTGCTCGACGAGACTTTTTGAATATTGCAAGGCGACGTTGGAAATCTGGTGACATAAAGAACCTCAGTCTCGCTCCGAGAAATCAATCCGGGGATCGATCACGCGTAGGAGAAGGTCAGAGACAAGCTGACCCAACAAACCCAAAATAGACGTGATGGTGATGGATGCCATGAGGATTGGGTAATCGCGCTGCAGAGTGGCCTCGTAAGACAGACGACCGATTCCATCCAAATTGAAAATGCGTTCAATAATGATGCTTCCCGCAAAAGCTAAAGTCAGAATTCCACCAAAGCCTGTGGCGAGCGGGAGCAAAGCGTTCCTCAAAGCATGTTTGAGAATGGCCTTGCGCCGTGAAACGCCGCGGGCGAGCGCTGAGCGCACATAATCTTGCTTTATTTGCTCAATGATCGAGTTCTTCATCAACATAGTCATCATTGTGAAGCCGCCGATCATGTAGCACGTGAGGGGAAGAATCATATGCCAAGCGGCATCAAAAAAACGTTGCCACCAGGGCCAGTTTTCAGAATCGAGTGAAGTGAGGCCTTGAATGGGGAACCACTCCAGGAACTGACCACCGGCAAAAAAGTGAATGAGCAAAATGCCTAGCATGAACTCAGGAATACTGTACGCCACGAATAAACCTGCACTGCTGGAGACATCGAAACGACTTCCATCACGCACTGCTTTAAGAATCCCAAGCGGGATGCATATGAGATATGTGAGAAGAAAGCTCGTGACTCCAAATGTGACCGAAACCGGCAATTTTGAGGCAATCACATCGAGAACGGGTTCGCCTTTTGTGTGCGAATAACCAAACTCCAGGCGCACGACATCCTTGAGCCAAAGCCAGTATCGGATGTGGATCGGCTTGTCGAAGTTGTAGCGTTTTTTGAGTTCCTCAACCACTTCGTCAGTGACCGACTTGTTGGTGGCCGCGCTGCTTCCTTCGGAAGAGTGAGTCGAGATCCTGCCGGAGTCACCTGCGCCGCCGGCAAACCTCACCTTGGCAAGGTAAGTTTCGACCGGGCCACCCGGGGCAATTTGGAAGATACCAAAGCATACGATGGTGATCCCGAAAAAGGTCGGGATCATCAAAAGGAGACGTCGCACGATGTAAGCTGAAAGAGTCATGGCCCCGGTTCTTCAATGAGCGTGAGGTTTTAGTTCTGGATCTGCCAGAACGACTGACCAATTGTGTACGTGTATGTGTCTTTTTCTTTTTTGATCGTTTTCTGGTGCGCATACAGCGTGTAGAGGCGTTCGGTTAGGAACGTGTAGGGCTGATCCTCGTAGATGATCTTTTGCAGTTTGCGCGCGAGCTCGTTGCGTTTGGTTTTGTCGAGTGTGGTGCGGTGCTGGTCGATGAGGCTGTCCACTTCCTTGTTCGAGTAACTAATGAAGTTGCTGCCTTTGTTGTTGATGGAATCGGTGTGCCAGATCTGCTTCAGGTCGCCATCAGCGGCGCGGCTCCAGCCGAGTGCTGCACCATCGAATTTGCGATCGTCGAGAAGCTTGGTGAACGTGGTCCAGTCGATTGCCTTCAGATTGATAGCGATTCCGACTTTTGCAGCTTTTTGTTTGAAGTCAACCAGCTTTGGTTCGGTGGTTTCTTTGGATTGCTGTGGATAAATGATGGTCAGCTCAAGACGCTGGCCGTCTTTTTCGAGCACTCCGCCCTTGCCTGCCTTCGTCCAGCCAGCTGCCTTCAAGCGAGCACGTGCTTTGTCGAGATCGAATTCCACCGCCTTGAGTGCAGGGTCGTGTTGTTCGCTCTTGACACTGTATGGGCCCACTGTGGGTTCCGACATGCCGTATTCGATTTTGTTGATCCAGGTGTTCAGATCCGCAACGTGAGAAAGCGCCCAGCGCACATCTTTGTTTGCGAGAACTGGATTTTTCTGGTTCCAGCCAATGTAGCTGTAGCCCACGGGAGCTTTGTTGACTGTTTTGACCTTCACGAGTTTCGATTTAAATTCTGGTCCGTCGGTTTGGCGTGCCCATTGTTTTGCAATGAGGCCTTTGAAGCTGAGGTCGCCTTTGCGGAACATCTCAAAGCCAACGTTTTCTTCCGGAACGATCTTGTAAATGAAGCGATCATAATTCCAGCGTCCGGTTCTCACGAGTTCGCTTTTGTTCCAGTAATTCGGATTGCGTTTGAAAATGATTTGCTGGTTGCCATCCCACTTTTCAAGCAGCCACATACCAGAACCGAGTGGATCTCGTGTTGCCTCTGCCTTGGTCATGGTGTTGTCTTTTTCGTAGAGCTTCATGTAGTGCTTCTTGGGAAACACAGTGAGCCCAGCTACAACGTCGAAGTTTTTATAATAGACATCGCCAGTGGTGAAGCGCACTTTGTCGGCACCTAGCACTTCTACCTTTTTGATGGACGAATAGTACGGGCGAAGGTGCGCGGTCATTACGCCTTTCATGAAGATCACGTCGTAACTGAACTTCACATCTTCGGCTGTCACGGGCGAACCATCAGAGAATTTTGCATTCTTGTTCAGGGTGAAAGTGAATTGCTTACCGTCTTTTGAAATATCCCATTTGGCTGCAAGGCTGGGAGTCCAGTCGAAGGTATCCCAGTGGCGGTCCGCGAGTGACTCGAAAAACATGTTCTGCACATCGGCCGCTTCACCGTCGTTGTCGGTCAGGGGAAAGAGGCTAGTTGGGTTTGCAGAGACACTGTCGATGAAAGTGCCTGTGCGTTCGGCGTTGGCGTAGGCTGCTGTGGAGTTGAGTGTTGCAACCGCGGCCGCGCCTCCAGTGAGGCTGATGAGGCTAAAGGTAAATACGGATTGGGCAGAAATTTTCATACAAAACCTCCCGGATCTCGCGCCTTGGGGCGACGAACGCCCGAGACTACCACCGACATCCATAGATGCAATTGTTCGGGTGATTTTGTAGCCCACCGGCTCGGATAGACTTGCTGTCCCGATTGAACCTCAGCACAGGACGGGGTAGAAGAACGCAACTTTGTATGAGGGACTAGAAGTGGATGCTCTCAGGGCGCTGATGTCGCGTGCATTGGATTACGCAGGCCTCTTTCCTCCGGCTAAACTGCCTCTTGATGAGGCAATTAAGGAGTTTGCCGAGCTCCGACAGGATCCTCATGAATGGCTGCTCGTGCGGTTTGTTCTTCCCGCAGCGCGGGCTGGTGATTTCGCGCAGGAAGCCCGCCTTCAGCTGGCAGCCGCCTCGGATTCGCATCGTCCCTGGCACTTGACTGCGCTCTTAAAGAGCGGTCCATCGATAAGCGAAGCGCTCGAGTTCATCCGCGCCGAGTGTCACCTTCTCAAGGGATTACTCGAGTCCCATGCTGATGCAGTTGTGCTCGATTCCTTTGAGACTCCATTGCCCGAAGAAATTCTTGAGAGCCATGACCAAGAATTGGTGCGGAGCTTCTTTCAACAGGCCAATAAAATATTCGATGAATTTCAATTCCGGCTTCCCGTGTTTTGGGAAGTGAACCTTAACAAGCATTTTGATCACGTTGCGCGCGCAGCCTACCATTACAATCTGCATGAATCGGGAAGAGCGTGTCTCAAGTTCAGAACCGGTGGCTTGACTGCCGCGGCCATTGTTTCTCCAGATAAGTTGGCCCATGCGTTGCATATGACGGCCCAGCACAGGTTGCCTTTCAAGCTGACGGCAGGGCTGCATCTGGCCCTGCGGCACTACGATGCTGCTGTTGGAACCGATGTCTTTGGTTTTTTGAATGTCTTCAGTGCCGCGGTGTTGGCCTGGACAGCTCAGCTCTCGGAAACCGAGATTCAATTCCTTCTCGAGGAAAAAACTTTGAAGGAACTGCGATACAACGAATCGGGTCTGTCCTGGAAAAATTACAGCGCGAGCATTGCGGACATCCGGCAGGTGCGGGCGGTGGGTCTGCGTAGCTTTGGCTCGTGTAGTTTCCGAGAGCCGGTGGAAGACCTCAAACAGCTCAAACTTCTCGACTAAGGAACAAGACTATGCAGCGTTTCTCGATCATTCCTTCCACCCAACGCAGTTGGCTGAACATTGAGGCGGAATCTGATTTCTCGCTCCAGAATCTGCCCTTTGGAATTTTTTCGAATCAGAACTTTCCTGAAACTCGTGTCGGTCTCGCCTTGAACGATGCGATTGTTGACACACTTGTTCTTTTCGATGCGGGTTTGTTGAATGGCATTCCAGGGCTCACGCGTGAGCACCTGCGCGCATCCTCACTCAACAGTCTTCTTGCTCAAGGCCCAGATACGTGGAGAGGATTGCGCCTGCGCATTGCAGAGCTTTTCACTGCGGGCAATCAGTCACTCCTTCAGAAACCGGATCTGCATGCGCGCGTTCTCGTAAAGCAGAACGGTGCAAGGATGTCTCTTCCCATCAAAGTCGGCAACTATGTGGACTTCTATTCGAGCCGAGAACATGCTTCTAACGTCGGCGCGATGTTCCGAGATCCTCAAAATCCATTGCTGCCCAATTGGTTGCATATTCCTATTGGTTATAATGGTCGAAGCAGCTCTATTGTTCCGAGCGATGTCGCCGTCAAACGCCCATTGGGTCAGCTTAAGAATGATGCCGATCCCGCACCAACGTTCGGGCCGACCCGGCAGCTCGATTTTGAACTCGAGATGGCCTTTATTACCGGCCGCACAACGCAACTCGGCGAGCGCATTCCTGCTTCTGCTACGGATGATTATATTTTTGGGCTAAGCCTTCTCAACGATTGGTCTGCCCGCGACATCCAGCGTTGGGAATATGTGCCACTTGGGCCTTTCCTCGCTAAAACTTTCGCAACAAGTCTGTCGCCTTGGATTGTGACCCTCGACGCACTTCAACCCTTCCGTGTGAATGGCCCCGAGCAAACAGTTCCTGTGTTGTCTTACCTGCAAACTCAAGGTGCCCAGACGTATGACATTCACCTCGAAGTGTGGTTGCAGTCGGCCAAGATGAACGCACCCCTGAAGATTTGCCGCACCAACTTCCGGCACATGTATTGGAGTATGGCGCAGCAATTGGCGCACATGACTTCCAATGGCACCAACATTGATATTGGCGATGTTTACGGCTCTGGCACAATCAGTGGTCCAACACCAGATAGCTACGGTTCGATGCTGGAGCTCTGTTGGAAGGGTACCAAACCGCTCCAGCTCCCCGATGGTTCAGAGCGAAAATTCATTGAGGATGGCGACACGGTGATCATGAAAGGCTGGGCTGAAAAAGACGGTGTGCGTGTCGGTTTTGGTGAGGTGCGCAGTTTAGTTCAGCCGGCAGATCCAGAGCGCGGCTGAATCCTGTTTTGAATTTTGCGTCCCGACTTATTGTTTACCCGTGATATATTGCCAGTCGTTGCGGGCATCCGCATCCGAATAGCCCGTGGCGATGCCTGTCATAGGTGCAATTGTTTTGTACGCGTTTTGGTATTTTGCGAACGTGTCTGACTGGCTTTCGCCAATCATCTTGTTGCCTGTGGAGGCGGTTTTATTCGTGCCGTTGTCTCCGTGGCATGACGAGCATTTGCTTGCAAAAAATGAACTTAGCGTCTTGCCTGTAATTTTGTTCCAGTCGGACAGCGCATCTGCATCGGTGTAACCGGTGCTGTAGGAAGGCATTGGCGCAAGGGTCTTGTATGCGTTCTGGAATTTCGCAAAGGTGTCTGATTGGCTCTCACCGATTGATTTGTTTCCAGTTGAGGCCGATTTGGACTTGCCATCGTCGCCGTGGCAAGTCGCACACTTGCTCTGAAAAAATGTGCTGAGCGTTGATGGCGCGCGAACAATATACTTGGAGACATAATTTAACAGTCCCTGCTTTTCCTGCGGATCCAAAGGAGTCGCGTATTTGGGGGGCATGGGAACTGCTTCGAGGCCACATACGCTTTCCAGGCACTGCTTCACTTTTCTCATTAGGTCTTGGTTTTTTTCATCGAAGAATGCTTGCAGGGCAATGTTTTCAAGGCTGAAATTGGGATTCTCTGCGTTGCGGAATGCAGGAGTATTCTTGGGTTTGTACCAAGGCTCTTTGGGGGTGTGACAGCTTGCGCATTTGAATTCCACAATGTTCTTTATGTTGTCTTCCCAGACTGGGTTGTCGACGTTGTTCGGTGGAAAGACTTTCTTGCCTTCGTTGCCTAGATCATAGGCAGCACAAGCGGATATCAGAACACAGAATGCGGCGATGCAAGAGATTTCAAGAACCCGGATCATGTTCTTTTTCAGCATTTTGCGTCATCCCCTTGGATACTTCGATTTATTGTTTTTGCGGTCGGCGCGTGCGGCGCTTATTGGTCGCTCGCGATTTCTCAGACGGTGAAAGTTCTTTTTCGTTCTGTTGATTGCCGAAGGCGTATTGATACGCAAGAGTTGCCCTAGGCATAATCAGTCGATTGGGAACCATATATTCCGATAGAGCCAATTGGAAAGATTTCTTGATTGTCACACCGAAGCTCAGCTGAATTGCAAAAGGAACGGATGCATCGGACATCGTGTCTGAGCGTGTGAACTCGGTTTTTTCTTTTTCGATGAGGAAGGTTGATTTACCTCGCCGGAAAACCAACATGCCGTTGATCCACATCGGCACACGCCGACCTTGAACTGTTTGGCTGATATAAGCACTTGTCAAAGCGGCATCGAATTTATCGCTGGCGCCATCTTCGGTGATTGCACCGAGAACCTGAGCCTTGCCGTACTGCGCGCCTAAACTTGTGATTAAGAACATCCTCGGGTGCCGGAAGATGTTCTCTAGACTTCCGCCCGCAATGTACTGATTTATTGAGGCATCCACACCAAGTAATTTAGCAGCAGACTTGGGCATCGGAAGGTAACCGGCCCAGGCCGTCGCAACCAAGGTGTAGCGCCCTGAGCGCGCAACTGGATAACCGTACGAGAGAGTTGGCACCGTGTGGATTGGAGCAGCGGGCACCTTCTCCGATTTGGCACCGACCTTCGGATTGGGTTTTGGCAATATGCTTATGGTCGAACGAAAACCCACGTGCCCGGTGAGTGGCACGGGCTCCGAAATGGGCACGCCATCGAGCAGGGTAGCACTCACAAGCTGCAGGCGCTCTGCCTGCTCATACCACCATGCAGCGGCATCAGCGCGTCCGCTGGAGAGGCACAGAAGAGCCAGCACGGCTGTCTTCAAGCATATATGTTTCC
The DNA here is from genome assembly GCA_044376695.1 of Silvanigrellaceae bacterium. Taxonomy (GTDB): domain Bacteria; phylum Bdellovibrionota_B; class Oligoflexia; order Silvanigrellales; family Silvanigrellaceae; genus RFOM01. The sequence continues at coordinate 7,271 of JBILKM010000033.1, forward strand.
GAAGTTTCATCGCGCCACTCCAAAACAGTTCACGCCTACATTGTACGATGTGGCACTGCGGCTTGCCGCACTGCGGGCGAAACTATTTTGACGTGGATCGAATACTGATGTGCACGTCGTGAAGTTGTTTCTCTTTGACTAGAGATGGAGCATTCATCAATAGATCCTGACCCTTTTGGTTGAGGGGGAAGGCAATGACCTGACGAATATTGGGTTCGTCGAGGAGCAGCATGATCATGCGATCCACGCCTGGAGCAATTCCTCCATGCGGAGGGGGGCCGTAGGAGAAGGCATTCCAGAGCGCCGGGAAGCGGTTTTGGATATCGTCTTCGGTGTAGCCGGCGAGTTCAAATGCACGTTTCATGATATCGCGGCGATGGTTCCGGATGGCCCCCGAGGAAAGCTCCACCCCGTTGCACACAATGTCATACTGATAAGCGAGAATATCGAGCGGGTCTTGGCTGTTGAGGGCCTCGAGTCCGCCCTGAGGCATTGAGAATGGATTGTGGCAGAAATCGATTTTCTGCTCTTCCTCATTCCACTCGTAGAAGGGGAAGTCGACAATCCAGCAGAATGCCCAGCCGTGCTTTTTTTCGACCTTGAGCGTTTCGGCAAGCCAGGAGCGCATTTTTCCGCCCAGCCCAAGCACTGTGCGTGAGTCTTCTCCCACAACAAAGACGACAGCATCACCGTTTTCCAGCGCCAAAGCCTGGGCCAGTGCACTGCGTTCAGCATCGCTTGTTTGCTTCTGCAAACTCCCTTTCCATTCGGAGTCTTTGAGCGAGAGATAGGGCAGACCACCGAGTCCGAAAGCACGCGCTTGGGCCTGTGCATCGTCGAAGAATTTGCGGCTTTGCGCTGCGCCCTGCGGTAGGCGGATGGCGCGCAAGACTCCGCGTTTTGCCTGCAGCGTTTTTTGGAAAACCTCAAAGGTTGAATTTGCAAAAATTGTGCTGACGTCGACCATCTCTAGGTCAAAGCGCAGATCAGGTTTGTCAGAGCCATATTTTTCGAGTGCGGTTTTGTAAGGAATGCGTGGGAAAGGATTTTCGATGATTGGGCGGTCGGAGAAACGTGTGAACAAATCCACCATTAGCTTCTCGATTACGGTGAAAATTTCTTCTTGTGTTGCAAAAGCCATTTCAACATCGAGCTGATAAAATTCGCCCGGACTACGGTCGGCACGTGCATCTTCGTCACGGAAACAGGGTGCGATCTGGAAGTAGCGATCGAAGCCTGAACACATCAACAGCTGTTTGAACTGCTGTGGTGCCTGTGGCAGGGCGTAAAAATGGCCCGGATGCAGGCGGCTCGGCACGAGGAAATCGCGTGCACCCTCCGGTGAACTGCTCGTGAGGATGGGCGTTTGGAACTCCATGAATCCCAGTTCGACCATTTTGTTGCGCAGGTAATGGATAAACTGTGAGCGGAAAATGATGTTGCGGTGCATCTTTTCGGTGCGGAGATCGAGGAAGCGGTATTTCAGTCGGGTGTCTTCACTCTCCTCCTTCGGATTGTGAGCCACCGGAAAGGGTAGAATCTCTGAGGGTGATTCGAGCTCGAAATGTGAGCAAATGACCTCGATTTCTCCGGTCGGGATTTTGTTGTTCACCGACTCGCGGCGGCGCACCTTGCCCTCGATAGCAATCACCGATTCAGAGCGCAGGTCGCTCGCAGCGCCAAAAAACGACTGCTCTGGGTGAATGATTACCTGAGTAATTCCGTGGTGATCGCGGAGGTCGATAAACAGCAGACCACCGAGATTGCGCACTGCATGCGCAAAGCCCATCAGACGGACGTTTTGGCCAATGGCCTGAGCATTGAGTTCACCGCAGGTGTGGCTACGCAGAGCTTTCATGGTGTGCAGTCCTTGTCTTGGGTCGGAGTTTGGGCCATCTTTCCTGCTTCAAGCACGCTCAATGGCCTTCTCTGTCTATCACAGCAAACCTGCGAGACAAGAAGGCCGCGTCAAGGGGAAAGGCATTGCTATGAGACCACTGTTGGAACGAGATTTCGAAAGCAGCTTTGCCAGCGTTGGAGCCATTCAAGATGGCGCTTTTGGGGAGTCGTGGCGCCCGCTCCTTTCGCTCTTGCTGGGACACGCACGCCGATCGGGTGCCGATTTCGCTGAGATCTTCCTAGAAAAAAGAAATACCCTCAGGGTTTCCACCGAGAATGGCAAGGTGACCTCCGTGGCACCCTCATTTTCCCTTGGAGCCGGTGTTCGCTGTTTTAAGGGCACCCAGGATGTTTATGTGAGTACTAACGATCTCTCTCGCGCAGGTTTGCGTTGGGCCATCGATCAGGCGTTGAGCATGCTCGGCTGCAGTAGCCGAATGACGACCTCAATTGGCCGTGATGTGCAGCTCGAACCCCTGCGTGATTTTGCGGCATTGAAGCGCAAGGATGGATGGCTTCCAGCCTGTGCGGGTGTGGCCAGCTTGTCCGAGCGCTTGCTCACCATGTCTTCTGCGCTGAACAAAAGTGTCGGGCATCTTCAAAGTGACCAGACCTCAGCCTTCCGCGACTGGCAGGAGGTTCTGGTGGCTGCATCCGATGGTGTTTTTGCTCGAGATATTCGCCTGCATCAGCTTGCGCGCGCCGGAGTCAATTGCGCAGATGGTTCACATCGCGCTTCGTTGCATGAGCAGCGCGCTTCCACCGGACAACCGCGCTTTTTGGAAGAGGTCGAACTTGAACCTCTCGTCGAAGAAATTGCAGCATCCGCGAAGGTTATGCTTCGTGCTGATTATGTGAGCGCTGGCCAGTACCCATTGGTCATGGCGAATCGGTTCGGTGGTGTTATTTTTCATGAGGCGTGTGGCCACCTGCTGGAGACAACCCAAATCGAACGCAAGACCACCCCTTTTGCCGATGCGCTTGGCAAGCAGATTGCTCACGAAAGCCTCACGGCCTGGGACGAAGGTGTGACAGAGGGGGCATTTGGATCGACCGACATGGACGACGAAGGCATGCCTGCGCAGTCAACTCTTCTCATTGAAAACGGCATTCTCAGGAACTTCATTGCGGACAGGGCGGGTGCTATGCGTTTTGGTCACCCACGCACAGGAAGCGGCAGAAGACAAAACTTCTCCTTCGCCGCAGCAAGCCGGATGCGCAACACCTTCATCGCGCCAGGGAAGTTCACCCCTGAAGAGCTCATTGCCAGTTGCGAGACTGGCCTCTACTGCAAAAAGATGGGTGGAGGAAGCGTGGGCGCCACAGGTGAGTTCAACTTTGCCGTGGGCGAGGCGTATTTAATTGAAAAGGGCAAACTCACAAAGCCGGTCAAAGGTGCAACACTGATTGGCACAGCAGTTGATATCATGAAGAAGATTTCTGCATGCGCCAACGATATCGAGTTGGCTCCAGGTTTCTGTGGATCTGTCAGTGGGACAATCTACACAACCGTTGGTCAGCCACATCTCAAGGTCGATAACATTACGGTCGGAGGACGCGCTTAAATGATGAATACGAGTGAAATCAAAACTCTCCTCACCCAAATTCAAAGCGCGCGTCCGGGAATCGAGCTCGATCTCTCTGGAAGCAGCGTGGCCGACCAAACTGTTAAGGTTAAGGAAACCGGCAGTCTTGATCAAAGCGCGTCACAGCGCACTGGTGTGACACTGCGTGTCTGGAACTCTGATAAGCGTCTTGGTGTGGTTCAGCTGACATCGCTCGAGTTGAGCGAGCTTTTGGCAGCCGTTGATATTGCTCTTGAGGCAGCACAGTTGGGACCTTCAGAGGATCTTCCGGATTTGCCCAAGTCCGCAGATGCTGGAGAAATCTCCTCCGCTGCCGCGGGACATGCGGCTGCCAGTGCCCAACCGGCCTCCATTGAGAAGCTCGCTGAAAAATTGCAAGCCGCGGTCGACAAGTTGAAGGCATTCCATCCAGACATCCAAGGTGTTCCCTACAATGCGCTCACGCAGCGCGCTGTGCAGCGCTTTTATGCCAACACTCAGGGGCTGATGCGTACTCAAAGCAGCAGCTTTGTCTCGACCTATCTCTATGCTCGTGGGCAGGCTCAAGATAAAAATCCACGTGCTGCAGGCCATTGGGGCGAAGAAGATGCGCTCGAGAAATTGAAGATGGACGAGGTTGTTCAGGTGGCCGGCGAAACGCTCGTGGCACATTTGCATCCCATTAAAATTTCATCGGGCCAGTATCCTGTCGTTTTCTCTGGGCAGGCATTTCTGGATGTTTTGGGATCCTTTGGAAACCTTTTCAGCGCTCAAAATATTATCGACAAACAATCGCTGCATACGCGTGAGTCGCTTGGCCAGGCCATAGCGAGTGACTTACTGAGTATCTCGGATGATCCATTTCACCCATTGAGCATTGCACCTGCGCTGTTTGATGGCGAGGGGACAGCTGTTCGTAAAACCACCCTTGTTGAAAAAGGAATTCTCAAAGGGCTTTGGCATCATTCTGTCACTGCCAAGAGCTTCGCGACTCAATCCACTGGTCATGCCCGCGTCGGCGCGAAGATGACCGTCGGCCCTTGGTTTTACAACGTGGCGAGTGGCGCAGGACTTGGGAAAATCGCAGAAGATTGTATCTGGGTCGAAGATGTTGAGGCTCTTCATGCCGGTGTGAACGCACTGCAGGGATCTTTTTCATTGCCCTTTAAAGGATTCCGGATTCAAAACGGCAAGAAAGTAAGTCTTGAGGGAGTTACGGTAGCAGGTGATATCCAGACTCTCTTGAAGACCATTGTGGCTATCGATACTCAGCAGGAGCGCACCTCTGGTGGAGTGTGTCCAGCCATTGGCGTATCTGCACTTTCCATTACTTGCGAGGGTTGAGCCGGCAGCGTGTTCACCTCCAACCACGAACTTCTCTCGGAAAACATTTTCCAAACCTCAGGTCTGGCCGCCGACTTCGGCGCAAAAGCGAGGCTAGGAATTTATGTTCATGTTCCATTTTGTCCACATATCTGTCCGTACTGTGATTTCGTCAAAACAGCACGCTTCACTAAGGCAGATGTGGATTCATTTTTTGCAGCTCTGCCGATTCAGTTCGATCAGCTGCTCGAGCATGTTCCCGAGCACATCAGGGTAGTCACGCTCTATTTCGGGGGTGGAACCCCGAGTCTTTTTCCTGCCCAAAGGTACAGGCCTTTGGTCGAAAAGATTAGGACTCGCTTTGAGATTGAGGAGTTTACAATCGAGAGCAATCCTTTCTCGAACGTCGAACGCCACTTCACAGATATGTTTGAACTCGGTGTGAACCGCATGACTTTGGGTGCACAGTCGTTGAATGCCGAGGTTTTGAATTATCTGGGGCGAAAGCATTCACCCGAACAGGTCTTGCAGAATATTCAATCAGCGCGCGCTGCGGGTATTAAAAATATTCAAGTGGATTTGATCTTCGGAATCCGTCCACTTGCACAACGCCGTGATATCGTCTCCGAAATCGAATCACTTGCGCACTGCGGCGCAACGGGTGTTTCTTGCTACTTGCTGACTATCGAAGAGAGCACGGCCTTTCGAGCCGAAGAGAACGCAAGCGACGATGCAGTGGTCGAGGAATATCAGCGTATCTCGCAGACGTGTACTCGCCTTGGTTTCGTTCAACACGAAACCAGCAACTTCTCTCAGACTCCATCGTGTCACAACCGTTTGTATTGGTATGGTCTACCCTACCTTGGGCTGGGAACAGGTGCACATGGATTGCTGCCTCCTTCGGTGGAGTATCCTTTTGGGCGACGCTATCAGGTAGGGCAGTTGAATCCACGTGTTCTTCCAGGAGACGATAACCTTTCGTTCAAAGCAGATTCCGAAAAGCTCTTTCAGATTGTTTGGAATCAGGAGCTGCGCACACGTTCAGATACCCTTCAAGAGATGCTCCTCACTTTATTACGTACAGAATTAGGACTGCCCTTGTCCTGGCTTGATAAAGCTTATCCAGCTCAAATTATTGAAGGTCTGTGGCAGGATGCACGTGTCGTGCGCGCTCTGGAATCTGGATTCCTGCAGCGTTCCCCAACGCACCTGTCTCTCTCTTCAGGCGAGAAGCTGCGCGGCGACTCATGGGCTCTTCTTATTTCTTCGCTATTGCATCCACTCTGAAGGCTGTTGGCATTTTGATTTTGGGTGCGCTTCAGGCAGGGGCATCGATTGGAGAGGGAACCTCCATTTGGTTCAGTATGAGATCTGCCAAGGCATCTAGGCACTCGACTGTTCCAATGTCTTGAACGGCAACGGATTCCACTGTTGGTGAATTTTCCAGATGGAATGCAAGCCTCAGTGCTTCCATGGGTACTGCTTGTGGATCGTCGCGGTGGTTAAATTGAATCACGATTGGAAAGTCATGAAGATTCTTATGCGCAACGCGCACCAGATCTTTCATGCGGGTAAATTGCTCTTCGCTTTGTGGAAGTTTTGCCAAGCGACTGTCCACCACAAAGATTGCACCATCCGTACCTGCAAGCAGGGCCTGGTTCATCGAGGGCAGCATCTTATGGTGTGGGAGTGTATAGAGATGCGCACGCACGTCGTGGTTCTGATGTTTTCCGAGCGTGAGTGGTAAGAAATCGAAGAACGAGTTGCGAGCTGACATGCCGTGCAGATCGAAAAGGCGCGTCGCAAGGTCTCCCGCAGTTTGTTTATAGAGACTCTGGAGGTTGGTTGTCTTGCCGCATCCCTGCGCTCCCACGAGCAATATTTTCAAGTGAATTTCGTTTGTCTCTTCATTGATGATTGCCATCTTCAAACTCCTTGAAGATCAGAAGCCACAAAACCAAAAAACGCACCACACGGTTCCAGGTTATTGTCCGTTTTGGCCAACGCAACCTCTATTTCCCCTGCAGCTGCTGAAACCAAACCGCTCTCACCTGCGTTCAGCACAAGATTTTGCTTGTTGCGTGAAATGAGCTGGAGTTGCCCCTGCCAGCATGTGACCAGTGAGAATTGTCCTGGCACGAGAGGCTTGTATGGAAAAATTCCGGCCTGCGAAAAAAATTGAACAGGGAAGGGATTGTAGGCGTCTGCGGGGAGGTGTTCCTTGTGCCTGAGAGGGCGGACAAGAAGTGTTTCAAGCGCTTTTCCACGCGGGAGATGCCAGTCGATTGCGCTGAGAGCGGCTTCAACATGAAGTTCACGTGGTTTTCCATTCGGATCGCGTTCGCCTTTGTCGTTGTATTTGCGGCCCCAGTCGGAGAGGCGCCAGGTTTTTCCTGAGCGTCCGGGCAGCACATATTGTGGTTCAGCGATCAGCACGCCTGGGCCGGTGGCATGCACGCATCCGGGTGGAATAGCGATGTAGTCACCCGGCTTGGGTTCAAAGACGTGCATGACTTCCGCAGCCCGGTCGTTTTTTAGGGCCTCAACGATCTCGCTCTCTGAAATTTTTTCTTTGAATCCAAGAAAGACGTGTCCACCTGGCAGTGTCGAGAGCACAAGCCAGCTTTCTGGTTTTCCACATTCCTCCGGTTTGAGGGCTGGATGTGAATGGGTTGGATGAACCTGCACAGAAAGAGGATCGTTTGCATTCAACCACTTCAGCAACAGCGGGCAATGTGCCCCATATGTAGATGAGATGCTCTTGCCCAAGAAGTATTCGGCAGCATCGTGAAGAAGTTCAGTGAAGAGTGGGTGGTTACCTTCGGTGTCTTTGAGATTGCGCACGCGCGACGGGAAAGCGGCATCGGTTGAAATTTCCCAACTCTCTCCAATGCGATCGGGCCAACCTGTTTCGGGACCACGCAGGATCTGCTTCTTGGTCTTGATGATCAATTCACCGCCCCAGGGTGTTCTGCTGAGCGGGACAAAATTGTAAGGATCAAATTTTAGAAATTCTGACTGCATATTTTAGGCTCTGGTTTTGGAATTCTTTTGCACAAGCTCAACGAGAGCGCGCGCAGCTGCGGTATATCCTGCCGCTCCGAGGCCCACAACTCCACCCGTCACAACGGGCGCGACCATCGACACGTGCCGGAATTCTTCACGCGCGGCTGTATTGCTAAGATGCACTTCAATCACCGGAATTCCAGTGTCGCGCACCATGGCTAGGGCATCCCGCAACGCGAGGCTTGTGTGTGTCCAGGCTCCCGGGTTGATGAGGATTCCACCCACAACCGTGCTGCCCGCATTGTGGTCGCGGACAATCACGTTCAGGACGTCGAGAATGTTTCCCTCGTGGTTCGACTGTACGAGCTCGACGTCGTAGTTGGATGGGCACTCGCGCCTGACCCTTTCAAGCAGGTCGTCCTGTGTTTCTGTGCCATAAATATTGGGTTCACGGCGTCCCAGTAGGCTCAGATTTGGGCCATGAATAAGAAGAATTTTGATCATTTGTGAAACTCTCCGGAGTTCGATTCAGGCCACTCGGGGCTTGAACTCTGGGGTGTGTGGCTGGTGACCCTGTCTTCCATTTTCTTAAGAAGAGCCTCAAGGAATTTGAGTTTTCGCTCGCGCTCTGTTTGCGCTGCAGCTTGCGCAGCATTAACGGGCTTGGAGGCGGCGGTACTTGACCCAAAACGCTCTGCCGATGCCGTGCGTGCTTCCTCGTGCAACGTGGCGAGTTTCTGCTGAACAGAGATCTGACCTGGGTTGTCTTTCAAGAGGCGTTCGTAGATCGCAATTGCACGTTCATAGTGACCCTGGCTGGCATAGATATCTGCGAGAGTTGTGCTCTCGAGGCTGTAAGCCTGCTGCAGCGCCCGTTTACGCGAGAACGCTTCAGGAGAAGTGATGAGCTTGAAGGCTCGCAATTGGAGGTAGCGATCAAGGTCGCCGCGCACATGGCCTAGGCTTGTGCCAGGCGCAAAAGCTGCGGGCAGCAGCTGCTCATTGACCCATGGTGGGAGGTCGGAAAAGATACCCGAGTTGTCCAGAAGTTGAGGCTGAACACTGATCCCTTTACCCTCGTAATTCCAGCTCGAATCTGGGCTAGGCGCTGTTCTTGATTGCTGTCCTGCTGCAGTTTCAGCCGGTGAGGCCGTTGCTGCAGGAACCTGCCATTCGGGCGCAGTCGATCGCGAATCACTCGCACGCTGTGCCGGTGGAGGAGCTGTCTCTGCTGCCCTCTGCATCGATTTCGAAGGGTCGGGAACAACGAGAGTTGTTTCGTTGATGGGGTTATTCAATCCTTCAGGTGGCGCAACGCCAAGTCTGCGCAATTCTGCGAGCACCATATTTCGAGCGGAACCGAAGTCTCCCAAATCCACGTATTCTTTCGCAGCACGGGTGAAATCGTCCATGGGTGTAAGCGCCCGAAGAACTTCTACGGCCTGTTTGATCTTTGGGATGTCATTGTTCAAGAGCGAAATTTTGAGTTGAAGCCTCTGCGCCATCAGATTTTCAACGGTCTGGGTGAGCGCAAATTCAATCTCGCGTTGTGCTTCTGTGAAAAGACCGCGTGTGTAGTAGTCGCGTCCTAGAGCCACCCGAGCTGCCATGTAGTTCGGAAATCTTCTGACAGTATCCTCGAGAAGAACTATTGATTCATCGAGGTACCCGCGTTTGCGCAGGATGTCTGAGGAAGCCACGCAGGTTGTGGCTTTGGGCTCATTTTCAAATTGCGCAATGAGTTCTTTTTCCTGAGGAGTCAGGCCGCTCAGTTGTGCCCAAAGATTTTTGAAATTCAGTGCCATGTTGCCCGCTTTCCAAACCTTCGCCTGTTTTGACGCCAGGATAGGAGAGAGTTTAGCAGACACGGCCGCATTCAAGAAAGCTGGGCGTGGCAAGGGGTTGGCTTTTTGTCCGAGGCTCGGAAACAGCGGTGGGAACCCTCGGCAGAAGTGCTGCTCGGCTGGCTCGCAAAACAGAAGAGCTCGGTTCAGGGGCCGGCAGCACCACCGCCCGCAGCACCACCACCCACAGTACCCGGCACAGCCACATCAGGTTGTACACTGTTTTCCAGTGTCACCTTGATGGGTTTGCTGAACAGCGGACCGCTTTCGACGTAGAAGGAGCCACCGATGCTCTTTTTGGGACCTGGACAAACCCATTTTACGTAAAAGACAGCCACTCCACAGCCATCTGTTGCTACGTCATCAAGCTTGTCTTGGTTGTTCTGTTTTTTGGTCAGAACATCGTCGACGTCACTGGCAATGATTTTATAGGGGTTTGGGTAAAACCCTGGCAATGGTTTTGCAGTGCTTGCAGGATCTGGACTTGCACCACTAAAGCGGCCGCTAACACGCAGCCCTGGTTTTGTTTGGCCCTGACTATCAATGACTCGAGCAGAGAACACAATAAGGCCCTCCACCGTATCTCCACCGTCTTTGGCGTCGCAGGTGAGGTCTACAGCTTCTGGAATGACCTCAATCTTCCAAGGTTTGCCGTCGGTGTCTGAAATCGACGCCACGTACTTTGGGTCAGTTAATTTTTTGCAACGTCCGTCATTGCCGTCGACAGGTGAGCAGCTGAGTATAGGAAACACGACCGAGACCAGAGAAATCCGGCCGAGGATTTGAGCTCTAAGCCTAAGTTGGTTGTGTTTCATCACAGATCACCTCCATTGAGGTTGTTCAGGTTTCCGTTGCCGCCGCCATTGTTGGCACCGAGGTTGTTGAAGTTGCCGTTGCCGCCTCCGCCACCACCGTTTTGTGGAGCATTGCCGGAATCAAGGTCGTTGAGGTCGTCACCGCCCGAGTTGAGGCTTCCATTTTCACCACCAGCACTATCATCGTTTCCAAATTCATTGGCCGCCCCGGAGCCATTTGCTTTGGCAGTGTTGCCTGGAGCATTGCCAAGGCCATTGGCACCGAAGTTATTCGGGCTACCGAGATTGTTTCCGCCGGCACCGGGCTTCGATGCATTGGTAGAAAGAGATGAACTGTTGCTCGGGGGAGTGACTGGTGCTGTGGTGTTCAACGCTGGCCCAGAACCGCCCGTGTTGTTGAGAGAGATGTTTGAGCTGTTGTTGAAGTTGTTGCCACTGTTTCCGTTGGCATTACCACCAATGGGCAGATCGGTTCTCGACGACGTTCTCACACCACCGCCGCCACCGGGAAGAATGCGTGGGGTGATGAGCACCATCAGCTCCGATCGGAAGCTCTGCTCTTCGTTGGTTCGAAACAGAACACCGATGATGGGGAGTCGCCCGAGAAACGGAATACGCCCCTGTCCCTTGAACTTCTGGGTTTGATACAAACCGCCAATCACAGCAGTTTCACCATTGGCGACAATAAGCTTGGTGTTGGCCTGACGCTTGATTGAGCCCTGTACAGGATCGGAGGGGGCGTTGGTTGGTGTTTGGCGTTGTACTTGTATATCGAGTTCAAGAGTGTTGTCGGATGTGATTTGAGGAGCAACCACTAGCTCAAGATTTGCAATCGTGTTGCGACCTTCTGGCTTGCCGTCGGCACCGAGCACTGGTCGAGAAAGCGTGATGTCTTCTTTGATTGTAGCTCGTTCCTGATCTTGCACAACCACGCGCGGCGAAGCAATCACATTTGCGAGAGCCTCTGTTTCGTAGGCGCGCAGAATAGCGTCGATGTTGATCAAATTGTTGATAGAGCCGACAGTGAACTGCATGGTTCCCAACTGCGTCTGTTGCCGACCGGCCATCGGGTTTGGTGCTGACGTTCCCAAAGCACCAGCGCCACCCACGCTTCCCACGATCGAATTTGGAAAAAGCAGTCCGTTGCCCATGCCCCGGTTGCCTTCAAATCCGAATCGTGTTCCCCAGGTTACACTCAGCGTCTTGGAGAGCTCACTGCTAGCCTCCACAATTCTGGCCTCAATCAGAACCTGTTGCTTGCGGCGATCGAGGTTCTCCAAAATGCTTTTAGCTTCAACAAGAGCATCAGCAATGCCCTCAACGATGAGTTTGTTGGTTCTCTTGTCGGCAATGATAGAGAATCTTGGATCGACTGCGTAGGCCTTGAGCATCGGCTTGAGCAATTCTGAAAGTTCTGTGGCCTTGGCATAGTTCACCTGCCAGACAAGCCGCTTCGAAGGCTGTGTTTTCCAGAAAGCCTCTTTCTCCTTGAGCTTTTCTTCGCGCGCAGCGCTCAGGTTCGCGACCGTATCAATTTTGAGAATTCCGTTTTCAAGCACAGCTCCAAATTTATAGGTATCGAGTATCGCGCGCAGTGCTTGTTCATACGTGACCTTTGTCAGGCGGATTGAAACAGGGCTTCCCTTTTCAACATCCGAAGACAAAGTGATGTTCAGATTCGCTGCATCCGCGAGAGTTCGGATGACCTCGAGGAGTGGTGCATTCCGATATTCAAGCGAAATCAAATCACCCTGTTCACCGGATGGGTTCCCAGATAATCCAGCATTCATAGCCTCTGAGAGCGCCGAATCGGTCGATGAGGTTGATTGTGCATCCTGGTTTCCAGTGGCTGCTGCTGGCAAAATTGGTGCGGAATTAGGCTGTGCATTTGTGGGAGCCCCAATTGCTGCATTTGTGTTGGGCGTACCTGCATTCAAGACATTTGTGCCAGGAGTACCTCCATTCAGACCATTTGTCGGTGGAGGAGGAATCACTGGTTGTGACAAAGCATTACCAGGTGGAGGTGTGTTAAATCCATTGAACTGTGCATTTGCAAACTGCAGCGAAAGCAGCGGACTTACACCAAGAAGCAATGAGCGAATTTTTCGATGCGTCATTAAATTCGTTCTCATTTTTTGAGCTCCTTGAGTGCTTCTGGTTGTCGATACTTTGAGAGCAGAATGGCAATGTCATTGAACTGAACGGCCTGACCAGGAACCGAATTTGCCGAAGGCTCACGTGTCAGCACCCGGTCGCGTGTAATCGAAACCACTCGTCCACCGTGTCTTCCAATCCGATCTCCCACACGGGCAATCACGCCCTGTTTGGGATCGGGTGTCATCAGTAGTGCAGTAGGTTCCTTTCCAAACAGTGTACCGACCAGTTCGAACTCTGAAATGTCATGTTGCTGCAGCCGAGTGGCACCGGATAAAGTCGGACGGATGAGTGACAAGGGAGCGAAAGGGTCAATTTTCCCTTCAGGACGATATGTGTACGAGCAGATCAAAGAACTGCTCGTAGCAATCAAAAGGGTTAGGTATTTTCGACAGGTTTTTGTTCTTTTCATCATCAGGGTCCTGCGCTCCCCTTGGCAGAAAATGATGTATCGATTGCCGCATTGATGTCGATTAAAGGTTTCGGTGCGGTGTTTTCTACCGCAGCCTTTGTTTTGTCTTTTGCATCGGTTTCTGCGGCTTTATTGCTGTTCAAATTACGTTGAAAGTATGCAGTAAATTTTCCTGTGAAAGAAAGCTTAGGCCGTTGTACAAGTTTGAGCTCGCGATCTTCGTGTAGGATCTCGAAATCTTGTATCCGAATCACACGCGGTAGGCTCATGGCCATGTCCATGAACGACACCATGGAACTGAACGTTCCTTGAAGCTTCAAGGTGATTGTAATCGAATTCGTGTCCTCATCGACACCCGGAGCAGGCATCGGAGCAGCACCTGCATTGGGTGCGTTGTACGTCATGGTTCCCGGTGTTCCAGACGTCATGCCTGCAGCACCGGGTATGCCGCCTGCAGAGGTCGATGTAACGGGCATAAACTCTCGGATTTCAACCCCAGTCAGGCGAGAGAGACTTGCAAAATCATTCAATATCTTCTCAATTGCGGGCTCATCCGGTAGCAGTTCAATCATTTTCTTGTATTCGCGGTTTGCCTTGTTGAGCTCTTCCTCCATGCTCACAGGACTTATTAGGGTGTTGGCATCTTTGAGCTCATTTGTGATCGTGTTGAGCTCTTCTTGCTTAATTGTGAGAGTTGCTTGTTTCGGTGTGATAAATTCATCCCAAGAATACCACGCAATAGTAGCTATCAAAGCCAAAGCTATGCCGAACTTTGTAATCGGCGCGAGTTGTTCATATTGGTTTGAGAGTGTCGACATCTTTTAACCAACCTGAATCTTGATTGTGATTTCGAACTTCTGCAGCGTCACCCCTTGAACTTCCTCGCTTTTGAGTGAAGTCAAGGTAATATTTTCAAGAGACTTGATTTCATTTTTGCTTGAATCTGATGAGAGAGCGTTAGCAGCTAGACCGGTATTCAAAAGCTGCTGTGGGATGAACTCGCGAAGTTCACCAATAGCCGAGGAGTCGATTTTTTCCATCTCTTTTAGGCGTTTTAAATAATCGGCAATCACCGAATGATCGAGCGCGTATCCTGTAATTGTTACAACACCAGTGATAGTCGAGTACGAGAGTTTGTTGAACCACATGCGTTCGGGATGGCGCATTTGCAGATTGTCGAGCAGAACGACGGGGATTTTTCTCCCCTCACCAAGAGCTAATACTTTACGTCCCTTGTTTTTTATTCCATCCACTTTTTCCTGAGTTTGCTTTGCTTTTTCAAGGTTAGTTTGTATCCGGGTGCGGGTGTTGCGTTGCTCTTCGAGCTTCGCTTCGATAGCGATGATCTTGTCATCGAATTTAATCGCGTAATGCTCAACTCCAAAGTACACGCCGGCACAGAGCACAAAAACAATCAACGCATCCCGGCCAAATGCACTGCGGTGCGATTGTTCAAAGACCTCTGGAGCAAGGTTTATTTTTATCATTGCTTGTCCCCTGCTCTCCGCAGCGCCAAACCAGCAGCCACCGCAAATTGGTGTGAGTATCTGGATGTCACATTCTCGTTGATTTTCGGGTTGATCGTCATGCCCTTGAATGGTGAAGCATAGATTGTGTCAGCATTGAGAAGGGAACTGATGCCTGCACTCAGGCCGGGAACAACTGAGCCTCCGCCCGAGAGAACCACCGAGTCGATGGCTTTGACCGCGGTCTGCTCCTCGTATCCCGCATAGAACTCCATGGTTTTTTTGATCTCATCACAGAGCTCTTCGGTGTGTTGCTGGCAGACCGTGATGACATCCGGGTGTTCTGCAGCAAACTCCGGACTCGCAACGCTCCATTTAATTGTTTCTGCTTCCGTGTGGCTTATGTTTAACTGGCGTGCAATCAGATCCGTGAAGTGGGATCCGCCGATTGGCAGGCTCCGGATGATGCTCGAATTGCCATTGACTGTGAGGTGAATTTTTGTGCTGTCTCTTCCCACGTCAACGCAAAGGTTTGTTCTATTTTGGTTTTGGCTGGCGTATTCAAATGAATTGGAGATAGCGAACGCATCGCAATCGAGAACCGAAGGTTTTACGCCGACCTGCTTGAGCAGTTCAACGTACTGTTCAACAACAGCCTTCTTGGCTGCAACCAGAAGAACTGCGAGCTGCCCTTCTGTGTTGGGCGCGCCTATGGGTTCATAGTCGATCTGCCATTGATCCAAATCGGAATCCACGTGCTGTTGCGCTTCAAGGATGATCTGCTTGGGGAGCTCTGCCACTCCCTGAAACGGAATTGAAATGCGTTTGAACACAACATTGATGCCGCGCAATCCAACTGTTGCATTGCATCCTTTGTAGCGGATTTTTGTTTGTTCCAGAGCTGCTTTGACAACTTGTGTGATGGAGCGGGTGTCATTCAGGTTTCCATCTACGACTGCGCCGGGTGGAGTTTCTTCCCATCCGAGCCCCAATAGACGTGCACCTTTCGAGGTGTTTTCGACAGCAACGACCTTGACGGCAGATGCGCCCACATCAATTCCGAGTTGTATGTTTTTAGTCCCTTGTAGGAAACCAAAAAGTGCCGTTGACATTGTTTGAGCAGCCTTTCTTTTCGAGCATGCGCCCAGCTCTATGATGAAAGAAATGCCGCGATGAACTGATGTAAAAGATTTCAGCCCCGGTCAGAGCACTGACAGAGGCTGCAGGTAAGGTTCAGTTGGCCACTTTTTCGGTAGGCAATTTGTGCGCAGTGAGACTTGGTCTGAAAATTCTTGCCCAGCCCGTGATGTAGGCTTTTTCGTGATGGCTAATGGTCGCATCGAATAGGATGGAGTCGACCCGGTCGTCCTCAAGAAGCAGCAGAAGCTGTTCGAACGTTGAGCAAACGACGGCTTGTGATGTCAAACCATGGTGCGTGATGACAGCGGGGTCGTGCGAATAGACGACCGAGATGCGCTCCTGAGTTGCTTCGTCCTCGTGTTCAAAGTCGAGGTCATCTTCTAAAGCGGGGCGCGTGTAGGGATCGGTGGCTTCGGGAAAACGTTTTGCCTGACTGGCATCGCCCATAGGGCTGCTCCTCAATAGGCACCAGGTCTGCTCCACTGAAAAGGAAAATGTGCTGCAGTGTATGGCGCTCGGATCGGAGTCTGCCCAAGATTGGCCGTGAAGTCAATTAACGTCCAGTAGAGCCAAAACCGCCATCACCGCGGGTTTTATCTGCAACTTCAATGCCGTGCGGGCGGATTGCGAGCGCGAAAACTCCCTGTGAGATTTTGTCGCCGCGCCGAATTCGGAAATCTTCCCTGCCGTGGTTCATCAGGCAAGTCATTATTTTTCCTTCATAATCGGCATCCACAGTTCCAGGAGCGTTCAGAACTGTGATGCCGCGTTTAACGGCCAGACCGCTGCGGGGGCGGATCTGAAGCTCCGCAACCACGTCAAATCCCGTGCGACCGAGGCGGATACGGAACGAGGGCTTGCTGGCTTGAGCGGCTAGTCTCAGGCCAGAATCGACCAAACGCCACTCTCCGGGAGGTATCACGACATCTTCCGCAGCTCGAAGATCGAAGCCGGCTGAGAGGGCTGTGGCATAGCTGATTTCGCTGAGAGCATCATAATCTGAGCGTGAGTTCTCCAGTCCGAGAACGGGGAGCGCACCGCTGAGCTCGAGAGGAAGATTTCTCAATGCTCGGTTCAGCTTTGCTGTTGCACCCGGAATCAAGCGGCTTCCGAGACTGGAGACTGTGTTGGAAATGAGTTTCTTTTTGATCATGCGGCGAGACCTCCGCCGCGACGAAAACATGTTTCACTTGAGTCGTCAAAACTTGACCGCAGGCAACCTTCCGGCTTAAACCGGTGTTCACGCGAAGGTCAGTAGCTCCAACGGTAGAGCAGTTGATTCCAAATCAACGGGTTGTGGGTTCGAATCCCTCCTGGCCTGCCACTCCATATCAATCAAATGAAGTTCCCCTGCACTTTTTAAGGTGAGCGTCCCAACCCGGGGCGGTCTTTAATTTTTCCAAGACGCTTGTCTTTATGCTGCTCATTGAGTGTCATCTATTCAATTCAGGAGTGCAGCGGAGTTGTTGAATCGGTGGAGCTGGCTGAGTTCCAATATGAAATAAAAAACCCCGATTCTTGCGAATCAGGGTTTTGGGGGATGGCGGGAGCGACGGGACTTGAACCCGCGACCTCCGGCGTGACAGGCCAGCGTTGTAACCAACTCTACTACGCCCCCGCGGCAGAGACGGTGTGTAACAAAGCCGGACAGAGAGCGCAAGTCTCTTTGAGAAAAAAAATATCCTGTGATTTCAGATTTTTCCACAATTCTTCAAAGCCAAGAGGATCGCTGCAGCCAAAAGGGCGAACTGCAATGCCTGAAATGCTTTCCCCTTCCATGAATTAACCTGGGAGCTATTGGCCTTGCCCTTGCCGCGTAAAGAGCTTCCCGATGCTGCTGATGTGCGGCGTGGAAGTGTCGGCTGGGGGCCAGGTCGTCGAAAGGGGAGAACCTTTCCAGGCTTGTCGGCTTGTGGATCGTTGCCGCTGTGATTGGAGTTTTCGTTATCACTCATCGCGCATCCTTTTCACTCGTCGAAGAACGATGATGCTGTTCGCATCATGTTACCTTTGAGTTTGGCGTTGCTGCGGAACAAGGGAATCTTGGGACAGGTTTCCTGAAAGTAGGTGATGTTGAAATCGTTGCGGAACAGGAACAGCGCATTGCCCTGCATGTCTCTTACAACCGTGGCATCGGTTTTGGCTTTGGCCTCGGCGATTTCCGAGTCAGTGATGTTTGTCCAGCGCGCGTGTTTATAGGGGAGAATGTCGAGCGAGCAATCGACATTGTATTCGTTCCGAAGACGGAACAAGAGGACGTCGAACTGCAGCACACCAACCGCAGCAAGGATAGGATCGCTCGCTGCGCGCGATTCATCGACAAACATCTGAACCGTGCCCTCTTGGCAAAGCTGTAGAAGGCCTTTGAGCAACTGTTTGCGTTTCAATGCACTGCTCGTGCGCACCACACCGAAGTTTTCGGGAGCAAATTGCGGAATCCCTTCAAACTCGAATTTTTGTTGCTCTGTGAGTGAATCACCGATGGCAAAAATCCCTGGGTCGTAGATGCCTACAATATCTCCTGCATAGGCGCGTTCGCTTGCCGTGCGCTCTTGTGCGAAGAACTGCTGTGGTTGGGTGAGCTTAATTTCGCGCCCGAGTCGGGAGTGGTTCACCATCAATCCGGCTTCATAGACTCCGCTCACTATGCGAAGAAAAGCGATGCGGTCGCGGTGTTTGGGATCCATGTTTGCTTGGATTTTGAAAACAAACCCACTGAAGTTGGTTGAAAGAGGATCCACGGGGCCGATGCTGCTGCCTTTTGCGCTCGGGCCAGGACACATCTCGAGGAACGACTCGAGGAATGCACGTACTCCAAAGTTGGTCATCGCACTTCCGAAGAAAACAGGCGAGATTTCGCCACGCAGGAAGCCCTCTTCGCAGAACTCGTTGCCAGCGGTGTCAACCATCTCGAGACCCTCGAGCGTTGACTCGAGATCCGACTCCGGGATGAGCTCGTTGAGCTGTGCTTTGTCGCTCAGGGGTATGAGCTGTGCTGGCGTTTCGAGCGTCGTATTTCGACCCTGGAAGAAGTGAACTAAGCGGCTTTTTCGCTCGATCACACCCTTAAAACGTTCACCGCTGCTGATAGGCCACGTCATGGGATAGGTTTGAATGCCGAGAACCTGCTCAATTTCATCCATGAGGTCGAAGGGGTCGCGTGCATCCCGATCCATCTTATTGACGAACGTGAAAATCGGGATCTGACGGAGTTTGCACACCTCAAACAACTTGATCGTCTGTGGCTCAACACCCTTCGCACCGTCGATGAGCATGATTGCCGCATCTGCAGCAGCCAGTGTTCTGTACGTATCCTCGGAGAAGTCCTGGTGACCGGGGGTGTCGAGAAGGTTGCATGCGAAGTTGCGGTATTCAAAGTTCATCACGCTGGTCGAGACCGAAATACCGCGCTGTTTTTCCAGTTCCATCCAGTCAGAGGTCGCAAATTTTTTCGACTTCTTTGCCTTCACTGAGCCCGCAAGACGGATAGCACCACCAAGAAGCAGAAGCTTTTCGGTCAGCGTGGTTTTACCGGCGTCGGGATGCGAAATGATGGCAAAGGTGCGTCGACGCTGGGTTTGTTGTTCGAGTTCACGTAAATCTGCAGGCATGGTGCTCTCCTCCGTGCATCGCGAGGCCTACCACAATCAACTGGTCACGGGCAAGGTAAAAAAGTTCAGTAAAATTTGTGGTTTCCGCTCGAAATCGACACCCAAGGATGATCCAGGGTTTTGACGCCCGGTTCGGTTTCCCGGGCGCACGATTCAGGTCATACTCTTTCAGGATCTCCATCTTCATTCATTGGGGTGTTTCTTCCGGAAGCACCCATGACGCATCGGGAACAGTATGACTTTTGTGACCTCGGATGAGCTGTCTCGTCTTGGAATGCATCTTGGTGTTCTCGCGGCTACTTCCTCACAGGAGCCGCGAGAACTCAGAGCTGTTCACATTCGGCGTGCCGAGCGATCGCTCATGGTTCTTGAAGATTTCGCTCGCAGCACTATTCCAAATGAAGCCCGGCAATGGCTTCAAGCTAAGGATGCCTACAAGGTGTTGTCTGGGCGGCTTGCTGCTGTTGAGCTGCTGCAAAGTGACATGTCACGTCTCCAGGATGAGATCGACGACCTGAGCAACACTCTTAGGCTTTGGAATGTCTTGCAGGATGCAGAGCGGCAGAAGTTTTTGCTGAACCACCAGCGAGCAAAACAATTTATTGATCAGAATCTAGCTCATGCGGAATCACATATTCTGCACAAATATTCGCGTTACAAGACGCTCAATCGCCTGCTTCCCTACGCCGACAATGCTGAGCACCTTTGTGATGCTATTTTCCACTTTCAGAACCGTGAACGCTATGAAGAAAACATTCAGCGCGTTGAGCAGCGCCGCGAGAACGCCCTCGAGCGCATGGCGAGCGTGAAGCGCGGCTTCAATCTGGCTCTCTTTCTGTGTCTTTTGATCGTGAGTATTCCGTTGTGCGCGCCCGTGGCGTTCAGCTTGTGGAACCGCAAGCGTGAAATTGAAAATCAGCTGGCCAATATGGCAGAGCTGCGTCGGCGCGAAGAACGTCGATTGCAGATTGCTGATGAAGGTGTGATTGCCGCCGAGGAAATCAAGGAAATTCTTGGTGATGCACCGCTCGAGACTGTCCGCAGAACTCTTGAAGAATTGCGTGAGTTAAGGTCTGAGTTTCAGCGTGCAGACAAAAATCCTTCTGTCACTGCTGGGCTGGTGTCATTTGTGGATCTTTACAAACCACGACTCAAAGAACTCTTTGGTGCTTTACCCGATGACATGTCTAGCACGTTTAGTTGGTTCAAGCAGGAAGTGGATCGTCTATTGAACGTTGAGGCAGAGCGGGCTGGCCTGGTTGCGAAATTGCAGGACTCCAAAGATAAGCTGTCCCGGCTCATGAAGGGCCATAACGAGGTCATCCTGCGCGATAGTTTTACACGTGTAAAAGCAATTATCGACGAGAATTTCAACGTCGAACTCGAACATGATTACAAAGCAGAGCTTGCAAAGAATATTATTAAGCTTCCTGACCTGCTCAGGGATGTGCGTGTGCTGCTGAGCCAAATTAGTTATGGTCAACTCGTCGATCTCGGCGTCTGGCGTGAAATTCACCGATGGATGCTGAACCTCGAATCTAACTTTCAAGCCATGGCGTTGGAACTTGAGCTGACACAACCGGAACCACAACAACAACATCAGGATGGGCTGGAGTCCGTCGCAACCTGAATTTGGAGTTCGAACGATGAGAGCCATTGTGAAAAAAACGTTTTTGTTTGCTTTCGCTCTTGCTGCTGTAGGATTTGTGTTTGATACGAACGCTCTTGCTGCTGAGCCTCAGAACGATACAAAAATTACATTTGATTTATCTTCGCGTCAGGTTCAGTTTTTTGGCATTTATTCTCCAGATCAGGGAGGCAAGAAAGCTGGCCTTGATGCTGAGATTGCGGCGCGCAGAAATGGTATCATGAATCTCAGCGCACGGCTCAAAGGGAGCTGCGGAGGAGCCGAAGCAACCCAGTCAACGGGGCCAAGTTGGCAGGGAAGTGTGAAGTCGCAAGGCAGCGAGATTTTCTCCAATGGAGTTCTTAAAATCTCACTTGTTGCTCCTATGCGCGAAGTCTTCAAGGATGTTGCACGGACACCATCCACGCTCAAAACTAAAGATGGCAGTCCGATTGCACTACGCTTCCCGCGATTGACTCTCGCCAATTTCAAGTGCGGCCTTCTTAGTATCAATATTGCTGGAAAATCAGTCACCGTTAATCCGTTGTCGAGTTCCTCGGATTCGGGAGCTAAGGTTGTGAATCTTGAATTTGACGGTTCTGCTTTGCGTCCTTCATCAGCTGCAGACGTCTCCTTGCTGGAAAATTCAAACTTGTTCGGTGCCACGGGGTCAAACTCCAACGCGACCGAAGCGCCAGCTGCGCCAACGAATTACGCTCCTGCAACTGCAAACTGACCTGGTGAAACGATGTCCGCAGCAGCACAAGCCCTCTTGCCATTAGCAATGTTCCTCATCAACGAATCCACACGTGATGTGTTCGTGATGCCGGGTGAGGCTGCTGCGCGTATTGAGGGCGCGAAGCCCTGCGCATCAATTCGAATTAATGTTGTCGCAACTGAGTTCACACCAGCATCATTGGATCAAATGTGTGTTTTGCTCGCACAGGGAATGCTCTCTAGAGTCAATGGTGTGGTCAAGACCACATGGTCTTCCGAGCATGCGACCAAAATCGGGGGAATGATCCAAGGCCTGAGCGGATTCGGCCATCTACGAAATGAAGCTCAGGTCTGGCCGCCTGAGGTGCCTTTCAGCGTTATCGGGCTAAATCAGCCTCAAGGCGCAACAGTGGTCTTTGGTGTCAAGGTGGCCGAAAAGCGACCAGTTCAATTAGAGCGGGTCGATGCCTGGGCTCAGGTCGACGGTCGTTTTGTGCGCTCCTATTGGAGCCGTTCGATCCACGACCCGGCCTATTACGCACCTATCAACAAGGTTTTGCAGCGCATTGGCGCGAGCTTCCAGCGCGCTTGGCGTGCTCCGTCTGCTCCCGCACCAAAGCAGGATGCACTTAGGATCCTTGTCGATAAGCGTATCTCCGAGCGAGAATTGGCTACTCTGGAATCTGTGGTAAAGAGCTTCAGCAAAGGTGCTGCGGACACTCAACTGATTCCGATTGACGTTCGAAAAGATGGGATTCTCTACCAAACACAGGTTGCGAAGCCCAAGGCTCAAGAAGTGATGACCCGATTCGGTAAAGATCTTCCTGCCCTGCGGGCTCAAAACTTGGGTGAGGGTTTGGTTGATATCAGCTTGATGGTCGCAGCTCCGAAATGAGGAGCATGCTTTTTCATGCACAATGACTCTCAAAAATTGCCTCTCTCCATCGCGCTCATCGAGTTGATATTCGTATGTGTGATTGATCGGGAACTCAATTGTGATCCTAATGCACTTAAACCGCTGATCAACCTTGAAATTGCTCCCGAGGAAATTCCTGATTTTTCTGAGTCCTGGTTGGATTCTGCGCTAACGCCAGCTCATCCGAGTAGCTGCGAGCTATTGTTCCGGCATATTAGAGTCACCAGGCAGCTGTTAATCTTAAAGGCTTTGCCATTTCTTCCTGATGAGAGTCGGGCTGAATACGATATTCTGTGTGATGAAAATCGAAACAGCTGGACACAGATAATTGCTCATTACCGAATGCGGATTTCAGTTCAAAATTCAAATCTTTCAAGTTCAGAACTCGAGCGTATCGACTTTGTTCTTGTCACCTTTATTGAATGGTTGATTGATGTTGATTTATTTCGTGCTTTGCCGCAGCAAAGGAAAGAATACTTGAATGAATTTCCATTTTCTGAGCGGCGGGGGGGTGGTCTTTGACACAAGAATACAAGCAGCTTTGGCGGTTCTATGTCGACCGAGTTTCTTCATCTAGCCTTGCCGGTCGTCGAATTTTTTTGAATGAGGAAGAGAGTCGCCTTGCCGCGCAGGTTTTGCGCCTGCGCGAAGGTGAAGGTGTTGAGCTGGCGGATGGTTTTGGTTGGAGTGCTCGAGCCGTTGTATCTGCGGTCCAGAAGAAGACTGTTGAAGTTGAAGTGCAAAATGATTTGCATTCTCCGAAGTCTACGCTGCCAAGGCTTGCGGTGGTGGGTCTACCCAAACCGGGTGCTCTCGATGAGGTGGTTCAGGCCGCTGTTGATTCTGGCCTTGACCACCTGATTTTTTTTCGAGGTGAACGCAGTACATCGAAGCAAGAGTTTAAAGCTGAAAAAATTCATCGACATGTTTTCGAGTTGTCGCGGATAACAAAATCACCTTGGAATCTGGCTGTTGATTACTGTGAAAGTCTTTCTGCTGCCCTTGAAAAAGCACTGGTCGTCTTCCAGAGCAGTAATCCATGCTTCTTTGTTTGTGATGAGAGACCTGTTCATGGTGATAATCTTGGTCCAACTCCGCATCTGCTCGAAATGCTGCTTCGGTTTCCAGCGCGCAGCTGGGCCTGTATTGTAGGGCCAGAAGCTAGTTTCGGTGCGCACGAGTATGAGTTATTGCAGCAGTTCAAAGAAAACCACACACTCGATTTTGTGAGTCTCGGAAACCGTATTCTGCGCACGCCTGCTGCGGTCGCAGCCGCTACCTGGATGATGGCAGGGTGCCAGGAGCAAAAAATTTACGGTACGGGGAGTCCGAACTCCGCACACACGCCAAAATGATCCGAAACAAACCTGAGATCATCTCCTGATCTTCCCGAAAACTCCCGCCGTGTTTTGTATTCAGAAAAATCATCGGAGATGAGCGTTTTACTCGATAGAGGGTTTCCGGAAAGATAACCGAAGCGGGCTGCGTGCAAAAGATGTCCCGAGGCTCCGAGCTGAAAGCTCTTGTCGGCGGGATTGTGTTTGGCAGCTTGTCCAAAAATAAAGTCGATGCGGCGCGGTAGTGCATCGGCCTTTCGAAGGACTTCAGCGATCTGAGGATGATTGCGTGCACCTGCATGCTGAAATTCTTTAACCCGCTCTGTGAGTGTATTTCGGGGAGCATCCCACGTTGCACTTTCGAGAAGTTCCTCGCTGTTGCCCGCTTCTCGCCAGAGATCGCTCCAGCCTCGGCGTGACAAAACATTGTAAGGCGGACTTTCGGGCTCGCAGTTGAAGTCGCCTGCCAGCAGTGCTGGTTCGTCTGGACGCCGCAGTGTCTCGAGCCAAGTCGCGAGTTCATCAACCTCATTGAGACGGCGTGCATTTGCGTATCTGAATTGTTTTTTGATCGTGTCGACTTCCTGTGCTGAAAGATGTCCTTCGCTCACAGCTTGCTTCAGCAGAGCCTCGTTTCGCGGAGTTTGCGCATGTGAAACATGCAAATGAGTGACCGCAACGAGAACGGTGCGTCGACCTTCGTAGCCAGGCACACAACGATCGGTTGGAAGCGTAAAGCGCATAGCGAAGGCAACACGTGATTCATGCAATTGAAAGCTCAAAAAAGGGCCATTGATAGCTGAAATTCGGAATGGATTGAAACGCAACTCTCCCGACAAGCGTTTGCGTCCGAGATATTCGTGTTCCCAGTCGGCAGGGAAAAGAATACCGAGGCCTTCGTTGAGGTTTCCGGGAGGGCCCCATCCTAATTTGATACCGGTGTTGCACGAAACGTATTCGGTTCGCATACCCAATTTTTGCGCATACCAATGCGCGCGAAAGGGGAGGGGGTTGAGCTCCTGCAGGAGCAGCAGATCCGCGCCGATGCTGCGCAGGCATTCGACCTGACGTTCAAGTCGAGCGATGCGCTCGGCTCTCGACTCGAGTTGGCCGAACAAAAACGTGCCCTGGCCATTGAGGCCATGCCACGTGTTCAGTGAAGCAACTTTCAGGAGCGTTCGACCCTGCTGAGTTGCCATGAATTACCTGTCTTCGGTGAATCGTTTCGAGAAGAAGCCAAGGCGTACGAGGGTTTCCGAGAGGCGTGGGAAGTTTTCTTCAAAGCGTGTCACGAAACGATCCTGCAGATTACCAATGGCCCCACCGAGTTTTTCTTGGGCACCGGTAATAACCGCTGCTGCAATTTCATCGATTTGATTGGTGACTTTGGATTTGGATGGTTTCTTGCGAGACGCTCCGCCTTCGCCTTGTTCCTGACGCCGCGCAGCTGCCTTCTTAGCGGCCTGAATTGCCGCTTCGATGGTTTCTTTGGCCTTGTCATCGCGTCTCGGCAAGCCAGCCTGAGAAGCTTGGGCAGGTTGTGGTGCCTTTGTGCTCGCATTGACGTGTGTGTGTCCGTGCTGTGCCGGAGCATTTCTGTGCGCATGCGGTTGTGGTTGCGACTGCGGCGTTGGTGCAGATTGAGCCACAGGAGCCGTGGGGCGATCTGGCGCGTGATGCGCTCGTGCCGCTTGCGGTGCGGTGCGGTTTGCATCGCGGCGCGGGTGCGGCAGCGTGGGCTCAGGCCGCTCTGGGCGTGCTTGGCGTTCTTGAGCTTGCGGCGGAGGAAGTTCCTCACGCTTTTCATGACGCTTGTGATGCGCGCGCTCTATTGGTGTAGGCGCTGCAACTGGTGCGGCCTCTGCTGGTTCCGATGCGGCATGCGCTTGTCCGAACACCTTAACTCGACCGGTGTTGTCGAAGGGGTAGTCGGATTTGTCTTCAGCTTGCAGATAGCTCTCTGGAACGGGCTGCAATGGGATTGAGAAGCCTAAGAGCTTTTCAACCGCACCCATGTTGTAGCCATAGTCGTCGCAGATGAAGGTGATGGCATGACCCGTGGCACCTGCACGCGCAGTGCGGCCGATGCGGTGAATGAAGCTTTCCTCATCATCGGGAATATCGAAGTTGTAGACATGTGAGAGATTAGCTACATGCAGGCCGCGCGAAAGAACGTCGGTGGCAACGAGCAGGTTGCATTTTCCTTCCTTGATTTTTTTGATCAAGGACATGCGTTTACGCTGGGGGATATCGCCGGTGAGAACCTCGACCGCCAAGCCGTTGCATGCGAGTTTGTAGCCAATCCACTCAGCAACAACCTTCGTGTTGGTAAAAATAATTGCGCACTCTGGTTGTGCGGCACGAATGTGGCCCATGAGTGTGA